>NZ_JACJTO010000006.1 GCF_014698755.1 Aphanizomenon flos-aquae FACHB-1287 | reverse complement strand
TTCTTACGCGTTACTCACCCGTCCGCCACTGTCTCCTAAAAGACCGTTCGACTTGCATGTGTTAAGCATACCGCCAGCGTTCATCCTGAGCCAGGATCAAACTCTCCATTTTGGTTCGTCTGTTATAAGCTCTTTCAACCGTTTTTACAACCACGGTCAGGTTATTTTCTTTTTCTGACGCAGGGTACTTGTCGTATTCTGGCTTTCAAACTATAATATTTTCAAGGTTCGGTGTGCTGTTCGGCGTTGCCTCTTTTGGCTTCTCTGTTCGGCACTTATTTAATATATCGAACTTACTTTGCTTTGTCAACTACTTTTTCCATCTTTTTTTGAATTTATTTCTTATTTTGTCTACAATCCTTATGAGATAAGGTTTTTAGTCGTTAATTTTCCCAGGTTTCTCGCGCTGCATACCATACAATTATGTTTGTCGTGAGAATTGGAGTCTTAATTTGTAAGCCAGGTTAATGTCCAGTTTGCGACTTCACAGTTTCCAGACCAATTGTGCTGCTTGTTTAGCCTCCAATGGTATTAGATATAACTAATATATTGTCTTCATGGGGAGTATGATTAAAAATCAGATCAGGACAAGCGTTTACAATGATCTATTTGCCCGCGCACTTACCCTTCACTCTTTATGCCAGTTGCGTAAGTCCTGATCCTAATTCATCAGGTTTTCGCGGTTTAGAGGATAAAGCACCTTTTGAAGCGGAAGCTATTGGTTTGTGAAAGCAACTGCAAAAAGAACTTGTACCTAATGATAAAGTTTTTTATATCGTTCCCCAGTTTCATACAGTGCACACTAGTTCATTCCTGCTCCCCCTGTTCGCTAAAATTAAAAAAATTTGTACCTCACGAGCATGGGAACTGCTATTACGATAAAAGTTAATAAGCTCTGTTTTGTCCGACACAAGGCACAATAAAAATAAGTATAATTTATTTATTTATGATTTATTGTCTTAATCCCCATTGTTGCCAACCAGAAAACAATGATGATGTTAAGTTTTGTCAAACCTGTGGTACGAAGTTATTCCTGAAAGAACGCTACTGTGCTGTTAAACCCATTGGACAAGGTGGTTTTGGTAGAACTTTTGTCGCTATTGATGGGGATAAACCCTCAAAGCCGTTTTGTGTAATTAAACAATTTTTCCCTCAATCACAGAGTATAAATACGGTACAAAAAGCTATAGAGTTATTCGAGCAAGAAGCTGTACAGTTGGATGAATTGGGGCAACATTCCCAAATACCTGAACTTTTAGCCTATTGTTACCAAGATAACAGACAGTATTTAGTTCAGGAATTTATTGATGGACTGAATTTATACCAAGAATTAAAACAAAATGGGCCTTTAAACGAGGTACAGATTCGACAACTACTGAATGATTTGTTACTAGTATTACAATTTTGTCATAGTAAGCAGGTCATACATAGAGATATTAAACCAGAAAATATTATTCGTCGCCATAGCGATCGCAAATTAGTTATAGTTGATTTTGGGGCTGCAAAATCCGCCACGAAAACAGCCTTAAACAGCACGGGAACCAGTATAGGTAGTCCTGAGTATGTCGCCCCGGAACAAATGCGGGGAAAGGCAATTTTTGCCAGCGATATTTACAGTTTAGGAGTAACTTGTATTAATTTGTTAACAAAGCGATCGCCTTTTGATGTTTATGATACCCATAATGCCACTTGGGTCTGGGGACAATATCTGAAAACTCCTGTCAGTAAAGAATTGAGTCAGGTCATTGACAAAATGGTAGAAACTATCCCCAGTTATCGCTACCAAACAGTTAATGAAGTTCTCAAAGATTTGAATTTTCAACAATCATTTGTACCCCGGACACAAACAACTCCACCTATAGTTCAACCTCCGGTTATATTTAAAACTTCCACCCAAATTGAGAAAGAATTGCAAGAATTGAAAACTCAATTTACCAGTAGTAAACCTCAACCGCAAAATCCAATTGAACAAGAATTAGAAAAACTTAAAACTCAAGTGAATAGTGGCAAAAAAGTCCAAAGTGAAATAGATCAAGAATTAGCAGAATTAAAAGCCAAATTTCTTGGTAATGGGTAAATAAATCAATTATTTTTTTTAATTGTATTGGTATTTTCAGCAGATTGTTTACCTAATAATTCCACAGCTTTGGCAAATTGAGGATCTTCAGGAGTCGCTAATTTATCCCGTCCACCTAACCATAACTCTTGACGTTGGGCATCAGTCAATTCTACCTTCACATCTGGGTCAATACCATGTTTATTAATATCTTTTCCACTGGGAGTATGATATTTAGCGATAGTTACAGCCAAACCTGAACCAGATTTTAAAGGTTGCACTGATTGAACCAAACCCTTACCAAAAGTTTGATTTCCTACCAAAGTTGCCCGTTTATTATCTTGTAATGCTCCAGAAAGAATTTCACTAGCACTAGCCGAACCTTTATCTACCAATATTATCAAAGGTTTATCAGTTAAAGCCGAGTCGTTAGCCACTTGTTTATCTTGCGTGCCTTGGCGATTAATAGTAAAAACAATTGTGCCTTTATTCATCCACATCTGAGCAATTTCTATACTCGCATATAACAGCCCTCCAGGATTACCGCGCAAATCTAAAATATATCCAGAAACCTGTTTAGATTCTAAGTTCTTAATAGCGTTTTTCATTTCCTTACTGGCATTGGCACTGAATTGATTCAGGCGAATATAGCCAATATTACCAGATGGGGTTTTCTTTTCCGAAAAGCGGACAGGATGAATTTCAATTCGCTCCCGTTGAATATTAAATTGTTTTTTCTGATCATTCCGCAGAATTGTCAGCTTCACCTTAGTGCCTGATTCTCCACGAATTAGACTGACTGCATCATTAGTATCCATGCCTTTGGTGCTTTTGCCGTCAATTTCGAGAATGATATCTTTAGCTAAAATACCTGCTTTAAATGCTGGTGTATCTTCAATGGGAGCAATTACAACCAGTTGTTTAGTTTTTTCATCTTGACTGATAGTAATACCAATACCCGTAAGCTCTCCAGAGGTATCAACTTGCATATTCTTAAATTCCTCTGGGTCCATAAACCGGGTGTAAGGGTCTTCTAGCTTTTTCAGCATTTCCCGGACGGACTTATAAGCTGCCTTGTCATCAGTATAGGACTTGTTTAGATATTCTTTGCGTACAGCTTGCCAATCTACTTGATTAAAAGTGCCATCTACGTATCGGTAGTAAATAACCTGCCAAACTTCATCTATCAAATCCTTGTGACTGTCTTCAAATGAAGCCTTACCAATCGAGTGAATGCCGAGACCTGTGGCAGCGATTGTAGAAAGAGTTACCAGCGTAGCACTCAAAACCAGTTTACTTTTTGTAATTACCATAATGGCATCTGTGTCAAGAGAAAAAATATATATCAAGTATGCCCAATCTAACACAACGATTAGTAATTGGTAATTGGTAATTGGTAATTGGTACTTATTTACGTATACTACCAGACTGTTGAGCAATCATGTAAAATTAACCATCAGTTATCACTTACTAGTAATGATGAATCATCAATTACCAATTTTGGATGTATCCGTAGTTTTACCAATAAAAGACGAAGTAGAAAGTCTACCTTTATTACTAGAAGCAATTTCTACCACGCTCACAGCTAATCAATTGAATTATGAAATCATTTGTGTAGATGATGGTTCTAATGATGGTTCAGCGGAATTTCTCAAGGAACAAGCGCAAATCCGGACTGATTTAAAAGCGGTGATTTTACGACGTAACTATGGACAAACAGCGGCTATGTCTGCGGGCTTTGATTATGCTACGGCAAAAGTAATTGTAACTCTAGACGCTGATTTGCAAAATGACCCAGCGGATATTCCCCTTTTATTAGCAAAATTAGATGAAGGTTATGATTTAGTTAGTGGTTGGCGGCAAAATCGTCAAGATGGGGCAATAAATCGCTTACTTCCTTCTAAAATCGCTAATTGGTTAATTCGTGGTGCTACTAGCGTCTATATTCATGATTATGGTTGTTCTCTGAAAGCTTATCGGGCTGAATTAGTCGCAGATATGAATCTTTATGGAGAATTACACCGCTTTTTACCTGCTTTGGCATATATCGAAGGGGCGAGAATTACAGAAGTACCTGTGCGTCATCATGCGCGGCGGTTTGGACAAAGTAAATATGGTATATCGCGGACGTTTCGGGTATTGATGGATTTATTAACTATTCTGTTTATGAAAAAGTTCCTCACCCGTCCTATGCACGTATTCGGCTTATTAGGCTTAATTTCTATGGGTTTTGGGGGCGCAATAGGCATATATTTAACCTTCCTCAAGTTGGCTTTTCATGTAGATATTGGTAACCGTCCTTTGTTAATTTTAGCGGTTTTGTTGCTGCTCACAGGGGTTCAGTTATTTTGCTTTGGCCTTTTGGCAGAGTTACTAATGCGAACTTATCATGAATCTCAAGGACGACCAATCTATCGGGTGCGGGAAGTTGTGGCGAAAAATGTTAAGTAACGTAACAATGATAAAATAACTCTCTTACCATTATTACATCTGCCGTGAAAGCTTTTAATACTTCTGATGCTAAACTGCAGAAAAACCTGCTCATCTTATTTGCAGCAGGTTTATTTTTCTGGTCTGGTTTGTCTTCATTATTGCCAACTTTACCTTTGTACATTGAACATATTGGCGCTACTAAGCAAGAAATTGGCATTGTTATGGGTAGTTTTGCTGTTGGAATGTTATTATGTCGTCCTTCAATGGGTATTTTAGCAGATATTCGGGGTCGTAAAATAGTATTATTGATCGGAATGTCTGTAGCAGCGATCGCTCCTTTAGGATATTTATTTGTTAAATCAATCATTCCTCTTCTCTTAATTCGGGC
This sequence comes from Aphanizomenon flos-aquae FACHB-1287, assembly GCF_014698755.1. Lineage (GTDB taxonomy): Bacteria > Cyanobacteriota > Cyanobacteriia > Cyanobacteriales > Nostocaceae > Dolichospermum > Dolichospermum flosaquae. The sequence goes on along the minus strand of NZ_JACJTO010000006.1, from coordinate 150,903 downwards.
TTTTCATGGCATTAGTATTGCTGCTTTTGCTACAGCTTACATCGCCTTAGTTAGTGATTTAGCACCAGAACACCGTCGTGGTGAAATTGTCGGTTATATGAGTTTGGTCAGTCCTTTAGGTGTGGGAATAGGTCCAGCTATTGGTGGATTTTTACAAGCAAGTATTGGTTATACTCCATTATTTCTCTCGTCTGCGGCTTTAAGTTTTTTGGGTTTATTATGTATCATTCCTATTGTCAATCCACCATTAGTTCCAAGACAAAATAATAGCAAAAATTATAACTTTTGGCAAATATTAATAAGTCCTCCTGTACGGATTCCTGCTATTGTTTTATTTTTGAGTGGTTTAACTTTAGGTAGTTTACATACTTTTATCTCTTTATTCATCAAATCTACAGGAATTGATTTAAATCCAGGTTTCTTTTTCTCTGTTGCTGCTGTTTCTAGTTTTAGTTGTAGATTATTTACTGGTAAAGCTTCAGATCAACATGGACGAGGTTTATTTATTACTCTGAGTTTAATAGCTTACACTCTTTCTATTATTTGCATTTGGCAAGCAAATAACTCTTTTATGTTTTTATTAGGAGCATTAATGGAAGGTGCTGCTACTGGTACACTCATTCCTATGATTTCTGTATTAATGACAGATAGAGCTTTACCTTATGAAAGAGGTAGAATATTTAGTGTTTCCCTAATGGGATTTGATATTGGTTTAGCATTAGCTGGTCCTATTTTTGGTACATTTGCTGAAATCCTTAGTTATCGCAGTATATTTGGTTTGACTACAGGTTTTACTGTCTTAGCTATGATTATCTTCCTAACCCAATCTAGTCGTAATGTTCTAGAATCTGTACGTTTTGCTTTGGGTCGCACAGAAGATATTTATGCCGTAAAATAATTATTTATGATGTAAAGTTTTATTTGTGCTGAATACAATTTTACTTGCACTTGATAGAGTCTTATTAGCACTGGGTACAATCTTATCTACAGTCAATGTAATTTAAATTGTATCTTAATGCAATCTAATTTGCACTTAGTACAATCTTATCCGCATTTAGTACAATTTTATTTGTACTCAATACAGTTTTATTTGCACTTAGCACAATTTTAACTACATCTTAATACTAATTTATTTGTACTCAGTAGAATTTTATTTCTCTTCCGCCAATTCTTGAGTACAATGAATAAAAGAATCAGAAAGAAAAACTTTACAACGCAGATGAAGTAATGGATGTAAAAGTATAAATCCATAAACTTATAGTAAGAGAGGACTAAGTAACAGCGAGAGTGATAGACGAATATTACCTAGAGTATACAAATCTGTTTCAAGAAGTAAAAAACTATGAATATTTCAAAGATTTACATTTAGGAAAAATTTCACCAATCAAAAGAAAATCATTGCTAAAAGTAGCAAAAGGGGTGAGTATAAAGTCTGGACAATCATTACATAATTTTATTACTAACTTAAATGGGTCAGTAAATAAATGAAAAAGCCGAAGATTAGATAAAATTAAGAAACAAAACTTTGAAGAATTTCTTCTATTTTGTTTAGTTAATTTATCTCTGGTTAGAAATCTTCCTCAATTTGATTTATTGCTTAGGTTCAACCATTCTGGAAGAAATAATTTATTAATTAAAGGTTTTAACTCCTAGATTCTCTGAATCTGGTTTTGATACTTGCTAATTCTCAAGTTTCTTAGGACTTTAAAAATAAATTATCCCAATTTTCTGAAAATATATCTAATTAGGTTGACAATTTACACTATTGTCAAGAATTATCATAGTTAATTCAGCTAATCGTCAGTGAGGAAAATATGCACACAGTTGTTCTCGTTTTGATTGAGGTGTTGATTGTTATTGGACTATCCCGACTTGTGGGACTGGGATTCAAAGCAATTAAACAACCATTGGTTATTGGTGAGATCTTCGCTGGTATCATGCTTGGTCCATCATTATTTGGTTTAATTGCTCCCGGATTAGCACATAGCCTGTTTCCAGCAGAAACAATGCCTTATTTGAATGTTTTATCACAAATTGGGCTAATATTTTTCATGTTTCTGATTGGGTTAGAATTAAATCCCAAATATCTGAGTGGTAACTTAAAAACTGCCATTCTGATTTCTAATCTCAGTATTATTGTTCCCTTTGCTTCTGCATTTGGATTATCTTTTGTACTTTATCCTTTGGTTTCTAATAACCATGTAAATTTTGCCCCTTTTGCCTTGTTTTTAGGGGCGGCCATGTCAATTACTGCCTTTCCCGTATTGGCGAGAATTATCACCGAAAATAATTTACAGGGAACTCGTTTAGGGACATTAGCCTTAACTTGTGCTGCAGTAGATGATGTGACAGCTTGGTGTATTTTAGCAGTAGCGATCGCTGTTGCTCGTCATGGTAGTATTGATCAACAAGCTATTCTCACTATTATTGAAAGCGTTGTTTATATTGGCTTCATGTTCACAATTGGGCGGTGGTTTCTCAAAAGTTTGAGTAAACATCATCATCGGGCTGGGCGTTTGAGTCAATTGGTGCTGGCTATAATTTATATGGGAGTTGTTGCTTCGGCCTTAATCACTGAATTTATTGGCATTCACCTGATTTTTGGGGCATTCCTCTTAGGTGCGGTCATGCCCAAAGATGAGGAATTAGTTAGAGAATTAGCTATCAAAACTGAAGATTTTGTCCTCATTTTTCTATTACCAATATTCTTTGCCTACAGTGGGTTAAAAACACAAATTGGTTTACTCAATAGTCCTAATTTATGGTTATTGTCTGCTTTGATTTTATTAGTAGCAATTGGCGGTAAGTATACTGGCACTTATGTAGCGGCCAGGTTAAGCGGTATTGACAAACGCGAAGCATCAGCCCTAGGTTGGTTGATGAATACTCGCGGTTTAACCGAGTTAATTGTCTTGAATATTGGTTTAGAGTTGGGCGTAATTACACCCTTGCTTTTTACCATGTTAGTAATTATGGCTTTGGTGACAACATTCATGACTTCACCATTACTGGAATGGACCTATCCAAAACGCTTGATAAGATTAGATATAGTTGAGTCAGAAGCAGAAATCCCAATAGAAGCTCTACCAGAAGCTTACATTGCCCAATATCGAATTTTAGTTCCCGTAGCTAATCCCGCTGCCCAAAAAGGTTTGTTACAATTAGCTACAGCGATCGCCGTCAACAACCGACAACCCGCTGTAGTTTATCCCCTCAGTTTCATTGAACTAGAAGAAGACTACGGCTTTGAGAGCAGCCCCAATGAAGCTGACAGACTTATTGCTGAACGTTGTCAAAAACTAGAAGAATTAATCGCTACCCTAGAACCACCAGAAATACGCTCCTATATCCATCCTATAGTTCGCATATCTAGTAATGTTGCCAGAGAAACAGCACAGATAGCCAAAATTGAACAACCAGATTTAGTTCTCCTTGGTTGGCATCGTCCAGCTTTTAGTAGCAATCGCTTAGGGGGAAGAGTTGGACAAATTCTCGGAACTACACCCGTAGATGTGGCTGTATTTGTGGATAAGGGAGGCAACGCTATTGAAAGTTTATTAGTTCCTTACTCCGCTAATATTCATGACGATTTAGCATTAATTATCGCTTTGAGGATGCTCATTAACCGTGATACTTGTATGTTACAAGTCTTACAGGTATTCACAGCCAATCATACCCAAGATGAATTAAGTTATGAACTAAACGCCATGATTGAGCAGTTACCAAAGAGTGTGCGCGATCGCATTGAAATCAAAAGTGTCACATCCCCAGAACCAATGCGAACCGTAGTTACAGCCTCGGAAAACGTTGATTTAACTATTGTTGGTACTAGTCGTCTCTGGGGAATAGAACGTCAAACTCTGGGAAGATATACAGATCAACTTGCTATCCAATGTCGTTCTTCACTACTTATTACCCGTCGTTATAGTCAAGTTACCTCACATCTTACCGCTCTCCTCCCAGCAACTAATACTCAGGAAATTCATCATTAACTTTTCTAACAGTCTAAAAGTTATCCATTGTAGCCTTGTGAAAAATCAACTCTAAGTACAATACTCAACCCCGGCTATTCCACAAAATTAGAGTTGTTACTATCTAGTTTACCTGACATTGATCTTGACAGACCATTGATACACTCGAGTAAAAATACTCAGTCGATTTTATGTAGAACTTAGATGTTTTTTGTTTGCATTCATGTTATAAATATAGAGACCGGGGTTGTAAAATTTTTTTCCTTACTTAGTTTAAGTTTAAACTTAACTAAAATGGTATACCTCAATTAATACAACACAATACTGCCGGAACTAACTTTTAGGAGTGAGTTAAGGCCATGGTTTCAATTTATGCTCTCTAGACCCTGTTTGCAAAGATAGGGAATTGTAGGTTTTTAGCTTTGCTGTAAATATTTTGGAGGAATATATCTTGAATATCAGGTATAATTTTACCATGCCGCCAAGGATTTGGGCCCGTGGTATCTACTGGAGATTATTGCTAACCCTACCAAGTTTATTACTGGCCGGGGTCATGTCAGTTAATTCTGCATTCGCAGCAGACGAGATCATGGCTGACAATCAAGTATTAGACAAAACCACATTAAATACAGATGAAACTGCAAAGGTGATCTTTTTACCCACCAGTCAGCAGGTAATCCCAGTCCCGGAATTAAACCAGAAGGTTATTTCTGAACAACAAATTGAATCTATTACTCACCAACAACAACCACAAATAACTGCCCAGGCAAAATCTGTGGAAACAGATGATACATCAATTGATACTGATAAAATCCGTCGAGATTTATTAATAGAGCCGGTTTATACACTCACTCCCAAACAGCAATCCTATAGTCCGGGACTGAATTTTGCTGGTCCTAGTGCCTTTGGAGCTAACATGGGCGATGGGTTTGTGGTAGGATCAGGAGCTTTTGGTGGTAATAGAGAGACGGGTCTGGATGGTAGTATCACTACAGGTTTTGGTCTAGGAGATGCTAGGAAACTAGCTGGGGTTGAACTCGGCTGGACTATTGGTAGTATCAACAACTTTAACGCCAATGGAACTTTTGATATCAAAGTCCACCGCATTGTCTACAACCAAGGAACTAATCAAGTTGGTGTGGCTGCTGGTTGGAACACCTTTGCTCAATACGGAGATGAAGCTATTAGACCTTCTAGCGCCTATGGGGTAGCAACAGCTTATTCTTTATTAAAGCCTCAAGATCCCATTAATCAAATGCCTATCTCCTTCTCGCTGGGTGCTGGAGGCGGTGATTTTAGGCAAGGTAACGCCAGTACTGGAATATTTACAGGTGTGGGTGTACAGGTTCATCCCCAAGTTGGTGTCGGTCTAGGTTGGAGTGGAGTTGGTTTAAATATTGGAGCATCCTACGTTCCTGTCCCCACCATGCCACTAACAATTACAACCCAAGTAGCGGATATCACAGATAATAGTCAGGGTGGTACGGTATTCGTTTTCAGCATGGGTTATGGTTTCAATTTCCAACCGAAATAGGGCTAACGGAAAAAGTTGTTGGTGAGAATCTGAACGCACAGGAAACTGTTTTAGTTATCTAATGGATTAATCCTGATTAACTGTGTGGTGTCGTTATACATTCTCAGTTTCCCATATCTGATAGGGAAAAATGAGTGATTTGGGATGTTTGTATAGGGTCAATTTGGCATCTTTACTAGAGTTATCCCCCAGTATGGACAAGGGAGAATCAGTCAAGATCACTATAACTCTTATCAGGTAAGTGTTATAAAATAGATACCAAATGGATTCTATACCAAAACCTGAAGTATCAAAAAATCTTGAAGTCCTCCTTTGTCTTCATTTCTAATTTTATTGAGCAAACCTCAAGTAAGCACTTCAACTTTCATATTTGGTAGAAAATCATCATGTTAAAAACCAGCAGTCTCTTTTTGGCTCTGAGCCTTAGTCCTTTAATATTGTTTAGTTTCCAGCCAGTAAACCAAGCTCAAGTTTCTAGCCCCAGTAAGGGTAATGCTGGAGGTATGAGTGGAGGAGTTAATCCATATCCATCTCCATCTCCTCAACCTACTACCCTACCAACATTTAGGCCTACTACCCTACCAACATTTAGGCCTACTGCCAGTCCAGGTCCCAGTAAAGGTAATGCTGGGGGTACTAGTGGAGGAGTTAATCCAACACCTCAACCTACTACCAGTCCAGGTCCCAGTAAAGGTAATGCTGGGGGTACTAGTGGAAATCCTAATCAACAAGTCCCACGAATTAACATTAACTTCACTCCAATCAGTAAATCACCTAATATTACTACCACAACAGCAGCTGATGGAAGTGTAACCCTGGGAATTACACCTGTGTCCCAAAATTCTCTAAATCAAGCTTTTAGGGGTTTAGTTACCGAGCTTGCAAGCCCTGGTGGTAACGGAACTATTAGTAACTTGATCAGCGGTGGTTCAAATGCACAATCTATAGTTACTGAACTTACTAACACCTTTGCCACCATAGGGGTTTCTCCACAATTATCGAGAGGACTTTTAGAATCCCTCGCTAATCTTTTAAGTCCTGTTAATAGTTCTATCAAACGAAGTTATCGCACAGCAAAATTACCCGAAAATGAGTTATTAACTAATACTAAAGCTCTAAGGGCAAGTTTGACCATAGCTCAAGTGAATGCCACAGCATCTGTAGACATAAATAAACTCAGCATTGCTATTACTGGGTATAACAATATTGTCAACGAAAGTAGTCCGAAAGTCCTGCTAGGACTCTCACAAAATCAAGACTTTGTAGAAATTGGTAGAGTTTTGAAAAAATTAAGAGCAGCTATTGATTAACTTTTAGCTCAATTGAACCATTCAATTACCGAGACTGAAACTACTTTTATTATTCAACTCAACAGATCCTTACTTAGAGGATCTGTTGGGTAGATGAATAATTATTACTAATTGAGAAAAACTTGATTATAATTAGTTTTCATAATAACTGATAATTATTTATATCAAACTTAGGTATAATTTATATCGACATAATCCAACGTCAATTTTTATAATAGTCCGTAGTCCGTGCTAAACATTGCAATTTCAAAGAATCAAATTATGAAAATTGGGACTAATCAAATTCTTCCATTTATGGGGGTGAGTTTATTTAGCTTGATTGCTTTCACCCCTAGCATCAGTATTGCTCAACTATCAGCACAATTGAATAGTTGGAAATTTAACCCCAAAACCCAGCAATTAGAAATTAATCTTTCCAATACCACAACACCTGAATATTTTTACTTAATGCAACCACCACGTTTAGTTCTCGATTTACCTAATACCAAATTAGGTAAAGTCCTTACTCAAAAAGAATTTTCCGGTGCAGTTCAGAGAATTCGCATTTCCCAACTTAACGCCAATATTACCAGAATAGTTCTCGACCTAGCAACAGGAACTCAGCTAGAACTCAAACAAATACAACTTCAACCTCTTTCCCGACAAAAACCCACTCGCTGGGTATTAAATCCTCATATTACCTTTTCTGCCGCCAAAAGTCTCTTAACTACACCCTCTACCACCCTACCACCATCTATAAATCTCACAACTAACTCCCAACAACCCTTAATCACAGTTCCACCTCTAAATTCTCAAAACCCTGCGCCAATTATCAATTCCCCGCTTCCTCCTGCTATGTTGTCCACACCTTTAGAAAACAAAAATAGTTTCCCCAATATTCCCATTATTGAATTTGGTCAACCTCTACCCAATAATTTATAAAATTTGTAAAAATAGAAATCAGCAGTTTCAATTTTTAGATATGAGTAATACGAGTAATTTTCGTGAAGCTTTCCGTGAAGCTGGAACTCATGGAATCGTTGGACCAAATGTCATCGCTAACGCTCTCCCCTACGTGGGTGGTGGATTGGTACTAACTGCCCTGGGTACTTATGGTGGTTTAGGTATTATCCGCACTAATCCTGAACTCTTTTTCCCCACTTTCTTTGGAGCGGTAATTCTCGAATTAATTTTGTTCTTCGTTGCCCAAAATGTAGCATCAAAAGGTAATAAGGCTCTAGCATTACCTTTATTAGGTATTTACAGTCTATTATCTGGGTATACCCTGAGTGGCTTAGTCTTTGTGGCTTTGAAAACCCAAGGAGTAGGTATTCAAGGTATTGGTATTGCTGCTCTTAGTTGTGGCGTTACCTTCATTGCTGCGCGGAAAATTGGTTCTAACCTTTCGGAAGCAGACGGCATGGCGTTGACAAAAACTATTAGTTTGGGCATTATTGCTTTATTGGTGGTTTGTCTTCTGCAATTTGTCTTTGCCTTATTTGGCGTTTATACACCCAGTTGGTTAGAAATCGGTATCTCTGGTTTGGGTGTATTTCTCTTCGCGGGAGCTTCAGTAGTTGATTTCTACATCTTGCCTCGCACTTACCGCAATAATGAGTATTTACCGGCAGCTTTGTCAATGTATCTCACCTACATTAACTTATTTGTTTTTATCTTACGTTTGCTCATTGCCATTAATGGTCGTGACTAAGTATATGTAGGTGGAGAAAACTTAAACTTGTCAGGAAAAGGAAAAAGGGAAAGAAAAAGTTTTAAACTTCCTCTTCTTCCTTTTCCTCCTGACTCCTATATTTAAAATCTTTCTGTATCTTGGGGAGTTCCCACAGCCCCTGGTTGAGATAAAAAGAAATTTTGAGCCGATTCATTTTGATAAATACATCTAATATCTGGCTTTTCACTATTTAAGTCACCCGTAAAGCCAAAGGTATTGAGACGGTTTTTACATTCTCTTACCTGATCTGATGTTACAAGTTTTTTGTTTTCTAAAATTGCCCAGTTATTTTGACGAATTACACAGCCAGGGCGGATATTCGGCTGGGCAACATAGACATTAAAGGGATTAAGAGTTACAAATAATCTAGCATCCATTACCATTGCACTAGCTCCATACTGGACGCAAATTTCAGGATTTGGTGCTCTGGTATCAATGAACTCACGGGAAGCCACATTTGATGAACTCAATGTAGTTGTAGAACTAAACGCAATCCCAATTCCAATTCCCAAAATCAGCACCCCTCCAAAAATGGCAATGCTGGCGAAGTTAAAGATAGGGGATTGGAAAATAGAGGCTTTAGGGGTATTAGTTGGTTTAGTAGTGGAAGATTTACGTCTCATTTTCGCTTTCTTACCTTCATGCCAAGAGTGGTTTTTTAATTTCTCTCTTATTCAGTATGCCGAGTCTTGAGGATAATTATCCGCCATTTTTAGTTTTCAAGACAATCTAAAATAAAAAAAAGCCCGCATTAGCGGACTTCATTGATTTCCATAATTTACCGATTACTTGACATTTTGATTATTTGAGGTGTAATAAACCTTACTACCTGTATCGGGAACAAAATGACAACCAATAGCAGAATTCCATAAGGACTTCCAAATTGGTTCTTTTGATTCGTGGAAATACTCACCCATTATCGGTTTAATTGCCTTAGTTGCTTTTAACAAATTGTAATGAGGCATATTCAAGAAAATGTGGTGAGCAACATGAGTACCGATATCATGATGAATGTGGTTAAAAATTCCATAATCTCGGTCAATGCTAGAAATTGCCCCTTTGAGGAAACTCCATTCTTCTCCACGATACCAAGGAAGTCCCGGTTCAGTGTGGTGCAAGAAAGTCACCAAATCTAACCAAATAATAAAGACAATATATGGTCCAGCATAGTATTTTAACAACCACATCCAACCGCACTGATAGGTAAAAAATCCTAGCAATCCTACCATACCTATCCACAGTGTGGTACTAGTTATAATGTCCCATTTTTCTGAAGCTTTAAACAGTGGGCTACTGGGTGAAAAGTGAGAACCTTCTTTACCAGGAGAACGCTTGAATAAATACACTGGATAAGCCAATAAGAACAAATAAAAGCGCCCGATTTTTTGCGCTACGGGCATCTCATTGTACTCAGATTCAGAGACAGGATACCAGCTTTCATCATTTTCCAAGCTGCCTGTATTTTTGTGGTGAGTTCTGTGGCTAATTCTCCAACCATGATAAGGAACGAGAATAAAAGTATGGGTAATATGACCAATTAAATCATTCAACCATTTATGCTTAGAAAAAGATTGGTGTCCGCAGTCGTGGCCAACTACAAATAAAGCCCAAAACATTGTTCCTTGCATGACCCAGAAAACTGGCCAAAAGTACCAAGAATCTAGATAATTGGCCACTGCATACAGCAGTCCCACAATCAGAACGTCACGAAAGAAATAATAGAGTGATTTCGTTACACTGGGTTGAAAACATTCAGCGGGAATAGCAGCTTTTAAATCTTGAAGAGTAAACGGTAATTTTTCTTGACCTTCAGAAGATTCACCACTAGGGGCTTGATTGAAATGAATTGTATCTAATTGCACTGGGTTGGTTGATTAAGTTAAAAACTAATTGTGAGGTAATATTTAGTTACCTCTGGAATTTAGACTGGGGGATATTGGCAATTTAACTAAACATTGTCAAATTTGGTTAATTGCCAAACTAGAATAATTAGTAATTTAATTCCTGATTATTTAGCCGCCCGATATGCTTCAAAAGTAGTATAACCAATATCAGTTTTATAAAGTTGACATTGATTAGTAATTTCCTTCATCAAATCCCAAGAGAATTTATATTCATCATGGAGATAAGGACCCCAATTCTCTTTGATGCTACTATAAGCCAACCGCAAATTATAGGAAGGAATAGCAGTGGAAATATGATGGGGAACATGAACATTAATATCATGACAAAGGATTTCCACCCAGCGAGGATAATCACAATGAATCGTGCCAAATAGCTGTGCTAAAGCTTCATTCCATTTATCAGCAGTTCTAAAAGGAACATCTGGCAAAGTGTGGTGAACAATGGTGAAGGTACTCATCCAGAAATGGTAAACTATCCAGGGAATAAACCAGAATTTAATAAAGCCCCAAACACCAGTTGTAATAATTAAAGCTGGGAAAACAATAGCTGCAAAAGCAACTACTACGGCCACAGATAGTTTAACACCAGCTTGTTCTTTTTTCTGGAAATTGCGCCAATCAAAATGCACAACAGCCCAATGTCCAATCGAACCTACCCACCAAAGACGTTGACGCATGAACAACTCAAAGGCGGACTGTCTATTTTTAGACCAACTTGCAAAAACTTCTGTTCTAATAGGATGCCAAGCGTTATCTTCATCTAGCTTGTTAGTATGTTTATGGTGATGATTATGTTTAATCCGCCAACTATGAAACGGGTAAATTAAGAACATCATGAAGAAATGTCCCACCAAATCATTTACCCAACGACGTTTTGCAAATGAACGATGACCACAATCATGGCCAATGACAAAAAAACCTGTTAAAGCAGTTCCTGTAAAAATCCAAGCTAGGGGTAGGAGAAACCAAGGGGAAATGGCTATAAAATAATAGCCTAGTGCGGCCATAGATAAACTGAGAATTACAGTTGTCCATGCTTTGCGGCTATTTTTTTGAAAGCATTCCTTGGGCAGACTTTTGATAATATGTTTTAGTTGGAATTGGTCTTTACCTAGGTCTGTGGAGACCGCTACTTCCTGACTTTTGATGATCGATGTAGTCATGAATACCTGAAAAACAACAGACAGCAATGCAAGGTTACTAAAAAAAGTAATTTCCTGCAAAGTTTTGTAACATTAATTTCTGAGATTATAGCAAGTTAACAACAACTTAGGATAGTTAGTCAGCAATTAAAAAAAATAAATTTTAAATTGCTGCATTTACAGACAAAAAGTCAATAGTTTCCAGCCAAAGATTCAGCATCAAACTATTGACTTTAGGCATATAATCTGTATTATGCCTTTTTCTCTGCCAGTTTCACATTGGTAGCTAGACCTAATAATTGTAATAACTGAATTGTCATCCAAGTCATATCAATTTCCCACCACTCCAAACCATGACGGGCAGAGTATTGGAAAGCATGATGATTATTATGCCAACCTTCCCCAAATACGAGAATAGCAACCCACCAACAATTAGTTGATCTGTCACCGGAATCATAAGTGCGGTATCCGAATTTATGGGTAGCACTATTTACCAACCAAGTACAGTGATAAACCCAGATAATGCGGACAAAAATTCCCCAGACGACCATTGGCCAACCGCCGAAGAAGTATAAAACCAAGCCCAAAGCAATTTGTAAGAAAATGAAATTTTTCTGTAAAAACTGATAAACTGGGTCATCAATAATGTCTTTAGTAAAGCGAGGAACTTGATCGTGAGCGGGAGCGAAATGAATCATCCAACCCATGTGACTCCACCAGAAACCTTGATTTGAATCATGGGGGTCAGATTCAGTATCAGAATGCAAGTGGTGAATCCGATGTGTCCCCACCCATTCAATTGGACCGCCCTCACAAGATAGTGTCCCAAAAATTACCAAGATATACTCTAGCCATTTGGGTGTTTGAAAACTACGGTGAGTGACAAGACGGTGATATCCCAAAGTAATACCTAAACCTCCAGTCACCCAGTAAAGCAATAAAGCAACACCTACTGCCCTCCAGCTAAAATTGCTAGGAATCAAGGCAAAGAGAGCGCCGACGTGCAATGCAACGAAAAATAGGGTATTAACCCAGTTAATGTGAGGTTTAGAAGTAGCAATTGTCATGCAGTAACCTGAATAGAAATTGTTCAGCCCAGTCTGCGCGATCCTAAAATCCGCATATCTATTTTATGTTTTTGAATGAGGAAATGATGAACAGCTTTGAGAGGCTGCGGGAAGCAGAGCAGACACTATTAGAAATTTTTTCTGGAATTGACGCGCAGGTCAAGCATAATCTTAAACGAGTATTAGATGCCTTTCGTCATCAGCGAGTAGGCGCGCACCATTTTGCAGGTGTAAGTGGCTACGGACACGACGATCTGGGGCGAGAAACCTTAGATCAAGTTTTTGCCCAGGTGATGGGTGCTGAAGCTGCGGTGGTGCGAGTGCAGTTTGTTTCGGGAACTCATGCGATCGCTTGTGCGCTGTATGGTGTACTTCGTCCTGGGGATGAAATGTTAGCAGTAGTCGGTTCTCCCTACGATACTTTAGAAGAGGTGATTGGCTTGAGAGGACAAGGCCAAGGTTCTCTTCTTGATTTTGGCATAAAATACCGCCAATTGGAATTAACTGATCAAGGAAAAATAGATTGGCAAAAATTAAGCACTAGCATTACTGACAACACAAGATTAGTATTGATTCAACGTTCCTGCGGATACTCATGGCGGCCAAGCCTTTCCATAGCCGACATAGAAAAAATTGTGTATATAGTCAAACAACAAAATTCGCACACCGTTTGTTTTGTAGATAACTGCTATGGTGAATTCATAGAAACCAAAGAACCAACCCATGTTGGTGCGGACCTCATAGCTGGGTCACTGATTAAAAATCCTGGGGGTACAGTTGTCAGTGCAGGTGGTTATATAGCTGGCCGCGCCGACCTAGTAGAAGCAGCCGCTTGTAGACTGACAGCCCCCGGTATTGGTAGCAAAGGCGGAGCGACCTTTGATCAAAACCGCTTGTTATTCCAAGGATTATTTTTAGCCCCGCAAATGGTAGGGGAAGCCATGAAAGGAACATACCTGACAGGTTATGTATTTGACAAATTGGGATATCCAGTCAACCCCCCACCATTAGCTCCCAGAGGAGACGTAATTCAAGCCATTAAACTCGGTTCAGCCGAAAAACTAATCGCCTTCTGTAAAGCCATACAGCAGCATTCGCCCATAGGATCTTATCTAAACCCCATACCCGACGATATGCCAGGCTACGAAAGCCAGGTAGTCATGGCTGGAGGGACATTTATCGAAGGGAGTACCTTAGAACTATCGGCAGATGGACCATTGCGTGAGCCTTATGTGGTTTATTGCCAAGGGGGTACACATTGGACTCATGTATCTATTGCTTTACAAGCGGCTATTGAGGCTGTGGGGGAGATATAATGTAAGATTTAGTTCACGCAGAGACGCTCCAGGCACAGAGAGTATGATTGAGAATGAGATTTCGGGAGTTATTGTTGATGTGGCTTACAAGGTTCACACTAGTTTGGGACCTGGTTTGTTTGAGTCGGTTTATGAGACGGTGATGGATGTTGAGTTAAGGCGACGCAAGTTAGAAGTGAAAAGACAGGTAATTATTCCGATTATCTATGAAGGTGTGGTTTTGGAGGAGGGTTTCCGGGCTGATTTGATAGTTGAAGACAAGGTGATTGTCGAACTCAAATCAGTGGAAACAATTCATCCTGTTCACAAAAAGCAGATATTAACCTATCTACGCCTTGCTAATAAAAAAGTCGGACTACTAATCAACTTTAACGTCCCACTGATCAAAGACGGTATCACACGAGTAGTCAACGGCCTCTGAAAACTCTCTGTGTCTCTGCGCCTCTGCGTGAGCCATCATTCCGGTAACTTATACTGCTCCACTATCCGCTTCGCAAACTCCGGTACATGAGCTTCTAATTTCTCTCCATGATTCCGCTTCACATACAAATAATTTCTCGCAAAGTGGGAATCTATGGAAAATCTCGCATATTCTAGTCCTTTTGGTCCAATTTTATCTATAACTACTCCCATTAATTTCGCTGCCCACATGGGTAATGTAACTGCTTGGTCGTAAGCTGGTATGCTTTGCTGTACTGCTGGTTTTCGGTTTCCTTGGGATATGACGGGTTGGGTATCCAATTGGTTTTTAACTAGTTCTAACATTTCTTTGCCTGTATCATTTCTGACTACTATCCATTGCCATTTATAAGGTGCACCCATATATCCGACAACGATATCAGCGAGGGAGTTGACATAATCAAAGCAACTCATACATGATGGGGCGAAGATGTCTTTGAGGACGTTGGTTTTTAAGCCGAAGAAGGGGACTGTTTCTTCTGAACCGTCTTCGTGTTTGAAGTGAACCCGGAAGTCTTGCATAAATTCATAACTGACAACTGTTTGCGGGGAACGGCTGGTGGTTTCTAGGAATTTTTGCAGTCCAGCGCGGGTAACGTTATCTACGCAGGGTGTTCCCAGTACATAGAGTTTTTCCAGGCCGAGTTTTTTCTCGACGGCGCGTAATGCTTGGATTTGACAACCTACTCCAATGACTAATAACCGTTTCATTCCCGATTTTTCTATCTGTTCTAATACGGACAAGTTGGGGGATAAAGTGGGTTTATTAACTTTAGCGGCTAGTATTTCTTCTGGAGTGCGGGCTATTATGGGCATGGGTTGAAAGCGGTCTTCTTTGCTATTTTGTACACAAACTACGCCTTCAACTAAGCCACGATTGAGCATTTCTATGGCTATACTGCTTACTATTCCTGTCCATTGTGCGCCTTCAATGGGTTGTTGTTTTCTGGCGGACATCATTTCTTGGTGTACACCAAAGTAGAGTTCGTTTTCGTCTTCTAGGTTGCGGGGGCGGTTATGGGTGGTGGTTTCTAGTTCGTCTATTCTTTGGGTAATGAAGGCGCAAGCTTCTTTGACGTAGTGGATGTAGTAGGTGTCGCATAGTCCGCATTCGCTACAGAGTTCTTTGGCGGGGCGCACGCTTCCGGGTTTGAGGGCTTTGGCTTTTTTGTGGGATTCTATGGATGTCATCTATTTTGTTTATTTTTACTAAATATGGCTTTTATTACCTTACCGTTTGGGGATGTTAAGTTGGCGGTTTAAGGTGAATAAGAGTTTTGTTTCACGCATAGATGCTTCCGGCGTAAAGAAGAGGGCGGAGTGTAGCGAAGCCATAACCCAACAAAGCAGGAAATGGACAAGTTATTGTTATGTTTAATGATTTGGAATCTAGACTGTCCTATGTCTCTTTTGACCGAGTTACGACCCTGGCGTAAAGAAATTAATTTTATCTTCTAAGACAGCCTCCTAAATTTTATAATTTTGGGAGGTTCTGTCATATAAATGAATTTAACTCTTCTGATATAAATATTATAATTTGCCTAGGACTTACAAATTTTATCTTTGAGGCGATAACGTCTTATATTCAACTATCAACACCCTCTTTTCCCTTCAAATTATATTTGAGAAAGTGCGGATAGTTGCCGACTTGATTTTATTTTGGATCTCTAAATATTGCAAAAATTGATTTAAAACCAATTTTTCTTCAGCAGCTTGTTACTAACAATGACCACAAACATTAATAAGCCAAACTGAATTGGCCAAGGTGCTAACACTAAACTTACAATAAAAATGACGGCTGTAAAAACACCTGCAATATTAGTGATTTCATCATCATGTTTTTTGAAGAGATAGCCAGTCATTACACCTGTAACTAATGTGATCAAGAAAAATAAGGGCATTTCTACTAATCTCCAAATTACTAAAGACTATTAATACCAGTAGGTTTAAATCACCTGCGGGAATTTTATTTATAATATACTTAAGTAAGGCAAAATGGCAACAAATTTATGGAAAAACTTTGATGTGGCTATTTCTAAATAATGCCATTATTTGCTGCATTCAACTAACACTATCTATTCGTGCTGGAATCAATTTAACACTTTCGATTTACTCACCCAATATTTAATATTTTACCGAAATACAACTTAACCCCCACCAGATAAAAAACGCGCCGGACTTTCTTGCAGTCAGGTCAACAATTGCCCTGATTATGCGTTATCGTCAAAAACGAACAGATGAAATGAATTAGGTATATGCAGGATTTAATTCCTTTTTCCTGTGGAATAACTAGTATTATTCATCATACCAAATTTCCTCCTTCACCCTCACAGGTAATTTCGCTAAATCAGGCAACTCCACCGCTTCCACATCTGTTATTTTATCTTTAATATTAATAGGTATATTCACTGTTTGACGTTCTTCTATCCAGCAACTAGCCACAGGTAAGGTTTCCTCCAACTCATCCAAAGGCCGAGGAATCACCATAACTGCATTTAACTCACCAATGCGCTCCGCTTCAAACATTCCTGCTTCTACAGCTACAGCTACATTAGCCACCGAACCGCGAATAATTGCCGTACACAAACCAGCACCAATTTTCTCATAAGATGCTAATTGGACATCAGCAGCTTTAAGCATAGCATCACAAGCCCCAACCATAGCCGGAAATCCGCGAGTTTCCACCAACCCAATCGCTTGATTACTCAAACGGCTGTATCTACCATCTCCCATAAATCGAGTCAGACGGTTAATAGGTAGAATTATATCTAAATTAGGATAGGGACGCGCAATCACCAAACTAGAAACTAACTGTCCGAACTGTTCAGCCGTTTGTACCCCAGCTTCCACAGCCAAGCGGACATCAGCAATGCCACCTCGGACAATTGCTGTACAATGACCACTACCAATTTTTTCATAGCCAACTAAGTGGACTCCAGCCGACTTTAACATCATGTCAGCCGTGCCAACTATAGCGGGAAAACTGAGAGTTGAGACTAAACCTAAAGCAGTGTCTTTGAGGCTATCACGCCGACGTTCTGCATGAACATTACTCAAAGCACTTTGATTATATGTTTCCATCTAAATTTTCCAGGATAAGGTTCGTATAGCGTTTTCAATCACAGAAGAATGAAAACTAGCATTTCAATATGGACTTAAGTTCACACTTCATACTTAACACTTAACCTGAAGAATTGTCAGAGTTTTCGTTATCCAATGATTGTCTATGGGGAAATAATGTACTCAGCAGCCTGTTTATACTACCTTGTCCATAAATTTGCGTCCCAAAAATATTGTGAGTTTGCAGTTCAGACTCACTGGTTTCTGTAGACTCTGGGAGCGAAGTTTCAACGGGGGTCGAATCACCAACCACAGCCGTTTCTGACTCTGGTGGAGACTGGCTTTTGGGTGTAGGTGAAGGTTGGGATACAGGCGTAGATTGGTGTTTAAACTCCAGAAAAGCCGCAACGGAGAGTTGAGTTGAGGAAATAGATTTTTCCCCTTTTTCTGGTTTCTCCCCTTGAAAATCAGGAGATTCTAGGTTTTTGGCTGATTCCGCTGGGTTCTCTGGTTGAGAATTAGTCGATTTTGGTTGAACCGCCGGCGGTTCAACAATCTGCCGACTAGTATCTCCCAAAATTGCCCCAGGGGGAATCACTTGACCGGGCGCTACGGAACAGTTAAAAACTGTTGTGGCTGAACCAATACAAGCATTAGCCCCAATTTTGCCTTCACCAACCATCAAAAAACCGGCTCCCAGGTTTGCTCCTGCTTCTACTTCTAGAATACCCTCACTTACTTGGAGAATTGACCCCATTCCCAGACATACCCCAGCACCAATCACAATTGTACTGTTAGTAGCTGCTTGGAGAATTACCCCAGGAGCTATTACTGCACTGGGATGAATAATCACGTTACCATGAATATGAGCATCAAATCTATCGCCCAGACGTAGCAGCGATACAGACATGGAATTTATTACCTCGGAAGCCGGAAGTGGTCAGTGGTTAGTTGTCAGTGGTTAGAAAGAAGAAGGAAAAAAATGTTCTCCCCTACTCTCTGCTCCCTGCCTCTTTATGGACGTTGGATAATTGCTTCTAGTACGCGGCGTTTTGCTTTGGGGTCTGTTCCAACTAAACGCACATACTCGCCTGGATATTCAGAGACATATCCTTCTAAAGCAGCGATCGCTTCTCTATCAGATGTAGCCTGAATTTGACCCGCAACTGTCCAAGTTCCTGTACGGAAACGGCGTTGATCTACGTGCTCAACCGCAATTTTTGCCCCACTGGACAATAGTTGGCGCAATTGACCGACTACTTCCGCAGTTAAACGGCCGCTGCTAACTGTTGCAGTTGCAGAACTAGTAGTGGTAAATGACTTGGTGTTGCCAGAAGATGCTACTTGTCCGTTTGGTCTTTGGATAATTGCTTCCAATACACGGCGTTTTGCTTTGGTATCAATCCCAATCAAGCGTACATATTCCCCTCGATGAGTTTCTATACACTCTTCTAAAGCAGATACAACTGCCTGTGCCGAATTAGATTCAATTGGTTGACAAGTATTCCAAGAACCTGTACGGAAACGGCGCTCATCTACGTGTTCTGTCCCAATTTTGAAACCACCTGCCAAAAGTTGCCGGATTTGATCTACAGTTTCCGCGCTCAGTTTGGCACTACCAACAGCATTACCGTTACCATTGCTACTGTAACTGCCAGTAGACGCAGTGGCGGGAGCTTTAAAACCAGATGTACCTGCAACTACACCGTCGGGACGTTGGACAATAGTTTCTAATACTCGTCTTCTGTTATTATCAATACCAAATAGGCGCACATATTCGCCACTGTGGTCTCTCAAGCAAGATTCTATGGCAGAAACTGCTTCACCTAAAGACCGAGTTTCAATTGCTTGACAACTTTGCCAAGAACCTGTACGAAAACGTCTTTGATCTACGTGTTCTGTACCAATTTTAAATCCTTGTTCTAGTAGATAACGTAATTGGTCTACTGTTTCTGTACCCAAGCTATAGCTCACCACGTCGCCACTCCTTTCTAACTCTTCAATTTCAATACTTGTATAAGATTCAGCACCGGAAAGATTAAGTTCATCCCGAATAGGCGCAATACACTTGCTATCCGCAGCACAGTGATAACCAGCCCGCAAGGCCTGATTAATCCCTACTACATGGTGAGCAAATTCTTGATCCTGCGCTTGTACATCTGGCAATCTATCCGCTTGCTGCTGGGTAGTAATTACTGATCCAGAAGCTACGTATTTGCCCGGTGGGATTTCCACATCTTGAATTAAGGCGTGCATCATCACTATGCAGCCTGCACCCACTCTGGCATTAAATACGGTGGAACGAAAGCCAATAAAACAACTATCGCCAACGTAAGCAGGTCCATGAATCAGTGCCATGTGGGTAATGGAAGCACGTTTGCCAACCCATACTGAGTATTTTTTACCATCATCACCAATGACTCGGCCTTGCTCCAAACCATGAATGACTACACCATCTTGAATGTTGGTATTTTCACCAACAGAAAAGGGTGTGCCTTCATCTGCTCTAATCGATGTTCCTGGAGCAATAATGACATTTGCACCTATATTGACATCACCAATGAGGTTACAAGAAGAGTGTACAAATGCAGTTTCATGGATTTTTGGTTCTGCTAAACTCCTTGACCACGGGGTTGGCGGTGCCGCCGTGCTGCGGACTACCATTGCGAGATTCCTCCTCAAATAAGCTTTTTGTCAGTGGTCAGTGGTCATTGGTCATTGGTCATTGGTCATTGGTCATTGGTCATTGGTCATTGGTCATTGGTTATTGGTCATTGGTCATTGGTCATTGCTCATTGGTCATTGGTCAGTTTTCACCCATCACCCATTACCTATTACCTATTACCTATTACCCATTACCTATTACCCATTACCTATTACCCATTACCTATTACCCATTACCTATTACCCATCACCTCTTCACTGACTATCTATACTGGTCTTTTTTGCTGTAAATTACACGATCTTCAACGTAAATGGTGTCTATAATTGCCACTACTGCTGCGTCTAATGGTCGTTGTTCATTACCCGATAATTCACGAGCAGCACTGCCACGACTGACAAGCACCCACTCATCCACTCCTGCCCCTACACTGTTATCGGCTGCTACCTCGTATACTGGCAGGAGGTTGCCATTTTCATCTATTAATTGCAACATTAGTAGCTTCACACCCCGTAGACTGGGATCTTTTTGGGTGCTAGTTACTGTGCCACGAACTCTGGCAATTTGCATTATTAATTATGGTCTTCTACCAAAGGGACGAATTGCGTTTACACCTTCCCGGAATTGTTCTACATCTTCGGTATAACGAATGGGGAGAACATATTCTAAGTTTTCGTGAGGACGGGCAATGATGTGGGTAGATAGCACTTGTCCACCGTTAACACGCTTAACTGATTCTACTCCAGCACCGACGGAAGCTTGCACTTCGGAAACGTCACCACGCACAATCACTGTTACGCGACCACTACCGATTTTTTCATAGCCTACCAAAGTAACACGAGCAGCTTTCACCATGGCATCAGCCGCTTCTACTACTGCGGGAAAGCCTAGAGTCTCTACCATTCCTACTGCAATTGACATTTGTTCTTGTCCTTAAATTAAATTTTTTACTCGTACCAGATTTAAACTCATTTAAACTTATTTAAACCCAAGAAAACATCTCCATTAATGTTTTCGTTTAAACAGTAATTAGAAGACTTAAGTGCGGAACTGTTCTACTGCTTCTGTATAACGAATCGGCAAAACGTATTCTAGGTTTTCGTGGGGACGAGCAATGATGTGGGTAGATACTACTTCACCACCGTTGACTCTTTTGGCGGCTTCAACGCCAGCGGCCACTGAAGCTTGCACTTCAGAAACATCTCCCCTAACAATAACTGTAACGCGAGCGCTACCAATTTTTTCATATCCCACTAAAGTCACCCGGGCTGCTTTCACCATGGCATCAGCAGCTTCTACTACTGCGGGAAAGCCTTTAGTCTCAATCATTCCAACTGCAATTGGCATCGCAGAACTCCTCAAAAATTAATCGAATCAGAACTATGGATGGAAATTTTGGACGGGGATGCTCATCCTGATTCCAAAATACCGCCACATTTAAGCTTATTAAACCTTGGCATCCCTGGCAACATAAATTACTATAATAGTTCGTGATAAAATATATTAAAAAAAGTTAACAAAAGTTCATAGGGTCTTTTATAAGATTAAATTTCACTGATCCCTAGAGTGACAACTTATGCTTTATAATTTCTTTATCACTTTGAAAATTACTATAGTTCATAGCTCAAGCTGATTCTTTGATGAGGAGGATCGGTGGATGCTATATATGGGACAGACGGGCTACTGGTTATATCTTTCCCATGGTTCACCATTGCCATAAACAGTAGGTAAAAATTTGCAAATTTTACCAGCATACCTAAAAAACAAATTTAAAAAAAGCAGAAAAATAAAAAATGTTATTTAACAATAATAGAATATCTAAAATGTTAAATTATATTTAATGGCTCGACAATAGGCTAATCTACAGTAAATGTGCTTAGGCATATTGAGCTAAAAAAAGTTAAGAAAACATAGATTTTCTCAAAGATATTGTTTTTTGAGCAAATGATTATTTAAAGGCTGTTTAAAAGAATCGGAACTGAGCTATCAAGGAAAATATTAGATGAATGAGTTTCTATTTTTAACAAGTTGGTTCGTGCCTCTTTATAGCTTACTAGGGGCGATTTTAACTTTGCCTTGGACGATAGGAATCATCCAACGGACAGGACCTAGACCTGCGGCTTACTTGAACTTATTGACTACCATCTTCGGTTTTGTCCATAGTTTATTAGTATTTAAAGATATCTGGAATCGAGAACAGGAAAATTTAGTAATTACTTGGTTCCAAGCGGCTGATTTTCAATTGTCTTTTGCTTTAGAAATTTCCGTAGTCAGTGTGGGGACGACGGTTCTAATTACTGGATTAAGTCTATTAGCACAAATTTATGCACTAGGCTATATGGAAAAAGATTGGTCTTTAGCCCGATTTTTTGGTCTATTAGGATTTTTTGAAGCTGCTCTAATTGGGTTAGCAATTAGTGATTCCCTCTTTCTCAGTTATGCTGTGCTGGAAGTGCTAACTCTTTCTACTTATTTACTTGTCGGATTTTGGTATGCTCAACCTTTGGTGGTGACAGCGGCACGAGATGCCTTTTTAACGAAACGGGTAGGAGATTTGTTGCTATTAATGGCTGTGGTGAGTCTTTCTACTTTAGCCGGTAGCTTAAACTTTTCCGATTTGTATGAGTGGGCGCAAACGGCTGATTTAAATCCTGTGACATCAACTTTACTCTGTTTGGGTTTAATTGCAGGCCCCGCTGGTAAATGTGCTCAATTTCCTCTGCATTTGTGGTTAGATGAGGCTATGGAAGGCCCAAACCCCGCTTCGGTGATGCGAAACTCTCTAGTGGTGGCTGGGGGTGCTTATTTCCTCTACAAAGTTCAACCATTATTATCTTTGTCCCCTATTGCTTTAAATACTTTGGTGGTGCTGGGGATTATCACAGCAGTGGGGGCAACATTGGTATCTATTGCCCAAATTGATATTAAGCGATCGCTCTCCCATTCTACCAGTGCTTACATGGGCTTGGTATTTTTGGCGGTGGGTTTAGAACAGGGTGGAGTAGCATTAATGTTACTCCTGAGTCATGCCATTGCCAAAGCCTTATTATTCATGAGCTCTGGTTCAGTTATTTATACTACTCAAACTCAAGACTTGACAGAAATGGGGGGTTTATGGTCAAAAATGCCAGCTACTACTACGGCTTTTGTGGTTGGTTCGGCAGGTATGGTAACACTATTACCACTGGGCAGTTTTTGGGCAATGTTAGCATGGGCTGATGGATTGCTAAAGGTTAGCCCTTGGGTAATTGTGGTTTTAATCTTAGTTAATGGCTTAACGGCTTTGAATTTAACTAGGGTCTTCCGGTTAGTTTTTTGGGGACAACCCCAACCAAAAAGCCGCCGAGCCCCAGAGGTTGCTTGGCCAATGGCATTACCAATGGTGACTTTAACTATACTCACTTTATTATTACCACTGATGCTACAGCAATGGTATTTATTACCTAGTTGGGAAAGCCTTAATTGGTATCTGGTTGGATCTTTGGTAGCTTCTACTGTGGCTGGAGTAAGTATTGGTGCAACAATTCATCTTCATAAAGCTTGGTCAAGATCGAGGATTTTGGTCTGGAGATTTATACAAGACTTATTAGGCTATGATTTTTACATAGACCGGATTTATCGCTTAACGATTGTAAGTGCTGTGGCGCTGTTATCTAGGATATCCGCGTGGAGCGATCGCTTTTTGGTAGATGGTCTGGTAAATTTGGTGGGCTTTGCTGCGATTTTCAGCGGACAAAGTTTGAAATACAGCATTTCTGGTCAATCCCAGGGTTATATGCTGACAATCCTCGTAGTTATTAGCGTTCTCGGTTTTGCTATTAGTTTCTCATTAGGTTTATTCAATAAATTGCCTTTTTAGGGAATAGGTGATTGGTAATGGGTGATTGGTAATAGGTAATAGGAAAATTCTTCCTCCCTGCTGCCTGGTCCCTGCTGCCTGGTCCCTGCTCCCTGTTCCCTGCCCTCTATTCCCTAACTGCTATGCTGAGTACATTGATTTTACTGCCGTTAATTGGTGCGGCTTTGATTGGTTTCTATCCTTTTGGTATTACTGCTAAACTAACCCGAATCATCGCTTTTGTTTTTAGCATTATTATTTTTCTATGGAGTATTTTCCTGGCAACTCAATTTAATCCGGGAGAAATTGGTCAACAGTTTGCTGAATCCCTACCTTGGGTAGATGCTATTGGCTTAAACTATAATCTAGGTGTAGATGGTTTATCTCTACCTTTATTAGTTCTCAATGGTTTATTAACTTGTATTGCTATTTATAGCAGTGATGAATCTCAACAACGTCCTAGATTTTACTATTCTCTAATTCTGCTCTTAAATGCTGGGGTGATAGGAGCATTTTTAGCACAGGATTTATTGTTATTCTTCCTGTTTTATGAATTGGAATTAATACCCTTATATTTGCTAATTGCGATTTGGGGGGGGCAAAAACGGGGTTATGCAGCCACAAAATTTCTGATTTATACAGCTTTTTCAGGAATCGTCATTTTAGCTAGTTTCTTGGGTATGGTTTGGTTAAGTGGTTCTCCCAGTTTTGGACTAGCAACATTAAATTCCCAATCTCTACCCTTAGCAACGCAAATTTTACTCCTGTCTGGAATTTTGGTGGGTTTTGGGATTAAAATTCCCCTCGTTCCCTTCCATACTTGGCTGCCAGATGCCCACGTAGAAGCCTCCACACCCATATCTGTGTTGTTAGCTGGAATATTATTAAAACTAGGGACTTATGGCTTACTGAGATTTGGGATGAATTTATTACCAGATGCTTGGGCTTATGCAGCACCTTGGTTAGCCACATGGGCGGTAATTAGTGTATTATTTGGAGCATCGTGTGCGATCGCACAAACAGACATGAAAAGGATGGTAGCGTATAGTTCCGTCGGACACATGGGCTATGTATTATTAGCAGCAGCAGCATCTACACCCCTCAGCGTCTTGGGTGCAGTCATGCAAATGATTAGTCACGGGTTGATATCCGCCATGTTATTTCTGTTAGTGGGAGTCGTGTATAAAAAAACTGGTAGTCGTGATTTAGATGTAGTGCGGGGATTACTTAATCCAGAACGAGGTTTGCCAGTTATTGGTAGTTTAATGATTGTTGCCGTTATGGCCAGTGCGGGTATACCGGGAATGGTGGGATTTATTTCCGAATTTATTGTTTTTCGCGGCAGTTTTGCGGTTTTTCCGGTTCAAACATTATTAGCAATGCTGGGAACAGGTTTAACTGCGGTTTACTTCTTAATTCTTTTAAATCGTGCCTTTTTCGGACGGTTATCAGCAGCAGTTACTAACTTACCTCGTGTTTATTGGAGCGATCGCATCCCTGCCATCATTTTAGCAGTAGCGATCGTTATTTTCGGCATTCAACCCAATTGGTTAGTCTATTATACCCAAGCCACAATTACCACAATGGTAAAAACGAGTAGTCATCATGTCATAGCAAATCGAGAGCTACTAGATTTTTGACTTTTTCGGGAAAATTATAACCAAAATCAGATCATTATAGCCATCAAAAAAATCGCAAAAATCATAGTTCAGACATTTAAATTCTAGGAGAATTGACATGATGACAACAACAAAAAATCCCCCTTACAACCCCCTAGCTGAATTTGTAGAACGTTTACAAACTGGCGAAGCATTACTCAAAGATAGTCCCGAAAACGTTTTAGAAGTTGTTGGTATTCTCAAAAGTTATGGTGTGGTTTTAGATGCCTATTCTAAAAATCTTATTTACATCGCTGAACATCAATTTTTAGTATTTTTTCCCTTCTTCAAATATTTTAATGGTGATATTTCTCTTGCCAAATTACTCCGTCATTTATGGCATGATCGGATTAATTTTGAATATGCGGAATATTGCCTGAAAGCTATGATGTGGCATGGTGGAGGTGGTTTAGATGCATACTTAGATACTACAGAATTTGAAGATAGAGCTAAAGCTGTTATTGCCGCTAAGTTTAAATATAATCCCCTAATTTTGGGAATAAATCAACTGTTTCCCGAATTTTTAATAGAACAATTACGAGTCTCGGCTTATTACACTGGGTTAGGTCAATTTTGGCGAGTTATGGCTGATATGTTTCTAAATTTATCAGATCGCTATGACAACGGCGAAATTAAATCTATTCCCCAAGTTGTAGAACATATTAAATTGGCTTTAGTTGCAGATGCAATGAAACCAATTACATATAGTGTCGAAATTGGCAATAAAGTCTATGATCTGATTCCCGAATCGTTGGGTTTAACCTTCCTTGCAGATACCGCAATTCCCTATGTAGAAGCGGTATTTTTTAGAGGTACACCATTTTTAGGAACAGTTTCTTTAAACGCGCAAGCATATCAAGTTCCTCCAGATCAATCTCGATTCCAATATGGTGCATTATACGCAGATCCTTTACCTATTGGTGGTGCGGGTATTCCTCCTACTTTGTTAATGCAAGATATGCGTCATTATTTACCAGAATACTTACATAGTATTTATCGTCGTAGTCTCAGAAGTGAAGATGATTTGCGAGTCCAAATTTGTATGAGTTTCCAAAAATCGATGTTTTGTGTAACTAGCGCCGCAATTTTAGGACTTTTACCTTATCCTTTAGATACTCAAGATTTATCTGAGCAAAAAAATAATCAGATCTATTTAGAAAAGTGGATGTCAAGATTAGAAAATTCTCAGTTATTAGAAGTAAATAAATAGGGTGATACTAATTGCAGATGAAGCTGCATAAAATTAGATTTCTAGAATAATTGGCCGCAGATAAACGCAGATAAACGCGGATAAATACCTTTGATGATTATTCTGTGCAGCTTCATATAAAGTTGGTATCTTGTGAATATTTAGAAGTATTTGAAATTTACAGACCAAACCAAACTAAGAAATTATCCCACCAAGAAGTAGAAAGATTTCCCACAGATAATTGCATTTTTTGGCGAATATTTTGAATGTTCCAGTTGGTAAGTCTAGCTAAAGTTCGCGCTTCTTTTTCAAATCGCTGATTTAAAGAACTTTTATATTGTCTTCCTGCACTACATTCGAGATTACCTGTAAATGGGTGTTGTAAAATATAACGTCCTTGAAAAAAGTCCCGTTGAGAAGTTGTTTGAAACATCAAATCTTCGGGAAATTTGTTTCTTGTGTAACGCACGTGCAAGCGAGTAATGAAAACACTACTACTAGGGAAACGAGAACGAAAACGGGGAGATACTGGTCTATCATTACTATTATTATCTAACCAAAACACACCCGCTTGTTTTAATTCTTCATTATTAAGTGGTTCAGCAGAACAAGGATCACAACTACTCATATCCCAAGCATATTCTAAAAAGCCGACTTTTTTATCTTCTTTGGTGTAAGAAGTTTGAAACATGGATTTATAAAAATCACCAAATTCATTTTTCACAAAAACAGGAATATTTACATCTGAAGGAACTTTAACTGTGCGATAATTAGTAATTTCTGCCTGTCCCTGGGGTGATAAAATATAAACAATTAAATCCTGTTCTGTAGTAGCATTAATCATTCCTAAACGAATGGGTAACATAAATTTTAGTGATTCGTAGGAAATTTGTAAAGGACGCAGGAATTGATAACCTGATTCGGTAAATTTATCTAAGTTGACTTTCGCAACAAAGAATTTCATGGAAGAACGAATGTAGGGTTTTAGTAATTCTTTTGCACCTTTAGGAATTTTATAACCATTGCGATTTAGCCAAATTTCTAATCCACCAGATTCTTTAGCGCTGAGGATAACAATATCATATTCACCAACATTAAATTTGGCTTCAACCGTTACACCTAAATTGCTATCTTTCTTCATGGTGTTTTCTGCACCTCTCATTCTTCCTAATGCTTGTGGTGCTGGCATACTTTCCATTATATTATTTTGGGAACAGGGGTCAGAATCGAAATATTCAACTAATCTGGGGGCGCTAAAAGCATCTAACCTTTCAATAATTTTCGGTTGGGCTACATGAACTTGTTCTTTTTGTAATACTGTGGGAACAGGAATAACAACTGCAAAATCTTTAACATCACCTTGAAAATCATTAGCCATTGTTAAAACGGTACGATTTCCGTCTCTTGCTAGTATGACTTGTGAAGCTTGGTTATAGAGTTTTGTATCAGCTTTAGCTACATAGAACCCACAAAAAGCCCAAGCTGTAGGCACAAAACACAGCACGGCTAAAAGTGCAGAGATTAAGGGCATGAATAGGCGAAAAAATTGCATTTTTAACCTCAGTTGATGATAGTTAATTGATGATTTTCTGCTGATAATTCTGTTTTATTCCACCAAGAAAATCTAGGTGTAATCCAGAATTGATCTAAGATAATAGTCAAAGGGGCAAGGGTAAATAAAGCCCAAAAAACAGCAGTTGGTAAAAAGAATAAATTC
This sequence comes from Aphanizomenon flos-aquae FACHB-1287, assembly GCF_014698755.1. Taxonomy (GTDB): domain Bacteria; phylum Cyanobacteriota; class Cyanobacteriia; order Cyanobacteriales; family Nostocaceae; genus Dolichospermum; species Dolichospermum flosaquae. The sequence continues at coordinate 122,365 of NZ_JACJTO010000006.1, read as the reverse complement.
CGCAAAATAAACGTTAATAAGGCGATAGATACTGCCCAGATTATTCTACTAATATTGGCGTTGGGAATTGAACGCGGATCTGTCACCATAAACAGAGAAAATAATAGTAAAGATCCACTCATTAAATGATGAAAATAAACATCCCAAGTCCAACCTAACCACATATTTCTGATGGCTGCTAAGAGGGAATAAGCACCTAAAAAAGCGGCGGTAGTATCCCAACGACCAACGCGCTTTAAAATCATTCCTCCAGTCCCCAAAAATAACAACGCATACCACCATTCTTCCCCCCATTGTCCTGGGGATACCCAAGCATCATTAGTGAGGGTGAGAACAGTAATAATGCCAAAATTAGCAGGATTAAAAAAGTGCTTTTCTCCAAATTGAAAGAGAAATTTACTAGCTATGGCTGCAAATCCAGCTAAGGCCATGGTTGGCCAATGATCAACCCGTAATAATAAACTGAGTCCTAAGGATGTAATTAGGGGACTACGGATATTAATTACTGGAAAGTTGTCTTGGGATTTAGTGATCAATGAGAAGATAATTTGAGTTATAATGCAGGAAGCGATCGCCACACCAATAAATTCTGGATGTAATGTCCAGTCTCGCGTTAAAATTCCCAAAATCAAAAATAAACTCAGAAATAGAATTTGATAATCTCGAATATCTTTGTATAATATCATTTTCAGTCTAGGCATTACCCGCAGATTTTTTCTTAATTTAAACTAATTTGATCATAACAGAATTTACGCAATTGGTACAAGCGATTACTAGGTCTGATTTCGCTATTACCTAAAAAGAGGGTTGCAGTGTGTTGGCGAATATTGTTACTTACTAATGCTAAAATATCTAAGATTGATGAGAGCGACGAATTTCTGTAATTTGGTCTGCCATATCTAAAAGGAACTTGGGCATTTGAGAACCTGTCAGGATAATATCAATATGAGAGGGACGGTGAGCAAGAAACTCTAAAACCTCAGATTCAGGAATTAAACCGAAATTTACCGCTAAACTCAACTCATCTAATACTAGTAAAGAATACTTACCTTCATTAACTACCTTTTGAGTATGTTGCCAAAGTTCTTGTAAAGCTTGATTTTCCGATTCATCTAAATCTGAATTATCAATATAACGAGGCAAATCACAGCGAATCCAGTCTAAATGTTTTCCCATTTGGGTAGGTCGTTCACATCCTTGACGAATACCACCTTTGAGGAACTGGATTATTAATACTGGTGTACCTTGTCCAGCAATTCTCAGTGCTTGTGCCATCACACTTGTAAAAAAGCTACGCTCAGGACTAGTAAAAACTTGTACTAATCCTGTCACGGAATATGGTAAACTGAGAGTCGAATTTAGACCAGGAGTTTCTAATTGAGCAACCATAAGACAAATTTAAACAACTAACTATTTTAAACAACTAACTATGTTACTGAATTGAGGTATAAAAATCAAAAATTTCTTGGCTCAAATTTTGACTTTTTACGTTTTTGTGCCTTTACGTGAGATAAATCTATGCTTTTATTCACTAAAGTCAATTTAATAAATTACAAATCAAAAGACATAATTATCATACAGCACTATTGAGCATTCCCACGATTAATATGTATAAGACAGTAAGCAAAAATTCAAAAGGAGATTTTAATGGTTTGGCAACGTCCTGACGGAAGAAAACCCAGTGAACTCCGTCCCCATAGTTTTTATCCTGATTTTACCCGCTTTGCACCAGGTTCGGTTTTAGCCAAGTGTGGTGATACTCAAATTTTATGTACTGTCAGTATCGCAGAGGGAGTACCTAAATTTTTGACTGGTAGTGGTCAGGGTTGGTTGACAGCAGAGTATAGAATGTTGCCATCAGCTACCAAAAAACGCCAGGAACGGGAATTAATGAAATTATGGGGGAGAACCCAGGAAATTCAACGTTTAATTGGTAGAAGTTTAAGGGCTGCTTTGAATTTTGAGGTTTTAGGAGAACGGACGCTAATGGTAGACACAGACGTATTACAAGCCGACGCAGGGACGAGGACAATGGCAATTACAGGGGGTTTTGTGGCTTTAGCCCATGGTATATCTCAATTATTACAGCAAGGGGTGTTAGAGCGATCGCCTTTATGTAGACAAATAGCAGCGGTTTCTGTAGGTTTGTTGCAGCATGAACCATTTTTAGATCTTAATTACATTGAGGATGTAGCCGCAGATGTAGATTTAAATGTAGTTATGAATGATAAATTAGGAATTATTGAAGTTCAGGGAACAGCGGAGGTAGGAAGTTTTAGCCGTCAGCAATTAAATCAAATGTTAGATTTTTCTGAACAAGGTATACAGCAATTATTAACTGCTCAAAAAAATGCCATTCCTGATTGGAATACCTTATTTATAGAAAATTAAATTGCCATATTTACCAAATAAAAAAAATTCAATTAGTGTCTGTAAACTTGCCACCAAAAAGAAATTTAGAACAATCTTGGTTAATTCGCTATTTGTCGGTATTTCTGTTGTTAGGTCAAATTTTACTGCATTTACTGCGCGGGAAAACCTACTATCGCAAGATATTAGAACATACAGTTACAGCAGGTCCTGCTTCTCTTTCTCCAGTGTTATTAGTCAATGGTTTTGCTGGGATGATTTTCACCATTCAAACCGCTAGAGAATTGGTGAGATTTGGGGCTGTAGATACTGTTGGCGGTGCATTTGCTTTAGCTTTTTGTCGAGAATTAGCACCAATTTTAACTGCTAGTATTATTGCTGGACAAGTTGGTTCAGCTTTTGCTGCGGAATTAGGAGCAATGCAGGTGACAGAGCAGATTGACGCTTTATATATGCTCAGAACAGACCCTGTTGATTATCTAGTTTTACCTAGAGTCATTGCTTGCTGTTTAATGATGCCTGTAATGATGATTTTTGCGGTAGTTACAGGTATGATGGGAGGAGCTTTTGCTGCTATGCAGTTTTATCAAGTTGTTCCCGAAACATTTTTAGAATCAGTGAGGAGTTTTTTATCACCGTCAGATATTTTTATTGTTTTACTCAAGGGATTAATCTTTGGGGCTATAGTTGCTGTTAATGGTTGTAGTTGGGGACTGACAACGCAAGGAGGAGCAAAGGAGGTAGGAGAATCAGCCACAACTGCTGTTGTTACTACTTGGGTGGCAATTTTTATTATGGATTTTATCTTGGCTTTACTACTTTTTGAAAAACCTATATTGTAATACTAACAATGAAAATAGACAGAAAAGGTAGTTATTATAGCACTTGCTAGAGATTTTAAAGAAACTGTTAATACATAAGTACAAAGAGATTCTCGATATTTTATTTATTTACAGAAATATCCTCATATTCTCTCAACATTCCTTTGCGGTAATTATTAGCGATTAGTACAACTGAATACTGACAACCAACCAAAAATAATGTTAAATGCAGATGGAGGACGATAATTTATGGCTTAACTTGACGATATTAAAAGTTTCCAGAGTTAAACCAGAAAATTGTCAGAAGTTCGCTATGGTATTGCAAAGAAACAGCATAATGTGTTGATAATGCCATGAATAAAACTGTTGAAATCCACTCCAGCGCATCCGTACTTGTCCAACGAGCGCTAGAATTAATTCTCTCAAAAGTGGAAACTGCTATTAGCGAACGGGGACAATTTACAATTGCTTTATCAGGTGGCAGCACACCAAAACCTTTGTATGAAGCCATAGCCACGCAAAATTTACCTTGGGATAAAATTCATGTATTCTGGGGAGATGAGCGTTATGTTCCAGCAGATCACCCTGATAGCAATGAACTAATGGCGCGACGGGCATGGTTAGATCAGGTTGCTATACCAGCGGCTAATGTTCATGCTATACCCACTTTGTCGACTAACCCAGAAGTGGATGCATCTAAGTATAACCAGCATCTCCAAACATTTTTTAATTCTAGATCAGGAGAGTTCCCCGCATTAGATGTAGTTTTATTAGGAATGGGTGATGATGCCCATACTGCATCTTTGTTTCCCCACACGGAAGCTCTCAGGGTATGCGATCGCTTAATTACTGTTGGTAATAAAGATGATAATCTTCGTATTACCTTTACCTACCCATTTATTAACGCTGCTCACAGTGTGATTTTTTTAGTTGCTGGTGCTAATAAAAGACCGGCTTTAGCCCAAATTTTTGCACCGGTAGCTGATGATTTTGCCTACCCATCTCGGCTAATTCGACCCCAAGGAGAACTTTACTGGTTGCTCGACGCAGCGGCTGGTTTAGAGTTCCCACACTAACTATAATTCTGGAGATTTGGATGATTTAGATGATTAACAATCATCACCAAGGATCAACATTTTCTCCTCTAAAGTAATTATTAGCATCCCAAGAAAGCTAAAATTACTTATGTGCTTGTAAGTAACATTTTTACAACGACCTTCACCAAGGCCTAAATCCATGATCGTCTGCCCTAATTGTAATCATCCCAATCCAGACGGCGCTGTTCAATGTGAAGCTTGCTATACGCCGTTACCAGCCACAGCTAATTGTCCTAATTGTGGAGCAACTGTCCAGTCAGATGCCGCTTTTTGCGGTCAGTGCGGTTATAATCTCCGTTTTAGTGCTGCAGCAGCAGTGGCCCCAAAAATTGCGCCAGTGGTCGCTCCTGACCTCATGATGCAACTGTTACAGCCTGATGCTTTAGAAATTACGGCCGCCACAAATCCTCCTGTTAGTTCTATTCCTGTATCTGCTCCGGTAGTTGTAGTTGAGGAACAAGCGGTTTATGTTCCTTCCGTACCTGCACTTATAGTGCCAGAACAAGAAGTATATATTCCTGCTCTCCTTACTCCTCCACCTATACCTGTAGCACCAGAACCAGAAGTACATATTTCCCCTGTACTTACTCCTCCACCCGCACCAGCAGAGCCAGAACCAGCAGCTTATATTCCTCCTGCTTATGTGCCTCAAATAGATCCTGTGACAGTTCCTGAAGTAGCTGCTGCAGCACCAGCAAAGGTGTCTAACACCCAATTACAACAGGTAGTAGCGCGGTTATTTCATGTTCAAGCTAACCAAGAAATAGAATTACCACAAAATCTCTCGGTTGTGCATATTGGGAAGCCTAATGATCGCATTCCTCCAGATATAGATGTTTCCGGATTCCCAAATTCGGAAATTGTTTCCCGGATTCACGCAGATATTCGGATTGAGGGAGATGCTTGTTATCTGGAAGACGCGGGTAGTTCTAATGGTACTTATGTTAATAATTTACCTCTATTACCCGGAAACAGACATCGCCTCCGACCAGGTGATCGTATCAGCTTGGGTAAGGGTGATTTAGTGACTTTCTTGTTTCAACTCTCTTAGGAACAGGTAATAGGTAATGGGTAATGGGTAATGAATATCTCTCTGCTCCCTGTCCCACCGCTATCATCACAATAGCTTATTAACTCTAGTTGCTAGTTATCCAATAAACTAGATAATTAGCAACTTGGGTAAAAACATGATTAATGATGCAGAGTATATCAGGAAAGCTGAAGCTAATCGCGTAGAAGTTCTCAGCGAAGCACTACCTTACATTCAACAATTCTCTGGTCGCACCGTTGTAGTTAAATATGGTGGCGCAGCCATGAAGGATAGCAACCTCAAAGATAAGGTGATTCGGGATGTGGTCTTTTTATCTTGCGTTGGTTTGCGGCCAATTTTAGTCCATGGTGGAGGTCCAGAAATTAATAGTTGGTTAGGTAAGTTAGGAATTGAAGCTCAGTTTAAAAATGGTTTGCGCGTTACAGATGCGCCAACGATGGATGTAGTGGAAATGGTGTTAGTTGGGCGTGTGAATAAAGAAATTGTCGCTCTAATTAACCAAGCTGGAGGTATGGCTGTAGGACTTTGTGGTAAAGATGGTAATTTAATTACGGCTCGTCCTCAAGGTGATGAAGGAATTGGTTTTGTTGGGGAAGTTAGTAGTGTTAATATCAAAATATTAGAAACACTTGTGAATAATGGCTATATTCCCGTAGTTTCCAGTGTTGCTGCTGATGAAACGGGACAGGCTTATAATATTAATGCTGATACCGTAGCGGGGGAAATAGCCGCAGCTTTGGGAGCAGAAAAGTTAATTTTGCTGACCGATACCAGAGGGATTTTAAAAAATTATCAAGACCCTTCTACTTTGATTCCTAAAATAGATATTCGGGAAGCGCGACAATTAATTGCTGATGGTACAGTTAGTGGGGGGATGATTCCTAAGGTGAATTGTTGCGTGCGATCGCTGGCTCAAGGGGTGAAAGCTTCACATATCATTGATGGTCGTATTCCTCATGCTTTACTGTTAGAAGTATTTACAGATGTGGGGATTGGGACAATGATTTTAGGTTCTCAGTTGAGACAATAATCGCAATTAATAGTCTTAGTGAATGAAATTCACGGCTAGACAAACAAAGTCCGCTTATGCGGACTAAATAAAGTTAGAGTTTTTTAACCCACGCAGGTGGGTTTTGTTTGTGTAGATGCGGTTTCTAACCGCTGATGTAACTAATAACTAATAACTAGTAACTAATAATTAATGATCAATGACTACAGAAAGTTTAGAACTCGCTAAATCTCGTTACCAAATGGGGACAATTGCTTTTGAAAATGGCCAATATCGGGAAGCTGTAGAAAATTTAGAAAAAGCCAGTGCCCTATTAGGAAAAAATACCCGTTTTGCTGGTGAAGTAGAAATTTGGTTGGTGAATGCTTATGAAGCTGCGGGACGTTCGGAAGAGTCCATAAATCTTTGTCAACAGCTTGTAAGTCATCCCCACTATGAAATTCGTCAACAAGCAAAGCGTCTAGTCTATATTTTAAAAGCGCCCAAACTTAATCGTCCTCAAGAATGGATGACAGAAATTCCCGATTTTGGTATAGTTGCTGATAACAAATCGAAAATAGTTATCAATTCCCAACCTAAAAAATCTCAATCTCAACCTAAATCTGTAGAACTAGAATATATTGATCTTAGCACGGTCAATACTAAAGATAATCGCTTTGTTTGGGTAGCTTTAATTGCTGTTTGTTTAACAATTTTCTATTTAGTTTGGTTAAGTTTTTAGCAAATAAGGAGAAATGACCATGAATATATTCACTTTCATTAAGATAAAATCTGTATTTTTTTCAATTAGTAAAATTGGCAAAATTACCAAAATAAAACCTATTATATTGACGGTAATACTTTCTTCATTGCTTCTATCTGGTTGTGTAAAATATGATTTAGGAGTGAATTTTAATAGTACAAATAATGGAGAATTAATACAGCATATTCAGTTAGCGGAAAAACTCACTATTTTTAGTGGTGATTATCTATCAGAATGGTTAAAAACTTTAGAAAATCAAGCGCGAACTTTAGGAGGTTCAACACAAAGAATTTCACGAGCAGAAATTATTGTTAAAATTCCCTTTACTAGTGCGAAGGAATTACAAGAAAAATTTACTGTATTTTTTAAAAATCGCAGGTCTGAAGATAGTAATAATACAGAAATGTCAGATATTAACTCAAGTTTGGTAGCAGAAGATAGGAATTTTTTCCTATTCTCCAGAAATCATTTAGTTTATGATTTAGATTTGCGTTCTTTGTCCATGCTTACTGCTAAGGATAATAATTCAATTGTCAATTTAGATTTTAGTTTACAAGCACCTTGGGGAATAAAAAACATTGACAATAATGAAAATGCTATTAAACCAGAAAAGCATGGTAATCAATTGATATGGACACTTAAACCAGGTGCTATTAATCATATAGAGGTGGTGTTTTGGTTACCTAATTTCCTGGGAATTGGGACTTTATTGATTATTGCATTTGTGTGGTTGGGGTTCTATTTGAGATATACGTTATTACCAAGTCCGAGTATTCAGTTAACGGTGAAAGAGTTGTAAAATATTGGCATCAGGATGTAATTACTTCCTGAAAATGTAAAATGTTGGGTTTTATCAACCCAACCTACAGAATTTAATTGAATCTCTTTAGGTAAAGATGCTAATTCTTTTAAAAATTTCTTTGTATATTCAACTTTCTACATTACTTACCATATCAAAAATAGTGATCACGCTAATTACCATTTAGAAGGATTATTAGGATGTAATTGATCATTTTCCCAAGATAAAGGATTATTTTGGACACACAAGTGTTGAATCCTGCAATAAAACTTTACAATCTTTGCGTTTTACCCAGGTAAAATCCATTGTCTATTGAGAATAGAGTCATTAATTGACCAAATTTGGTATCACCAATACCAATGCACAACTTGGACACAATCCTCAAAATCTTAACATTCAACACTTCTGTTTTGGACATATTCTCTAATTCTTGCTAAAGATTCATCATTTCTAATAATATGATCATAATAATTGCGTTGCCAAACTGGATTTTGAGGTGTATTACGAATGATGTTAATTTTCTTGGTTGTTGCTGATTTAAAACCTGCTATTAATGATGATATGGATTTTGGTTTCATTGATATTTTTGGCCGTGATGATTGAATTTGCCCTAGGGGCGAACGGCCGTTCGCCCCTACATTATTATCCTGGAAATCTACATCATTTTTCATAAAATCGCTGTTTATTTCTTGATTAATTATAACAATTCCATGAAAATGATTAGGCATAATTACAAAATCATCAAACTCAATTTCTTTTCTAATTTCTGCTGATTTTAACCATTCTTCTTTTATTAACTGACCAAAATTATTTAATATTATTTGACTATTTATAATATTTCCAAATAAACATTCACGTTGATAACAACAAATTGTAATGAAATAAAGACCAGACTGAGAATAATCATAGCCTTTAAGACGAATTGATTGGCGTTTATGTATATCAGGATTATAGGTCATAAAATTAAATTTTAGATTTAGATATATAAATTTTAGATATATTTTTCATATATTAATTTACATTGTAGGGGTGAACGGCCGTTCACCCCTACCCAATCAATAATATTAAAAAATTGCCATGAATAAAATTCTTTTCTGGAACAAATCCAATAATTTCTTATAATCTTGACTAATTTTCATATTATTTTTTAGTGATTGACTTTTCTCGTTATCAGACAAACATTGCTTGGTTTTATCAAATATGATTTTCTCTAAATTTGACCATAATTCTTCATTTATAAATGAAAATGTATCGCTTTTTGGATCAAAAATATATTCATATTTCTGATCCAAATCTGGATCTATTTTTTCTAATTCAGATAAATGAATCTCTAAATAACCTAACTCAACAGCATCAAAATATTTTTCTACGTATTCTTTAGACTTTGTTTCTGTTCCTTGAAATAATCCTTTTAAACATTCATAAATACTTTTAGAACTAAAAGGAATAGTATTACCATCAAATTCTGAAAGAAACTTCTCAGAAAATATTTTTATAGTGTGAAATTGAATTGCTTGTGACATTTTTTATCCTTTCCATACTTGTTTAATATAATTAACAAGTGATTCCATGTTACTTAATTTTGATAAGTTTTGGATTAATCTTTGTACTTGTTCTCTATCATAATAATCAATCTCAACCTGACCTTGATAGGCTTGTTTAAATTTCTCTAGTTCTTGTCTAGCTGTATTAGTTATTACATTTATCGGGAAAACATAATAATAACCACTAGGCTTTCCTTCTCTTTCCCATCTTTTTTCAACACTTTTAATGGCTGATTTTAAATAGGTTAAATTAATCTCACCACTGGGATCATAAGAAGATTTGCATTCCCAGATATAATTACCTTGTTTAAAGACTTTCGATTCCATATTTCATTTTTGATAATAATCACTTAACAACTTGTGTGATAGTGTCTCTTAAGTTCCACATAGATTTTGACTACAAATAATTTAATGTCTATAAGTAGATTAGACTATGCAATAGTATAAAGCAATTGTAGTTAATAATTCTTAATATTTTTCGAGTAATGCCATAACCAAATGTAGGGGCGAACGGCCGTTTGCCCCTTAAATTATAAACCACTCTTGTAACAATTCCCTTACAATAAAATAAAGAAAACAAGATATTGCAAATCATGTTAGTATCCCATATTCCGCACTTCATTTTGTAATATGCAAATATTTCCTTAATTTTATTTTTTATTGTTTTTAACAATACATATATTATCAAAGATTTTAAGTTTTAATACGTAATTTTTCCACCCTTATTAACCCTTATTAAGAATAATGCTTGAAAAGGCTTATACTACATTATGAAGTGCAGAATGTCGGTTAGCATAATATCAACATCAGTTTGTCAGAATCAGGATGTCCAGGATTTTAGGATTTACAGGATTAGTTTATTTTAGAGGATGAGAGATTAAGCGATCGCACGCTTAAATAAATTATAAACAGTAATAGCATTTTAAATTCCCAGAAAGCTATCACACATCCAAATTACCATAAAAGCTATCAAATTTTTACCCTAGAAAGATATGAATTTATCAAAGAATATAGAGATGAAATGAGACGTATAAGAATTGCAGCATTTGATCTCGAATATTGTGAATTAACTAATGAACCTCTTATGGACAAACATAATGATTTTTCTCATATAAGAAGTGTAAGCGTTGATTTAGAATTAGCAGATAAGATATGGAATGGTTTAGTTGTTAACAGACAAATACATAAAATAATTACTGAACATTTTATTAATGATGAGGCACAACTACTAGATTTATGTAAAGATAAAGAATGGAGTAAAAATTGGTATGATCATTTCAATCATGAACTGAAGCTCTATTACTTATAATTATTAATAGAAGAATATAGCACAAAACTTTTGAACTTACTTTTTATGTCTTGGTTGGGTCTCAAGTAGGAAATTATAACTAATAATAGCTTTAGCTGGGTAAATTGAATGATTTTTAACAAAACATCCTTCAAAGCAATAAATCTTATTATTTGATTCTATTTTAATATCCTTCTTATAGTTGGGATTAATTCCTTGTCCATTATCTACCGATTCATAAAACCATTGTTGCAATAGTAAATCGGATTTTTGATTGTCTGCTTCAACAGATATTTCTCTTTTACCTTCATTTAAATCAAACTTCTTAAAAGTGTATTTACAATTATTAACGACAATAGTACAATCAGACATTATTTTTACCCTTATTTAATAACATTCTTTAACAATCAACAATACAAAGCTTCTTTGCAAGAAAAACTCTAACAAAATATTATAAACCACAAACTGTCTATTTCTGACAAATTCGTTTACTAGTAATTCCTGTAACAATTCCCTTACAATAAAATTAAAGAAAACAAGACATTGCAGGAGAAAGGCTAAATCATGTTAGCAGAATACCAACAACACACCCAAGAACGCGCCCAACTCAGTATTCCCCCCTTACCATTAGACGCAGTACAAACTTCAGAATTATGTGAATTACTGAAAAAACCCGCCCCAGGTACGGAAGAGTTATTATTACATTTATTACGCGATCGCATTCCCCCCGGAGTAGATCAAGCAGCTTATGTAAAAGCCGGATTTCTTACTGCTATTGCTAAAGGAGAAATTACCAGTCCCTTAGTCTCTGCTATCCAAGCAGTAGAATTACTGGGAACAATGGTAGGCGGTTATAACGTTCAATCCTTAATTGATTTACTCTCTTCCCCGGTAGCAGAAACCGCAGCAATAGCATTGAGCAAAATCCTGTTAGTTTATGATGCGTTTCATGATGTATTAGAACTATCAAAAACCAACAAATACGCTAAAAAAGTGGTAGACTCCTGGTCCGCAGCGGAATGGTTTACCACTCGTCCCACATTACCAGCATCTATCACCGTCACGGTTTTCAAAGTTCCCGGAGAAACTAACACTGACGACTTATCACCAGCAACCCACGCTACAACTCGTCCAGATATTCCTTTACACGCCTTAGCAATGTTAGAAACCCGACAACCGGGAAGTTTAGAAACCATTGCAGACTTAAAGAAAAAAGGACATCCTGTGGCCTATGTCGGTGACGTGGTGGGTACAGGTTCATCTCGTAAATCTGCGATCAATTCTGTATTATGGCATTTAGGTAATGATATCCCCTTTGTACCAAATAAACGGGCTGGAGGCTATATTTTGGGTAGTGCGATCGCACCTATCTTTTTTAACACCGCCGAAGATGCGGGAGCTTTACCTATACAATGCGATGTCACAAAAATGGCGACTGGTGACGTAATTACCATCTACCCCTACAAAGGTGAAGTTACCAACGCCGCAGGAGAAGTAATTTCCACCTTCAGCCTCAAACCTGACACCATTTTAGACGAAGTTCGCGCAGGTGGCCGCATTCCCCTATTAATTGGCCGTACCCTCACCGACAAAACCCGTCAAGCCTTGGGTTTAGCACCCAGCGATTTATTTATCCGCACCCCCCTAACCCCCCTTACTAAGGGGGGACTGGGGGGATCAGACACCGGAAAAGGCTACACATTGGCGCAGAAAATGGTCGGTAAAGCCTCTGGTTTACCAGGAGTACGTCCGGGAACATCTTGCGAACCAATCATGACCACAGTGGGTTCTCAGGACACTACAGGACCAATGACCAGAGACGAGTTAAAAGAACTGGCTTGTTTAGGTTTCAGTGCAGATTTAGTCATGCAAAGTTTCTGTCACACAGCCGCTTATCCCAAACCGGTAGATATCAAAACCCATCAAGAACTACCAGACTTCATTTCCTCTCGTGGTGGCGTGGCTTTGCGTCCCGGTGATGGTATCATTCACTCCTGGTTAAACCGGATGTTATTACCCGACACCGTGGGAACAGGAGGAGACTCCCATACCCGCTTTCCCTTGGGAATATCCTTTCCTGCAGGTTCTGGTTTAGTGGCCTTTGCCGGTGCATTGGGTGTAATGCCCTTAGATATGCCAGAATCGGTATTAGTCCGTTTTAAAGGAGAATTGCAACCAGGAATTACCTTGAGAGATATTGTTAACGCCATTCCTTATGTAGCTATTCAAAAAGGTTTGTTAACCGTGGAAAAACAGAACAAGAAAAATGTTTTTTCCGGGCGCATTTTGGAAATTGAAGGATTACCAAATTTGAAAGTAGAACAAGCATTTGAATTAACAGATGCTTCCGCCGAACGTTCTTGTGCTGGATGTACAATTAAGTTAAGTGAAGAGACCATAGCGGAATATTTGCGTTCCAATATTGCTCTGTTAAAAAATATGGTAGCACGGGGTTATAGTGATGCCAGAACTATCCTGCGGCGCGTCGCAAAAATGGAGGAATGGTTAGCCAATCCTGTGTTATTATCAGCAGATGCAGATGCGGAATATGCAGAAGTAATTGAGATTGATTTAAACGACATCAAAGAACCAATTGTAGCGGCACCAAATGACCCTGATAATGTTAAGTTATTATCGGAAGTTGCGAATGATCCAGTACAGGAAGTTTTCGTAGGTTCTTGTATGACAAATATCGGACATTATCGAGCAACAGCCAAGGTTTTAGAAGGTGCTGGTGCGGTGAAAGCGCGGTTATGGATTGCACCTCCGACAAGAATGGATGAACATCAATTAAAAGTAGAAAAAGTGTATGATGTTTTTGTAGGTGCGAATGCGAGAACGGAGATTCCTGGATGCAGTTTATGTATGGGAAATCAGGCGCGAGTTGATGATAATACAACGGTGTTTTCTACTTCAACTCGTAACTTTAATAATCGCATGGGAAAAGGCGCTCAAGTGTATTTAGGTTCAGCGGAATTGGCGGCGGTTTGTGCGTTGTTGGGACGTATTCCTACGGTTAAGGAATATATGGAGATTGTTGGGGAGAAAATTAATCCTTTTGCTGATAATTTGTATCGTTATTTGAATTTTGATCAAATTGTTGGTTTTGAGGACGAGGGGAGGGTGATTAGTAAGGAGGAACAGGCGGCTTTGGTATAATGTAATTGAGGTGAGTTCTTTGTGGACTCACCTGAATGTTATAATGGATTATTATCGGGGTAAAAATGCCAGCAAAAGATATCTACCATGATGTGGTGAAAAATGCTTTACTCAAGGATGGTTGGCAGATTATTCGTGATCCTTATACCATTAGATATGAAGGACTAAAACTATTTGCTGATCTTGCCGGAAAAAAGTTGTTTTCTGCACAAAAAGAAGATACTAATATTGTAGTGGAAATTAAAAGTTTCTTGAGTTTGTCTCTAATTCATGAATTTCAATGTGCTTTAGGACAATATATTTTATACCGTACATTGCTAAGACAATTACATCCTGATTATCGTCTTTACTTAGCAATTGAGCAAGAGGCTTATGAAACTTTTTTTCAAACAAAAGGGATTCAACTTGTCATAGAAGAATATAAAATTTTACTGATTGTAATTAATATTGTTCAGGGGGAAATTGTCCAATGGATAAATTAAATAATTATCGTGCAATTGTCAAAAAAATATTAACAGAATATGATCAAATAGCTAGTCAAACTCCTAATATTTCTGGAGTTGATACAGTCTTATCTTTTGATGATGAAAGAGATCAGTATTTATGGTTCGATGTAGGTTGGAATGAAAGAAAACGAGTGAGAGCAATTTCTGTTTATGTGAGAATTAAAAATGAAAAGATTTACATTGAGGAAGATTGGACCCAGGAGGGAATAGCAACGGAGTTATTAAGGGAAGGTGTACCAAAAGAGGATATTGTTTTAGCTTTTCATGATCCAGAAACTCGGAAGTTTACAGAGTTTGCTATTGCTTAATTAGCATAAATTCGGATTTTAGTCACAATATAGAAATCACTAAATTTTGAGATTAAACTATGAATATTCACAAACCTCATTTACGGCAATTCACCATTAGGCAATCTTTTACTCGCTCTCTAATAGGGGGTTTTTTAGGTCTGGGAATGGCATCATCTATTCCATTGATAGCGGCTTTTTGGGTAGGAAACGGTGATAGATTAATATGCCAAAGAGAAAAATATTTTGAAGCAAAGTGCGAATTTATTCGAGAAAGATTTCTAGATCATACAAGAGTAGCATTTCCATTATCTGCACTGACGGCTAAGGTAACAAGATCAGTCGAACCCGATGATGAAGGAAAATACTGCTACTTTCCTACTATAGTGGTGGAAAAAACTTTTTCCACTCGAATCTTAACAAGTTGTTTAGAAACAGATGCTAATTGGTTTGTGTCTGAAATTAATCAATTCATTTCAACATCTACAGAAGAGAAGTTAGATTTGCACCCACTGGACTGGAGGCACATACTGTTAGCGGGAAGCCCATTCATTTTATGTGGTTTACTATTGGCAGCCTTAATAATAAGAAATAGTCTATCAACCTGTGTTTTTGATCTTGACCACAAATGTTTTACGATCATTCGCAAGAAGTGGTTTCGCACCACTGACGTGGAAGAGTATGAGCTTAATATAATTGCAGCCGTCAATCTGGAAACACATGATAATGGTATGTCAATAGAGGAGCAAATCATTATTAAACTGAAATCCGATCAAAAGATTATATTGCCTTACAATGATTACAATAATCAAAAATTAGTTTCTGACTTAAAGCAATTCTTAAACCTTAGATAATCTGATTGCCTTTTGCTAGGGAAGACAATCTCCCTTTGGGATGTAGGGGAGTTGGATGTCCAAGCACTTTTTCATGGTGAGTTAGTGGTGCGATCGCTTGTTTTGGGGAGAAAGAGGAGCGATCGCTTTTTTAATTTTATGCTAACATTAAATTAAATATAAATTTAGTGCAGAGTCACCAACCATGATTAATCTCAGTCAAGATATTCAATCACTCTCAACCTTCAAACGCAACACCAACGAACTCATTAATCAGATGAAAGAAACCGGAAATCCTCTGATTTTAACAGTTAATGGTAAAGCAGAATTAGTAGTACAAGATGCCGCATCTTATCAAAAAATCCTTGCTTATATCAAACAATTAGAAACAATAATTGAGAGGAAAAAAGAATTAGAACCGACAAAAAGCAACAACAAAAAAGCACTTGAATTATTAAAAACGTGGGAAGAAGAAGGAGATGAACAAGAACAAACAGAAACTTTAGAGTATTTATCTCAATCTTTAGAACAAGATCATTTTTCTAATCGTTCCCTATTTTCACCATTGCCATAATGCCAAAATTAATTATCCTTCTTCTCGTTTTGTTTTATGGTTTTGGTAGAGCAAAGTTGATATAATTATAAAAATAGACTTAATCCATTAACCAGTATCAAATAAATGAATCACCAAACTACCTTTAAAGAAATTGCCTCTCAAGTGCAATTATTCCAGAGTATAGAACAAAAAGAAACCTTTATATTTGTACTTGGTGCTTTAACATCTCGGTTAATTAGTTTACATAAAGCAGCCGAAATCATGGAAATGGATACAGACATATTTTTGAAAATTTTAGAATTAATGGGAATAGATTTTTCATATCTTACCATATCTAATGGACAAAAAATGGCAGAAGCATTAAGAAAAATATCAAAAAAGAATATTTTTGTTGAAATTGATCCGCAGAAATGGCAACAAGAAATTCGTCAAGATCGCTCTCTTCCTAATCGTGATTAAATGATGTTACTTGATAGCAATATTATTATTTATGCAGCACAAGCAGAAAATGAATTTTTAAGGGAGTTTATCGCTGAAAATTCTCCTTTTGTATCTGCTCTTTCTTATCTCGAAGTATTGGGTTATCATCAGATAAATGATGAAGATAAAACCTCTTTTGAGGAGTTTTTCAATGCTTCTCAAATATTACCAGTTTCTCAAGCTGTAATTGAGCAAGGAGTAAAACTAAAACAGATTAAAAAAATGTCTTTAGGAGATACTATTATTGCGGCTACAGGATTAGTTTATGATTTAACTGTTATCACTAGAAACATTGATGATTTTCGTTGGATTACTAATTTAAAATTACTCAATCCTTTTGAAAAAAATCAGAATATTTAACATTCATAAAATCTTTATCGGAGTGTTACTAAAATGTTAGAGATCAATAAAAACTATCTTTTAGATCAAAGCCAATCCTGTATTATTATCAGCAGATGCAGATGCGGAATATGCAAAAGCTATTGTTAAACGTCATCAGGTAGAGTTTATTGTTTTTAATAACAAACAGGAGGAAATTGTATCATGGATAAGCTCACAAGATATGGAGAAATAATCAAAAAAATCTTAACAGAATATTATCAAATTGTTGAAAAAGCTCCTGATTTTCACCCGGAAAATTGTTTAATTTTTGATGACAATAATCATCATTGTTTTTGGCGTAGTATTGATTGGGCTAACAAAAAAAGAGTTAATAATACTCATATTTACGTTCGTATTAAAAATCAGAAAATTTACATTGAGGAAGATTGGACCCAGGAAGGTATTGCAACGGAGTTATTAATAGAAGGTGTACCGAAAGAGGATATTGTTTTAGCTTTTCATGATCCTGAAAGTCGGAAATTAACGGAGTTTGCTGTGGCTTGAGTAATTTATAAACAGGATAAAATTAATCCTTTTGCGGATAATTTGTATTGTTATTTGAATTTTGATCAAATTGTTGGTTTTGAGGACGAGGGGAGGGTGATTAGTAAGGAGGAACAGGCGGCTTTGGTATAATTTAGGTTAGGGTGGGTCTGGATAGACTCACCTAATTGATTTTAGGACATTTCTTCCCTAATTTTTTCACAAAATTCTATAAATGCTTTAAAGGTTTTTAGATGCCCATTATTATTTTCTACTCTTTTAATTAGTTGTTCTAAATAATATTGTTGTTTCGCTACACCAGGATTATTTTTTGTATATGTTAGATTCTTAGCATTAAAAATCTCTTTCAAATATTGTTCATGAAAATCACCATAGTTATTCTGATCATATTTTCCCATTAGTTCTGGATCATTTTGAGAAACATCATAATATTTCACATAAGCTGATAAAGGAAGTTCCTGTGGTTGTCTAGAATCAAAGAGTTTATTATTTCCTAATAACCAAGTTTCTATACAACGATTTTGTACAACTATAACTAATTCAGTTTTTCCTAAATTAAATTTTTTATCCGCTATATATTGATAGATATAATCTATTCTATCTTCAACCAGTTCTTCGTCAGCATCAACACAAAGGACTAAATAATCATAGTTATTTTTTTCTTGAATTTTCTCAAGTGCATTTTCCAGATGATCACCGAGAATTGAAGGATAACCTTTACCACTAATTAGATAATAGTTGTTTTCTTGGACTTGATCATAATATTCAACTTTTTGTAATTGGGGAATTAAATATTGAAGCCATGCAGGATAAATTTTTTTCTCTGCACGTCTTCCTTCTACTAAAAAATAAATATTCATTCTTCCTCCACCTCTTCATTATCATCTTCCAAAATATTAATTAAATCAATAAAAGCCTTCTGTCTAGAATTTGATATGTGAAAATACTCGGAATTTTTTACACTTACTAACCCACCTGTACGAGTAACTATTTTCCAATATGCTGGACTAATATTATTAATTATGTAAGGATGATGACTAGTAATAAAAAATTGTAAATCACGGTTTTCTAAAATTAAATCAGTAACACTATCAATACAATTTACACCCAAACTATTTTCAAATTCATCAATTAAAATCACTGCACCTTCTGGCGATAAACTTAGCTCACTGATGTACATAAAGGTTTTTAACATTCCTGATGAAATGTTTTCTATCCAATCATTTACTCTTTTTTCTTTAATGTTTATGGTAACTGCATCTCTCAGTATATCTGATAAAGCCGCTGGTAATTGCTCCAATTTATCTTTTTTGAATGGCTCTATCTTAATATCTATCACTTTGGGAAATATAGTTTGAAATAATTTCTGAATTTTGTTAAATTCTTGACGAAAATATCTATAGAGAATGGATAATTTTACTGGTGTAGGTAAATCACTTTCTTTGAGTTTTTTTAAAGAAGAATTTTCATATTGTTTTATAACAGATATAGGAATTTTCCAAGTTTTATCTATTTTTTCATAATCAACAAAAATGATTTTTTCTAATTCTGTCTTAACTGGAATAATATCATCTTCTCGGTTAAGAATATAAACAACACTTTGAAAGAGAGATAACTTAGGTGTTTGTTTACCGTTTAAGATTATTTTTTCCTCATCACGCTCAACAATTATGATATCATTTCGATATAGTCGTTCTGATAAAATTCTAAATCCTTCATTTTTAGAATCAGTAATTTCGCCTTCGTCTAATTCTTGTTCAATAATTTGAGTTATTTGATGTCCTTCAAATCTACCTTGCCAATGATAGTTAACATTATCGCTGGTAGAAAATTCTATATTCCATTCTACTCCATTTAAAGATGCGCCATTTGCTATTTTATTTAAACGGCGAATAGCTTTAAGTATTTCAGTTTTACCTACACCAGATATCCCAACTAAAAGGTTAATATGGGGTAAAAATTTAACTGGCTCAAGTTTCCATTGATATTCGTGATCTTGATACTCAAATTGATGAATTTTCATATTTTTTATTTACTCTGAACCTTTATCTCTTCCAGAGAATCTATACTATGATACCACTGTAGATATATAAAATAATAAAATTTATGTAAAGAAGTATGATCGAATTATATCAAAGTGTTTTAGTACAAATTACAGCAGGTATTACTGTTTAGTCATCAGTTGGGACAGTGATCACTTTTTGGGTATAGGTTTGTTAAATGTGATCACATTCATCTAACATCCCAAATCTCCTTACAGGAGAGGGATTGAGGGAGAGGTTAACGCTGTTTGATGTAGGTAGAATGAAGTGCGATCGCTTTTTTAATTTTATGCTAACATTAAATTAAATCTAAATTTAGTGCAGAATCACCAACCATGATTAATCTCAGTCAAGATATTCAATCACTCTCAACCTTCAAACGCAACACCAACGAACTCATTAACCAGATGAAAGAAACCGGAAATCCTCTGATTTTAACAGTTAACGGTAAAGCTGAATTAGTAGTAAAAGATGCCGTATCTTATCAAAAAATCCTCGATCATATCAAACAATTAGAAACAATAATTGAGAATAAAAAAGAATTAGAACCGACAAAAAGCAACAACAAAAAAGCACTTGAATTATTAAAAATGTGAGAAGAAGAAGGAGATGAACAAGAACAAACAGAAACTTTAGAGTCAATCTTTAGAACAAGATCATTTTTCTAATCGTTCCCTATTTTCACCATTGCCAGAATGCCAAAATTAATTATCCTTGATTCAAAAATTAATTATCCTTGATTCAGGAGTTTTAGGAATATTACCAACCCTAAATCAACATCTATAGAAGCTCAAAAATGTAACCTATGGTATGCTAACTTTTTAGAAAAAGGTGAAAATATTGCTTTACCTGAAATAGCTAACTATGAAGTAAGAAGAGAATTAATTAGAGCCAACAAAACCAATGGGTTAAAAAGAACAGTCAAATTAATTTGATTGTTTTTAATAATAAAAAGGAGGAAATTGTATCATGGATAAAATCATAAAATACCGAGAATTGATCAAGAAAATTCTCACAGAATATGATCAATTAGTTCATCAATCACCTGATTATGATTCTGAAACCCATGATCATTATCTTTGGTTAACAGTTGATTGGCAAGAAGATAAACGACTCAAATCCACTCATATTCACGTAAGAATTAAAAACAATAAAATTTACATTGAGGAAGATTGGACCCAGGAAGGTATTACAACGGAATTATTGAGGGAAGGTGTACCGAAAGAGGATATTGTTTCAGCTTTTCATGATCCAGAAACTCGGAAGTTTACAGAGTTTGCGGTGGCTTAATAGAGAAGGAATTTGTTGATATAATTTAAGTTAGGGTAATTCTGGATGGACTAACCTTCATTTTATAAGATTAGGTAAAAACTAATGAAACTCGCAAAACAAATAATTACCCAAATCTACCGCTAATGTAAGCTTGAGTATCCTCCTGTTGAGGATTATTAAAAATTACCTTAGTCAAGTTATACTCCACTAAATAACCACTACGTTCACCCGTTTCTGAAGTTCTGACATTAAAAAATGCCGTTTTATCGGATACCCGTGATGCTTGGTGCATATTGTGGGTAACAATGACAATCGTATATTGCTCCTTCAGTTCGTGAATAAGCTCTTCAACCCGCGAAGTAGAAATAGGGTCAAGCGCCGAACATGGTTCATCCATCAGTATAACCTCTGGTTGCACAGCGATCGCACGAGCAATACATAACCGCTGCTGCTGTCCACCAGATAAAGATAAACCACTTTGTCGCAATTTATCCTTAACCTCATCCCACAAAGCCGCTTGTCGCAAACTCCTTTCCACCAACTCATTCATATCACCCCTGTAGCCATTAATTCTCGCACCAAAAGCAATATTTTCATAAATTGACTTAGGAAATGGGTTAGGTCTTTGAAAAACCATCCCAATTCGTCTTCGCACCTCAACAGCATCAATATTAGGTGCATAAAGATTTTTATCGTAGAAATAAACCTTACCTTCCGCTCTAAATGATTCAATTAAATCATTCAGACGATTATAACATCGTAACAATGTACTTTTACCGCAACCAGAAGGTCCAATAAAAGCCGTTACCTGATTTTTAGGAATATCTAACCAAACATTCTGTAGAGCCAAAAAACTACCATAATAGATATTCAGATTTTCCGTGCGTAAAACAGATTCAGTCGGATTAATCGAGCTAATTATAGTATCCATAAATACTTAAAAAATAAGTTGGTCAGCATAAATTTCAGTTTTGTTAATAGCCTGTGATTAGACCTTTTGTTTCGTAACCCAGCGAGCAATAATACTAGTAATTAAAACCATCAACAGGAGAATTAAAGACGCAGACCAAGCTAAAGACTGCCAAGTTTGATAAGGAGAAGTCGCAAAGTTGTAAACTAAAACCGCGAGAGAAGCCGTAGGTTTGAGGAGACTATCGGGCCAAAAAGAAGAAAAAAGAGCCGTAAATATTAATGGTGCTGTTTCTCCACCCGCGCGAGCAATTGCCAAAGTAGAACCAGTCACAATTGCAGGTAATGCAATCGGTAATACCACTAATGTTACCGTTTGTAAATTAGTTGCACCTAATCCAATAGAAGCTTGTCGTAAATCTGGAGATACTAAGCGCAAAGCTTCCTCCGTAGTTTTGACAATAATAGGTAACATCAAAATCGCTAAAGCGAACCCACCCCCCAAAGCTGAGTAAGAGCCTAAATTGAGCTTTACTAAAGTTAAAACTACAATTTCATAGGCAAATACCCCAGCAATAATAGAAGGAACGCCACTGAGAACATTAGTAGCAAAACGTATACATCTAGCAACTTTTCGGGAACTAAACTCAGTTAAATAAATTGCTGCCAACACACCAAAAGGAACACTAATTATAGCACCGATTCCTACCATCAATAATGTTCCTAAAATAGCATTACCAAAACCTCCATTTCTACCAAAAGGAGATGGTGGTAATTGTGTAAAAACATTGAGATTTAAACTACTAAACCCTCTAATTATTACATAATAAAGCACTGCCAACAAAGGAACAAGCGCCAATACTCCACAGATAAAAGCTAATACAGTCATCACCGTATTAAACAATGTTCGAGGAGAGGAAGGAGAACGAGTCAGGCTTCTTTGCCCAAAAGAGGAAGTCATAATTTAATCTATAGAAGAAGTCAGAAAAAGGGTTAAAAATCTTATTACTGAACTCGCGCCACAATAAACTCCGCCAGAATATTAACTATCATAGTCAAGACAAATAGCACTAAAGCTGCATACATTAAAGCAGCAACTTGTAACCCATTAGCTTCAGCAAACTGACTTGCCAGCAAAGAAGAAATCGTATTAGATGGCGCTAAGAGAGAGATATTGATATTATTGGCATTACCAATTAACATAGTTACAGCCATTGTCTCACCCATTGCCCTACCAAGTGCCAACATCACCGCACTGCCAATACCAGAAAAAGCAGCGGGGATAATAACTTGAAAAATAGTTTCCCAACGGGTTGCACCGACAGCCAAAGCAGCTTGACGCAAACTCGAAGGTAAAGAAATCAAAGCGTCACGAGAGATAGCTGTAATAATTGGCAATGTCATAATCGCTAATATCACTCCTGCTGGTAACATCCCTGGACCTGTAGGTGCAGAACTAAAAATTGGTAGCCAACCCAGGGAACCATGTAGCCATTTTCCCAAATCAGTTAAAATCGGCACTAAAACAAAAATTCCCCAGACTCCATAAACAACACTGGGAATAGCAGCCAACAATTCTACTAAAAATACCAAAACTAACTGCACCTTAGAAGGGAGAAGATCTTCACTCAATAAAATCGCCGTTCCCACACCAATAGGGATAGCTAAAATTAGTCCAATCAAAGAACTCATAAGAGTCCCGTAAATCGCAGGTAATACCCCATATTCATTATTAACAGGGTTCCAATTGCTCGTAAATAAGAAATTAATCCCGAATTTTTGGATAGCAGGCCAAGCAGCAATAGTAATCTGCAAGGCAATCCATAATAAAATACCAGTAATTGCTAAGGCAAAAATTCGAGTTAACCAAATAAAGCTCCAATCCAGGTTTCTGTCGAGTTCAGAGCGATTTTTCATTGTTAATGGGGTTTCTTGAAAATTTGTAGCCATGAATACTGACTGTAAAAGTTAAATCAGCAAAAATACGAAGGAGAAACAGATCTCAAAAACTGAGAGTGTCAATTGGTAGTTTTAGGAACAGCGCCAATAGAAATCTGATAATCAGGACTGATTTGATCAGCCGCTGCTGCAACTTTGGCAATTACATTAGCTGGTAAAGGCACATACCCTAATTCACGGGCTATCTTTTGTCCATCCGTCAAAGCATACTCGATAGTTGCTTCTATTGCTTTAGCCTTAGCGGCATCAGCATATTTTTTATGTGTTAGAATCCAAGTGTAAGTTACAATTGGGTAAGAGTCCTCACCTTCAGGATCAAAAATAAAAGCACGCAGATCCTCTGGTAAAATTACTGATGCTAAAGTTTTAGCTGCCGATTCTTCAGAAGCGGAAACAAACTGCTTGGCTTTATTTTCTAAAGATGCAAATTTGAGATTACTTTCTTTAGCGTAGACATATTCAACATAACCAATAGAACCCGGAGTTTGTTGAATTTGGGCAGTAACACCTTCATTCCCTTTCGCTCCAACTCCTACAGGCCATTTAATACTTTTACCGTTACCTACTTTAGTTTTCCATTCTGGGCTAATAGTGCTAAGATGTTTAGTGAAAACGTCTGTAGTGCCACTACCGTCAGCACGATAAATAACTTTAATTTCCTCTTTTGGTAATTTTGTACTAGGATTAGCTTGAGCGATCGCTGGATCATCCCAAAATTTAATTTTCCCTAGTAAAATATCAACATATACTGCCCGGGGTAGCTTGAGTGTAGCTACATCACCCGGTATATTGGGAGCATCTGGCAAATGATAAGCTAAAACAATACTACCAGCGGTTACAGGTAATAATAGCACGCCTTGATCAGCGGGGATTTTTTTAATTTCTTCATCCTTCATTGCGACATCACTAGCACCGAAATCTACTGTCCCCTTGGTAAACTGCTCAACACTGGCACCACTTCCCACTGATTGATAATTAACTTTCAAATTGGCATATTTTTTGTTTAACTCCGTAAACCAAGTTTGATAAAGTGGTGAAGGAAAAGAAGCACCCGCGCCTATTAACTCAACATCACCTCCTAAATCTAGTTTGCTGGTTTTAGGATTGTTTGCACTATTTTCTGCACAAGCTGATAAACTCATCACCACTGCTAACACAGATATTAAAGCTATAAGACGATTATTTTTTATTGTACTTAGGCTTAATAGCATTAGTGTTGATTTCTATTGATTTTTTAGATAAACACCTCTAACATACCGCTAAAAAATATTTTTAGTAAGTAGAGAATGGGTGAATAAATGGAAATATCCAGAGTTATTTTTTGGTGCTAATCACACATACCCTTTGCCTCTTGACTCCTGTATGTTTAGTATCTACGATTGTGAAGCCAACTTGTTGCCGATACTTGTTGTCATTAGTTCTATTGCCTTTTCCCTCGCGCCTAATAAATGTTTGCTGCATCAAATCAACTGCTATGGTCTATGATAGGCTTGCTCCTGACAATGGGTGGTACTTTCCTAGAAGCTTATGGTGTTACCTCACCTTGGAACTGGAGTCAGCACGGAATTCAAACCCTTTCATTAGGTGTCAGCTATCAAATTGGTGCAGTGCTACTAGTAGGCTGTTTAGGAGGTCAAAATGCCGCCGCGCTCTCGCAAATTGCCTATTTAGTCATGGGATTAACTTTATTACCCGTATTTGCCGAAGGAGGCGGTATAGGTTATGTTAAACTATCTCAGTTTGGCTATTTGTTGGGTTTTATTCCTGGAGCTTGGATTTGTGGTTATTTAGCCTTTAAAGCTAGACCTCGCTTAGAAACACTGGCTTTTGGTTGTTTTTGTGGCTTAATCACCGTTCACCTCTGCGGTATAGCTTATTTAATTATTAGTTATGTGTTGCCTTGGAAAGGAACAGAAAATTTATCTCTAATTCAAGCTATGCTCAAATACTCCTGTTTCGCGCTACCAGGACAACTAGTAGTTGTTTGTGCTGTCACCATAGTAGCTTATATCCTACGACATATAATGTTTTATTAGTTATTGGTCATTGATTAGTAGTCAGTGATCAATAGTCAGTAGTAAAGAAAACACAACCAACCACCGACAGTAACCACCGACAACTGACCACTAACCACTGACAACTGACAAATTTATCATGCGTATAAAAAATCGCTTTTTTTGGATTGCGGCCTTGACAGCATTTTTATTAGACCAACTGACAAAATATTGGGTAGTGCAAACTTTCAAATTAGGACAAACACTGCCCTTGCTACGTGGTATATTTCATTTTACCTATGTTACTAATACAGGTGCAGCTTTTAGTTTATTAAGTGGTAAAGTAGAGTGGTTACGCTGGCTGTCTTTAGGTGTAACTTTAGTATTGATAATTATTGCATTATCAGGACCATTGTTAAGTTTTTGGGATCAATTGGGTTATGGTTTGATTTTAGGAGGAGCAATGGGCAATGGTATTGATAGATTTGCATTAGGCTATGTCGTTGACTTTCTTGATTTTCGGTTGATTAATTTTGCCGTATTCAATATGGCTGATTCTTTTATTACTATTGGAATTGTCTGCCTGTTAATTGCCTCATGGCAAAAAACACCAAGTAATTAAAATTTTTTATGAGTTCCCCCCAACCTCCACAAAGACCACAAACCTTACTTGGTCAACTGACTCAAGTAGTAAATACAATTCAAGCTAGAGTTGATTTTTCCAAATTGGCGCTGAAACCCAATGTCAAAGTCCCAAAACTATTGGTACATGATGCCGGGGTCAATCAAACGTTAGAATATGCACTATTAGGCGATCGCTATATTTTAGGACGTAGTTCTAAATCTTGTGATATCATTGTTCGTAATCAAGTTGTCAGCCAAATTCATCTTTCACTGTCCCGGGATTCCACCCAAAATACCCCCGTTTTCACCATTAAAGATGAAAACTCCACCAACGGTATTTATCTAGGCAAAAGGCGAATAAATGCCCTAGAAATGCGTCATGGTGATATAATTACCTTAGGACCCCCGGAACTAGCTGCCTCCGTGCATTTAGAATATATAGACCCACCAGCTTGGTATATAAAGGGTGTCACCTGGACAGCTTATGGTGTCAGTGGTGTCATGGCTCTAATTGCCTTATCATTAGGTATTGAATGGATGAAATTTTCCGTTAGACCTTTACCTACAGCCACTAAAGCCCCTGTAGTCGTTTATGCCCGGGATGGCTCAACCCCACTCCGTCAACCGCGAAATATAGCCCACATAGACCTGAAAAACCTATCAGACTTTGGACCCTATTTAGCCCCCGCTGTCGTAGCTTCTGAGGATAGTCGTTATTATTGGCACTTCGGGGTAGATCCTTTGGGTGTGTTGAGAGCCGTATTTATCAACAGTCGTAGCGGTGATTTCCAACAAGGAGCGAGTACAGTTACCCAACAAGTAGCCCGGAGTTTATTCCGTGAATATGTGGGTAGTCAGGATTCTTTAGGACGGAAATTAAAAGAAGTTGTTGTTTCTCTGAAATTAGAAACATTTTACAGCAAAGATGATATTTTACTAACTTACTTAAATCGGGTATTTTTAGGTGCAGATACTTCTGGTTTTGAAGATGCAGCCAAATACTATTTTAACAAATCGGCCAAAGAATTAACTCTAGCAGAAGCAGCAACTTTAGTAGGGATTTTACCCGCTCCCAATGCCTTTGATTTTTGTGGAACAGGCCCGCGAAAACTGGGAGCAGCAGATTATCGAAATCGAGTTATTAAGCGACTACTGGAAATGGGCAAAATCACCCAAGAGGAAGCCAATCGCGCACGCCGTTCTACTGTCCAAGTTAGCCCCAAAGTCTGCGAAACGCAAGCCAAAACCATTGCTCCCTATTTTTATGATTACGTTTTTCAAGAATTAACATCAAGACTAGGTCCAGGAGCAGCCAGAGAAGGTAACTATATCATTGAAACCCAGTTAGATCCAAATATTCAAGCCAAAGCCGAAACAGAGTTAAAAAATTCTGTAACTAAAGCTGGCTCAAATTTTGGTTTTTCCCAAGGGGGAATGGTGACCCTTGACTCGAAAACAGGAAGTATTATTGCCATGGTGGGGGGAACTGATTACAGAAAAAGCCAGTTTAATCGTACTGTACAAGCTCAACGACAACCGGGTTCTACTTTTAAAATTTTTGCTTACACCGCGGCTATAGAAAAAGGCATTTCTCCATACACAAGATATTCTTGCAGTCCTTTAACTTGGCAAGGCTTTACCTATAAACCCTGTCGTAGTGGTGCTGGTGGTAGTTTAGATATAGCGACTGGCTTGGCACTTTCAGAAAACCCTATTGCTTTGCGGGTGACAAAGGCAATTGGCTTGAATAAATTGGTGGATATGGCACAGCGTTTGGGTGTTAGATCTAATCTTGAGGAAGTACCGGGTTTGGTATTAGGTCAGAGTGAAGTTAATGTTTTAGAAATGACCGGAGCATTTGGGGCAATTGGTAATTATGGAGTCTGGAATCCACCCCATGCCATTAGTAAAATTCGTGACAGTAGTGATTGCAAGAATCTCAAAGATTTAGAAACCTGTCGTGTGATTTACTCTTTCGATACAGATCCAAATGGTTCTAAACAAGTGCTAAAAAAAGCAGTTGCTAATCAAATGACTACTTTAATGCGGGGGGTAATTAGTAATGGGACAGGACGTAGCGCGGCTATTGGTTTAGGGGAAGCAGGTAAAACCGGGACAACAAATAATAATGTTGACCTCTGGTTTATTGGTTTTATTCCTAGTCGCAAACTTGTCACTGGTATTTGGTTAGGTAACGATAATAATTCCCCTACATCTGGTAGTAGTGCCCAAGCAGCACAACTTTGGGGTGATTATATGGGGAAAATTACGAAATAGACAACTAACCACTGACCACTGACAACTGACAACTAACCACTGACAACCAACAACTGACAACCAACAACTGACAACTAACCACTAATAATTACTTATATCCTTTCCAATGGGTAACTTCTAATTCGCCTTTAGGTGTAAATACCACTTGAAAGTGAGCCAAAGGGTCTTTTGTATCGGGTGCTGCCACATTTGAGCCGTAAACAGATTGGAACATTTGAGGTAGAGGTGTTTCCCGGAAATAATCAAAAGCAACTTGATTGAGTGGTTCATAGTCAGCAATCACACCTTCTTTATTCACTGCTACCCGATATTTCAAATTGCTGGCAAAGGTGGGAGTAACACTCCAATTTTGACGAATTGTACTATACAGCTTTTGATTTAGGTCTTTGATTTTACCGCTATCAGTAATTTTTTCCCCAGTTACTTCTGGAGTTTTAGAGTATCCCAACCAGGGGCTAATTTCTAGAATCCCTCTTTGAGTAAATACAACCTTGAATTGGGCAATAGGTTCATTAGGGACGCGACTAGCAGGATTATAGAGTAGTTTGGGTAATGGTGTTTGATCTATTGCGTCACTGGCTTTTTGATTAACTGCCTTATAACCAACGATACTACCATCAGCACCAACACCTAAACGATAAACTAAATTATCAGATAATCCTGAGCGATTTGTCCAAGCGGGATGAATTTGATTATAAAGTTGACGATTTAATGCCCGTAACTGAGATGAATCTGTTATTTCTGGAACTGTCTTTAAAAGTGCCTCCAAATCTTTAACCGTGCTAGGTGTTACAGAGGCTGAGGGAATAGTTGTAGGGGGTACGGGTGCTGTAGGTGTGGTTGTAGAAGTGCTGGACTGAACATCCGGGTTAACTTGAGGAGGACTGACCTGGGGAGTGGGAATTAAGCTAAAGGTCAATGCAGCTACGGCCAGGCTAGATACGCCTACAGTAGCCGGGATAGCTTGTTTGAGTAAAGTTTGACTTGAACCACCATAACTGCGAGTAACTGGGTGTAATTCCAGGGATAATTCTGGTAAAGTTTGACTATCAGCAAAAAACTGATCTACAGCTTCAACCAAATCAAATAATTGAACTGTGTTCAAGACCATTTGAATGGTTGATTGTTGTTCAAGGCTTTTGTTTCCCCCCAGGTTGTCTCCCGTGATTTCAGAGTGAACAGTTAATTGGTGTCTGTTGCTGTCAATGTTTTGCAATTCGACCAACTCTGAATGATGATTTTGATTAGCAAATTTTTGACTCTGGGGGTTAGGTATATTGCTTAAAAATTCTTGAGCGTAGGTGCTGACAACCCTAACTAAGCTTTCAAAAAATTCTCTCCCCCCAACTATCGGTTGAGTGTAATTAGATATGTAGCATTCTGCATTCACTAATATGGATAGTTCAGGACGCAGTTCTTGAAAGTTAGCAGTCCGTGTCATGTCACTTAACCCTTCTAGGAGTAGGGTACAATTAGGCAAACTATATTTACGTTGGATATTCATTTTTATTTATTCACTCTACTCTACTTCACCGTCAAAAAGAGAAATCCAATACCGCTGCATTCCCGCTGTACCTGTGCAAAATAGTAATTTTCCTAACAGGTTTATAGCTAGTTCATCTAATTTTTCATCAGAAGTTAATGATAGTACACCGGAGCGACGGGAATTCATCCGACTTTTAAAATGTGTTCTAAACCTTTCTAAGTAATTAGCTAATTTTAAATTTTGTTCTGGTGGAATCTGTTTGTCAGCCAATTGTTGATATATGGTTAGTAGTTGCCGAATCACAACTGTTAATCGGCGCGCAATATAGCAAGCAATGACTACTAAGGCTTTGGCCTCTAAAATATCCAAAGGACGACGACTATGGGCTTTTCGCATGGGGTTAGAGGCTCGCATCCGCCATAAGTTTACCCGATTTTTGATAATTCCCTTGAGGTCTAATTCTTCAGCAAAGGACAAAATAGCTTCAGAACCGCCCAGTTCTAGGGCTTCAATGGCTAGTAACATTAAATCTATTTGCAATCTGGTTCTGGCTGGACATACTTGGCCAGCAATGGCTGGATCTGGTAAGGTGTCCAAAATCATCGATGTTCCCTGGGAGTTTGGGTTGTTTACAGGTCTGACAGTAGCAGAGACATTCATTCTAGAAAATACCTTATTCGTTTCCAATGTTTCCATTCTCGTTTCATTTCTATCCTCAATTACTTTAACCAGTAATTGTCACTAATCGCCGACGCGATAGGAAGTTCAATTATATACAGTACATAGTTTTTCTACTCAAATGTTTTCATATACATTAAGTGTTAAAATTTTCGGTGATCGTCAATAAATGATAAACCAAAAGCTCTAGTCTTCAGGTTATGACATTATAGGGTAGGATTTTTCTTGATTTTGGGAAAAATTTTGCCTTTTGCCTTTTGTTTTTGACCACTAACTACTCACAAACATGGATTTAAAATCGCTGATTCGTGATGTACCTGATTTTCCTAAGCCGGGAATTTTATTTCGGGATGTCACTACTCTATTAAGCGATCCAGCGGGATTGCGTTATACTATTGACTTTTTAGCACAAAAATGTTCTGAAATTGAACTTGAAATAGATTACATTATTGGCATGGAGTCACGGGGGTTTATTTTTGGTGCACCTATGGCTTATAAATTAGGTGCGGGTTTTATTCCGGTTCGCAAAAAAGGCAAGTTACCAGCAGCAGTCCACTCAATTGAATATCAACTAGAGTATGGTACAGACACATTAGAAGTACATCAGGATGCTTTACAACCGGGTAGTAAGGTTTTAATTGTAGATGATTTAATTGCTACTGGTGGAACTGCCAGCGCAACGGCACAGTTAGTACAGAAAATTGATTGTGAACTTGTAGGGTTTGGGTTTATTATTGAGTTACGAGATTTACAAGGACGGAAACATTTGCCTGATGTCCCTATTATTTCTCTGGTTGAATATTAGACAACGAACAACTGACCAATGACAACTGACCAATGACAACTGACCAATGACAACTGACCAATGACAACTGACCAATGACAACTGACCAATGGCAACTGACCAATGACAAATACAAAAATTTCCCTGGAGACAAGTCGAGACTGGCTAATCGGGCTGGTTACGAATGAAACTTTTATTTATGTGATGAAACGGCTTTTACAGGCGCTATTGACCATTTTTTTAGCGTCGGCCTTGTCGTTTTTTATTATGAAGTTGTCTCCGGGAGATTATGTAGATACCCTGCGGCAAAATCCCAAAATTTCACCAGAACGAATTGAGGAAATTAGGCGACAATTTGGGTTAGATAAGTCTTGGCCAGAACAGTTTGGATTTTGGTTAAAGCAAATTATTACTAAAGGTGATTTTGGTACAAGTTTTGTTTATCAACGTTCTGTGTCATCGCTGTTATGGGAACGAGTACCAGCAACGTTATTATTAGCGATCGCTTCTTTAATTATAACCTGGGTGATCGCTATTCCTTTGGGTATTCTCGCTGCTGTCAAACAAAATCGCAAAACTGACCAGATTTTACAAATAGTCAGTTATGCTGGTCAAGGTATTCCTAGTTTTATCACTGTCTTATTTTTGCTATTCTTTGCTCAATTAACTACCCCACTTTTTCCTGTGGGTAATATGACCAGTATTGATCATGCAGACCTGACATGGTTAGGTAAAATTATTGATCTTGCTTGGCATTCAGTTTTACCATTAATTGCTTTAAGTATTACCAGTTTTGCTGGTTTACAACGGATTATGCGTGGTCAATTATTGGATGTTTTACGTCAAGATTATATTCAAACTGCTCGCGCTAAGGGACTTCCAGAAAATCGGGTTATTTATGTTCATGCTTTGCGAAATGCTATTAACCCATTAATTACTTTATTGGGTTTTGAATTAGCAGGTTTATTAAGCGGTGCATTTATTACGGAAAATTTCTTCAACTGGCCAGGTTTAGGAAAATTAACTCTACAAGCTGTTTTAGCTAAAGATCAATATTTAGTCATGGCCAGTTTGGTCATGAGTGCTGTATTATTGATCATGGGTAACTTACTTGCTGACTTAATTTTAAAAGCTGCTGATCCTCGAATTAAGCTAGAAGATTTGAATTAGATTGTTAATGATCCTTTATTACCAGAAATTCAGTTTTTACAGCATATTTAAATAATCATCCAAGGTGTATATGAAGGTGAAATTTGCAATTTCTGCCACATTATTGACGACATTACTGTTAACACCAATTAACTCTAACGTGACATTAGCAGGTACTTGTGCTTCTCATTGTGGTCTTGATCCACTTCATTTTACACCAGGAAAATATATTCGGGTGCAAGTCGTTAACCACAGTTATGGTGATGTAAAATTAGAACAGTTACCAGAAATTAGAAAAACAACGTTAAAACCAGGAGGAAAATTCCAATTTGACTTGAGCGGGGAAGAATTAGACAATTTTTCGCTTATGTTTTGGGATAATCAGGGGAGATACATAAAATGTGTGGTATCCAAACCGAATTTGACGACGTTGGTTTTAGAAATTCGTCCCCATGGTCAAGATTCTCCAGGTGATAGATCTGTTTATATTCGTAGTGATGGAAAAGTAAGTATATTGTAGTTTAAAAGAGAGTAATTTTACTTTCTGTTACAGATTTTGATTTTTTACCCAGACCTAAAGTTGTGAACGAACACATTGGAAACACATAAATGAAGTTCAATTTATTATTTGTAACAGTTAGTTGATATTTGTTGCCAAAATTATTATTTTAGTTAGAAACTAGAAATACAACAAAGCAATTATTTTTATGAACGCTATTTCTAATCTCGAGTTTAAACGGTCAACTTGGCAAACAACCATTCTCCTAATCTTAGGTTTTTGGCTCAGTGCTAGTCTGGTTTTAGATTGGGTAATTATGCCTAGTCTTTACTTTGCTGGTATGATGAATCAAGCAAATTTTTCCACAGCAGGTTACGTAGTTTTTGGGAATTTTAATCGTCTAGAATTATTGTCTGCGGCTGTGGTTTTAACTGCTGTACTGGCTATTAGCAAAACTAAATCTCATTGGGGTTTAAGTAGTATCGCTTTATCTGGATTACTATTGACAGTGGCTTTACTAGACACTTATTTCTTAACTCCCCAAATGTGCGCTTTAGGTGCTAATTTAAGCTTGCTATCTAGTAACCCAGTTCCAGCCACAATGAACATATTACATGGCGGTTACTTCTGTTTAGAAGTCGTGAAAATACTATCAGGAGGTATACTTTTAAACCTGTGCTGGCGAGAAGCTTAATTAAAAGAGGACAGGGGATAGGTTGAGGATTTCAGAGGTAATGATATTCCCGGTGTTATGAGGTACATATCTAGCGGGCTTCTTGCCCGCACCAAAAGAGTTTGATGATTCAAATTTGTACCTCATCAGTGCGGAAAACTCTGTAAAACTAAGAAAAATAGCAGAACGTTAAGTATAAACTGTGATAATACTTGAGATTTTGGCGATCGCTAATATTTGTCATGGTATAATATAAAATGACGTGGGGAATGTGGGTTAATCAATTGAATGGCTAAAAACCTCAATTTTTGGTCTGCTGATTGTCAAGTAATTACCCGGAAACGTCGTCTTTCTGTGCAAAAAATAGTGGTCAACCTAATCATAATGATTAAAAAGTCAGATTTTGTCTTAGCTCCCTACATGAAGAGCAACGACTTACGCGCAGCTTATCAAGTCCTAAATACAGTTGTTCCCTATATTTTGTTGTGGTTTCTAGCAGCAAGAGCAGCAGAATTTTCATTGTTTCTGCTGCCACCGATCATGGTTTTGATCGTACTGTTTTCACTACGTTGTTTTTCATTAATGCACGATTGTGGACATTATTCACTCTTTAGATCAAAACGGGTAAATAGAGTAGTCGGATTTATATTGGGGGTGATAAATGCAATTCCTCAATATCCTTGGTCAAGAGGTCATGCCTATCATCATAAAACAAATGGTGATTGGGAAAAATATCGCGGACCATCGGCATTAATTTCCACAGAGCAGTTTGCTAAAC
Organism: Aphanizomenon flos-aquae FACHB-1287; assembly: GCF_014698755.1. Classification (GTDB taxonomy): domain Bacteria; phylum Cyanobacteriota; class Cyanobacteriia; order Cyanobacteriales; family Nostocaceae; genus Dolichospermum; species Dolichospermum flosaquae. The sequence goes on along the minus strand of NZ_JACJTO010000006.1, from coordinate 87,814 downwards.
TTAGTCCTTCTGGCCAAAATCGCTATGAATTGCTAAGACATCCCTTGATGCTTTTTCCGGGGGGGTTTTTCTACCTAGCAATTAAGCCAAGACTGGTGCTAATCGCGGGATTATACGGTTTTATAGGTCATTTACTGACTTGTATCCAAGAAAATCCGAGTATGGATATCAAGGAAATCATTTACTCTTATAAATCCAGAAATTGGTACACAGCAGGGGAGTTTGTTGATATCCTTTTCAATAATATTTGCGTAGTTGGTATTTGGATTTATTTGGGTTATTTATTAGGATTTGGATTCTTTTTCGGCGTTTACTCAATTACTCTAACTTTTTCAGCGGCGATTTTTATCTGCATCTTCTTTGTACAACATAACTTTGATGGTTCTTATGCTCATAAAACTGAGGGTTGGGATTATACACTAGGAGCATTAGAAGGTAGTAGTTACTTAGAATTACCTACAGTTCTCAAATGGTTTGGGGCAAATATAGGCTACCATAATATTCATCATCTTTCCGAGAGAATACCTAATTATAATTTGGAAGCTTGCCACAATGAAAATGGTCATTTACTTACCCATGTAAAAAAGCTAAAAATAGCGGATATTCCCGATTGTTTCCAATTTATTTTGTGGGATGCCTCCACGGATAGTCTTGTATCTATTGCTTCCTTTCGTCAATCAACCGTTGGAGGGGTTAATTTTTCCTTGGAACGGGAGGCAGCTTTAATTTTAGGGGAAACAAAAATAAGCACCAGATCTACATCTTAGGACTGTGGATGGTCATTGTTGGGTAATAATAGCCGGATAGCTAGGATCGCAAACCCAACGGCAGCGATCGCTTTTAAAATACGTGTAGGTAAAAATTGGGACACTGCACCGCCGGCTAATGCTCCCAAGAGGCTAGTTAATACTAATGCACCTGCTGTACCTAAAAATATAGCTTTTCGAGATTGTCCTTGTCCAGAAAGAGCGATCGCTGCTAATTGACTTTTATCACCCAATTCTGATAAGAAAACTGTTACAAAGCTTAGTCCTAAAAGATGCCAGTCCATAGTTTGCGAATTTATAGTATTTACATCACATTCTGAGCGAGTTACGCTATTAGCGGGTAGGATGCCCGCACCACAAGAGTTTTATCATTTAATGATATCCCATACCAACATCAGGGAAATCATTAGTAACATTACCCCCGCTGATTTTTCCACGGTTCTAGGACTAAGTTTTGTGGATATCCAACCACCTAATAATACTCCTAGTAAACTAGTAGTAATTAATGCTACTCCAGAACCAAGAAAAACTACCCAAGGTGCATGGGATTCTGCACTCATTAATAGGGTGGAAAGTTGGGTTTTATCACCAATTTCTGCGAGAAAAATCGTGATAAAGGTTGTCCCAAAGACCATCAATACGGATGTTTTAGTTTTGGGACTATCCTTAGTATGATGTGACCGATTTTCTGTTGCGGATAAGTTAGGAGTGCTGACTGGTGGAGTATCAAGTTTCACAATCGTTATTTTTGTCTCGTGGTTGTTTTTGTATTCCTTCCATTTTCTCATATTTTTGTCATAAATTGCAACCTAATTAAATCAAAAACCGACAGCTTGATCAAAACGGATAATTTCTAAACTGCGATCGCTCTGCCTATACTTATTAAAAGACAATTAAGTAAATAGTATTTTTTACATACAGCCTTTTCTGCTCTGATAAGGTACAAAGTTGAATCATGAAACTATTGTGGTGCGGGCATCTTGCCAGCTAGATATGTGCCTCATAAGACCGGGAAGTGCTGTAAAGATTATTGATGAGAATATACGCTTAATTAATGATATTAAAAAGTAATCTAAAATAAAATCTCTGATCATAACTTTGAGTGCTAAAATGTCCGATATAGAGCGAATTAAAGATATTCATATAAAAAGTTCTTTTAGATTCTCTATATAATTATTTGTTAAGAAAAGTAAGAAGTATGAAAATACAGAGTTTTAAATTTAGTAACAATAAAGAAAATTGGCACATTGAGGAAGTTAAATTTGAGGATCTAAATTTACTTGTCGGTGGTTCTGGAGTTGGAAAGACAAGAATTTTAAAGGCACTTAATTTAATTTGTGATATTGCAAAAGGTAGAAATCGTAACCTAGATGATTTGGAATGGAGTATTAATTTCTCTCATTTAGGACAAAATTATAGGTGGGAGTTAAAAAGTTCCTCAATTAAAAATGAAGAAATATTTATAAACCTAAATGAATCAGAACAGACTGAAATTGTTTATGAAAAATTAGTTCGATATGATGATGATTCTGAAATAGAGATACTTCTCCGCAGTGGCTTAGATTCAAAATTCAATAACGAAAAATTGCCTAAATTGAAAAGAACTGAAAGTGCAATTACTCTTCTGTCAGAAGAAGATTTGATTATTCCAGTTCGTCAAGCATTTAAGCAATTAATATTCAATTTTGAAACTCGTCAAAAATGGATGATTGGACTTGGTTATGATCCTGCAAAAATGGAGTTATTAGATGAAATAAAACTAAATGCTTACGATTTCCAAGAATATTTTGCTGGTGATCCACCAGTCCTGAAGGCTTTTTGTTTGCAGAAATTTTTCCCACATCTTTTCAATGAAATTAAAGAGTATTATATTGATATTTTTCCAGAATTAAAAGATGTGAGAGTTAGTAGTAAAAGAGATTCAGATGGTGATTTTCTGCTATTCTTTGAAATTCAAGAAAATGGTTTAGAAGACTGGATTCCTCAACAGCGAATTTCATCTGGTATGTTTCGTACTTTAATTTTTTTAATTGAAGTAATTTCCGCTCCTAAAGAATCAGTAATTTTAATTGATGAATTTGAGAATAGTTTAGGAATTAATTGTATGGCTGAACTAACAGATTTTCTCCTTGATAAATCTCCAGATGTACAGTTTATACTTACTAGCCATCATCCATATATTATCAATAATATTCCTTGGAAAACTTGGCAAATAGTTAGTAAATCTGGAAATAAAGTCAGAGTTAAAAAAGCTTCTGATATTCCAGCACTTGATACAGCTTCTAGCTTAGATAAGTTTACTCAATTAATTAATTTACTTGATAGTGAGGAATTTTCTGCGTGAATCTTTTATTTTTAGTAGAGGGGGGCAAGACTGAACCAAAAGTATATAAAGCATGGTTACAACATTTATTTCCTAGCTTAACTTTTGTTGTTAGACCTGAAGATATGACAATGAATACTTATCGAATTATTGCAGGTAATGGCTATCCGAGTATGGTTGATAGACAGAATAACAATTCAGAAGTTTCTCGACTGGAAGCTTGTCTAATTGATATAGAAAAATTCGGTAATGTCAACCATTTTTTTATATGTATTGACTCTGAAGAACATTCTTATACTGCTCGTTTTCATGAACTTAAATCTAAACTTGATGAACTCAAATCTGGCTACAATATAGATAGTTCAAAAACAGAGATTCACATAATAATTCAGCATTGCTGTTTTGAAACTTGGGCATTAGGTAATGCAGAAATTCCTAACGAATATCCTTTACTTAGAAGTTCCACAATTCTATCAGATTTTCAAGCATATTATGATGTTTTAGTCAATGATCCTGAAGAAATGTCCTGCTGTCCAACTGGACGTACTTTTAGCACAAAAGCGCGATTTCATAAACACTATCTACAAGAATATCTCGGACAGTTTGGTTTGTTTTATAGCAAGAAAAATCCAAAGGTTGTAGAGGGTAAAAAGTATCTAGACGCGTTAAAAAAGCAATGTGAATCAATGAATCATTTATCTAGCTTGAAATTATTGTTAGATATATGGGATAGTATAGAAACTTTGTAAGCAGTAGCACAATTTAGGTACATGAAAGTGAATCTCTCATTGATTACTGCGCTCAAAAACACAATGAGAGAATAATTATATGAATTAAATCAAAAACCCACAGCTTGATCAAAGCGGATTTGTTCCAAACTGCGATCGCCATAAACTCCCTCAATCTGCTGACGACAGCAATCAATCGCAAAATCGTTTACATCTTCCGCTTCAATACCATACATTTCCTCAAAAGTCTCTGCTTGAACACGACAAAACCGGGGACGGGTAGAATAAATTTTACATTCCCGCGTACCGTGATCATAATTTACGCACCATCCCCCCTCACCCACCATACTGAGATAAAGTTCTAAATCTGGTGGTGAAAGATACTCTTCTATATCTGGACGATCTGCTGGTGTTAAGTTACAGCAAGCACCACACTGAGATATACATTGCCAAGTAGCCATATTTTTAACCTTTTAGTATTCCTGCTATTTTACTTTTTTATGACTTTTTCTATAATTTTGTGAAGTAAATTAAATTTTAGATCCCCTAAACAGATATGATAAGTTGCGGGTTTGGACATTGAATTATTAAATCTTTTTAAACCATAAAACCATTGGGAGGAAAAAATGGACGTTTTAGCTAACATCAATTGGGAAGTTGTCTTACAGTTGACTTGCTTGGGACTAATTGTGATTTCAGGTCCTGTAGTAATCTTTCTTCTAGCATTTCGCAACGGCAACCTGTAAATTGGGTAATTGGTAATTGGTAATTGGTAATTGGTAATGCTTTGTCTAATCACCAATTACCCGTTGAAGACAAGTTTAATAAAGATAATAATCTTTAGTTTGTCGCAAAAGCGGACAAAGCCTGAATAGCAGTTTGAATTATTCCCTCATAGATGGGTTGAGATAAATTTACCTGTTCCGCATTGTCGCGGTTGAAACCTAAAAGACCGAATTTATTTTCTGGTCGCATGACCAAAACTTTACCTTCAGAATTTTTTACTCTTAATTCCCTACTGATACCATTTTCATAGATTCCACAGGTGTATTGATGCTGTTTATATTCAAAACTAGCCCGTGATAGTTTTGATGAATTAGTGAAAAGTTCCACAACATGATTTGGGAGTTTTGCACCTATTAACTCCATCTCAATGGTAGTTTTACCATTAAAGTTATTTTCCCTCAGTTTGTAAGCAATATCTAATCTTGATGGTAAGGGAAAATAATCACCCCAACGCCATGCTATACCCTTAATTTCCTGACGCTGATTGTCAATAGTTTGGGATACAGTTAATTTGATGTGACCTTTCCCAACAATTTTCTGTTCAATTACTTGAATATTAGGAGTCCAAAAAATTGGATCTGAGTTATCAATACCACAAGGATGAAGAATATTTAACTGTTGAAAAAGATCCTGATTAATTTCGTGAATATTAACTTGAGTATCTATTTTCAACAGCGGTTTAAGGTGTTGAATTTCCAGACAATGATTTGCAAATGCAGATAACCGTAACCTAAATTCTGGTAAATTTTCTGCTCGTAAAGAAAATCCTCCCGCTGCTTTGTGTCCTCCAAATTTACCTAATAAATCCCGACAAGTATCTAAAGCTGCAAATACATGAAATTCTGGAATTCCCCGGGCTGAACCCCGAATTATGTCTTCATTTTCGTAAGTTCCAATAAAGACGGGAACACCATAACGTTCTAACAATCGAGAAGCAACAATACCAATAACTCCATGATGCCAATTATCTTTAATAACAACTAATAACCTATCTTTTTGTAAAGAGTTTACATATAAATTTTCAACAATAGAAATGGCTTCTTTTTCAATTTCTTCGCACATTTGTTGACGTTGAATATTAGTTTCTTCACATTGAATAGCTTTGGCTAGTGCAATATTAAAATCATCAGTTGTGAGTAAATCAATGACAATTTGGGGATCACCTATTCTACCGATAGCATTAATTCTTGGTCCCAATCGAAAGCCAATATCTTCTGGTTTTAAAGATTTAGAATTTTGGTTTTTTTCTCCTTCACTAGCTTGAACTCCGGCAATTTTAATTAATGCTTGTATCCCTGGTAAAGTAGATTTTGGTAATATATTTAAACCTCTTTTTACCCAGCGACGATTCACACCAGTTAAAGGGGCTAAATCGGCAATAGTTCCTAAAGTAAATAAAGCTAACAGCGGTTGAACTAAACCTTTCAATTCTCCTAATTGTTGTGCTAAACAAACTGCTAAAATATAAGCGACACCCACACCAGCTACACCCCGATAAGGGGAAGATTCAGCTATTAATTTTGGGTTAAGAATTGCGTTGGCTGGGGGTAAGATTTGAGGGATATCATGATGATCTGTGATAATAACTTTTAAACCCAATTCTCTGGCTTTATTAATTGGTTCAAAAGCCGAAATTCCGTTATCTACGGTGAGAATTAATTTCACTCCTTCATTGTGAAATTCTTCAACAATGCGGTTATTAATGCCATAACCATCGTGCATTCGACTGGGGATAGCATAATCAACATTAGCACCTAATGCGCGTAAACTGCGAAGTAGTAAGGCAGTGCTAGTCATACCATCTGCATCATAGTCACCACAAATAGCTATTTTATCTTGATTAGCGATCGCTATTTCTAATAATTCCACACTTGCGGCTAAATCAGGAAATTCTTCCAGAGGCGAAGGTAAATTTAACGATTCAGGATCTAAAAATATTTTTGCATTTTCTGGTGTTTCCATGCCCCGATTAATTAACAATTGACTAATAATGGGGGAAATATTCATTAAATTTGCTAATGTTAAACTAGCTTCGGGATTTGTTGCTGCAATTTGCCAACGTTGATTGGGTAAGCGTCTAATTGATTGGTTATTGTTCATTGCCAATTTCCGTCTTTTTCATTGATTATGGTGCGTTATACCGTTGTCAACACAACCTAAGGATCTTTTTTAAATCACATATTAGTTCTATATCTATAATACATAATTCAGTATTTTTAATGATTTATTAACAATTCTTACGACAAAACCGATAGCATCTTCATGTATAATCTTTTTTGATACAAAATTCCCAGTACGAAGTGATTAATCATGAGAAATTGGCAGCACAAATTATTTGTAGGCTTACTTTGTTGTGTCTTTTTAGTTTTCGGGTCGCAAAATAGAGTATTAGCAGCAGGAATTACTAGTAATAATATTCCAATTTCCAAAGCAGAATTAGCCCAATTAGAAGTAACCCAAAATGTCTATGACTATCTATTGCAATATCAACCAGAAACTTATAATTTGCTAACAAAAACATTAGCAGATAGTATTGAAGATGCGAAACAACCATTAGCAGATGAAGTAGTTAATAATCTTTGGGCTTTATCTCCAAATAATCCCCAGGTAAAATCGAGAGAAAATAATGGTAAAGTAGAATATTTGATGTCAACTTGGAAATATACAAGTAACCCAAGTACAGATTGGCCAATAGGTGCAAAGAAATTGCTACCTTATCAAACTTGGTTTACCGCAGTACCACAAGTTCAAGAATTTTGTCAAAAATATCAAGCCATTGATAGCACTATTCCTGATAATGTTGAACTATCATTGAGATTACAACAGTATTTGGGGTTAATATTAAATAAGTATTCTACGAAAACCCATTTTGTGGAAATGTGGGTAAAAGCGGAAGATTTAACTAGACCATGTATTGATGGAGAAATTAACGATTCTAGTTGTAATCTTTTACCTTTACCTGTTCCTGATAGTAGTCCTGTAATGAAGGCAATATACACCAATTCCTACACCAATGCTAAAAAAGAATATTATCCTTGGTCTGGTTTAGGTTACACTTATGACTGGGGAAATCCTCTAAAACCGCATCAAGGACCAAGTGAGTTTATTATTAACCCTACTCCAGAAAAACCTGTAGAAGTGGAAGTTGTTTCGGTGACACCGACGCAAGAATATTGTCGGAATCAGATTGTACAGTAAGGTTTTTGTTCATTAGGTAAAGAAACGAGAATAAAATCTCATAAAATAGCTAGACTGAAGGGATAGTCAAAATATTGGAAAATTTTGGCTAATCTCTTATTTTTTACGACTTGTTTCATTATTTATACTACTAATCTTTATCACCACAGCTATCATCTGTAATACTTAATAACTTAGACTAGCAACTTTACTCTTTTCAAGATGCTAAATGAACACAAAAGGCATTGCTTTTTTTGAAAAATTCTATTATACTAGCGAAAGGTTGTTTTTCCTTACAAATAAGACAATCAGATAATTCCTGACTTAATTTACTTAATAAACATAACTTTGAAATGGCTGTACGGGGACTGGATAATGTAATTGAAATCGCTCATCGGGTGTGGGGTATAGAACCACACCGTCGTGTGCGTATCCCGTCAGCGCAGAGCAATGAGCAACCCATACCTGTAGATGCTCTATGGACAGATTATGGTCTTCGTCCAAATTCTAATAACTTGTCTTTCATGGTTCAATCTGTTCATGAATCAGAAATAAACGCATGGAAACAGAAATTACGTTATTGGCCTATTCGCGCAGGGTTGTTAGTCTCAGATGAAATTTATATACTTCAATATTACACTCCATCTGGCAAGTTAGAAGAACGGATTATAGATCGTGACTCTCTATATTTAGAACTAACTAGACAAGATAGCCACTTATTTAAACCAAAAGCACTGGCAGAATTTCGTACTGGTCAGCTAACATTAGCAGATATTGAAGAATCTGTTTCAGAACGAAGTTTTTCTTTTCTTCTGCGACAAAGAGCCGAATTAGATCAAGCATTTCAAACAGCAATTCAAGAGGTGCTTACAGAAATTGGTATTCCTAAAAGGAGAAATTCAAAAAGTAAAATATCTTCTCGTAACGAAATAGCAGGTCATGGAATTCGTGTAGCGATCGCATTTTTAGCAGCAAGAATTTTAGAAGATAAAGGCTTTTTTGGTTCTGAATCACGGATTCCTACCGATGATCCTCGTGTTTTACTTAATCTTACAGTACCTCGTGCTAATGGTTTTTTCAAAAAAGCACTGGAGGAGTCAATACCTCATCTTAGCGACGGAATATTACAGCATTTAGGAGCTAACTTAGGTAGTCGAGTTAGTTTTGCACTGGTAGATCATCGAGATGTGGGATTGCTGTATGAACGAGCTATTAAAGAATTACCTAGTGAGATTGAAGGTAAACAATGGACTGATTTACAGCGACATTATACTCCAATAGCGATCGCTGAAAAAATGCTGGAATTATTACCTTTAGAAAGGTTACGTCCAGAAGAACGAATAATTTTTGATCCGGCTGCTGGTTCAGGTAGTTTGCTATTAGCTGCTACATCACGTCTAGCAGGAATGTCTGATATTCCTGAAAATTTAGAAGCAAGAAAATCTTATCTTGCGAATCATGTAGTGGGTAATGATTTAGATCAATATGCGGATTTAGTAACACAATTACGATATACCCTAGCAAGAGAATCACTAGGTCAAGGTATTCCATTTCCTTTTCCTGAGCATTTTACCCATGAAAATTATAATGACTTAAACAAAGGAAATATGGGTATTAAGCCGCGTGTTATTATTGCTAATCCTCCTTTTGCAGAGGATGGTAATACTCAACGGGCTGCAAAATTTATAGAAAAAGCATTAAGCTGGCTAGAAAAAGATTCTCAATTTGCTTTTGTATTACCTCAATCTTTTTTGTCAAGTACAACTCATGGCATCCCAAATGCACGTAGTTTATTAACTGATAATTGCCAAATTTTTGAAGTTTGGCAACTTCCGGCGGGGAATATTGGTATTGATGCTAAACAAGATGTATGTATAATTTTAGGAAGTGTAGGTAAACCAAAAATAAAAATTTCTCTAGCTGGAAAAGCAATTTTTTCTCAAGTTAGTATTCCCGAATGTCGTGATGGTGGTTTCCTTGGTGCAACATGGATATCACAGTTAAATTCTGATTCTGAAAATTGGGAATCACTGACAACCCCATCAATAAATATTAATGTTCCCACCATAGCATTAGGAGATCTGTTTTTTGTTTTTAATGGAGTAACTCCTAGTAAAAAGTATAAACCGCTTAATCAATGTCCACCAAATACTCAATGTAAGAGAAACTGGCGTATGAAGTGGCGGGATACAGATAGACTTTGGGCAAATCCAAAAGAAGTTAGTGAAGATGAACGCTGGATTAGATATGGAAGAGAATATCTTTCAAGTGCCAGATTAAAATACGAACCACTTTTTGATTTACCAAAAATTTTTGTTGGTCGTAAAGTAAATAGAGGTTCGTTATATCCTCTCGCTGCTCAATTAGATACTACAGGTCTTTGTCCTGACAATAATATATTTTGTGTTCTTCCTGCACAACAAGCTGGAAAATCTCCTCAACTACCTGATAATCAAAAATTTGTACAAGAATGGAATCAGCTAACTTATGAAGATCAAAGATTATGGTTGTTGGGTATTCTATCATCTAAAATTGCCAATTCACTATCTTTAATTGGACGCAAAACACATGAAATAACAAGTGATGAGTTATGTAAACTTCTCTTACCTCAGAAAATAGATCCGCGAATAATTAAAATTACCCGTCAAATTATTGAGAGAGATCAAAAACATCTTGACATTCCTGAACCAGATAATCTACGAATTCAATTAAATGAAATTGTAGAAGAATCTTATGGAAATCCTCATTGGATAGAAATTAAACGGACTGGAGAACCTCCAGAATTAGAATTATGGAAATCAGAACAAACAAAGCCGACATTAACTGTGATTGGTCAAGTTTTAGAGATTTCTCAAGATAATAGCCAAATTCTTCTTTATTTAAGTGGTTTGTTAGATGATGATGAAGAAGCATGGCTTCCTATTCTTCCAGAAATGCCTGGTTGGGCGCTTGATGGTACAGTTTTTGAAGCTGAACTCAGTGAAGATGTAGAGACATTTGAACAACTTTCAGCACATCCTTGGGCAATTAGGCGTTTTCGCCATACACCTTATCCATACCTAACTAATGAAGAATTAAAACAAAAGCTAAGAATAGACAGTATGGAGGAGCGTTTATGACCTGTGAAATTGCCTTTTTACCTGTAGGTAATGCAGATTGTATTGTTATATGTGATAACAGTGATTCAGCAGTTGTTGTTGATATCGGGAAACCACGCTTGTTACAGAAATGGCTTCAAGATAAAAATAAAAAAAATATTAAGCGAATTTATATTACTCATGCACATGATGATCATCTTCCACCGCTAGTCAAGCTTGTAGAGTTTCTTGATATTTGGTTAAAACAGGGAGAAGTAGAAACATTTTGTCTTCCTCACTCTTTTTATAAAATCTCATTTGAGAAATTAATAGCTTATAGACGAACAAGCCCTAAATATGACAGATTAGAATTGGCTTTAAATCGTCTTGATGATTGGGATAGACTGGGACGTATTCGCTTTATTCCAGCTTCACGTGATTCAAACTCATATACACAGGGAAATTTAGAAATTCACGTTTTACATCCAAGACAATTATTTATTGAAAAGCATTTAGCAAACTCTCACACCAAACTTAACGAAATTTCTCTGGTTCTGCGGGTCATTTATGGTGATTTTGCTGCAATATTACTTGCCGATATTGAAAATGTAGGATTGAAAGAATGTGTAGATATTTGTAAACCAGATGAACTTACATCTAACGTTGTTAAAATTCCTCATCATGGAGCATATCCAAAGAATGGGGATGATTTGAAGCAATTATTGGAAACTATTAATGCAGAAATAGCCGTTTTATCTGTAGGTAGCACTAATGGACATGGTCATGTTGTTCCAGAATTGTTTAACTTATTGATAAATCTACAAAATGATGATTCTAAGCGATTAAACAAATTTGCTTGTACAGAAGTTACTCGAACCTGTGTTCACTCAGCAAGCGATATTTCAACTATGAAAAAATCAGGTTTAGCAAAACAGCAATTATGTGCAGGGGAAATTACCATTCTTGCAGAAACTTCTGGAAAATGGCAATTGAAAACTGAGACAGACCATGAAAATGTAATTTCCACATTAAAATACCCAGCGTGTAAAGGTCTTGTTGATGTTGGTACATTATCTAAATAGTTATAAGAATTTTGAATTTTGAATAAAAGTATTACTTTCTTTCCTCCAACACCAAAGTAGAGTCTGCACTGCGTCCAAACTCTTCTGGTGCATATTGAAGATGTACTTCCGCACCTGGCCAAATAAATGTTCCTGGGGTAACGGAACGAACTAAATAATGGAAACTGTAAACTCCTGGTTCTAGATGATCTGCATAGGAAATAATCCGATCTTTATGGATTGTTTTATATCCTAATTGCCAATTATCGGCTTTTGCTTGTAATGCTGGTGTCGCTGTTTGAAAACTATCATCTACTGCTTCAAAACCTGCGGGTAATGGGTCTTTTATGACTACATGATCTACAGGATGATCTGTAATTACTTCTAAACCAATATCAAATACTTGTCCAGGTTGTAAGGTTAATGGTTTATCAAAAGCATACATTCCGGTTTTTTGAATAGTTTTCTCTTCATTAACTTTACTAATTTCTCGCGTTACTCGTAAACCGTTAAATCTCCCTGGTTGATTTCCTTGTAAACGATATTTGTAAGCTACTAAATAATGTAATTTACCTGTTCCAGATTTTTGTAGCCATAAATCACTTTTACCTTGAGGTAATTGATTCATGGGAATATTTATTTGTAAGCTAGGATTTTGATAGCCATTAAAACGGGTTTCTCCTAATTTCTGATTTGCTAATTTTACCGTAGTCATAAAATTAGGAGGTGTGGGTTGATTTTGGCTATATGCAACTAAAGCTGTGAATGCCTGTGCGTTATTATAACTAGATTCCCATGTCCCTTCTCTGCGTAAGTTGAGAAGACTTTGCAGTAATTTATCAATAATTTCTGGGTTGGTTTTTTGGTCAATAAATAACCGTAAAGCTTGGGCTTGGGTGACAGTATTTGAACTCATCCAACTCCAAGTTTTGGGTAAGTTTAGAACTGCGGTACGTCCAGTTTCATAGATATTCTTTTGGAACTCCACCCGCATAATTTGGGCTTGATTTTGCCATTCAGGAAATTGATATAGATATCTGGCTAATTTGATTTGAGTAACCAGATCAAAATCATTGCGTTTTTGATAAATATCTGATAAGAAACTATTGCGTTTATCTCCTAATTGTGCTAAGGTAATTAAAGAATTTAATTGTAGTTGAGATTTACAAAGTTTCTGTTTACAAAAGTCGAATTGTCCAGGGTTAGCAAGAACATTTTGTAAATAAGTTTTGAGACTAGAAATGATTTTACTATCAACTAAATCAGGAAAACTTTGATTAGCTATAACTAAAGATTCTCCAGCATAACTAGAAACCCAAGGATCTGATTTTTCTTGTCCTGGAAATGCTGCAAAACCACCATCTGCTATTTGCAATTTTTGTAATTCCTTAATTGCTATTTTTGCTTGTGCTTGAGGATTAAATTCGGCAAATGTTTGATGATATTTTTGGGTGAGATTTTGCAGATTTGCAGCAATTAATAATTGACTGGCGGCTGTTTCTGCAAATGGTAAATCATTATTTTCTAAAACTTGTTTTGCAGGGGCTTTAATTGCGGGAATTAAGGTACTAGCTAATTGAATATCTAAACCTCCAACTTCGCGGAAGGTATTTTTAGCAATATTCACCGGAATTTTTACCTGTTTTTCACTAACACTAGTTTCTACAACTTGTTCGGTAATTTCTAAGGGTTTAATTTCCAACGGGACAGTGAAAGCATCAACATTATTATTTAATTCTGTGGTAAATTTAACTTTACCTTCGCCCACATTACCCGCTATGATTGGGAAACGATAAGCTTGGGTTAATGACTCGGCTTTTGGCTGTAATGTCGTGGTTTTGGGATTATTTTCGGCGAAGTTGAGAGAACCGCTAAGTTCACCATTAATATTTAAATTTCCGGTGTTGGTGGTGGTGTTGGTGACGGATAAACCTGCCAAAATGCGATCGCCTGTGCGGGCAAATTGTGGTAGAATAGCATTAGTTATTAATGGTTTTGTAGTTATAAATGTTGCGTCACCATTCCCAAACCGCAAATTTCCATCTGTAGCCACTACCATTATCCGCCAAGTTGTTAAATTATCGGGTAATTTAAAGGTGATTTTGGCTTTACCATTTTCATCACTAATTACCGAACCATTGTAATAAGCTAAAGCTTGAAAATCTTCACGAATACGAGTATTTGCTAACGCATTCGATAAGCCACCACCATAACCCCAACCCTTGGGTAAACTTGTCAGTAATGGGACTAATTTAACATCACGACGATTATCACTAAATCGGGTAGAAATTGGTTGTTCTGCGTAAACAGTATCTACTAAATTTGGCGGACGATAACCAGTTAATTGTAATACGGCTTCATTCACCACTATGACAGTAAATTGTCCTTTAGTGGGGTTTCCTTGATCATCTTTTAATTCTAATTCTACTGTAGCTTCCTTTCCAGGTTCTAAAGATTTTTCAACTGGGTTAACTTGTACCTTTAAATATTTATCTGCTAAGTCAACTTTAAAAGCTGTAAAACCAATTTTAGCTAAATTTTCTAATCTTTCTAGTCCTACTTGATTTAGTGGTTTACCTTGTCTGACTAATACTGCTTCTACTGCTGCATTAGGTAACATTTCTGGTGTAACTGTAAATTGAATTTGGGGCGCACCTCCTTTAATTTTGATTACTTGTTGATAGAGAGGTTTATCTTTAATTACTGCAAAATATAATTCTCCTTCTGGGTAGGGAGATTGAATTAAAGCTGTAGCAGTTTCTCCAATTTTAAACTCTTTTTTGTTTAATTTAACTTCTAATTTGTCTTTTTCTTCTCCACCCCAAAATACTTGATTTTCTCCTGTTACCCAAATTTGTAAATCTGTGGCTGTAATGTCATCTTTGCTATCACTAAAATTAGCACGAATTCGATATGAACCTGATACCGTAGGCTTTAAATTGACTGTTTGGGGAATATTCCTAGATATAATATATGTTTTCCCAACTGTCTTATATTCAACTTGATTTTGTGGGGTTTTACTACCTTCAACAATTTTGGTGACGCTGCTATATTTCATCTGTTGTAATTCCAGATTTACCCGTTGATTTTCTAATATTTTTCCAGTAGGGTCAGTGACAATAAATTCTACAGGAAAATCCTTACCAGCGTCAGCTACAAAATTACTTTTTAACCCAATAATTCGGTTACTGGGTAAAGCGGTAAAAGTTTGAGAATTAGCAACGGATAAATTAGAAATATCACTAATTTCGATATCTACCCGATAAGTCATAGGGTAAGGTAAATCTTTAGTTACAGTTAAAGTTTGACTACTTTTACCATTAGTATCTAATTTGGTGTTAGTTTGTAAAACATCATTAGAAACATTTGGACTTTCTTCCGGCCAAAACCATTGTCTCCCAAAACTAAATTCTTCCCAACCTTTAGGGATAAAATTACTTTGTTGACGAGTAACAAAATATTTAGCTTCTCCCCCTTCTACGGGTGAACCAAATAAATAATTACTTCCCACCTGGACATCAATTTTATCATCAATTACTGCAAATTTTTTATTTAGCTGTAAATCAACTTTAAAATTAGGTGGTTTAAATTCTGCTACTCGAAACTCTCCAGAAATTTCTTTTCCATTTTTACCTTTAGCTTGAATATTATAAAACCCTAAAGGCTGATTTTTAGAAATTGGTAACTCTAAAGAAAATGTACTAAATTCATTAGTTTTCTTCGTTCCTAAATCTGTATTTTGTCCATTAGGATTAACTAAAATTAATTGATAAACTGAATTTTTATCTTCTTGAATTTTACCCTTTTCTAAATAATCTGCAAAAGCAGTAAAAGCGGCTTTCTCTCCTGGTTGATATAACTTTCTATCAGAAAAGATTACACCTCTTGATTCTGGTTTATTAGTTTCCCAACCAGCATCAATTCCATAATCATAAGCACCACTATATTCTTCCGTTCTCGTAAACGCCCAATCTTGATTTTCACTGGCAATTACTAATAATTGTGGTAGACTAGAATCTGATTGAGGATAACATTGTTTTAACTGATTATTATCAATTATCAAAACTCCTTTTTCATCAGTTTTTCCAGTTAGACAAGGTAGAGGTTGAGGACGAGATTTTTCAGATAATTTTGATTGATAAACTTCAATATTTGCAGCTTTTACTGGTAAACCGTCACTCAAATGATGAACTCGAATTAAACCCGACTGTGGAAACCATTGAGAAAATACACCTAAATTTGTTAATTGTACAATTCCATAAGTTATTGGTTCTTTCCACAATTGTTTACCGTCCTCTTCATATTTATGAGTTCGTGCTTGCACTCCATAAGCTAACATTCCTTGACTATTCCCTAATTTTTCTTTCAGGGGAACATTGATATTTAATGATTGATTTTGCTGACTCCTAATTTTAAAATATTGCCATTTAGAAGGTTGGGGTAATAAATCATTAGCACTATTTGTATAAACTAAATCTGTCGGTTTAACAATTCGATAAGCTGCTTGATATTTTGATTCTGGCAAATTAATTGTATCAATATTAATTTGTAGATCTTTATCTGTAGGAAAAATATTCAAATCTGAGGGTAGAGAAATATTCCCAGCTATATCACCAGTATCATATTTAATTGTGACTGGTTTACCCAAAGTTTGCCCAAATTTATCTTTAAGATTTCTCTCAATATTAATTGTGTAAGTAGTAGCTGGTTCTAACGTATAAGGATTAATGGTGACAATTCTATCTTCCTGGGAAATTTGCAGTACACTATCAATATTTTTAGGTACTGGATTAATTTTAATATTGTCTTTAACAGAATCTACTAATAAAATGTTATTAAATTCTAACTGGGGACTACCTTTAATAAATCTGCCATAAGTTCCCCCAGAATCTGGTTCTCCATAGGGTTTAATTCCCACAAATTTCAAAGGTGAATAAGTCGCTAATTTACTCACAAATTCTTTTTCACTAGGTAAATTACCATTAGCAGGAAGAAGACCACGAGAAAATTTTAAACGATAAGATGTAGCTTTTTTTAAATTTTGCCCAGGAGTAAGATTATAAACCCAATTTCGGCTTGAAGGATCAAACTTCTCTAAAGGATCTAAATTTTCTGGTGTTTCCTCCTTCGCTAATTCCACCTTAAAACCTACACCTTGAGTTTTACCTTCAGGAATTAACTGTAAATGCTTTTGTACAGAATCTAAATCTAATTCTAAATTTGAAGTAAATTGCAACTTTGGTTGTAAATCAATTGGTTCAACCGGGACTTTTTCAATCGGGTTAACTCCTGATAAATTAGTAATTTGAATAGATTCAGTATTAAAAGTCCAAGCCAAATCTTGATTTAACCGATGATTTTTTAAATCTGCTAAACCAGCTTTGAGAGTAACTTTAACTCGCGTCGCTTTCGGTATAGCTTTATCAGCTTGGAAACCAACCATACGCGGAGTTAAAAAGCGAAATTGTCCAGGTAAAGGTGGCCAAATGGCAAATTTAGTTAATAAATTTTGCTGTTGGGGACTATCCAAACTTTCCACAGGTATTAAAGCTTGTTTAAAGCGGATACGAATTTGACTGGTAGGTTTTGCATTTCCCAAAGGACTGATTTGTTCTATCCAATCTGGTAATTTTGGTGTTATTAATGATTCAACAGTTGGTAATTTTCCGTTGTCCGATCTTATACCAATAAAATGACAATTAGTCATTCCGAATACGAGAGTAAAAATAACCAGGAACTTAAAGATTTTTCTAATCATCATATTAAATAAAATGTAAACAACTCTCTTCCTCCGTGTTCTCTGTGTCTCTGTGGTTCGATTAAAAAACAGGAATGATATATAGATAACTAATCTAGCGTGACAATTTCCCAAAAAGCACACAATTCTTAACATTATTATGAATTTACTAACTCATTTCCTCAAAACTCTTACTCTCCGCATCTTAGCATCTCTGCGTGAGGTAAAATCATATAAATTGCAGATAAACCCCAACCACAAATTAAATAAAGTTATTTTCTCTTCCATTTTCATCTGTTTACTAATAAGATTATGCCCTTATTTTGCACCTATTCATAGTATAGACATTGCCCAGCATCAATTAGCCATAGAGTTTACAGATCGTAATAATTTACCATTAGGAACTGTATTAACCACTAATCAAGAAAATACATCAATTATCAAATTAAATCAAGTTTCACCCCAATTTATTAAAGCAATTTTAGCTGCTGAAGATAGTAGTTTTTATCAACATGGGGCATTAGACTTAAAAGCAATTTTTCGGGCGATAAAAGTAGCAATTGAGAATAAAAAAATCATTTCTGGTGCTTCCACAATTACCATGCAATTGGCGAGAATGTTGGATAATTCACCCCGAACTATTACCGCAAAATTAAAAGAGATTTGGCTATCTTGGCGATTAGCTGCGGGAATGACTAAAGATGAAATTCTTACTGCTTATATTAATCGTCTACCTATGGGTGGAAATATTTATGGTGTTGAAGCTGCGGCGCGAATTTACTTTTCTATTCCTGCTAGTGATTTAAACTTAGCCCAAGCTTCTATTTTAGCAGCAATTCCTAATAATCCTACTTACTTTAATCCTTATCAAAATCGAGAAAGATTACAACAAAGACAGAAGTATGTTTTAAATAGAATGGTAGCAGAAAAATATATTTCTAACGAAGAAGCAGAACTTATATCTAAAGAAAAATTAGTATTTAAACCCCGTCAACAGGGAATTATTGCTGCACCACATTTTTTATTTTGGTTAGCAACAAAAAACAATACATCTAACTCAGAATCATCACCTATCCGCACCACGATAAATCGCCCTTTACAGCAATTTGTGGAAGCACAAGTACAACAAGTAATTTCCTCTTTAAAGGCTAATCATGTCCATGATGCAGCAGTGGTAATAATTGACAACTCCACTGGGGAGGTTTTAAGTTATGTCGGTTCCCCTGATTATTTTAATGAAGTGGAATTAGGGCGAAATGATGGAGTTCAAGCTTTACGTCAACCAGGTTCTACATTAAAGCCATTTGTGTATGAATTAGGTTTAGAAAAGGGAGTAATTAGTCCTCATAGTATTTTGCCAGATGTGCCTACTCATTATGCAATTCCAGGAGAAAAATTATATAGTCCCACAGATTATACTAATAGCTTTTTAGGTTCAGTAAGAGTCAGAATTGCTTTAGCCAATTCTTTAAATGTACCTGCGGTAAAGGTATTAGAAAAAGTGGGGGTAGAAACTTTCTTAAATCGGTTGCATGAGTTAGGATTTTCACATTTAAATCAAAGTGCTGAATATTACGGTTTAGGTTTAACTTTGGGCAGTGGTGAAGTAAATTTGTGGGAACTAGCTAGAGCCTATTTAACTATAGCAAATATGGGTAAAATCACACCATTGATAACTTCATTAAATATTGCCACAATTGCCAATTCTCAATCTTTAGTTTCCAATTATTGGCAATTAATTATTGATATGTTAAGCGATCGCTATGCCAGATCCACAGCTTTTGGTGTAGACTCAGTGTTAAATTTGCCCTTTCCTGTCGCTGTTAAAACTGGCACTTCCTCTAATTATCGTGATACCTGGACAGTTGGTTTTAGTAGTGATTATACTGTGGCTACTTGGGTGGGTAATTTTAACGGTGAACCCATGCGTAAGGTTTCTGGTGTCACAGGGGCTGCACCTTTGTGGAATAGAATCATGTTACATCTGCATGAACATCAACCCCCGGCTGATTTTCCACCTCCAGCAGACATGATAAAATTACCCATTTGTGCAAATACAGGGTCAAAACCTACACCTAGTTGTACTTCAGTAGTTCAGGAATATTTCTCTTTAAAAGATAGAATTGCTTATGAAAAATCTACGGATTTCCATTTATCACCTATGTATGATCAATGGTTAGAAAAAGAGCCACAATTGTATTTTAATCCTGATAATTTCCGAATTATCTCTCCTCATAATGGAGATTTATTTCTGCTGTATCCTGCTGGAGAAGAACAACAAAAACTAGAATTTAAAGTTAGTGGAACATTAAATCAGTCTGTAGATTGGTGGCTAAATGATCAACATTTATCTACACAATCAAATAATGGGATATTTTGGCATTTACAACCTGGTAATTGGAAGCTAGAAGCCAGAGTTAGTAAGATGTATGACCAAATAAACTTTCAAGTAAAATTAGCAAATATCCAACCTAAAAAACGAGGATTTTCTGTAGTAGATCCCACTAAATAATAAAATGTTATATATTGATAAATTTTTTATGATCACCTTAATTTTTATCCGGAATCTGATAAATAAAACCTGATAATGTAAATAGGTTTAAACATTTCCAGCAAATGAAAATATTTATGAACAATACACAAGAACGCAAATCTAGTAAACAGAAACAGTCATTTCCTCCTGCTGATATTGGTACTCCTAAAGTACCAATTCGCAAAACTAAAACTCAAAATCAACAGTCTGAATTACTTAGCGACTGGGAACACGCGAGTTAATTTATGAGATGGTTTTTACTGCATCTGTCTGAACTATAATTTGTAGTGATTTTGGTGATTATCATGATTTAATTATCGTAATCATTTAATCAAAATAATCCAATTAATTACAGTTTAGACAATAATCAAATAAGGTAGGGTAAGCCGGGGTAAAAATATAGAGATAATTTGGATGACTCTTATGATTTAGAGTTACACTTAAGAAAATCATATACAATCACACTACATAACTTTATTACAAAAATTAAAGAAATCGGACAAATCATAGTTCAGATTATGTTACCATTTGTCAATTGGTAGAAAATCAGGGTTATAAAAATGCAAAATGGCGACCAAAATCTGATTATTTTGATGATTTATATACTTACCGTCTATTGGACAATCAATCGCATGATTGCATCTATAGACGATATAGTAAAAGTTGATTTCCAAAAAGGTGCTGTTGATAATCAATTAAAAGAACAAAACCTCCAAGATACAGTGGGTATTTCCTTTAAAACAGGTACTTATGGTTTAGATAAAGTACAAAATGATCTCAAAGAATTATCCATGAGTATTGAAAATAAATCAGACAGTATTGCTGTATATATTGACTGGGATAATAGTTCTTTTGTGGTTGAACATAGCAAGCAGTCGCGGCGAGTAATTCGCAAATCTCCTGATTTAACCCGCGATTTAGCTATACCCCAAGTGCCGACAATTATTGCTCCTAAAAAGACAATTTCTGAAAATGTCACTACAGAAGATGTTTTTCAAAGAGATAAAGAATCAGGAGTCTATAAACCAGCCTCACCTTTAATTAATGTAGCGGGAGTTAAAGGGAATAAAAAGTTATATAAAGACTTTTTAGATGGCAAAAAAAATTTAGAATTTTCCTTACAACTTGTATTGCGAATTTCAGAAATCAGAGCCGGTATTGCACCGGGAATAAATGTTCCTCCAGTGTCAATTATTAATTGTCCTTTTACTATTAAAAAAATCCCTTGGACTTACGCTTTACCTTGGAATAAAAAGTAATCTATCTGAGTCTTGCGATTTTCATGTAATTAAAAGTAAACTAGAGAAAGAGAGAGTAGGCGTAGGCAGTTGCAGATTAGTCATTCAGACTGGTTTGAGGAAAGTCCGGGCCCCCGAAAGACCAGACTTGCTGGATAACGTCCAGTGCGAGTGATCGTGAGGATAGTGCCACAGAAAGATACCGCCAGTCAATTTATTGGTTGGTAAGGGTGCAAAGGTGCGGTAAGAGCGCACCAGCAGCGTCGAGAGGCGTTGGCTCGGTAAACCCCGGTTGGGAGCAAGGCCGCAAGGAACTACGGTTGGTCTTTTACCGGTTCCGCTGAAAAAGAGCCGCTAGAGGTGTTTGGTAACAAGCATCCCAGATAGATAACTGCCCTCGCAAGAGAACAGAACCCGGCTTACTACCGACTCTCTCTTTTTAAGCGAATTATGGATTTTTTATTTTCCATAATTCGTTTTTTCAATTACTACAGAAAAGGGGAGAGACTGAAACATTTTAGCTAATGAAATTTTGAATAGAGCTATTTGACAACTTATGACATAATTATTTAATGCTTGGTATGCTTGTTTGATAGAAATTAGAAACACTACAGGAACAAAAACAGGTGTAGAACTAGATGATAAATTCGCCAAAGATTTTATTTATTTAACTTTAGACTCAGTTTCGGTAAATTATGACTTGGAAAAAATTAAACAAAAGTTTCCAAATGCTCTAGAAATTCCAGCAGATACTTTAAATGATAAAATTGACGAATTTACTAATTGTGAACATGATCAAGTTTTTAGAGGTAAATATGAAATGTGGTTTTTGTTAATCTTTTTAAGATTAATTTTAATAGACTCTAATAAAAGCAAATTGTTTATCAGCGAAAAATTAACTTTCGCTTTTAATAAGGACTATAGTAGTCCAAGTCCTATCCTTAGTAATGAAGAAGCACTTAAAATATTTAGTGACCATGCTAAAACCCCTGAAAGTTTGAATATTTATTTAATGCAAGTGATAAAATAGTGTATTATATCCTATATGATTCCCTAGAACAGTAATTACTTATCAGCTCTAATTAAGAAACTGCAAAATATAAACTTAAAACCACTATTCTTTACCCAGAAATTATTAACTATGCCATTAATCTGGAACGAAATTAAAAGCCGTGCGATCGCATTTTCTCAAGAATGGGAACATGAAACCTCAGAAGATGCAGAAGCTAAATCATTTTGGGATGGGTTTTTTCATGTTTTTGGTATTTCTCGTCGCAGGGTGGCAACATTTGAACAATCTGTCAAAAAAGCCGATAATAAACAAGGTTTTATTGATTTACTCTGGAAAGGTGTAATTTTAGTAGAACATAAATCTAGGGGGAAAAGTCTAGATAAAGCTATGCAGCAAGCCAAAGATTATTTCCCTGGTTTAAAAGAACATGAATTACCAAAATATATTTTAGTTTCTGATTTTCAAAAGTTTAAACTCTACGATTTAGATACTAATATTACCACAGAATTTGTCCTCAAAGATTTTATTAATCAGGTTCATTTATTCGGTTTTATTGCTGGTTATGAAAAACGCACCTATAAAGATGAAGATCCGGTCAATATCCAAGCCGCTGAATTAATGGGTAAACTACATGATAAACTAGAAGCAGTTGGTTATCGAGGTCATGATTTAGAAGTCTATTTAGTCCGGTTACTCTTCTGTTTATTTGCTGATGATACAGGCATTTTTGATAAAGGTATTTTTTGGGAATATATTGATTTACATACTAAATCAGATGGTAGTGATTTAGCAATGCACATTGCTTCTATTTTTCATACATTAAATACACCACCGGAAAAAAGATTAACAAATTTAGATACTAATTTGGCTCAGTTTCCCTATGTGAATGGTAAGTTATTTGAGGAGGTTTTACAACCGGCTGCTTTTGATAGCAAAATGCGGGAAATGTTTTTAGAAGCTTGTGGTTTTGACTGGGGTAAAATCTCACCGGCTATTTTTGGTTCGATGTTTCAAGCGGTCATGAATCCCACAGAAAGACGAAATTTAGGCGCTCATTATACCTCAGAAAAAAATATTCAAAAGTTGATTAAACCTCTATTTTTAGATGATTTATATTTAGAATTGGAAAAGGTCAAAAGTAATCGGGGTAAACTCCAAGAATTACATCAAAAAATCGCTAATCTTTATTTTCTTGATCCTGCTTGTGGTTGTGGTAATTTCCTAATTATCACCTATCGGGAATTGCGAGATCTAGAGATTAAAATTTTGCAAGCATTGAATAAAAATGGACAGCAATTTATTAACATTCAAGATATTATTAAGGTTAATGTAGATCAATTTGCGGGTATTGAATATGATGAATTTGCGGTGCGTGTTGCGGAGGTGGCAATGTGGTTAATTGATCATCAAATGAATATTCAGGTTAGTCATGAATTTGGTCAATATTTTTTCAGAGTTCCTTTAACTAAATCTGCGAAAATTGTTCATGGTAATTCATTAAGAATTGATTGGGAAACGGTTATCGAGAAGGAAAAGTTAAGTTTTATCTTAGGAAATCCCCCATTTGTTGGTAAACAGCTACAAAATGCAGAACAAAAAGCGGATATGCAATATGTTTGTAATAGTATAAAAAATTCAGGTGTTTTAGATTATGTAAGTGCTTGGTATATCAAAGCTGCTCAGTTAATACAAGATACAAATATTCGTTGTGCTTTTGTGAGTACAAATTCTATATCACAAGGTGAACAAGTTGGGATTATTTGGCAAGAACTTTACAATAATTACAAAATAAAAATACATTTTGCTCATCGTACTTTTAGCTGGAGTAATGAAGCTAAAGGTAATGCTGCTGTACATTGTGTAATTATTGGTTTTGGTTTAGAGGATATTGAAAATAAGAGAGTTTTTGATTATGTAAATATTAAGGGTGAACCAACAGAGAGGAAAGTTAAAAATATTAATCCGTATTTAACAGAAGGAAACGATTTAATAATTTTAAAAAGAAATCAGCCTATTTGTAATATACCAGAAATGCTTAAAGGTAGCCAACCTACAGATGGAGGAAACCTTTTAATGACTGAGGAAGAAAAGGTAGAATATGTCATTCAAGAACCATCTGGAGAAAAATTTATTAAACCATTTATTTCTGCTGATGAATTTCTTAATGGTAAAAAACGTTGGTGTTTTTGGCTGAAAGATATTCAACCTCATGAATTAAAAAAATTGCCATTATTGTCTGATAGAGTCAGTAAAGTTAGAAAAATGAGATTATCAAGTACAAAACAATCAACGGTAAAATGGGCAGATTTTCCTACATTGTTTACTGAAAATAGACAACCTGATACTGATTATCTACTTGTTCCTCGTGTTTCATCTGAGAATCGAAAATATATCCCAATAGGATTTTTTGAGGGTAGTGTAATTGCAAGTGATAGTTGTATTACTATACCTAACGCTACTCTCTATTTATTTGGTATTCTCACTTCAGAAATGCATATTACATGGGTAAAATATGTATGTGGAAGATTAAAAAGTGATTATCGCTATTCCAATACCATTGTTTATAATAACTATCCCTTTCCTGAAAACGTCAATGAGAAACAAAAACAGAAAGTAGAAACAGCCGCGCAAGCAGTGTTAGACACCAGAGACAAATATCCTGATAGTAGTTTAGCTGATTTGTATGATCCCTTGACAATGCCACCAGACTTAGTAAAGGCACATCAAATATTAGATAAAGCCGTAGACTTATGTTATCGTCCCCAGCCCTTTGTCAGTGAATTAAATCGAATCGAATTTTTATTTAGTCAATATGAAGCCTTAAATGCTCCCTTACTCAAACCAGAGAAAAAGAAAAGAACGAAAAAAAGCAGTTAATTGTTAAATAAAATTAATATAAAGTAAACTTCTACCATAAATTTATGGTATGCTGTATTACCTCAATTCCACATTCCGCAGCTAGTTGCAATTCTGAGAATATGCAGACAGAAAATTTTTCCACAAAAAACAACTTGTACTTATACTCCATAATTTAATGCTAAGTTAAGAGTCATTAGCCCTTTTTTCCACACTTACCTAATGTCCAGCGTTTATCCCCGAAGACAACGGCAGCTTGAAAGTTTAGTCCAAAAGTTTGGTTTGTCACTAAATTCACCAATAAAGTGGCAATTATTGGACTTGGCTCTAACTCATCCTACCGTCTCCGATACCGCCAATTATGAACAACTAGAATTTGTCGGCGATGCGGTGGTACGTCTCGTGGCGGCTGTGGTATTATGGGAACATTACCCTGATTGCTCCGTTGGTGATTTTGCCGCTATTCGTTCCGTTTTAGTGAGCGATCGCATTCTCGCCCAATTAGCAAGAGAATATGGTTTAGAATTATATTTATTGGTGGCTGGTAGTGCTACTGCTGACCATATCGGCCAAGAATCACGATTAGCAGATTCTTTTGAAGCAGTTCTAGGAGCGCTTTACCTGAGCACTCAAAATCTTAACCTGATTCGTCCTTGGTTAGATCCCCATTTCCAACAGCTAACCACAGAAATCCGTCTTGACCCTGCTATGCTTAATTATAAAGCAGCTTTACAAGAATGGACTCAAGCACAATTTAAGGTTCTTCCAGAATATCGAGTTTTAGAAATCAGTCAACCCCACCGCACACATGAGCGCTTCTTTGCTGAAGTTTGGTTACATGAAAAAATGTTAGGACAAGGTAAAGGCCGTTCTATTAAAGCCGCAGAACAAGCCGCTGCAAAGGAGGCTTATTTGCTAATTAACGCTCAAGTCACAGATGAATAATTGTAACAATGCTTAGGGCTTGACTTTCTAACGTGGTAAAATAATCTTCATTATTGTATTTTTGTAACTAGAAAATACTACTAAAGCCTAGTTTTTACGGCCAAAAGTCCTAAGAAAACATATAAAAAATCACATTTATTCCAAGTCGTAGGTAATTAAAAGTGAGCAATCGAACTAGTGATAACTCAGAAAAAACATTTCTTTCAGTAAATTCACCGAAAATAATCGACGGTAAATTAGATTATCATGACTGTTATCCAGAAGAACAGCTAATTTATCAACACTTATTAAATTTAGTCGGAAAAGAATCTCCTAACCAAATATTGGATAGAATTCGCGCATTATTTATTGAAGCAGCAAATTATCCTGAACCAGAAATTCTCCCCATTTTAGACAAAATTATCCTATCTAAAACCGCAAATGACAACTTTAAGTTTTTTCTCAACAAATGTTGTCATCTTTTCATCAGTCACTGGCTCATAAACCCTCTACTACATAGTGCAATTACTGATTTAGCAAGTTTATTTAAGAGTATACCCAATAATTTCACGTACGCGACCAAGATTAATATGCGTTCCCGTGAAATTAGCCGTCTACGGGAATTGGTTAAATTATTTGTTAACAGCGAACAGTATTTAATTTTACAGCGTTTTACTCACCTCGTTAATAACACTGTTGCTGTAACCAAGAGAAAAGATGAGCAACCACTGATAATTTTAATTCGCCGTTATCCTTATTTATACCAACATTATTTAACGGCCGCCAACCCCACTACTGAACAAAAAGAAGCACTCAAACATTTTCAGTTAAAAGTACAGAAAAAGTTTGAAATTGATTTATTACAATATGTAACTTATAAAGTGCGACGAATTAATCTGTTAAAAAACACATCAACTACTGAGGTCAATCGAATTTTGCGCCCTGTAAATAATCCTACATTATTAACCGATAGTGAACTTTACACCACCTTAAAGCATTTTCTTGGTAAAGTCGAACATGGTAATACATATCATGAATTGGCACAACAGTTTATAAACTATGGTGGAAAAACTAAAAATTTCGGCAGTTTCAAAGAGGATTTATATAAATATTTGATCTCTTCCGTAGACGAATCTTATGGAAAAAAACAGTTTAATCAAAAACTATATAAATACTTACAAAATATTTCGACTCAGGCAAATGAACAAAAAGTTAATGATGTATTATTAATGAAAACTTGTTGTGATTTATTAAACTTTTTAGTTATTAATCAAAAATCATCACCACAGCACTTTATTTTCTTAGATTTGATTAATAATCAAGGAGCATTACCGACAATGGGCTTATTATTAAAAATTGTCCTGATTTGTCATAAAGTTAAACCATTATTAGAGAAGAAATTAGCGATTTTATTTAATCACTATGAAAACTCTACCACTAATTCTATTGGCTGGTTAGTGGAAACCTTAGAACAATTGAATATTGCTTTTAGTATTAATTTTGGTGAAATTGACTTATCATTTTTCAAAAGATTCTGTTAAAAATATATCATTTTTCAGTCTTATGAAGTACACACCTTTTCCCTTGTACTAATTGGTAATTTATAACAGATACTGAAGATCGAAAATACAGCGTTTTCCACTCTGATAAGATACAAAGTTGCATCATGAAACTCTTGTCTTAGAGGCCTCTTGACCGCTATATGTGTACCTCATAAAACCGGGAAGTGCTGTAAATGGGTACTACTGAAGTATTAATCAATTTTCTTATTTAAGAGCGTGTTTAAACAAGACAGACAAAAAATCTGTCCTGTTATCACAATATAGGTTGTTGTGGATGTTAAAACTTAGTAACGACGAGAATTTCCGCCACCGTCGCCACCATATCCACCTCGTCCACCACCACCACGGTCTTCTCTGGGTTTAGCTTTGTTAACTTTTAAACTGCGTCCCATCCATTCAGCACCATCAAGCGCTTTAATTGCTACTTCCTCTTCCGCGTCTGAACTCATTTCTACAAAACCGAAACCCCGGACGCGTCCAGTTTCTCGGTCAACAGGTAGTTGAGCTTTTTTAACAGTTCCATATTCCGAAAATGCCTGTTTGAGGTCTTCTTCTTTAACATCATAGGACAAATTACCGACGTAAATTGACATTGAATAGCTCCAGAAATTAGCAAGTGGACTTTTACACCATAAAGCATGAGGAATGCCTTAAGTATATAATACCCGTAATTAGGGTTTATTTTTTAATTGGGCATGGAAATCCATTTTGTTGCAGCAGGGGAAAGCTCCTCGACCGTTCCGATATACAGGACTTCCCGGTATTATGAGGTACATATCTAGCAGGTAAGATGCTCACACCACAAAAGTTTTATGATTCAATCTTGTACCTCATTAGTGCGGAAAATGCTGTAAGTTTGGGATTCTAAGAAGAGGAAGGAGTGTGATGAGATTTCGTAATTGGCATTAAATAGGATTTTGGTAGTTTTAAGTCAGCAAATTCACAGATAGAACTAAAAGCACAAAAACGGCAATGGTTTCCGGGATTTGGGGGAAATATTCGACTAAATTTACTATTTTCAGCTTCATATTGTTGGAGATCTTCTTGATGTTGATGAGCTATATTAGCCAATTGAGATTCCAGATCTGTAAACTCATTATTACTAATAGTAATTAATTCAGATTTTTGACAAATTTCCAAATTATAAAAAGAAGCAACTGCGCTTTTATCAGGATAAAGATAACGGGCTGCAAGTAAATAAACTAATGCTTGTCTGTTGTCAAAAGCAGACTTACCAGTTTTAAAATCTAAAATATGTAAAGTGCTATCAGACTCGATAAATATACAGTCCATAGTAGCATATAAACGAAAGCCATAATTTGGTTTTTCAATAACAATCGGTTTGGGGAAACCTTCATCACCTGAAGTTAATTCTAGAATCCTTTTACCTAATAATAAAGGGGCATTTTGATATTTTCTTAAAATTTGCAATACCCGATATTTAACTGTCTCATGAGCAGTGCTTAATCCCAATAATCGGGCAACCTTTTCCACACCATCAACCTGAGTTAACCAATGAAGATGATGATGAAATTCATATACACCTTTTTGGGCAAGAATCCCAATTCGCTGAGGTGGGGTAGCTTTAGCCAGCAGAGCTTTAACCTGTGGTTCATGTTGCCGCGCTTTAATAAATCCCCTTCTCATTTGACAATGCCAATGCTCCTGTCCCCGACTGGGGGCAAATAAAGACCAAAGGTGGTAACTAACAAAGGGTCTATCGGGGGTTGACATTGCTCATGTAGAGTGAGAGAAATTACCTTGGGGATACTTGCGGCTTAGTGGCTGTTCCACAGCTTTGCGGGATATTTCCTAATAATAAATAATGATACACGGGAGAGATTGTCCATGACGAGTAACCCTAGCAAATCCGGTGAGATCAAGTTTGGTACTGATGGATGGCGCGGAATCATTGCTGATGATTTTACTTTCCCCAATGTGCGGAAAGTTACCAGGGCGATCGCTAGTTATTTAGAAACTGCCTATAGTCAGGACAGGCCTGTTCTAATTGCCTACGATACTAGATTTTTAGCTGACGAGTTTGCCCGGACTTCTGCCGCAGTTTTGGCAGATTTGGGCTGGAATGTGCAAATTACTGATCGGGATTGTCCCACCCCAGTAATTGCCTATAATGCCCGTCTTCTCAATTCTGCCGGGGCTTTGATGTTTACTGCTAGTCATAATCCCGCGCCTTATTGTGGGATTAAATATATTCCTGATTATGCAGGACCTGCGACTCCAGAAATTACTGATACTATTGTGTCTAATATAGAAACGGCCTCCGATGAGTTACCCGGAAGTAACCCATCTGGTTCGATTTCTACTTTTGATCCGAAGCCCGCTTATTTGCATTTTATCTACACCTTGTTGGATGTGGAAAAAATTAGAAGTGCGAATTTAAAGGTTAAGTACGATGCCCTTTATTCTACCTCACGTGGTTATTTAGATGAAGTCTTGCAACACTGTGGTTGTCAATTAGAAAGTTTCCACACCTGGCGAGATGTGCTTTTTGGGGGTGGTATGCCTGAACCTAAAGGGGAACAGTTAGTTGAGTTGGTGGCTTCTGTGAAGGCTGATCATGCGGATTTGGGTTTGGCTACCGATGGTGATAGCGATCGCTTTGGTATTGTTGATGAACAAGGTAATGTCTTGACTCCCAATACAGTGCTGTTAGTTCTAGCACGGCATTTAATAAAAAACAAGGGTAAAAATGGGGCAATCGTTCGCACTGTGGCAACTACGCATTTATTAGATAATTTTGCTGCTAAGTATGGGTTGCAAATTTATGAAACCGCAGTGGGTTTTAAGTACATTGGTGAGAAAATGCGGGAAACTGCCGTTTTGATTGGTGGGGAAGAATCCGGTGGTTTAAGTATCATTGGTCATATTCCTGAAAAAGATGGGGTTTTAGCAGATATGCTAGTGGCTGAGGCGATTGCTTATGAAGGTAAGCCTTTAAGTCAGTTGGTACAGGAAGCTATAGCCGAAGCTGATGGTCCTTTGTATAACAATCGCTTAGATCTACATCTAACGGAAGCTCATAAAATAGCTGTGATTGATAGTTATACTCAAAAGCCCCCCTCAGAAGTGGCAGGAATCAAGGTGAAAGCGGTAGGTAGGAAAGATGGTATCAAACTCTATTTAGAAGAGGGTAGTTGGGTGTTACTGCGCCCTTCTGGAACAGAACCTTTGGTGAGGGTGTACATGGAAACTAACTCACCAGAAAAACTTAGTCAGATTGCTCAATTCATGGCAGCGGAAATTGCTAAATTGGGTTAACTGAACATTCCCGTAGAGATGTTTTATGAAACGTCTCTACACTATTGGTCATAAATTTATATTTTTGCAGTTATGAAGATTTTGATAAATTTTTTGATAGTATTAATCATAGCCATTTGGGTAGCAGCGATCGCTCTTATCTCTGTCCAAAATGCTACTCCTGTATCTTTACGATTCTTGGTTTTTCAATCAATCCAAATTCCTTTTGGTTTAATGTTAGCTTTTAGTGTGGTTGTAGGTTTGTTGAGTACAGCAGTTTTACAACCTTTATGGGAGTTGGGAGAATCTCAATCTAGAATAGATGAAGATGGAGACTTTTTTGTTGATGATGAGGATTTTTAGAGTTTTCTCACCCCAAGACGGGTTTAACCAACTTTTGCTTTTAGATATAGAGCGATCGCCCGCACCTTAATCTAAAATAGTCCCAAAGAGTAAAAACCGTAAATCTGGATATGACCACAGCTACACCCGTAAAAACTGAATACGAAGCAATTATAGGCCTAGAAACACACTGTCAACTCAGCACCAACACCAAAATTTTCTCCAATAGTTCCACAGCCTTTGGTGCTGACCCCAATACTAACATTGACCCAGTGTGTATGGGTTTACCAGGAGTTTTACCCGTACTTAACGCCAAAGTTCTCGAATACGCCGTTAAAACGGGTTTAGCGTTAAATTGTCAAATTGCTCGGTATAGTAAATTTGATCGCAAACAATATTTTTATCCTGATTTACCGAAAAATTACCAAATTTCTCAATATGATTTACCCATAGCCGAACATGGTTGGATAGAAATTGAATTAGTCGATGATGCAGGAAACCCCAGTCGTAAACGCATTGGTATCACTCGATTACACATGGAAGAGGATGCAGGTAAACTTGTACACGCAGGTAGTGAAAGGCTTTCCGGTTCTACCTATTCTCTCGTAGATTATAATCGCGCTGGTATCCCCTTGGTAGAAATTGTTTCTGAACCTGATTTACGAACAGGACAAGAAGCCGCCGAATATGCCCAAGAACTACGGCGAATTGTGCGCTATCTTGGTGTCAGTGATGGAAATATGCAAGAAGGTTCTCTGCGTTGTGATGTAAATATTTCTGTCCGTCCCGTGGGACGAGAGCAATTTGGCACTAAGGTAGAAATTAAGAACATGAACTCCTTTAGTGCGATTCAAAAAGCGATAGATTATGAAATTGAACGTCAAATAGCCGCTATTGAATCAGGAGAAAAGATTATTCAAGAAACCCGTCTCTGGGAAGAAGGTTCACAACGCACCAGTAGTATGCGAATCAAAGAAGGTTCTAGTGATTATCGCTACTTTCCTGAACCAGATTTAGCACCCATTGAAGTTACTCAATTAGAATTAGATTCATGGTTAAATCAATTACCACAACTACCCGCCCAAAAACGCCATTATTATGAAAATGATTTGGGACTTTCAGCTTATGATACACGGGTCTTAACCGAGGATAAACCAGTTGCAGATTATTTTGAAAGTGCTATTTCCAAAGGTGCAAATCCTAAATCTGCTGCTAACTGGATTACTCAAGATATCGCTGGTTACTTGAATAAACAAAAACTCACCATCTCCGAAATTAAACTGACTGCTGTTAACCTTGCAGATGTGATTACTCGCATTGAAAATGGTAAAATCAGCAACGCTCAAGCTAAGGAAAAACTCACAGATTTATTAAATGGAATTACACCTGAAGAAGCCTTTGCAGGTCAAGAACTAATTGCAGATCGTACCATTCTTGAACCCATAATTGATGAAATTATCGCCGCTAATCTTCAACAAGTAGAAAAATACCGCAAAGGTAACACTAACCTCAAAGGTTTTTTCGTGGGACAAGTCCTGAAAAAAACCAATAAACGCGCAGAACCCAAACTTACCAATCAATTGCTAGAAGAAAAACTCAATAATCCCATTTAGGTTCAGAGAGAACTCTTAACGGACAGTTTAAGCACATGAAATTAAAATAATGACACGGTTTTTTTTAGTGCTACGCATCTTTTCAAAACATCTTTTTTTTAACCGAGTTTTAAACTGGTGTAAATGAGTGTTTCTTGTCTGTTCCCTGTTCCCTGTTAAGAGTTCCCTGGTCCCTTTTTTTGTAAAAAAAGATTGTCATCAACAGATAAACTCACAATAGAGCAAACGTAATCTAGATAATTGTAAGCAGAATTATGGCAGATTGGCAAATAATTACTGGTGGTGTGACAGCAGCACGGGGGTATAAAGCAGCGGGAATTACAGCAGGTCTGAAAGCTTCGGGACTACCGGATTTAGCCCTAATTGTATCAGATGTGGAAGCGATCGCAGCAGGTGTATTTACCACCAGTCAAGTCAAAGCAGCTTGTGTAGATTATTGTCGACAAGTGTTACAAGGAAAACATAGTGCTAGAGCCGTTCTTTGTAATGCGGGACAAGCTAACGCCGCTACAGGTGAACAAGGTATTAAAGATGCTCAAGAATGTGCAGACCTATTAGCTCAAGAATTAGGTATTAACCCGGAATCCATCTTGTTAGCTTCTACCGGCGTAATTGGTCAACGGATAAAAATGGATATTTTGCGAGGTGGTATCCCTAAAGTAGTAGCAGAACTATCAGAAACAGGCTCAGACGCAGCCGCAGGGGCAATTGTGACTACAGATTTAGTTACAAAATCCATCGCATTAGAGACTACTATAGGTGAACGTCCGGTGCGAATTGGTGGAATTGCTAAAGGTTCAGGAATGATTCACCCCAACATGGCCACAATGTTAGCTTTTGTTACCTGTGATGCTGCGGTATCCTCTACACTTTGGCAACAAATGTTAACTAGAGCCGCGGATAGAAGTTTTAATTCTATCACTGTTGATGGTGACACAAGTACCAATGATTGTTTAATCGCTTTAGCAAATGGTCAATCTCGCACCCCAGCAATTACCGAAATGGGGGCGGAAGCTCAGAAATTAGAAGCTATGTTAACCTATGTATGTCAACATTTAGCGAAAGCGATCGCACGTGATGGCGAAGGTGCAACCTGTTTAATAGAAGTCCAAGTTTCTGGGACCCATGACGAACTATCAGCCCGCCAAATTGCAAAAACCATTGCAGGTTCATCTTTAGTCAAAGCGGCCATTTTTGGTCATGACCCCAATTGGGGACGGATTGCGGCTGCTGCTGGTCGGGCTGGAGTCCCCTTTGAACAGGAAAACCTCTCTGTTAAATTAGGGGATATTTTACTATTTGAAAATGGTCAACCCTTACCTTTTGATAAAGCCGCAGCTAGTGCATATTTAAAAGCAGCCGCTCATGGTGAATATATGCAATCAGACACAGTATTAATTGCTGTTAGTGTTGGTAATGGCCATGGTACAGGTCAGGCTTGGGGTTGTGATTTGAGTTATGATTATGTGAAAATTAACGCAGAATATACCACTTAACAAAATCGGGCGTTGCTGAATGGAAATTGAAAAATCAATAGCTAGAAATTTTACTCTCCGAGACTCCGCGCCTCTGCGTGAGGTAAAATCATACTCTTAAACAACAACGCCGACTTTTATAAATTTCCAATCAGAGGTGTATTTTATGCGGTTACGCTCAATGCAGTTAATTTTTATAACAGGACTAATGGGGTTACTTTCCTGGATATGGACACCCACAGCCTTCGCCTTAACACAGATTAAATTATCTCATATTGCTTACCACGAATGTCCACCAGAACTAGCAACAGGAATAGTTGGTAGTAGCGGTTCAAGTGCTGCTAGTTGCTTCATCGTTACGGGTAAGGCAAAAAATGGCACTCGCAAAACCGTCTATGATGCGGATATTTTTGGGCGTATATATGACGCTAATGGTGATTCAACCTTACAAAATCGCACCCGCCTAGGTTTAATTGAGGAAGTCCCTCCCGGAGATAGTGATTTTGAATTTAGAATCACTGTCCCCAGTAATCAGCCCTTACCATTGCAGCTTAAACAATTTAAAGCTGCTGGGTTTAGCGGACGAGTCAGAAGATAATCCCTGTAGAGATGTTCCATGGAACGTCTCTACAAAAATAAAATTGTAATTTGGGCGTTAAAACCCTTGCACCAAAGTAGCACGCGCTAAACTATCTAGAATACCACCAGCTATATTCAAGGCCAAAAATGCCAGAATAGGGGAGAAATCCATACCACCCAAAGAGGGAATGATAGAGCGAAATAGATTAAGATAGGGGTCACTAATTTGGCTTAAAGCTGCAAATGGTTGATTAGACCAGTCAACAGAGGGAAACCAAGTCAATAAGACCCGAATAATCAGTAAGTAGCCGTAAAGAGAGACAAAGGTAGCTAGGGTTGTAATTAATAAATTCATGAATGGGTAACTTTCCTGTTAAATGTCATATTGTGTCGCTAATCAACGTAACTAAGGAAACGTTTAAGACTGCTCATTCATTGCTAAGAGATGAGTTACTATTCACATTTCCCAATTGCTGCCGCACATCATCAATTGTGGCATTGAGTTGGGCAATTTTATCTTCAAGCGATCGCCTTGTTGCTTCTATTTCTAAACTTTCATTAGCTGAAGCTCTCATTTGCCTTCTTCTAGCTGCTGTGTCTTGACCCTTTTCACCAGCAGTTAATATTTCATTCTCTTCATCTGTTAATTTAGCATCTAAACGTGAAGTAATCACCGCACCTAAAACACCACCGACTACACCCCCAATCAATGTTCCCAGTAGCAACCCACTAGCAAAACCATCTTGCTGACTCATATTTTTTACCGTTTTCTAGAAAATAAGCAACTTTGACAATACTTTAGCTATTTTCCGGCCTTAGCTGTATCCTAGCTCAAGTCCCAAAAATGCGATCGCCCGCATCCCCCAATCCTGGGACAATATACCCGTGATCATTTAAGATTTCGTCAATAGTAGCGGTATAAACTATTAAACCGGGATAGACAGCAGCTAATTTTTGCAAAGCTGGAGGAGCAACAATCACGGAAACAATCCGCGTTAAAGCAGGATCAACGCCTCTTTGGGTCAATTCTGCCATAACTGCCATTATAGAACCTCCCGTAGCCAACATTGGTTCAGTAATTAATACTCGTGTAAATGGTGCGAATTTTTCTGGTAAGTTATTTAAATAACAAGTAGGTTCTAGGGTTTCCTCATTGCGTACCAAACCAAAATGGTAAATTGAAGCCAAAGGTAGTACACCCTGCGCTCCTTCTAATAAGCCCAAACCAGCCCGTAAAATCGGCACAACAGCCACAGGTATGTTAGGATTAATAAAAGTCGCTGGACAGGCAGCTAGAGGAGTCTGGACGCTTATTTCTTGGGTAGGTAACCAATCCCTACTAGCCTCATAAGTTAGCCACCGACCCAACTCAGTAATAGCAGAACGAAATAATACAGATGGTGTAGCTACATCACGGGCAACTCCCAACCAGTGCTGAATTAGGGGATGAGGTGGGACGATAATACGGAGTTGTTGTTGCGTCATAAGGAAAAAAGGCCAGCCTGTTATTATATCAAGAACTAAAAAACTATCATACTGCTTTGAAACTCTCAGTGGTTAAAACCTTAGGATTCGCTTATATTTCAGGGACTAAAGCCACTGAATTTGGCGCTGACTAGATATTTCTATAATGAGATATACGATATATAATTATGCTTTCTCCTGACTCCTAATGTTATGGCACCAAAAAATAATTTTCTAGACAATATTTTCTCTTCCTCACCTAACTTCTTTGCTCAATTGTTGTTTGGGTTATTTTTATTCATTATCTCCAGAGTTCTTAATACTTCAATTCCTCTAAGTATATTTATAGCCATTATGGGTAGTGTCATCTTGGGGTCGATAACCTTTGCAAATGAGAATAACCCCCAGAATACCAATGTAGCATCTAATGATGGTATTGATGCTGGTTTGAAATATTGGTTAATTTTTATGCTGGGTTGTCTTTTCTTGGGTTATTCAGCACCCATAAGTATTTTATTAGGTTGTATTGCTGGTATTGGTGGTGGCTGGATAATTGCTTGGTGGCGCAGCGACGAAGCATTACAAACCCAACTATCTGAGGAAATTGTGGAAGCAGAAGAAAGAGAACAATCCAGTGATAGAGCCGCTAAAAGACGCAAGAAAAAACCTAGTCGGCGTTTTCGTCGTGCTTCTACAACTTTCAATTTTCGATTTTGGGAAAAGTAAGTGAGGATTTATTAGATTTTTCCGCTGTCGATGATTTGCAAATATGGTTACAAACTAAGAAAAGTAGGTTGACACTTTCAGAATCAGGATATCCAGGATTTAAGGATGTACAGGATAGGTATGTATTGTTATTTTAACATATTAATTGTCTGAATCAGGATATCCAGGATTTAAGGATGTACAGGATGGGTATTTACTGTTATTTTAACATATTAATTGTCTGAATCAGGATATCCAGGATTTAAGGATGTACAGGATGGGTATTTACTGTTATTTTAACATATTAATTGTCTGAATCAGGATGTTCAGGATTTAAGGATGTACAGGATTTTCATTATCTCAATATTGTCTGTCAAAATTATCCTTAACTACCCCTTGACAAATTTCTGAATTTAGTCTATCATCAAATTATAATGGGAATCTGTGTCGCCATATATAGTCAGGTTATTAACAGGATCATATAAAAATAGATATCAAACATTCCCAAAAACTCATCAACCCAACCATTATCAAACATCCTGTTAATCCTTAAATCCTGGGTATCCTGATTCTGACAAAATATTATTGTTATCATCCAGAACCCCGTGAACATTCCCCAGCAGAACCAGGGAACGAGGGAAAATCTCACAATCACATCCTGTTAATCCTTAAATCC
The DNA here is from genome assembly GCF_014698755.1 of Aphanizomenon flos-aquae FACHB-1287. Lineage (GTDB taxonomy): Bacteria > Cyanobacteriota > Cyanobacteriia > Cyanobacteriales > Nostocaceae > Dolichospermum > Dolichospermum flosaquae. The sequence goes on along the minus strand of NZ_JACJTO010000006.1, from coordinate 49,921 downwards.
TGGACATCCTGATTCTGACAAAATATTATTGTTGTCATCCAGAGCCTCCCGTGAGCATTCCCCGGCAGAGCCAGGGAACGAGGGAAAATCTCACAATCACATCCTGTTAATCCTTAAATCCTGGACATCCTGATTCTGACAAAATAACAATTAACATCACCAAAGAAACTCCCTACAACTGTTTTAATAAAGCCATAGCTTTTTCATAAGCAGCAGTATTCCCTTGAGCCTTGAATAATTGCGCTGCTCGTTGCAGGTCTTCTCTGGCTTTTTGTTTGTCACCAAGTTGATAATAACCAAGTTGATAATAAACAATTCCCCGTCCGTAGTAGGGTTGGGCTAAGTTAGGATTAATATCAATAGCTTTGGTGTAATCTGCTATTGCTCCTTGCTTATCTCCTAATTCAGATTTAGCATTTCCCCGGTTGTTGTAGACTTTGGCATCGTTAGGATTAATATCAATAGCTTTGGTGTAATCTGCTATTGCTCCTTGCTTATCTCCTAATTCATATTTAGCAAGTCCCCGGCTGTAGTAGGGTTGGTCTAAGTTAGGATTAATATCAATAGCTTTGGTGTAATCTGCTATTGCTCCTTGCTTATCTCCTAATTCATAACGGACATTTCCCCGGCTGTAGTAGGCTTGGGCATCGTTAGGATTAATCTTGATAGCTTGGTTGAAATCTTCTATTGCTCCTTGCTTATCTCCTAATTCATAACGGACATTTCCCCGGCTGTAGTAGGCTTGGGCATCGTTAGGATTAATCTTGATAGCTTGGTTGAAATCTTCTATTGCTCCTGGCTTATCTCCTAAATCATAACGGACACCTCCCCGGTTTTTGTAAACTTCGGTAAAGTTAGGATTAATCTTGATAGCTTGGTTGAAATCATCTATTGCTCCTGGCTTATCTCCTAATTCATTACGGACACCTCCCCGGTTGTTGTAGGCTTCGGCATAGTTAGGATTAAACTTGATAGCTTGGTTGTAATCTTCTATTGCACCCTGCTTATCTCCTAATTCATAACGGACAACTCCCCGGTTGTAGTAGGCTTCGGCATAGTTAGGATTAAACTTGATAGCTTGGTTGTAATCTTCTATTGCTCCTTGCTTATCTCCTAAATCATAACGGACAACTCCCCGGTTGTTGTAGACTTCGGTAAAGTTAGGATTAATCTTGATAGCTTGGTTGTAATCTTCTATTGCTCCTTGCTTATCTTCTAATTTCTTACGGACAACTCCCCGGTTGTAGTAGGCTTGGGCAAGGTTAGGATTAATCTTGATAGCTTGGTTGAAATCTTCTATTGCTCCTGGCTTATCTCCTAATTGATAACGGACAATTCCCCGGTTGTAGTAAAATACTGCACGGGGACTGAGTTCAATGGCTTTATTTATCGCTGCCTCTGCTTCTCTATATTTTTTTAAATTACTTAAAACTAGATACTTCTGATTATACAAATTAGGATTATTGTGCTGGAGTTGAATGGCTTGATTTATGGCTGCTAAGGCTTTATCCAGTTGGTTTGATTGTCTATAGACTACACTTAAATAATTCCAAGCAGGAACAAAATCAGGTTGAGACTTCACCGCTTGCTCAAATGCAGTTATAGACTCTGGATATTTTCCACTTGAACCTAAAGCCAAACCCTTACCATAATAAGCCAGGTGAATAAACTTTGGTTTTTGGTTAATTGCTGCGTCAAAAGCCTGTATTGCTTCTGGATAACGACGTAACCGCCACAGTTGATTTCCTCTTTCTAACCATTGACTGGCGGTAGTATTGCCTTGGGAAACATCTACTGATAAAATCGCTGTTTGAATAGACTTAACTTTTTGTTGATTTAGTTCTGGTGGTGGGGTGGTTTCTATCTTTTGGGCTTGGGTATTCAGTCGGGTAGCTAATGCCAAAAATGTACTCACCGGAATACCCAAACTATTACCTAATTGGATAGTTTCTTTACTATTACTATTATTATCAATAGCAGCTTGTCCCTCAGTTCTGCCATGAATACCAATGACTCGCCCTTGGGAATCTAAAACAGGTCCCCCACTCATACCGCCAAAGGTGATACTACTATAAACTAATTCATATCCTCCTGTTAAAGAAATTGCACTTTGGGCTGTACCAGAACTGTTATTTTTAAAGTCTGATTGGGTAGTAGCTAATAATCCTGATTCTTTACTATAAATCTGTCCTAATGTAAACCGCCAAGGTGATTTTTCTCCTAACCTGGGATAACCCGCAGTGAACATATATTCAAAATCTCTTGGGTTATAATCTGCTAAAGTCGCAACTTGATAATTTTCCCGACTGGTGAATTTAACTACTGCTAAATCTACCCCTGCTTCTAATTTAATGGTGCTGGGTTCTACAGGATATTGTTTACCATCTACTGTGAGGATTTTATAAGTATTTGGCTCACATGGTCCTACTTTATCTGGTGGTTTACAAACTACATGAGCAGCAGTTAAAACGGTGTAAATATCTCCTTGTTTAGCGATAATAACCCCTGAACCATTACTACCGCTACTGCTATCAATTCTGACGGTAATTTGTTTAGCTTTTGCTTCTAATTCTCCTAACCACCCTGTTAATGGTGTTTCTGCTATTGTCTGTTTAATATCTGGTATAGGTAAATTATAAGCGGTGAGAGTTTCTGGTTTGACCTGACCTAAAACGGTTTTAATAGGTATTCCCCAACTGAGTTTTCTAAATTCTTGAATTTCTGTATTTGTGGGGCGTTTTCCGTTGGTATAAGTATAAGCAGAATTGGACAAAGGATAGGAACTAATGCCATTAATTCCTATGAAATTTCCTGTATTACTAATAATTGCACCGCCACTCATTCCTTGTTGAATATCGCTGGTATAGCCAATTTCATAACCATCTTTTAAACTGGGTTGAGAAATGATTTGTTGTATTTTTCCTGTTGTCAATACTAATTTATCTTCAGATACAGCATATCCTGCGGCCATAACTGGTGTTTCTAAGTTAATATCAAAGGAGGCGATTCTTTCAGCAATTTCTGATGGTAAACAATGTTTTTGATTAGATGTAAATTCTACTATAGCTAAATCGAATTTATCAAAATTAGTATTAGGTAAAATTTTAGCTGCATATTTTTGACCATCGGCTGTGATAATATTAATATTATTAATTCTTCTGACAACGTGGGAATTAGTAACTACTAAATAAGAGTTACCTTTTCTAGCGAAAATTGTCCCGGAAGCGCCTCTTTCTTTGTCTCTGACTCTGACTGTAATTTGTTTAGCAATGGTTTGTAATTGTGAGTCTGAATAAATACCATTTTCTGGGTCTGCTGGTTGTAGTTTGCACGTTTGTGAGGTCTGTGTAAGTAGTTTTGTTGTCTTGGTTTGGGTTTCTATTGCTGACACTGGATAAGGTAGCAGCAGTAAGCAAGAGATAATAGCGATTTGATGTTTCATGATTAGTTAAATAGTGTTTTTATCAGTAGTGATTTACCCCCCGGAATCTTGTCCCCTCCCCTTAGCAAGGGTGAGGGTTAGGGTGGGGTAATTTGTCGGGGAATTTACCCCCCTTAATCCCCCCTTGCTAAGGGGGGAAACTGGAATCTTGTCCCCTCTTGTAAAGGGGAGGAAACCGGAATCTTGTCCCCTCTTGTAAAGGGAGGAAACCGGAATCTTATCCCCTCCCCTTAGCAAGGGTGAGGGTTAGGGTGGGGTAATTTGTCGGGGAATTTACCCCCCTTAATCCCCCCTTGCTAAGGGGGGAAACTGGAATCTTATCCCCTCTTGTAAAGGGGAGGAAACCGGAATCTTGTCCCCTCTTGTAAAGGGAGAAAACCGGAATCTTGTCCCCTCCCCTTAGCAAGGGTGAGGGTTAGGGTGGGGTAATTTGTTATTTAGAGATATTTTTGAGATATTCACCCAGATTCAAGTAAGTATTTTCACCTGAATTTTGCCAAGTTAGGTCTGAAGTTCTACCTTCTCTGATATCTTTAAGTTCAGCTAAAACTGTAATGGGATTTACACCTGGTCTGACACTAAATAAAATATTGTTTTTATTGCATTCACCAGGTTTAGCCGCACAGATAACTCCCAAACCATTCAACTTACCGGTACTTAAATAATCTAATCGGCCTTGTTGGTGAAATTGCTGGAATTTTTTACTTACTTGTTCACAGCGTTTTTTAGGAGTCCATTCACTACTGGGAAAAGAGTTAGATTTCCAAGCAATTATGGGTACATAAGGGTTAGATTTTTTGTCGGGAACGAAGGCCATGGTAGTGGGAACTTTTTCCGTATTACCTGGGTAAGAAATTGAACGACAAGCAAAACTAATTTCTTGCTTGGGAATCTCTTGACTTAAACCGGGGTTAACACTCACGGTAACTGTTAATGCAGTGAATGCTAAGATACTAGTTAATGCTGGTATTTGCATAATGTTTGACCTTTGATTACTGAATTTTGGCGATTATGGTGCTACTTTTATTTAAACTTTATAAGTGTTGGTGAGTGAAAATATGAATTTTTCTCACGCGGAGGCACGGAGACGGGGAGTTTGAGACCTGGAATTTTTGATTTTCATGTCTCAATTTAGCAACGCCACTTGATAATTAGTGTACAAATATGCACACACATAAGTGATTATATACTAATTTTTTGAAAATATCAGATATTTACTCGGAATTTAATTTTATGATACAATTCATTTTGAGGGGTGGGGTGAATCAACTTGTATAAAATATGCTGTTTATTGATGGATAAACCCTGTACCTCTATTATGTAGTATCCTATCTATCATGTACTATTGTACCCGACCGCACTGCCCTAGTCCCGAAAACCGTTTTCCCGACTCTCCAGATTCTAATACTACCTCGGAAATATTCTGTCAAGCTTGTGGAATGCCCCTAATATTAAGGGGGAGAAAGGGACATTATCAAACTATTAAACATCTGGGAAAAGGAGGATTTGGTGCTACTTTTCAAGCTATTGATTTAGATTCTGTGAATCAGCGTCAATGTGTAATCAAACGATTGAATATTAAAATTGATGAGATTCAAGCTGAACATGATAACCCGGAAATTGTTAATAAAATTGTTGAAGGAATCAAAGCCGCTTTTGATCGAGAAGCTCAGGTTTTAGAATTTTTAGGTGATAATAGCGGTAATATTCCCTCTTTATATGATTATTTTTCTCTGACTGCTCCGGTTTTTGGTCAACAAGAAGAACTTGAGTTTAAATATTCAGTACAACAATATATCCAAGGTGAAGACCTATCTAAGGAACTCAGAAGAAAAGGTCGTTTTTCAGAAGCAGAGATTTTAGATTTTTTAAAGCAAATTTTACCGGTTTTACAATTTATTCATGACCAAAATTCTATTCATAGAGATATTAAACCTAGTAATATTGTTAGAGAAACAGCAACACAAAAACTATTTTTAATTGATTTTGGGGCGGTCAAACAAGTTGTTTCTGGTGAAACAAATATAAAAAAATCTCTACCTATTTTTACAAAGGTGTACGCTTCTCCTGAACAAAGAGAAGAAGAAAAAATACGAGAAGTTTATCCGTCTAGTGATTTATATAGTTTGGCTGTTACTTGTCTGGAGTTACTCACAGGTACACCTCCTGTTGATTACCTTGACAATAATTACCGAAATTGGCGACAACAAGCTAGTAGAATTATTAGTCCTGCTCTAGCTAATATTTTAGATAAAATGCTCAAGGTTAACTCTAGACACCGTTTTCAATCAGCAGCGGAAGTTATGACGGTTGTAAATGAATCTCAAACAACTACGCAACCAGATCATTCAGTTAATAATAATAGTAATAATAATACAAAGCCCAGCACTAAACCATCTCAAAATTTAAAATTTTTACTCATAAAATCAGCTTTTTTAATACCTTTAATAACTGTTGGTGTGATAGGTATTAATATTTATTTGCAATCATCAATTAAAGTAGTAGAAGTAGTACAATATGCAAAATCTGGGGTTAAATTTAAATATCCTAAAAATTGGCAAGAAACACCAGTAATAGATAAATTAACGCGAATTATCCCGAAAAATACAATTTCATCTTCTCTAACTCCAGAGTTTTCTATCACTATAGACGAGTTATTTCAGTCGGAGACTTTGGGAGATTATACTAAGTTTTCTATTCAACAAATTGAAGCATTAGGAAAAAATGCGAAAATTATCAAATCTGGACAAATACAACTTGCTGAAACACAAGGTTATCAAGTGGTTTATCAGTTCAGAGATAATGTCCACAAGGTAAATTTCCAAGAAATGCAAGTATGGATTGTTAATGGTAAAAAAGCCTATATTCTTACCTATCGCGCTGAAGATAAATCCTATCCAGAGTTTGCAAAAACTGTGGAAGAAACTATAATTAAATCCTTTAAACTTGAAAAATATAGATCTGAACAATCCACAAATTCAATCTGGTAATTAAGTCTTAATTACAAAAAAAAGGACCAGGGAATACGTTACAGGTTACAGTGAACAGATAAAAAACACTAACAACTGACAACTTATTAGTCCACATTGGGCAATAATACTACACTTTAAGGACGTGAAGACCGATCTAGCAATTGCGCCAAATATTTTTACAATGATTTTATTAAACTGTAGTTTGTTATTCTAAAAGCTTATGCAGCCAACCAACCCCAATCAATTTACGGAAAAGGCCTGGGAAGCTATCGCCCATACACCCGATGTAGTAAAACAATATCAGCAACAACAACTAGAAAGTGAACATCTGATGAAAGGGTTACTGGAACAGGAAGGACTGGCCAGTGCGATTTTCACCAAAGCCGGCGCGAACCTGCAAAAAGTCCGTGATCGTACTGAGCAATTTATTCAACGTCAACCCAAGGTATCCGGTTCTAGCACTTCCGTATATTTAGGACGCAGTTTAGATACATTGTTAGATCGGGCAGAAAAATATCGTCAAGAATTTAAAGACGAATTTATTTCTATTGAACACCTTCTACTAGGGTACGCCAAAGATGACCGTTTTGGCAAGAGTCTCTGTCAAGAATTTGGTTTAGATGAAAACAAACTCAAAAATATTATCAAAGAAATTCGGGGGAAACAAAAGGTGACTGACCAAAATCCAGAAGGTAAATACCAATCACTAGAGAAGTACGGACGAGATCTCACGGAAGCCGCCCGTAAAGGTCAATTAGACCCTGTAATCGGTCGTGATGATGAAATTAGACGTACAGTACAAATTCTCTCCCGCAGAACCAAAAATAACCCGGTTTTAATTGGTGAACCTGGAGTTGGTAAAACCGCAATTGCGGAAGGTTTGGCACAGCGCATAGTTGCGGGTGATGTTCCCCAATCTCTCAAAGATCGTAAACTGATTAGTTTGGATATGGGGGCTTTAATTGCGGGAGCAAAATTCCGAGGTGAATTTGAAGAACGTCTCAAAGCTGTATTAAAAGAAGTCACCGAATCTGGCGGCAATATTGTATTATTTATTGATGAAATTCATACCGTTGTTGGTGCCGGTGCTACCCAAGGGGCTATGGATGCAGGGAACTTATTAAAACCGATGTTAGCGCGAGGTGAATTACGCTGTATTGGGGCGACAACTTTGGATGAATACCGCAAATATTTGGAAAAAGATGCAGCTTTAGAAAGACGCTTTCAACAAGTTTATGTAGATCAGCCTAATGTTGTTGATACAATTTCTATTTTGCGCGGTTTAAAAGAACGTTATGAAGTTCATCATGGGGTAAGAATTTCTGATAGTTCTCTTGTGGCTGCGGCTACTTTATCTAATCGTTATATTAGCGATCGCTTTCTCCCTGACAAAGCTATTGATTTAGTAGACGAAGCCGCTGCTAGACTGAAAATGGAGATTACTTCTAAACCCGAAGAACTGGACGAAATAGACCGGAAAATTCTCCAATTGGAAATGGAAAAACTCTCTTTACAAAAAGAAAGTGATCCTGCTTCCCGTGAACGTTTGGAAAGATTAGAAAAAGAACTAGCTGACTTAAAGGAAGATCAAAGAACTCTCAGCACACAATGGCAATCTGAAAAAGATATTATCACTAAAATTCAGTCAATTAAGGAAGAAATTGACCGCGTGAATTTAGAAATTCAACAAACAGAAAGAAACTATGATCTTAACCGGGCTGCGGAGTTAAAATATGGTAAATTAACAGACTTACATCGTCAATTACAAGCGGTAGAAACCGAACTTTCCCAAACTCAAAAAACTGGAAAATCATTATTACGAGAAGAAGTCACAGAAGCCGATATTGCAGAAATTATTTCTAAATGGACAGGTATTCCTCTGAATAAATTAGTAGAATCAGAAAAAGAAAAACTGTTACATTTAGAAGATGAATTACATCATCGTGTTGTCGGTCAACAGGAGGCCGTTACCGCTGTAGCAGACGCTATTCAACGTTCTCGCGCTGGACTTTCTGACCCTAACCGTCCCATTGCTAGTTTTGTATTCTTAGGTCCCACTGGTGTTGGTAAAACTGAACTTGCCAAAGCTTTAGCGGCTTATATGTTCGACACAGAAGAGGCTATGGTAAGAATTGATATGTCCGAATACATGGACAAACATAATGTTTCCCGTCTAATCGGTGCGCCTCCTGGATATGTCGGCTATGAGGAAGGAGGACAATTAACAGAAGCCATTCGTCGTCGTCCTTATGCGGTGATTTTATTTGACGAAATCGAAAAAGCACACCCTGACGTTTTTAATATTTTCCTACAAATTCTCGATGATGGTCGGGTAACAGATGCTCAAGGTCGCACAGTGGACTTTAAAAATAGTATCATCATCATGACCAGTAATATCGGTTCTCAATATATACTTGATGTAGCTGGAGATGATACCCGTTATGATGAAATGCGAAATCGGGTTATGGAAGCAATGCGAAATAGTTTCCGTCCAGAATTTTTAAACCGTCTGGACGAATTAATTATTTTCCACAGTTTACAAAAATCAGAATTACGGCATATTGTCCAATTACAGGTAGATAGGTTAAAACAAAGATTAACAGACAGAAAAATATCTTTGAAATTATCGAGTTCTGCCCTTGACTTTTTAGCAGAAGTAGGATATGATCCTGTCTTTGGTGCAAGACCGTTAAAAAGAGCTATTCAGCGGGAATTAGAAACCCAAATAGCCAAAGCCATTTTACGTGGTGATTTTAGCGACAGTGACACCATTTTTGTAGATGTGCAAAATGAGCGTCTTTCCTTTAATCGCTTACCCGCAGAAGTATTTACGGGTTAGAGCAGGGGTACAGGGGTACAGGGGTACAGGGGTACAGGGGTACAGGGGAAAAGTATTTTTCTTACTACTAACCACTGACCACTGACCACTGACCACTGACTACTAACCAACTTAAAATGAAGAACCAGGTTCTTCCAAAAATTCCTCCTCCTCTGGGGTGGAAATACGTCCTAAAATGGCGTTACGATGGGGAAAACGACCAAATCGGGAAATTATTTCTTTGTGTCGAAAAGCTGAAGTGATCGCTTCAGCACTATCAGGATCATGACTAAGTTGTTGAAACAGTTTAATACACTTCCTTTGATCAATTGGGTTTTCACTGTGTTGAAAGGGTAGATAAATAAACCAGCGTTGTACAGCTAGTAGTTGTCTGTCATAGCCTTTGTTTATAGCTTGTTGCGCTAACGATAGTGCTTCCCAGTCCGTTGCAAAGGCTTGAGGAGTATCACGAAACATATTCCGGGGAAATTGGTCCAGCAACAGAATTAAAGCCAAACAAGTTTCTGGTGAATTTCTCCAATCATGCAAATATCCTGCTACCGCTTTTTGGTAATCTTCTAGAAACAGGTTGCGGACTTTAATATCAAAATCTGGTTGTTTATCAAACCAGAATGGTTGAATTTTCCCATAATTCGGGTCATTTGGATGACCAAACCAAAAATCTAAAATGGTAGTTGCCTGTGACATTACTATTATTGTTGCTGTAACATTGCTATTATTTATGACTACAAAGCACTTGTCGCATTTTACAGAGATTTGCTGGTAATTCCAAATTCATCGCTTGTTGAATAAAAATCGAAGGAATGGGAATATTTGGGGTGGCCTGTACAGTATAAGCTAATAGAGTACCATTGCCCATGTCTTTAAGTTCTAAATTAGCATGAAAATCTGTAAATGTGCCTCTTTCCATGCGAAACTGAACCTGTTGTCCTGCTACTTCCACCACCCGCACATAAATTTCTACTTGAGCCGTGAAAAATAAAAAAGCTTTTTGTGCAGATTGATACAGACGTTTAACATCACCTTTAGAGATAACTTCGCTTGTAGTAATATCAGGAAAATATTGTACCCAACGAGGGTAGTCTGTAATTTGTTGCCAAACATGGGATCTAATTAAGGGAATATACATACAAGCGGTAACAGCACCACCCCAATTAGTATGGGATTTAGTTTGTACTAACACTTCCCCCTCAATTAATAATCTTTGCTGATCTTGATTCCAGAGAGTATCTGATAGTGGTAAGGTAGTGTAGGCGATATTTTTAAGATTTGACTTTGACATAATATAATGCAGATATAGTGATTTTGGTAACGTTTTAACTGATTAACATTGAAGATCTAATTGAGTTTAACTTACTCAATCCTAATTACAGTTCAATGGAATCATTATTTTCATATCCAGCACAAATTGGAGTTAACAGGAAAACACCGTGAGTCAATCTTCCTTAAATGGCAAATTCATCCAGGGTTTCGGTATTCTCTTGGGTATCAGTGTAGCCCTATTTCTACTCAGAGGTTTTGGTATTATTACTGTTTTCCCTGGCGGTTTAATTACTTTACTATTTTTCGGGGCGATCGCATTGGCAATTTTAAGTTATTGTTCAAAGAGATGGTGGCGCTTATAGTCTCAGGAACAATCTTAAACTAAAGTGTCCCCGATTTGTCTAGTTTAGTGGACTTCTACCCACGGATTCCCCATTGTGTGTGGTAAAGTTTCAATGGGCAGTATCTTAAAAAAATCATTGACAAAAGGCAAAAAAGATGAAAAGATATATATGCAGCACCTGTAATTATATATATGACCCAGAAACAGGTGATGAAGATGGCGGTATAGCACCAGGAACAGCTTTTGAAGATATTCCAGATGATTGGGTTTGTCCAGTTTGTGGTGTAGAAAAAGATGCCTTTGAGTTATATGAAGAGTAGGATGGATATAGGTTGAGATAGATACCCGACTACTTCAAGAAGTCGGGTGTCTGGATATTACGGAAACTTGTGATTTTTGATTTTGTTACCTTTGCAAATTGTCGTTATTGGTGGTGGGGCTGCGGGTTTTTTCGGTGCGATTGCTTGTGCCGAAGCTAATCCCCAAGCTCATGTTACTTTAATTGAAGCCAGTCGTCAACCCTTGGCGAAAGTGCTGATTTCCGGTGGAGGTCGTTGTAATGTTACCCATGCTTGTTTTGAACCACAGCGTTTAGTCCAGAATTATCCTAGAGGTGGTAAAGCTTTATTAGGTGCATTTACCCGTTTTCAACCTTTAGATACTATTGCCTGGTTTGCGGCTCATGGGGTAAACTTAAAAACTGAAGCCGATGGCCGAATGTTCCCCATTACAGATCGAGCAGAAACTATTGCGGAATGTTTAATTAAAGCTGCTTTTGCGGCTAAAATAGAAATCTGCATTGGTACACCTGTAACTGCTGTCACCCGCAAAAATGACGAGTTTGAAATTCTCCTCAAATCGGGAGAAAGTAAAAAATGCGACCGTTTACTTTTAGCTACAGGTAGTAGTTTAGCTGGGTATAAAATCGCTAGGGAATTAGGTCATCAAATTGAACCGCCTGTACCCTCTCTTTTTACCCTAAATATTGCAGATAGTCAATTGCGGGAATTAGCAGGAATTAGCGTTAATTCTGTAAATTTACGGTTATCGCTTCCAGGTAAAAACCAATTGCAACAAACAGGACCCTTATTAATTACCCATTGGGGTGTAAGTGGTCCAGCAGTGTTGAAACTTTCCGCTTGGGGTGCGAGAATCCTTCATGAACATCGGTATCAATGTCAATTATTAATCAATTGGTTGCCCGAATTATCACAGGAGGAAGTCAAACAAAAACTTTTAAGTGTAAAATCAGAAAGGGGAAAAAAAGCGATCGCCTTACATCGTGGTGTAGAATTACCTCATCGTCTTTGGCAATATATTATCAATCGTGCCAATATTACCACAGAAGACCGTTGGGCAGCCATATCTAATAAAACCTTAAATCAGCTAGTCCTAGAAATATCCCAAGGAGAATACGCAATTAAAGGTAAAGGTGTATTTAAAGAAGAATTTGTCACCTGTGGAGGAGTCAATCTTAAAGAAGTTAACTTTAAAACAATGGCAAGTAAATTAGTACCAGGCTTGCATTTTGCTGGGGAAATATTAGATATTGATGGTGTCACTGGTGGCTTTAACTTCCAAAGCGCTTGGACAACAGCCTACTTAGCTGGTCAGTTCATGATCAAAACAACAGAAGATCATTAACTTATTTCTTCCTTTGCGAGAGACAAAAAACCCTGGTAAATTGCTGTATTTCTGCCTTGGTGTGAGACAAAAAGCTGTAAAATTTTTTATTAAATAATTATGAAATTCAGTAAAATCATCAACCAATTTAGTGAAGCGGTTAAAGCCGACAGCCTGACCATACAACCAGACCAAGACCTAGAAATCACTGGAGTAGCAGCTATTGGTGAAGCTACATTTGGGACATTAAGTTACGTAGAAGGGGTAAAGTTCGCGTCTTTGATAGATTCTACGGGCGCAAGTGCCTTAATTTTACCAGAGGATAAAAAATTACAAATCCAAGCAACAGCCAGGGGTATTCCCTGGTTAGCGACGAGGGAACCACGTTTACTATTTGCCAAGGCTATCACTCTATTCTATCAACCATACCATCCTAGTCCAGAAATTCATCCTACGGCAGTTATTCACCCCACGGCTCACATCGGGAATGGGGTCTATATTGGTCCCCATGTTGTCCTTTCTCAAGGTGTGGAAATTGGCAATTTGGCGGTAATTCACCCCAATGTGGTTATTTATCCAGGGGTGAAAATCGGCGATTGTACCATCTTACACGCTAATTGTACCATTCACGAACGGTCCCAAATCGGTGACAATTGCGTAATTCATAGCGGTGCTGTGATTGGTGCAGAAGGTTTTGGCTTTGTACCTACTTATACAGGTTGGTTGAAAATGGAGCAATCTGGTTATACTGTTTTAGAGGATGGGGTAGAAGTAGGTTGTAATACAGCTATAGACCGTCCCGCAGTCGGAGAAACGAGAATTGGTAAAAATACCAAAATTGATAATTTAGTGCAGATAGGACATGGTGCTCAAATTGGTTCTGGTTGTGCCATAGCTGGTCAAGCAGGTATGGCTGGAGGTGTGAAGGTGGGAAATCGAGTAATTTTAGCTGGACAAGTGGGAATTGCCAATCAAGTGAGAATTGGGGACGGGGCAATTGCTTCTGCTCAAGCAGGGATTCACAGTGATGTCGCACCAGGAGAGATTGTTTCTGGTAGTCCTGCTCTACCCCACAAATTGTACCTGAAAGTATCGGCAATTTCTAGCCGTTTGCCAGAATTATATCAAAGTCTCAAAAAATTACAACGCAAATTTGGTCATGAATAAGTAGGTTGGCATTAAAAATTGTCTAGAGCTATGTATAAACCAAAACGGAAGACTATGCGGAAATTAACTAAGGTGTTTGAGTAGCGATCGCTAATTTTGCTCCTTTAACTTGACGCACCCGATCCATCACCATTACTACTTGACCATGAGTAGCATTTTTATCGGCATTGATAATTACTACTACTTCCGTATTTTTACCCATTAATTTTTGTACGTTTGCGGCTAGGGTATCAAAAGTTACTTGCTGAAGATTTAACTTCAGAGTTCCTTCTGAATTGATAGTCACAGTAATTGGTGCTGCTGATGATTGGGCTTTTGCTGTTGCTGCTTTGGGTAAATTAACTGGTAAGCTTTGGGAACGATGTAAAAATAAAGTGGACATAATGAAAAATGTCAAAATAGCAAAGATGACATCAATCATGGGCACAATATTAATCTGGGCTGGTACATCAGGTTCATCTGGTAGACGCATGGTAATTAGCTCCCCTTTCATAGTAACGACGGTAAAGTAATTCTAACTGACCACCATATTCTTGAATCCAAGCAATTTGCCGTAAATACATTCCCCGAAAAGTATTTGCAAAAAATAAAGTAATAATAGCGACAATTAATCCCGATGCTGTAGATACCAAGGCTTCACTAATCCCAGAGGTGACACCAGCAGTTTTTGTTCCACCCACATCACCAATATTTAATGATGCAAAGGAGGTAATTAAGCCCAATACTGTACCTAGCAGTCCCAACAAGGGGGCTAAACCAATAATAGTATCGAAAATGTTTTGAAACCTTTTTAATAGGGGAATTTCTGCCTGAGCTTCACTTTCTAAGGCCAAGCGAAATTCTTCTGGGTTGGACCCTTCCAGTTCTAAGGCCGCTAAAAAAATTCGGGCAATCGGTAAATCGGCATTTTTGTGTAGTATGTCTAAGGAGGTAATTACATTACCTTGACGATAATAACTTAGCACATTCTTGACCACACGATTTTGACGACCACTAATTCCTATCCAAAATACAATCCGTTCGATAATCAGGGTGATTCCTAAGATAGAAAAAAACAGTAGTGGCCACATGACCAGGCCACCGGCTTTGAATAAGTTACTAATGTCCATTGAGTTTTTTCTTAATCCTTAACCATGCTAGATTAACAGATTTTGGTGGATTCATTGCCTTTGAGTCAGGATTTATAAGATATTCTCAATAATCAAAAAAGTTCCTTTTTCGGTTTTAGGGTTATACAGGTTGAGAATGAAAAAATGAAAATGGGGGTTGTAAATTTTGTGCCTCATTCAAGTGCATACCGTTAGGACTGATATTAGCTATACTAATTTTTTAGCTGAAACTTCTGTAATTGCCAGTCCCTGACAAATCAACGTACATTTTTAACTAAGGTAACTTAACGTGACTGCCCATACTGATGAAATTTACCAACTAATTGTCGATATTGATAACTTACTATCTTACAGTCCTAAAGGTCTTTCTAAATTCCTGTCCAACCAAGGACAACAGGAAAAAGAGGTTTTACAACGAGTGCGTGACTTTTTGGTGCGACTACAGGAAGATGAGGTATCAAAAAATCAAGTATTAAAGGACGATATTTTACCAGAAATAACTGACTCAGATCCTAAACCAGCTTTTTCATCTCTATTAGCGCAATTTAACCAACAGAGTCAACCCGTATCTGCTTTAGATTCTTCTTCACAGCAACTAGACTTAACTGGTATTGAAACAGCACAAATCAAGCAAGAATTAACTGTCTTATTGCAACCCTTAAAAACAGAATTATCGAGTTTATTGGCGGAAAGAGCCGATTTAACCGAAGAAATTAAGCAACTAGAGCAAAAGCGACTACAAAACCACTCCTTAAGTCAGCAGTTAGCTAACCGAGAGAAAATGATTTCTGAATTTTTAGAAGTCCTCATGAGTCGTTTAGTACCACATTTAATATCAAATTCTGGGTCAATAATTAACCCTAATTTACATAATTTAGAAGCAATTAGCTCGGCTATTCAGCCTATTTTAGAATCAGCAGAACGGGTAGAGCAGTTAGCAAATTTAGCTTATAATTTAGATCAACGTTTACTATCTCTAGATGGAACTGTCAATATTGTTTTTCAAGCTCTAGAACGTAATATTAACACCTATTATCAGTCTTTGTCTCAAGCATTAGATAAAATGCACGGTCAGGGGATGCAAGGTGAACAATTAATGGCAAATTTCCTTAATAATTTGACTCGATATTTACAACAGCAAGTTTTGATTAATGAGCCTTCTATTTCTCATGTCAATACTCAGGCTATTTCTGTATCACCATTATTAGATCAATCCCTACCCATTGAAGATTTAAAACCTTCAGAAGATATATTTATAGAAACTTCTGCTGCGGAAATATTGCCAATTAATTTGGATACAGGGTTATTAGATGAACAATCACAATCTGCAAAGGATTTAGGGTTAAAAAATGCTGATGATGTAGACGAACTTTATGCAAGTTTCTTTGATGCTTCAACTTATCAATCTCTAAATTTCTCATTTTCTGCTGATATTTTACATGAGGAAAATCAAGGTTTATCTAGTGATTACACAGTGGTTAATGATGATTTATCGACGGTAGAAATTAGTAGTTCTTCAGTTTCTATGATAGCCGACAGCACTATTTTAGCAGAAGAGGAAAATGCAGAAGAGGAAAATTATGATCTGCCAGTTATAGTTTCTAATGTTTCTACAGAGTTTGAAGTTACATTTTTCCCAGATAAAGGAGAAGTAGAACAACACAAAGAGGTAAATCCTGCAGATACAATTGTAGTTCTAACTGATTTATTGTTAGATACTAGTTATGAAGAAAGATCATCAGAAGTCCTAAATCAATGGGATGATTCAAGAAGACAAGCTGAAAATCATGATCTAGCTTTAGATACCCAGCAATCGCCAGTATTAGGGCAAAATTTGGCTGATTTTGACCAATCATTAAATTATGGTGGGGAATCTATAACTAAATTAGACTCTGAAAGTCAGGAAGTAGATTTAAGTTTAACAACTCAGAAATATATAGAAGTTGAAAAAATAGATTCTTCCTGGTATTTAGGAATTGATATTGGGACAACGGGAATTTCTGCGGCTTTATTAAATCACTCTAAATTGGTAGTTTATCCAATTTATTGGTCAGCCGAAACTCAAAATGGTAGTCCGGCCTTTCAACAATCTTTCCGATTACCAGCAGAAGTTTATTTACCTACTAATCCAAGTTCTCATCATAGCAAAAATGGAGAATCAGAATCTGCCCCTCATCTTTATTCAGCACAGTTAAAGCCTTATTTACAAATAGCAGTTCCCTACCAACCAGAACGACAAAAATGGGAACCAATGTTGCAATTAAATGAGTTTTCTGCAGGTCCATTAATTTGGGTTCTGCGATCGCTCTCTAAGTTATTATCAACTCTGAGATCTAGTCAAACTAGTACCACACCGGCTTTAATTGCTAATCCTGTGGGCATGAATACACCAACATTTTCTGAAGTAATTAAGAATATTGCTGGTGTAATCTGCACTTGTCCTTCCAATTGGACAGAACAATATCGTTTTAATATTCGAGAAGCAATTATCACCAGTGAACTGGTTTCTCATCCCCAACAAATCTTATTTTTAGAGGAAGCGATCGCTAGTTTACTGCCAGAATTAGACAGTGCTAATGGTCAATCTATCCAAATTAGTGAAAATCAGGGTTTACGTCCCTTAAAAACCAGTAATTATCCCCTGCTAGGGAACACTTTAGCCATTAATATTGGAGCGACACTTGTAGAAATGGCCTTGGTTGACATACCAGCAAATTTGGGAGAATTAACACACAAAGACTTTATGCTCCATAATTTTGCCTACTCTGGCAAGGGCATTGAACAAGATATTATTTGTCAGTTACTACTACCACCAAAATCTCGGCAAACCCGGCAACCGGGACAATCGGATCATGAAGCAGCTAATACTAATCCTTGGCATTGGCAACCGTCAATTCCTGGTTTAGACCAAATGCAATTTTCTAGTTTGGGTTTGGAAGCTTTGACATTACCTAAGGTAGGAGAACCAGATACAGAAGCTCGCATTCATCTCCAACAACGTTTAGAAAGTTCCCTTCTCGGACAAGCTTTATTAGATGCCGCTTTGGCTTTAAAATTGATTTTACAGCACCAAGAAACCTTTACCCTAGAATTTGCCGACCAACGTTGGGTATTACAGCGCCGAGATTTGGAAAGTCAAGTCTTTGTTCCCTTTGTCCGTCGTCTTAATCGAGAGCTTAACAAATTATTAGTAGCCCGTGGTATTCCTACGGAAGCTATTAATCAAGCTGTCCTCAGTGGTGGTGTGGCTTCTGTGGGCACTATTAACCGTTGGTTACGACAAAAATTGCCTAATGCCAAGATTATTCAAGACTTATATCTTAGTGAAACTGGCGCTCCTAATTGTAGTCGAGTTGCATTAGGTTTGAGTGTGTTATCTTTGCATCCCCAATTTTTAGACATATCTAAACAACAATACACAGATTATTTCTTGTTTTCTGAATTGCTAAAACTTTTACCTAACCGTTCTTTGTCCTTTGGTGAAGTTTTGCAGTTATTTGAAAGTCGTGGAATCAATACCCGTACCTGTCAACAGCGGTTATTAGCTTTCTTGGAAGGTGAACTACCACCGGGCTTAATTCCTGCGGCTTCAGATCACCTTTGGCTTACCCATCAATCTCAGGAAAATCCTGACTACAAAGCGATTTCTTCCTTAAAATCAGGTATAGATTCTCCACCACTCTTTGAAAAACAAGGTAATCTCTCCTATCGTCCCAATGCTCAACAGGTCCAGTTATTACTGCATTATTTAGATGCTATCAAATCCAGTAACGTTCAATCCTTTGACGAACCATACAGTTACATATTATAATCCTAGAGAATAATTAGCTAAGTGTTAACGATCATGAACTTACTAAAATATTTCTTGAATCCAAAAAAACTAGTCGGTATTATTTCATCAACACTATTAGTCGCATCTGTCTGTCCTAAACAGTTACTGGCACAGCCATTACCAATGAAAATAAGTCTGGATTTCCCATCTGGAGATTCCAGAGGCGCACCCAACTCCACAATTGGTGGAGGCAGAAGAGGAAATTCATGTATCACACCTGACGATGAGAAAGGCTCTGTGACTGCTTTAATGCCCAATCCAGATAATAAAAGCCTCACCGTTTCCGGAACTCCAGAATTCTATTTTTATATTCCCATAACTACAGCAACTACCGGGGAATTTATACTCAAATCTGATGGAGAAAATATTTACGAAAAATCCTTTAAACTCCCTGGTAAACCAGGAATAGTAAAACTAAAAATCCCCGCCGAATCTGCCCTGAAAATAGGTTCAACATATAAATGGTACTTCTCAATTATTTGTAATAATGATGACAGAAGCTACGATGAAATTATACAGGGGGTGATAAAACGAACAGCGATCAGTGAATCTTTAAATAAGGATATTCAGCAGACAACACCTCTAAAAAAAGCAGAAATTTATGCTGAGCATAATATTTGGGCAGAAGTCCTCAGCAATATTTCTTACTTACGCGAACCAAAATTAGATGAATGGGATCAACTTCTCAAATCGGTTGGGTTAGAAAAAATATCCCGAGAAAATGTAGTTGATTGTTGCACATCAAACCCTGAATCTAAGTAAAGATGCGTGCAGAAAAGCTGAAAAATTTTCTTTGGCAAGGACGGGGCTTATGGAGTACTACGCCGGTAATAGCCTTCACAGTAATTCTCATCCGTTCCGCAGGTTTATTGCAGGGCTGGGAATGGGGGCTTTTTGACCAGTATATGCGTTGGCGACCTCCAGAACCCCGTGACAACCGCATTGTCATCGTCGGCATTGATGAAAAAGACCTGGATAATCTCAAACAGCCAACCATAACAGATCAAGTCTTAGCTGACCTCCTCAACAAACTCAAAGCCAGAAAACCAAGAGCTATTGGACTCGATGTGTATCGTAACTTACCTTTACCACCTGGTACTTCAAAATTAGAACAGGTATTTAAATCTACCCCTAATCTAGTTGGTATCCAGAAAGTAGTAGGAAAAAACAGATACGAACGAGTAGATCCACCACCAATCCTCAAATCTCTGGAACAAGTGGGTGCAAATGACCTAGTGGTTGATGCAGATAGCAAGGTGCGTCGCGGTTTAATGTATATAAGCACAGAGGGTGGTGAACCAGTTTACAGTTTCAGCTTACATTTAGCTTTGCGTTATCTGAAACAAGAGGGAATTAGTGCCAGCAAAGATTTTCAACTGGGGAAAACTAAATTTATTCCCTTTGAAAGTAATGATGGTGGTTATGTGCATGCTGATGATGGTGGCTACCAGATATTGATTAACTATCGAGGAAAAAACAGTCACTTTGACACTGTTTCCATGACAGATATTATCGAAGACAAAGTACCTACTAATTGGGGAAAAGATCGTATTATCTTGATTGGGTATATAGGAGAGAGTCTCAAAGACTCATTTTTTACCCCCTACAGTAGCGGACTTCTTGGACTCGCAACACAAATGAGTGGGATAGAAATTCATGCTAATCTCACCAGCCAAATTATCAGTGCAGCCTTAGAAAATCGCTATCTATTTAAAACTTGGTCAGAACCTCAAGAGTGGGTGTGGATACTATTTTGGAGCGGGGTTGGCGCGTTCTGGAGTTGGAGCTTGCGATTACAAACATTCCAGAGGATAGCTTTTATTGTCATGGCAGCAGGCGCTTTACTAGGTAGCACCTATCTAGCTTTCCTGTGGGGTTGGTGGCTACCCGTAGTCCCACCATTTTTAGCACTGATATCCTCAGTGATTGCTATCACAGCTTACATTGCTCGCACGGCTGGAGACATCCGCAAGGTATTCGGACGTTACTTAACGGATGAAGTTGTGGCTAATTTACTAGAAAGTCCAGAAGGATTGAAACTTGGTGGTGAACGGCGGCAAATAACCATCTTTACCTCTGACCTAAGAGGATTTACAGCCACATCAGAAAGATTACCACCAGAAGAAGTTGTAAAAATCCTCAACTTTTATCTGGAATGTATGGCAGATGAAATCACCAAATATCAAGGAACCATTGATGAATTCATGGGTGATGGGATTTTGGTACTCTTTGGCGCTCCCACTGCCAGAGATGATGACGCTGCTAGAGCCGTTGCTTGCGGTATCGCCATGCAGTTGGCTATGGTCAAAGTTAATGCTAAAATGCAGGAATGGGGCTTGCCACCTCTAGAAATGGGTATCGGTATTAATACAGGTGTTGTAGTAGTGGGAAATATTGGCTCAGAAAAGCGCACTAAGTATGGTATCGTTGGCAGTCAAGTAAATTTAACTTACCGCATCGAGGGCTACACCACAGGCGGCGAAATTATTATTTCTGAATCTACTTTCCAAAAAGTAGAGTCAATAGTGGTAATTGACAGTCAAATGCAAGTGACCCCAAAAGGGGTTCAACAACCAATCAATGTCTATAAAATAGCTGGTGTCGCTGGCGAATACAATCTTTTTCTCTCTCAATATCAGGAAGAATTATGCACCCTCCCTGAACCTATTCCCATTGAATATTCATTGGTGGATGGTAAAGATATCAGTAGTTTATCGGTCAAAGGAATGTTAGTGAGACTTGCAACCAAAGAGGCAGAAATTCGTTTTGTCAATGAAGAACTTCAAGAAGCCCCCGCTTCCCTGAGCAATATCAAACTTAATCTATGTACACCAAATCAACCAGGCGAAACAGGTGATATCTATGCTAAAGTTACAGAAAAACCTGCTCAAATAGGTCATTTTTGCATTCGCTTTACTGCCAAACCTCCAGAAATTACCACCAAATTCAGCACTTTAATTGAACAAATTAATTCACAGAGTTCTCAATAATTCAGGAATTAGAAGTCAGGATAATTTTAAAACTAACATAGCAAAATGACAAAGTTGATATTTTTAGGTTCTGGTTCAGCTTTTACAGTTGGTGCCAATAATTTTCAGTCCAATATGCTTTTAGTGACAGAGAAAAATCATAAACTGTTAATTGACTGTGGCACTGATATTAGACTTTCTCTCCATGCGGCTGGTTTATCATATCTTGATATTACCGATATTTATATTAGTCATCTCCACTCCGATCATGTGGGAGGGCTTGAATATATTGCTTTTAGTACATTATTTGACCCCAGATGTCAAAAGCCAAATATTTATTTAAGCAAGGATGTTTCCACAAATCTTTGGGATAGAACTTTATCAGGTGGATTAAGATTTCTTGAGGGCGATATTGCCACTATGAATACATTTTTTGAGCAGCATAAAATTGACCGTAACGGTCATTTTACTTGGCAAGAAATTAAATTTGACCTTGTTAAAGTTGCTCATGTTGATAATGGTTTTTATAGGATGCCAAGCTATGGATTATTTTTTACATTAGAAGGCGTTAAGATATTTTTATCTACAGATACCCAATTATGTTTAGATGAAAATCAAGAATACTATGAACAGGCAGATATAATTTTTCATGATTGTGAAACCTCACACTATCAAACTCCTGTTCATGCCAATTATGGAGAATTATCAGAACTACCAGCAACAATCAAGAATAAAATGTGGTTATATGGTTATCAGCCAGGACTTTTGCCTGATGCCAAAAAAGATGGTTTTTGCGGTTTTGTAAAGTGCGGACAGGTTTTTCAATTTCCCTTAGTCCAAAAGCATCAATTGTTTGAACCAATGTCAAAAGTTTCATAGTTTATTTATTCATACTAGCCAACCTCCTGGTTTATACAGCAAGTTCAGTTTGAGTGAGGTACACCTTATGCGGGCTCTTGCCCGCACCACAGAAGTTTTATCCTTAATATTTGTACTTCATAATACCGGGAACTTGGCTATTAGTCATGACTACACCACACCAGCTATGAGAATCGATTGTGAGACGGGTGAGATGAGAATGAAATAGACCTGGGTTTAGAGTCGGTCTTTCATTTTACAATCACCTAATCACTAACAAAAAACTGGCTTTTTGTTAATAAATCTAAAACTACTGTCACCATACAAGCACTAGAAACAAGGGCCATTAAAACCACAGGAGATAAATTATTCCCGGCAATGGCTAAGAATAAAATAAAACTTCCTGCACCTAGACGATAGGTGCTCAAAATTCTCCGTTTTTTCATTTTATCCAAAACACAATTCGTGAAGTTAGTTACGGCTAAAACCATTAAGGATAGTGCTACCGCGCCACAAAAAAGCCAACGTTCATTTGCCGGTAAAACATTAACTCCACTTTGGGTAATTATATGCTCAACCCCTACCCCTACTGCTACTAAACCTATAGCCAGCAAAAGGTGAGAATAAAGCCAAGTTAGAAAGACTTTGATTCTACCTAATTTCATGGCTTCTACTGGTGAAGCATCAACGCTATCAAAATAAAGCCACCAGAAACTAAAAGCTATACTCACACCCAACACGGCAGTTAATACGGAGAAGGTATCCCATTGCTTTTCTGCTACACCTCGCACCACTGCGGCCATTGATTCACCCAAAACAATGATTGTAAATAGTCCTATTCGTTCTGGAACATGAGACATATTTGGTGGGATCTTAACTGCTAAATGACCTGTACCGAGTGGAGTAATAAATTCTACAATCAAACCCAGTGTCCAGCATCCAAAACGCCAGGGAATTGGCACAAACAGTGAACCTAACCAAAATACAACGCCAATACTACAGCCTTTAACATACCAACTGGTTAAGGGACGGGCTTGTGGTACATGATGCCCTGCAATTAGGTATTGCAGGATGAGAATACAGCGAGCAGCTATGTATGAAATAGCAAATCTATGGGAAGATGTATTGAGACCGTGATGGAAATTTACTGTCAAAGCGATGATAATTGACATTTGCAGCAGAGTTAGCAAGCGATCGCTAAGATCATCAGTATCAAACAAAGTAGCGTAAAAAGTAGCACCTACCCAACACCACCATATTGGTATAAACATGGCAACAAAGCCAACGAGTCCCCCCAGTGAAATATCCTTACTCAAATTGTGAGATAATTCAGCGATCGCTGCCACAAATACTAGATCATAGAAGAGTTCTAGCCAAGTTGCACGTCGTTCTTCATGCTGTTCGTCAATGCGTAATCTAGGCGCTTGCCACAAACCTTTTTTCATATGTTTAGATTCTGAAAAATACTAACAAAAAAACATTTTATGGGGTTTATGGTTTATTATCAAATGATAAAGTGACATAAGCTAATTTATTTTTGTGAATTTAGGGGCATTTTTGTCGTGGCATTACAAGATTTATACATTATTGGCACTGAAAATTTTCAGAATTGGAGTCCAGGTTATAACAAATCAGGTTACTTAAAAGTATTACCGCATCCAAGCGAAAAAGTTGTCTTTAAAAACCCATTTTCTGACTGGCAAAGAGGTAATCAAAATGGTCAATTTACATCAACAAATACAACTGGAACTTACTATTCGAGTTGGGGACCTGATAAAGACTTAGATGTCACCTTAGACATGAGGCATCTGAGCCAGATTAACATTGATGGCTTTGGTATTTTAAAAGCAGGTGATGGCTTCATTCCCTGGTTAAAAGACCAAACAGGCAGTAAAACAACAGCCTATGAATTTCTCCGAGCATATAATGGTTTAATTCCCGGTCCATTGCTGGTTGCAGATCCCGGCGACACAATCAAAATTACCCTCAAAAATCATTTGGAGCCTAGCTCAGTTGCTCCATCTGCACCAGAAGAAGACACAAACCTACATACACATGGATTACACGTCTCACCTTTAGGTCCAGGAGATAACGTTCTTGTCAGTGTGGCTGCTGGAGATACAAGAGAAATATCAATTAAGATACCTGATAATCATTTTCTCGGATTGGACTGGTATCATCCCCACATACATGGGATGACTAGTCAGCAAGTGGCTTCTGGTTTGGGAGGTCTTTTAGCAATTAACCCGGCATACAACTTGCCAGATCTGAATAAATTTAATCCTACTACAGAGCCATTTTATACAATGGCTATTAACACCTTTGGGATTCAACAACAACTGAGAACACCAAATCCCAATGATCCTTTAAACAAAAGTGGAGATAGATTAGAAGTTCCTGCTGGTACACCTCTACAACTAACAGATGGGTCATATACACTTTCGGATGCAGTCTTTGCTGGTTACAACGCTAAACCTCTAAACTATGACCCAACCAAACCAACTGGGAATCCTGATCCTGCTAACATGTCATCTGAATATGGTGGTGGAGGTTTAGCAGAGCCAGTAGAAAATGTGATCCACACCGTCAACGGGCAATACAACCCAACTATAGAAAGCGTTCAAACAGGTAAATGGAGTCTGTTCTCATTTGCCAACATGAGCGTTAATTCCTTCTTTGTTATACAGTTGATCTATGATGATGGAAATGGCAATCTAACACCTGAAACAGTTAATTTGGTGTCTTTAGACGGTGATGCCAGTGGCGTAGTTGAGGGTACGAGAAGAGAAATAACAAACTTGCCAGTTTTAGCTCCTGGTCAGCGTGTTTCTATTCAACACGCTTTCACTAAGCCCGGTAAATACTATTTTCTGGCCAATGGCACAAATGAAGTCCTAGATCCAAAGTACGTATCTGAACAAATTGGGGAGAAAGGGTTTAGCGATGGACACTTAATTTGGGCTCCTCAAGTTTTAGCAACAGTGGACGTGACAGGTAGTGCAATAGCACCAGGTCAACTGCCTCCTTTTCCCCAAGCCTATGACGTTTTAGTCCAAGAAAGTCAAGAGATTAGTGCGACTATACAAGCAGCTAAAAACGGTGATGTTGATCGGCAAAGAACTTTTGTCTGGGATGCCAACATAGGTGGCGCTATCCAGGCTGGTAATTCTCCCAGTGATACCAAAGTAGAAACCTTTGAAGGTACATATACAATCAACGGGAAATATTATTCCACAGATCCTGCTAAGGGTATGCCTCCACTGACAATACCCATGTTGGGGACAAAAGAAATTTGGACTATTGTGAATAAATCGGGATTGCCAAATCCCGACTTTAATGGACAGACGATACCAGGTACACCGATTCCACTACCTAACATACCTTTACCAGAATGGCATCCATTCCATATTCACCAAAATGACTTTACTGTTTTAGAAATTAATGGTTTGAAGGTAGAAGATATTAATCAAACCTATTTGGCTGGAGTCTTAGCTGACACAATTAATCTACCTCCCGCCTATATTGATGGTACTGTCACCCCAGATAATCCCTATGGTACACCATTCAATAGCTTTATACCTGGCACTGTGGGTAAAGCATCAGAAGTCAAAATCCTGATGAGTTTTGAGGATTTCCCAGGTAGTTATGTCAATCACTGTCATATCCTCTTCCATGAAGATGCAGGGATGATGACCGTCATTAGGGTGGTTCTCAATACCCAAGATACTTGGTTAGGTCTGGGGGTTGATCAGAATGCCGATGGTCAAATAGAGTTATTCAGAGCTAACAACTATCAACAAGGCATCACTCTTACACCTTACGGTCAAAACTTCAGCCAAGGAATAGATGTTGCGATCGCTGATGTTAATTACAAGTTTAAACATGATAATAAAAATCAGAATGTCACAGATAACGTCACTGATATTATTACCATCCAACGATCTTTGGAAAAAGCTAGTGAAAAGTTCACCGTTAAAGTATTTGATGGTGAAACACTAATTCAGAAGCAAAAAGCAGGGGCTAAAGAAGTTAAGAACTCAGAAAATGCTGCCCTGTTAATTACAGAAATCAATCCTTTCCAAGATATTACGCCAACAACTGACCAAGAGGCATCAGTAGCATCTGCTGACATAGATGGTGACGGCTTTGCTGATATAGTTGTCGGTTTAGGTGGCGGTATTGTACCAATCATTGAGATTTATAGCGGTAAAGATTATCACCTAATGAGCCGCATTGCTCCCTTCCATCACGAAACTTTCACGGGTAAAATCAACTTAGCCGTTGGTGATATCAACGGCGATAATTATGACGATATTATTGTCGGACAGGGCAGTGGTGGCCATGGTTTAGTAGAAGTTTACAACGGGATCTTAATCAGTGAAAAAGGTACTTTAGTTGCCAGGTATACAGCACATACAACAGTGCTATTGTCCAAAAAATTCCAACCCTATGGTCCTAACTACACTGGGGAAGTAGATGTCACATCTGGCTATATTCTCCAGAGACCAGATCAGCCAAATGGATCACCTACTCAAACCAATAATGCCAACTTAACTACAATTGCTAAGAGTGGTAAACCTGATGGTTATGAACAAATTCAGGTGTTTACTTATACAGGAAAAAGTGGTAGTCATAGTCATAATACGACTTCTCAAAGTAGTGATCCAGAAGACGAACTTCGCCTTGATGTATCATTAACCCCCATTGGTAACACCCAAGAAATTTTGGGAACTTTTGCGGATCTTCCCGGCTTATCCAAAGGTGAACCAGTTATGTTTACCCGCCAATCAAGTGGTGAGTATAATATAGTTCACATGGGTTCAGGCAATACACCAGAATCAGTTACCTTTGGTAAGCCATCAGTTCCAGAAATAAACCAAGACAATAACTCAGATATTTTCACCCTCAACGGTGGTAGTAATGGTAAAGTCAAATTGAAAGTTACCCTTGAACAAAGTAGTTCTAGTTTAGTCAATGAACTAGCAGTGTTTGTTGTGGATGGAGATGATGGCAATATCGGTGGTATAGCTCCAGGAGCATCTGGTTACACTGATGCAGCTTTAGGACGAGCCAAAGTTTTATTCTCAGCTATTTCCAATCTACCTAGTGGCTTTAATATCAGTGATGCTGTCAGCTTGTTAGAATTTGACTCTGGTGCGAAAGTGAGATTCTTGTTAGTTAATAACAGCACTTTAGACTCTGTATCATCTGGATTCACTCCTAAAACAGAAATTTTGTTTTCGGATACCTCACAAAACATAGAAAGTTTAACTGGGGGCAAATTTTCCTTGAAGTGGAAAGATAAATCTGGTGACAGTAATTTTAAAGTCAAAGTTGATGTCAGCACTGAGACCACCATCAAAGGAACGAGTTTCCAAGGTAGCTCAGTAGGAGAAGTCCTTGATTTTAGATCTGCTACTACTGATGTCCAGGCTGAGTTTAAAGTCTACAGAGAAGCAGCATTTAATAACTTTGTCGGGTTTTATCCCATTTTAGATGAGCAAGGGAAAATTGATACTAATAAAGATGGTAAAGCCGATTTCGCCCCAGGAGATGCAGGTTATCTTCAAGCTGCTATTAACTTATACCTGAAAGATATACGTCTATCTGTTAGCAACCAAGGGGAGGCGACTTACCAAGGTACCTTTGCTAAAGGCTCACTTTTTGTACCATTTATTATTGCTAATGGTACACCAGAGGCGGTTTTAAGTGGAAGTTCTAGCAACATTCCCGCAGTTTACTTCCCATTCTTAAGAGCTAATTCCGATCAGGCTGATCATATTCGTTTACTAGGCAATAACCTCTTTGGTTTTGAAGATTTACCAACTGGCAGTAGTGACAAAGATTACAATGACATAATTGTGAAAATTAATTTGGGGTGAACTAGCTTAGTTTCATCAATGCCTAGGGTAGGTTTACACGAAAAATTGATGTCCTAGGCATCCTGTCTGTTGCTATAAAGTATAAAAGCTGTTTTTATTACGTGCTGTGAGATTAAGAAAATGTTGGCCTTAAGAAAATTACTTGCTAGTCCAATGGTAGTCGTGGGAGTAATTGCTACTTCCACATTCATCACTGGTATTGCATCTGCTCAAGTAGTATTGACTGATAATTCATCAATCATTGAATCAACCCCTCTATCCAGTCCTGATGATTATCCGGTGGATAGTTCCTCTACTGTTAACGCTGATCTAGATCCAATTGACAGTAGTCCTGATGGAAGTATGGCACAGATAAATAGTGTGGCTCAGTTTTCTGATGTCCAACCCACAGACTGGGCTTTTCAAGCTTTACAATCCCTAGTTGAACACTATGGCTGTATTACAGGTTATCCTAATGGCAGATTCCAGGGTAATCGTGCCCTCACCCGTTATGAATTTGCCGCAGTTTTGAATGCTTGTTTAGAACGGGTTAACGAATTAATTGCCACAAAGACGAAGGATATTGTTAAGAAAGCAGATTTAGTTTCTTTGCAACGATTAAAACAGGATTTCTCCTCTGAAATTTCAACCCTACATAGTCGTGTAGATACATTAGAGGCTAAAAACACTGAAATATCAGGAAATCAGTTCTCTACTACCACTAAACTACTTGGTAATTTAAGAGTTCAAACTAATACCTATTTCTCCGGTAATGGTAATCCTCAAGCTAATATGCAATACAATCTCTTCCTTGGATTGCTGACTAGCTTCACAGGTAAAGATTTGTTATTCACCGCAATTGGTGCTACCAATAGTCAATTTCCTGAACTTGCCACAGAAAACAATGGTAGAGATGTTGGTTCTACCAGAGAAGGTGCAAGCGATACCGCTGGATCGGGTGATACTTTGAGCAACGCCAGAATAATAGGTTTAGAATATCAATTTCCCATTGGTGATAATCTACTTATAGATGTTGTTGCTGCTAATCGCTATCGTTTTAGTCCTGTTTTACTGTCGAAATTTGCTCCATATTATCGCATTGGAGGTGGTCCAACAAGCTCCTTTGCTGAAGCACCTCCTATTTATCTTGTCGGGGCTGGAACTGGTGTTGCTGCCAGCTATAAATTCGTAGACTCGACTGTGTTAACTTTGACTTACCTATCAACTTTTGCCAACGATTCCACCTTTGGCGGTTTGTTCAATGGAGATTATATTGCTGCTGGGCAGATTAACTATAATCCCAATCCTGGGCTGTTTTTGCAATTTTTATATCAGCACGGCTACTTTACTCCTGGTAATTTTGGCTTTAATAATGGTCAAACTTTTAGAGGCAACGGTTTTGTCGGTACTGCCCTAGCAAATCGTTTTGATGATGCTGGTGTATTATTTAGGGATGCTTCTACTGTTAGTAGTA
Organism: Aphanizomenon flos-aquae FACHB-1287; assembly: GCF_014698755.1. Taxonomy (GTDB): domain Bacteria; phylum Cyanobacteriota; class Cyanobacteriia; order Cyanobacteriales; family Nostocaceae; genus Dolichospermum; species Dolichospermum flosaquae. The sequence goes on along the minus strand of NZ_JACJTO010000006.1, from coordinate 20,169 downwards.
ATGCTTATCAGCTTGGTGGTTACTTTGCCATTAGTCCCAAGGTGCTAATTGGTGGTTGGGTTAACTCAATCCAAGCTAGGCTACTTGGTAAAGGAGATGCTGATATCTGGACTTACTCAATTCAAACGGCTTTTCCTGATTTGTTTAAGCAAGGGAATCAAGGAGGGTTAATTGTGGGGATGGAACCTACCCTCACAGATGTCAGAAGCAATCTACCTTATCAGCAATTCAAAAAAGATATATCATTACATATTGAAGCATATTACAAGCATCAGATTTCAGATAATATCTCAATTACTCCTTCGATTATATGGATTACAGCCCCTAATCAGGATGCTAATAATGAAGATATTGTTATAGCTGGGATGAGAACAACCTTCAACTTTTAACTAATCCGCTAATATTCACCATATTAGGATGGTGTTGAGTGTAAATTTTTGTAAAAGCAATTGTAATTTTCCTATTTTAGGTGGTAATTTGAAATAAGGGGGTTTTAGTTTTATGTTAAGTTGAAAATGGAATGAAAAATGCCAGAAGTCAAAATCTTGATGACCACGGAATAAACAGTCAATTTTTACACAGTTGACAGAGTCCGAAGTAGCGAGGGGAAAATCAGTCCATGAAGTATGAAAATGCTGTTTTAGATGATTTAGAGCTTCAAGAGGCTTTAAAACTAATAAATCCCAAATTTGGTGATTTTGTCACGCGAGTAGCAGGTGAAGCTTGGGGTTTACCATTAATTGACCAAAAAACCAAAGCCCTGATTACCATTGCTATTGATGTAGTTAACCAAGGGCAAACTGGACCTGGAAGCCCCTTTGGGGCTCACGTCGGTATGGCTATCAAACAGGGAGCAACTCCTGAAGAGATTGAAGAACTATTATTATTCCTCTGTGCTTACGCAGGATTTAATAAAGTTGCAGGTTGTTTTGGTGCTTTAAATGAAATAATGGGAAAATAATTTTGGGTTTGTTTTTTCAACCTGGATGCTACTATGTTAATGTAGTTGTCGGGATGGAAAACCTTGTATTTTCCCCGGTGTTCAAACTTTATTTTGATCAAAGTGGCATCAACAGTGAGAAAGGACAGCAAGAATGCTCGCAGTAATTAATAAAGCAGACAAAACCGATTATTCAGCACGGGATCAACAAGGAAAAGTAGCCTTTTATGTCCTTCTGTGGAAAAGACAAGGCATCTCTCTAGAGCTTTTTGATAACTATTGGAAAGACGTACACGGACCAGTTTGCGCCCGATTACCAGGACAGTATCAATATTGGCAGTTTCATATAGCTCATAACCAAGGTGGCTTCTGTCCAAACATTCCCGGCTTAGACTATACAACAGACTCAGAAGATAACTTTGATGGGATTGCCGAATTAACATTTGCCAGTGAAGCAGAGCGTCAGACATGGTTTACAGCTTCTGCCATTCTGATGGATGACGAGCATAACTTATTCCGCAAAGCCATTGGTTATAACAGCAGTCCTGGCAATTCTATTACTTATGTAGATAAGATTCCTAACGGCATTCCTAACGGTGAAATTGACGCAATCAAATTTCACGTCATGGTTAAAAAAGCTCATGGTGTGAGCACGGAAGTTTTTCGTCGTTATCTCACAGAAACTTTTGCCCGTAAAGTTAGCAGTAGTAATTCTGTACTCAAATTCCGATTGCATCTATTTGAAGCGGTAGATAATTCTCGTCCAGATGCAGCGGGAGTCAGTCACTACGAACCTGAAGAAAAGCAATATCATGCAGCTTATGAAATTGCCTTTGCTAATCATCTCGAAAGAGAGAAGTTTTTTGCGTCTTCCGAATATTTAGCAGCAGTTAAAGATGCGGCTAAATACATTAAACAAATCCAACCATTTCCCGAGAGAACAGCCTACACCTTTGTTTACGATGGTCAAATGACCCTCGCTGGTCAACGCAGTTCTTCAGTAGCAGAACTGATCACAGAAATTGGCGCACTTAATCAAATTCAAAAAGACATAGAATCTCTCATGGTAAATCAAACTCTTTACAGTCAACAAACTAACGGATCTCAATCCGGACAAAACCAGCCAAAAGCAACGAAAAAGAGAACAAATTATTATACTGACTTATCAGCCGATTATTCTCGCCCCGGTTTAGTTACTCCTTACGTAGCCAAAAAACTAATCGAAGATGCAGAAAGAATTGTGGCGATGAAAGAGCCAAAATTACCAGAAATTAGTCCTTATTACACCCTTGCACAAATAGAACAAGAAAACAGAGATTGGTGGCCTACCCATTGTGAAGCCTTAAGACAAGGAAGAGGCGATATTTTAACTGGAGAATATCGTGATGATCTAGTTTATTTTTGCCAAGATGGACCTTACCAAGGTTTAGAACAACAAAAAGAAAGAGAAAAACATTGGTGGGCTTTAATTGCTCAACCCGGAGTGACAATGTGCTGGCCAATTGTCATGTTTTTTGGTGAACATACTTATTTTGAATGGAAGTGTGTAGATGATGAAACCAACGAAACTCTAGCTAAAGGTAATGTAACTTGGGTGCGTCGTGGTCATCGTGGTGCTTGCTATTTGAAGACTGAGCAACTAACTTTCTATCGTGATGTTTTTGCTGCTCAGGAATTATTGAACTTGATCACCACCGCTTAATAATGGAACAGGTGCGAGTGTACAAAAACGCAGTTTTAGATGACCTCGAACTTCAAAAAGGTTTAAAACAAATTAATCCTAAGTTTGGTGATTTTGTCATTCGGGTAGCAGGTGAAGCTTGGGGTTTGCCATTAATTGACCAAAAAACTAAGGCTCTAATTACCATTGCTATTGATGTTGTCAATCAGGATCATAGAGGTTCTGACAACCCTTTTGCAGCCCATGTAAAAATGGCTCTTCAGCAAGGTGCAACCCTCGCAGAAATTGAAGAACTGTTATTGTTCCTCTGTATTTATGCAGGATTTAATAAAGTTGCAGCTTGCTTTGCTACCCTGAATTTAATTGTTGATGATTTTCATTCTACACCAAGGACAGCAGCAATGCTTGTAGAAAGCAAAAAGGCAACCACAGCCGATTATTCAGCACGGGATCAAAAAGGGAAAGTAGCCTTTTATGTCCTTCTGTGGAAAAGACAAGGCATCTCTCTAGAGCTTTTTGATAACTATTGGAAAGACGTACACGGACCAGTTTGCGCCCGATTACCAGGACAGTATCAATATTGGCAGTTTCATATAGCTCATAACCAAGGTGGCTTCTGTCCAAACATTCCCGGCTTAGACTATACAACAGACTCAGAAGATAACTTTGATGGGATTGCCGAATTAACATTTGCCAGTGAAGCAGAGCGTCAGACATGGTTTACAGCTTCTGCCATTCTGATGGATGACGAGCATAACTTATTCCGCAAAGCCATTGGTTATAACAGCAGTCCTGGTAATTCTATTACATACATAGATAAGATTTCTAACGGCATTCCTAACGGTGAAATTGACGCAATCAAATTTCACGTCATGGTTAAAAAAGCTCATGGTGTGAGCATGGAAGTTTTTCGTCGTTATCTCACAGAAACTTTTGCCCGTAAAGTTAGCAGTAGTGATTCTGTACTCAAATTCCGATTGCATCTATTTGAAGCAGTAGATAATTCTCGTCCAGATGCAGCGGGAGTCAGTCACTACGAACCTGAAGAAAAGCAATATCATGCAGCTTATGAAATTGCCTTTGCTAATCATCTCGAAAGAGAGAAGTTTTTCGCGTCTTCCGAATATTTAGCAGCAGTTAAAGATGCGGCTAAATACATTAAACAAATCCAACCATTTCCCGAGAGAACAGCCTACACCTTTGTTTACGATGGTCAAATGACTCTTGCTGGTCAGCGGAGTGCCAAAGTAGCAGAGTTAATCACTAAAATTGGGGCTGCTAATCAAATTAAAAATGATATTGTTACCTTAATGGTTGGTGGTCAAACTAACGGTAAAGGTTTAATCAACAATGGTCAAACTAACGGTAAGGGTTTAATCAACAATAGTCAAACTGATTTAAAGCATAGCCCTTTAACTACGTCTGGATTAGGTCATTTATTACAAGGCGTTCAACACGTCGGTGTTACGGTTAATGACATTTCTCAATCTTTAGACTTTTACTTAGAAGTGTTAGGAGGAAAACTGGTTGTTGCCGAAAGCGAGTTAGTTGGTGATGTCATTCAGAATACCCTTTTTCAAAAAGAAGAACTGGATGCGATCGCTCAAAGTATCAATCCCCAAACTATCAAAGTTCCCCATCTTAGAAGTGCTAAGGAAGATGCCTTAGATGTGAGGTTTATTTCCTTTGGGAATACCGTTATCGAACTGATTCACTTCCGAGAAGCTGGTAAACCTAATGCCTCTCATGCTTCAGTTCCTACCATTCCTTCCCACATTGGTAATGTCAATGCCATGCACATTTCTTTCAACGTCAAAGAAGGTGTTGATTTAAATGTTTTTGCTCAAATGTTGGAAGCAGAATGTCATAAACGTGGAATGACAAACGTGGTTTGTAACCGAGTTGTCAACGTGAAATCAGAAGCAGAAAGAAGAGTAGTAGCTCAAAGATATAATTCCTTTAAATTTTGGAACGAACCAGAAGTGATCGCTGCAGGTGAACCAGAAATAGATTGGAGTCATGACCCAATGGAAGGTTGGTCTTTGTTCTACTGCAAAGGACCAAACGGGGAACAATTGGAATTTAACCAAGTTACCCGTAAAGTTAAAACCAGCTTCCAAAAAGGTATGGAAGAATATAACCAGGCTAATGGCACTACATTCACGTTTCCAGAAGCAATAATTACTGACTTCAATTCCACAACAAACGGAGAACATCCTCAAATTGACCAGATAGAAAATTATAACTCTGGCAATTTAACAACAACCAATAATAGAACTATATCCATGTCCAAAAAATTTCCCGGCACGAATACAGACTTAGTAAAGCGATTGTTCTCCAGGGGAGAAGCTTTTGATGCCGAAGGTTTCATTACTTTCTTTACAGACACACCAGTTTATCAATTTGGTAACTTTGATGTCTGTTTAACCAAAGAAGCCATCAAAAAATCAGCCGATGCTTTCTTCAATCAAATTGATGCCGTATACCACGAAATCAAAATGATTTGGGAAATCGGCAACGTCGTCTTCGTAGAAATGGATGTTATCTATTGGCGAAAAGATGGCTCAGTTATCTCACTTCCTTGTAGTGATATCTTCCGAGTTGAAGGGGATAAATTCAGTGAATTGCGGATTTTCATGGATGTAAATCCCGTATTTAACTCCTCTATTTTTGTGCCTCAATCTGCTTCTGTGCTGACAGTTAGTAGAGGACAGAAAATGCTTCCTCCTGACACCATGAGGAGACATTTTGCCGAACATCCAGAAGGTAAAGAAAGAGTATCCCAAGGATTTATTCCTAAATGGTCAATTGCTGGACCTAAATGGCCTATCGGTATTGAAAATACCCCTGCTTCTTCACCACAATTAACCGCAGTTGGTGAACTATCAGCAGCAATCATGGCTGAAGATTGGGAAAAAGTCAAAACTTATCTAACCGATGACCTTTTCTATAAAGTGGGTTCAGGTGAGCCAATGTATGGACCAAACTCAGTTGTAGACTTCTTTAAACACACCTTTAAAACTACCGCTAAGTTTTATGGTCATGATGCCCGGAAAATTTGGATAGAACCAGATATCATCACCATTGAAATGGACGCTAAATATGAAATGGTGGGCAGTAAAAAACACGTGGTAGTTGCCTGTTGTGATATCTATCGGATGCGGGGAAATAAGGTCAGTGAATGGCGGGTTTATGCTGATATGACCCCATGGCAAAACTGAGATAATTTAGGAGAATAGTTATGTCACATAAAGTAATAGACCTGTTACAAGCAGCCTTTGATCAACCCAATCTCCAACAGCAACTCCATTCTGCTAATACGGCTGAACAGTTTGTCAAGATTGCTAGAGAAAATGGCTATGAATTAAGTCAGCAAGAATTCGCGGCAGCACTGGGTAAAGTTCATATAGTTTTTGGCCAAGTTGTGCAGTCAATGATGGGTGAATTGATGGCACAAGGATCACCTGATAACGCCGAAACTCCCAACACAGAAAGCATTTCTGGAACAAATACAGACTTAGTAAAACGCCTATTTTCCAGAGGTGAAGCATTTGATTCTGAAGGTTTTATTACCTTCTTTACCGATACACCAGTTTATCAATTTGGTAACTTTGATGTCTGTTTAGATAAAGAATCAATCAGAAAATCAGCCGATGCCTTCTTTAGTCAAATTGATGCCGTATACCACGAGATCAAAATGATCTGGGAAGAAGGAGATGCGGTATTCGTAGAAATGGACGTGACATACTGGCGCAAAGATGGCTCAGTTGTTTCACTTCCTTGTTTTGACATCTTCCGAGTTGAGGGAGATAAATTCAGTGAACTGCGGATTTTTATGGATGTAAATCCTGTATTTGATCCTTCAATCCCCGTTCCTGAATCTGCTTCTGTGTTGACAGTTAGCAAAGGACAGCAAATGCTTCCTCCTGGCACAATGAGAAGACATTTTGCCGAACATCCAGAAGCTAAACAAAGAGTAGCCCAAGGATATATTCCTAAATGGTCAATTGGTGGACCAAAGTGGTCAGTAGAGGGTAATATGGAAACACCATCAGAACAGTTAAAAGCAGTTGGTGAACTATCAGCAGCAATCATGGCTGAAGATTGGGAAAAAGTCAAAACTTATCTAACAGATGACCTGTTTTATAAAGTTGGTTCAGGTGAGCCAATGTATGGACCAAATGCAGTTGTAGACTTCTTTAAACACACCTTTAAAACTACTGCTAAGTTTTATGGTCATGATGCCCGGAAAATTTGGATAGAACCAGATATCATCACCATTGAAATGGACGCTAAATATGAAATGGTGGGCAGCAAGAAACACGTGACAGTAGCTTGTTGTGATATCTATCGAATGCGGGGAAATAAGGTCAGTGAATGGCGCGTCTATGCAGATATGTCTCCTTGGGGTGAAGCTGCTGGTAAAGCCGTTGCGCTGGATAAGCAAAAGGCTTCCCAAGTATTTCCAGTAATTGTGGTATTTGAAGTTGAAACATGGAAACAACAAGAACTTTTAAACAGCATTGTTGATTACATGGAAAACCACGTTAAATACCAACCGGGCTTTATCTCCTCCACTTTGCACAGAAGTTTAGATGGGACTAGAGTGATCAACTATGCCCAGTGGGAAAGTCCAGAATTCTTTAAAAAATCCATTGATGGTAAAATGCGATCGCTCGAACCGAAAATATTCCAAGAACTTTCTCCAGATGGACATCTGTACGAAATTTATCACCAAGCCATAACTTAAATTTTCCCCAAATCAAGAAATTTATTGATCTTCAATATTCTTGATTTAAGCAGCATTAACTAGGGGTAAACAACCGTTTATCCTTACCTCTAAATTATCGTATTTTTTCACTCTGTCATACAGTTTTTACAATTCTCTTAATTTCCCAAATCACCAAGGATTAAAATTTAGATGACAGCTAATAGTAAAGGCAAAATCGGTGTACTTATTGAAGAACATTTTGACGGCACAGAATTTCGTCGCTTCAATGAATATTTCCCTGAACAAGGTTATGAAGTAGAGTATATTTCCCATCTTTGGGGCAACAAAGAACTACACTTTGGTTCCAACCCCGAAAATGATCAAGTAGAATATCATGTCACTGTCAGCACAGAAGTTAAAGACGTAAAACCCAGCGACTATAAAGGCATTATTTGTATCGGAGCCTATGCAATGGATAGACTTCGATATGAAGTCAATGTCAAAAAGGGGCAAAAAAATCAAGCTCCTGCCGTTGTTTTTCTCAGAAATGCAGCGAATACAGATAATGTCAAATTAGGGACTATTTGCCATAGTTTGTGGTTGTTCTGTGCCGACCCAGACCTAATTAAAGGCAAAAAAGTCACCTGCGCTCATAACATCATTTGTGATGTAGAAAATGCTGGGGCAGATGTTATTTATGAAGGTGATGTCACTGCTGATTTAGTCATTGATGGTAATCTCATTACAGGCAAACATCCAGGAATGGTAGACCAATTCATGGAAACCTTTGTCCAAGAAATTGAGAAAAATTAGTTCTGTAAATACATAATTTAACCTAATCAATTCTTACCAAAACGAGGAAATATTATGACCACAAAGGTAGATTTTACCTTCTCTGATCTCATAGCTGGATACGTTACTGAATATGACGGTAATAGCGACACATTTGGACTGAAAACTTCTGATGGCAGAGAGTTTGAAGTTAAAATTAGTCCCATGGCCTATGCGAAATTAATTCAAAATTTTGACGAAGGCTACCCAGATGCAACTGGCAGCATGAGAGCCATGTTATTACCTGGAAGATATTTATTTACTTATGGGGTATTTTATCCAGATAAAGATGTCTTCGATGCTAAACAAATAGTTTTTGCCGGTCGTCAAAAAAACGATTACGTTTTTGAGAAACAAAATTGGTGGGTACAGCAAATTAATGCTTTAGGTAAATTTTACCTCAAAGCTCAATTTGGCGATGGTGACTACGACTATCGCAAATATCGCACTACTTTGAATCTCAGCGGTATACAATCAACCACCAATTTCCGCCAAGAAACCGATACTATTTCCCGTCTGGTCTACGGTTTTGCTACTGCCTTCATGATGACTGGTAATGACAGCTTTCTCCAGGCTGCCGAAAACGGTACTGAGTACCTGCGGGAACACATGAGATTTGTAGACTTAGATGAAGGCATTGTCTACTGGTATCACGGGATTGATGTGAAGGGAGAAAAAGAAGATAAAATCTTTGCTTCCGAATTTGGCGATGATTACTATGCTATCCCTGCTTATGAACAAATTTACGCCCTAGCCGGTCCGATTCAAACCTATCGTTGTACTGGTGATACACGCATTATGGATGACACAGAGAAAACCATTAAGCTATTTAATGAGTTTTTACTGGATAAAGGTGAACACGGCGGATATTTTTCTCACCTTGATCCTTTGACATTAGATCCTCTCAGTGATTCATTAGGGCATAATAAGGGAACAAAAAACTGGAACTCTGTTGGTGATCATGCCCCAGCTTACCTGATTAACCTGTGGTTAGCGACAGGTAAACAAGAATACGCGGATATGTTGGAGTATACCTTCGACACCATTGAAAAGCGGTTCCCTGACTACGAAAATAGTCCATTTGTACAGGAGAGATTCTTTCAAGACTGGTCTAATGATCAAACTTGGGGTTGGCAGCAAAACCGCGCTGTCGTCGGTCACAACCTCAAAATTGCCTGGAATTTGATGCGGATGCAAAGCCTCAAAGCTAAAGATAGCTATGTCAATCTCGCTCAAAAAATTGCTGATATCATGCCAGCAGTGGGTAGTGATCAGCAACGTGGTGGCTGGTACGACGTTGTAGAACGCACCCTAGCTGAAGGAGAAGAGCATTACCGCTTTGTTTGGCATGATCGTAAAGCTTGGTGGCAACAAGAACAAGCAATCTTAGCTTACCAAATTCTAGCGGGTATTCTTGATAACAAAGAATATCACCGCTTGGCTCGTGAATCCGCAGCATTCTATAATGCTTGGTTTTTAGATTTAGAAGAGGGTGGGGTTTACTTTAACGTTCTTGCTAATGGTATTCCCTATCTAGCTGGGGGTAACGAAAGAGGGAAAGGTTCTCACTCTATGAGTGGTTATCACTCCTTTGAGTTATGCTATTTGGCGGCAGTGTATACAAACCTGCTCATTACCAAGCAGCCAATGGATTTCTACTTTAAGCCTATTCCCGGTGGATTCGCTGATAATATTCTTAGAGTATCACCAGATATTTTACCACCCGGTAGCGTGAAAATTGGTAAGTGCGAAATTGATGGCGAACCTTACAGCAACTTTGATGCAGAAGCTTTAACCGTCACTTTACCAAAAACCAGCGAACGGGTGAAAGTAAAAGTGCAGATTGTCCCTGTATAACTAGAGAGAAGAAAGGGAGGAGTGTTTCTCCCTCTTCTCCATACTTAAATACAAATCCACTGAAAGTTGACAACATGGAAGAACCTAAATTTGAGATTAATATCACAACGAATGAAGATATAAACTTAGTTGTGGTGAGGGGCGATATAGATGCCAGTACAGCAAAATCAGTGACAGACGCAGTTTTAGCTTTAGTTGTACCGGAAAGTAAAATTCTGCTCGACATGACAAAGGTAGAATATATGTCCAGTGCAGGTTTACGGACTCTGCTGAGTATACATCGGCAAACTACAGCCAAAGAAGGGAAATTATTATTGGTGGGTTTGAATGAAGAACTCAAAGATACAATGGATACTACTGGATTTTTAGTACATTTTGTCACTACTGAAAACCTGGAAGCAGGATTAAAAGCCCTTAAATAAGGAAAAGTTTAATGGAAAGAATTGATGTTCATTCAACGCATACTTATGAGGGGTTTAAATTACGCAACGGAAAACCATTTCCGTTTGGTGCAACCCTAGTTCCAGGGGGGGTTAACTTCTCAATTTTTTCGAGTTACGCCAAATCCTGTACTTTAGTCCTGTTTGAAAAACACGCCAAAAAACCCTTAGCCGAAATTCCTTTTCCTGAAGAATTTCGCATTGGTAATGTTTATAGCATGACTGTCTTTGACCTGGATTATGAAAATCTGGAATATGGCTATCGCATGGATGGTCCAAATAATTTCCAGGCAGGTCATTGGTTTGATACCAGCAAAGTTTTGATGGACCCCTACGCCAAAATTATTGGTGGTCGGGATGTTTGGGGTGTGACTCCAGACTGGAATGATATCTACCATCATCGCGCCAGAATTGCTTTTGATGATTTTGACTGGGAAAATGACTGTCCTTTGGAAATTCCTCCAGAAGATCAAGTTATTTATGAAATGCACGTCCGCAGTTTTACCCGTCATCCATCATCCGGTGTAAAAGAAAAATATCAGGGTACTTTTGCTGGTATTCGGGATAAAATTCCTTACCTGAAAGAGTTGGGTGTCAATGCTGTGGAGTTGATGCCTATTTATGAGTTTGATGAGTTTGAAAATAGCCGTCCTAATCCCCAAACTGGAGAAACTCTATATAATTATTGGGGTTATAGTACAGTTGGTTTTTTTGCTCCCAAGGCTGGTTATGCGGCTACAGGCAAATTTGGGATGCAGATGGATGAGTTAAAAGCCCTGGTTAAGGAATTGCATAAAAACGGGATTGAGGTCATTCTTGATGTAGTTTTTAACCATACTGCCGAAGGTAACGAGCATGGTCCGACAATTTCTTTTCGAGGAATTGACAATAAGACCTATTATATGCTTACCCCAGAAGGGTACTATTACAACTTTAGCGGGACTGGTAATACTCTCAACTGTAATAACCCCATTGTGCGGGGTATAGTTTTAGATTGTCTGCGTTACTGGGCTTCAGAATATCATATTGATGGCTTCCGGTTTGACTTGGCAGCTATTTTAGGTCGTGATCCTTGGGGCGCACCCTTAGCAAATCCTCCTCTGTTGGAATCTTTGGCCTTTGACCCGATTTTGGCTAAGTGTAAACTGATTGCTGAAGCTTGGGATGCTGGCGGTTTATACCAAGTCGGTTCTTTCCCAGCTTATGGACGTTGGGCAGAATGGAATGGTAAATACCGTGATGGGATTCGTAAGTTCTTAAAAGGAGATGGTACGGTTGGGGATACCGCCCAACGTCTGCAAGGTTCTCCAGATTTGTATGCTTTGTCTGGCCGTGCGCCCGCAACATCTATTAATTTTATTACTGCCCACGATGGTTTTACCATGATGGATATGGTTTCCTATAACGGGAAACATAATGAAGCCAATGGTGAAAATAACAACGATGGCACTAATGATAATGATAGTTGGAACTGCGGTTGGGAGGGTCAAACAGATGATCCAGGTATCAATGCTTTACGCCATCGGCAAATTAAAAATGCCCTGGCTATGCTGATGGTAAGTCAGGGGGTGCCAATGATTCTCATGGGTGATGAGGTGGGACGCACTCAATATGGCAATAATAACACTTACTGTCATGATAATGACTTAAACTGGTTAGATTGGACACTGTTACAAAAAAATGCAGATTTGTTTAAGTTTTTTAAACACTGTATTGCTTTCCGCAATCTCCATCCAGTGTTAAGAAATCCCTGGCATTTCCAAAACCGCGATTATGTGGGCAGCGGTTATGCCGATATTACTTGGCATGGCACACGGGCATGGAACGCTGATTGGTCTGATTCTGCGCGGACTCTGGCTTTTATGCTCTGTGGGAAACACGCCAAGCAAGGCACTGTAGAAGATAATTACGTCTACGTGGCTATGAATATGCACTGGGACTCTCTGTGGTTTGAGATTCCTGGCTTACCTATGGGCATGAATTGGCATATTTTCGCAAATACTGGTGCTACAACACCCCATGATAGTTGGCAACCTGGTACTGAACCGATGCTAGAAAATCAATCGGGTTTGTTAATGGGCGATCGCTCTGTGGCAATCTTGGTAGGTAAATAAATTCAATTTTGGCAAAGTTAATTTTGCCAGTTTTCACCTTTCAACTACTTTTTTGCAATTCAAATATTAACAGGAAATCATGACTACTGAACAAACTGGAAAAACTTCTCTAGAAATAACTCTAGAAACAAGTGATAATGTTGCTAAAATTACCTTAGCTGGAGACCTGGATGCCAGTACAGCAACAGGTTTTAAAGACAAGGTAGAAGAGGCTGCTAAACTTAATCCTCAACGTTTAGTGCTGATGATGGAAGGACTAGAGTACATGGCCAGTGCCGGACTCCGGGTGCTAATCTTCGCTAAACAAAAGATGGGAACAGATGTAAAAATCTATATGGTTGGCACTCAAGAGACTGTATTAGATACTATTAAGAAGACTGGCTTTGACCACAGTGTTTATTTGGTAGATAATGAGGAGGAGATCAACAAATCGGCATAGTTTAGCAATTTGATTTTGCACCAAATACAATCGGATTTAATTGTAGAAACTTTCGGCAGGAAAGTTTCTACAGAGGTTAGGAGATAACAAAAAATCACTTTCCTAAATAAAATCTACGACACCAGAAATTTAAAAAGATACGAATCTTTATTGTTTGGGAAGGTTGTAAATATGCAAGTGATTATCGATCAATATCAGAACCACTGTTTATGGAAACTTTAACCGTATCGGGAACATTAGACTCTTTAGAGGCGATCGCTACATACATCAAAACGGCAGCCGAATCAGCAGCTTTGGATAAAAAAGCTACTTACAAGCTCCGTCTAGCAGTTGACGAAATTGCCACTAATATAATTATTCATGGCTATGAGGAAGCTGGTTTGCAAGGCCAATTAAAGATATCTGCTACTCTTGGGGAATCCACGCTCACTATCTGTATTGAAGATACTGGAGCTAGACATGATCCTCATGACAAGGTGACTGTAGCAGCCCAAGAATTAAATAAGCCTTTGGAAGAGCGGCAAATAGGGGGACTAGGTGTATATTTAGCAATTCAAGGTGTTGACCAATATTTGTATGAGCGTGAGGGTGATAAAAATCGCAATATCTTTATTGTCAATTGCAAATAACTGATTTTATAGCTGTTTGTTTAGGCTATATTGGAAATATTTAGAGAAAATGTAGAGATATTCGATAGAACTTCTCTACAAGGGTTCTAGGAAACGCAAATTTAATTTTCACCAGATGTCTAGTTAATTCAGCCCCCACTAATCTAAGTTAGTAGGTTAAGCAATTGAAAAGTAGAATACATACAGGTTTTAGGCATCTAATTTTCGGGATAACTCAGTTTACATTCGTGTTTAGAATCATTTGCTTAGGGGGAATATGAGTTTTAACAATCAGATTCAAGCAGTAGATTACGAAGAACTAGAAGCACTTCGTCGAGAAGTAGCAGAACTCAGAAATGAAGGGGCTGCTTTTAAAGCTCAAGGTCATTTGCTAGAAAAATTAGTATCAATGGCACGCTCTGCGACGGAAAGGGAGGTACTAAAAGCCGCATTACAGACTACATTAGATGTGGCCACAGATCAAACTAAGTCAGAAAAAGGCAGTCTATTTTTACTTGAGCCTTCTGGAAAAGTAGTAGATGCAATTTTGTCGCGGGCGGAAGTAACATCAGAACAACGTAAGAATCTGATCGGTAATGTATTAGATAAAGGCCTAGCCGGTTGGGTAATCCGTAATCGCCAAATGGGATTGATTTTAGATACTGAGAAAGATAATCGCTGGCTCACCTTACCTAATCAGCCGTATAATGTCCGTTCTGCTTTGGCTGTTCCTATTATCAGAGGGGAAGAATTATTAGGAATAATAACTTTATTACATTCTCAACCAGGGCATTTTAGCCAAGAAATAGCTAATCTCATGCTGCTAACTGCTGACCAGATGGCTTTAGTTTTGGAAAATGCTCGTCTGTATTCAAAACTTGATAAATATTCTAAAGCTCTTGACGCTGAACTAGAAAAGGGACGACAAATACAGATTGATTTTCTGCCTTATGAACTAGTTAAATCGCCTAATTGGGAAATTGCTGCTTGTTTCTATCCTGCCCGTCAGGTAGCTGGAGATTTCTACGACACTTTTGATCTTCCTAATAATCAGGTAGGACTGGTAATTGCGGATGTATGTGATAAAGGTGTAGGTGCAGCATTATTCATGGCTTTGATGCGGAGTTTAATCCGTGTGTTTTCTTCGGAAACGCAATTGCGTGGACTGGCTGATCAAATTCTTGAGGACAATCAGCCTATTGGTGGTTGGCTGAGTGAATCTGACTTCAGAAATTTAGATCACCTCAATGCCCTGCAAGCAGTTTCTCGAACTAATGAATATGTTGCCCAAAATCACTGGCAAATGAGTATGTTTGCAACTATGTTTTTTGGTATTTTGGAACCAGAAACGGGAATTCTTACTTATATTAATGGTGGGCATGAGCCGTTGTTTGTTCTTAACCAATCTGGTGTGAAGAATATTCTTAAATCTACAGGGCCTGCGGTAGGAATGATGCCTGGAAGTAAATTTAAAATCCAACAGGTTCAGATTGAATCCGGTGATATATTGATTGGCTATACTGACGGTGTAACGGAGGGCAAAAACCCTGAAGGTAAGTTATTCACAGACAAGCGACTGCGAGATATTCTGGAGCAGCCATGCAATTGTGCTAATGATTTGCTCAATGCAATTAAAACTAATTTATTTGCTTTTATTGCTGATGCCCCGCAGTTTGATGATATTACCATGCTTTGTGTCAGAAGGGGTTAATTAAAGTATGCTTCCTATCCCTACAGTTTCTGACGCAATAGGTAGTTCCTTCGTTCATGACTTGTGGGTAAGTCCTGAATTAAAAAGGTTTATATTCAACTGTGAAATAAAGACCATTTTCTTGCAGTGTATCGCCAGTTTGATTCAATTTAACTAATGGAATACCCCAATCAATTTTAGCATTAAAGTTGTTACCAACCAAAAAACGTAAACCTAAACCCACCGAGGATAGGGTTTTTTTGGGAATTTTAGCTTCAGAGGCAGGATGATTCCAAACTGTGCCTAAGTCGACAAAGGGGGATAATTGAACTGTAGTGTGCCATTTAGGTATTTTCAGGATTGAGGTACGCAGTTCTGCGGATGCAAATAAGCCATTGTCAGCTAATAATTGATCTTGACGATAACCTCTAACACTTTGTTGTCCACCAATACTTAATTGTTCGAGGGGAACCAAAGGACGATCAGCTAGTTGTAAATCAGAGCGTAATAATAAGGTTGTATCTGGTGTTAACAGACGTAAATATTGGCTTTGTCCCCGCCAAGTTATAAACTGACTATCCGGTTCTTCACTATTAATAGTGGCATTTAAAGCATCAATTCCAAAGCTAAATTGTGAACGGAGAGCAAATACCTGTTGACTGTCTCTTTTTGTATATTCCTGGAAAAAACGGAGGGCAGAAATTTTTGTTTCTCCTTGTTCATTTGCACCAATAGATAAAGGAAAGGGAATATTTAAAAGTGAGGTTTGTGATTCTTATCGAGAAGCTGTTAAACCTAAGCTAAAATCTTCCGTTAGGGTTTGTTTTAGGGGTTGACGATAGGTAATTTGATAGTTGCGAGATTCTGACTGAATATTTAAGGCATTAAAGGGTTTTTCAATAACATTACTATTTGTGAGACTATAGTTTAAACTGATTGTTCCATTGTAGGGATTGATGGGAAATGAATAACTTAAATCATCGACGGAGTTACTACTATCGGTATTGATATAGCCTACATGAAAGCGATCGCCAAATCCTAAAAGATTATTGTGACTAATTTGTAATTGACGGCGGACAGTACCAACGCTAGGAGATCTTTGATTATCAATACTGAGTTGTGTAGAGAAAGCTTGAGCCTCACGAACATTAATTTCTAAGGTACTTATCCCAGCACGAGAACCTGCTGCTAATTCTGCGGATAAATTAGCAATTAAAGGGTCAATTTGTAGCATTTGCAAAGATTCAAGCAAGCGATTTTGATTTAAAGGAGCTTTAGTTGCTAATGCCAATTTACTGCGAAGATAACCAGGTTTTAATCTTTGTAACCCTGTAATATTAATTGACTCAACTTCACCTTCAATCACTTCTATTTTGACTACCCCATTTTTTAATTCTTGGGGGGGTATAAATGCTCCAGATGTAATATATCCAGATTTTATATATAGTTGACTAATAGCTTCTTGAGCTTTCAATAATTCAGTAAAAGAAATAGGATGTTTAGTAAAAGGTTCTAATGTTTTTGCTAATTCTGTTTGACTAAAAACAGTGCTACCAATAACGTCAAACTGTGTAACTGTAATTGTTCCAGGAATTTGTTCTAAGGATGGTTGGAGAGGAATTTGTCCTGGAGCGTGTAATAGGTCTTCTAAAGGGGGTAAAGGTTGGGTTTCCGGTAAAGGTTGGGGAGTTGGTAATACTGTTGGATCTTGAGGTGTGATTGGTTGTGAAATTATTTGAGCATTAGCTGGTGGGAAAAAAATCACCAAGTCAATACAAAAAAATAACCAGTTAAATATGATTTTATTAGAATTTTGCAATTTATTTTTCATCTTTCAACACACCTGTATTTTGCAATAATAAAGAGGAACATACTGACGTGAAAACAAGCATACTATCCTTTTTCAAGGATTATGAATTTTAACTAAATTATAGCCAATTACCTATGAGTACAAAACCTGACCAAAAATAGGGATGTTTAAATTCATTTTTATTTAAAACCTCTAATTGAGCGCGACGCAGAGCTTCAACTTTTGTAATTTTACTATTAGCTAATTCCTGATAAAATTTACTCATCAGTAAATAGGTCGCTTGATCATTAACAGACCAAAGACTAGCAATTGTACTCCGCGCTCCAGCTTTTACTGCTATTCCAGCCAAACCTAAAATAGCTCTTTTGTCTCCAGTTGCAGTTTGACAAGCACTTAAAACTAATAATTCAATTGGACGAATTTGCTTATTATCAGAACGTAGTATATTTGTCAGCTGATCAATGTTTAATCGACCATCCCAAGTTAAAATAAAATTATCTTCTGCTTTGGAGCTAAATTCACCATGAGTTGCTAAATGAACTATTTGAGCCGAATGTTGCTTAATATTGGTTTCTAAATTTGAACTTGTAAAAAACTCATTTTTTAATAAATTTGCTTTAGGAAAATCAGCCTTGATTTGTGATAATTCTCCTATTACATTAGGAAGAGCAGGAAATTTTTGACGAGGCTCACTTATTCCTCCTGCAAATAATTGTACTTGTTCTCGTACTAAGGGTTTAATATCTATAAGTTGCAAACTAGGAGCAAGAGCAATACTATATTTTTCAATTAAATATTGTTTACCATCATAAAGAGCAGCTAAGGAAATATTTCTGAATACACCATCAGAAATAAAGACTAAATTTTTAATCTTGCTATATTCTAATTTTGCAGCTAATTCTTTGTTGATTAACCAAGTATAAATTTCTTGAGATAATTTTAATCTTCTTTTGTTCAAACCTATTGAATTAGTTAATTCACGTTTTAAATTTTTAATATTATTCTCAATGTCTACTTGAGAAATAGGGCGTGAATATCGTTCTAGAGGTTGATTAGGTAAAGCTACAATTAGTTCTAATCTATCTTTTAAAATCAGAGTATAGAAAACAGCGGTACTATAATCATTAATTTCATCTATTTCTACAGATTTACTATTTAAACAAGCATTACGAAAGAAATTATCTAATTCAGCTAGTTGTAAATCTTCAATTACTTGTCTAGCTTCTTTGATTTCTGTTTGACTTGAGTTTTCATGTAATAATAATCCTGCTAATTCTCGATAAACAGGTTCAACATCTTCTCGAAAAGAAAATTGTAAATCTGAACTAATAGCAACTAACTCGGTTCTGATGCTTTTTAAAGTTTCTACAGTTTGTTTATAAGCAGATATTGCATCTTTTTGGTTTCCTTTTGCCGCTAATATTCTCCCTAGTTGCCATTGCCATTTATAACTAATATCTGGTGCTTTAATTCTTTGAGCAATTAAAACTGCCTTTTCCGTCAATTTTTGCGCCTCTGCATAGCGTTGATTTTTTTCATAAATATTACCCAAAACCCCTAAACTATAACTTTCACCACGACTATCTGCTAGTTTTTGAGCTAGATTTAATGCTGTTGCTAATTCATCAACAATTAAATTTTGATAAGTTTTGCCTATTTTTTTATCTTTGAGAATAGTTTTAGCGAAAGTAATCCGAGCATAAACAGCACTCCGACTAGCAGGTAATTTAGTTAAAGTATCTTTTATTTTGGGAATTAATGCTTGAGCGTTTGATATTTTCTGATTAAATAATAACAAATCAATTTGATGCAAATAACCTTGAATCAGTAAATCAGAAGAGTGTGATTTCTCAATAGCTTGTTGATAATAATTCAGAGCTTGCTCAAAGTTTAATTGTAACCTCTGAGTTTTACCTAAACTGATCAAAATTTCCGTTCTAACAGTAGAATTAGATGATAATTTTTCAGCAATAGTTAAGCCTTGATTTAAGACAGTCATAGATTCATCTAATTTTCTCACTCCTCTTAAAACATCACCTAAAGTTAAGAGGGCTTTAGCTTTGAGTAAAGTATCCGGTTGCTTATCTAAAGTTGCTTGAGTTGCAGTCAAATTTTTAACAGCTTGATTATATAAACCTAAACTTTGTAATGATTGAGATTCGTTAATTTTAGTTCTGATTAATCCGGTACTGTCCCCTGATTTTTCATAAATATTAATTATCTGTTTCCAAGTATCTAAAGAAGCCTGAATTTCACCAATAGATAATTGGATTTGTCCTTGCACTTCCAGAGTTTTAGCCAATAATTCTTGACGTTTTTTGTCGTCGGATATTTTAGGTAAATATTTGATACTTGCTGCTACGGCTTGTTTAGCTTCTTGAGGATTTCCCATTTTTTGATAAACTAAACCTAAATTTCGCCAAGCTATGATTTTTCCAGTCAAGTTATCTTGTTTTTGATAGTTATTAATAGCAGTTTTTAAAATAGTAATGGCCGGTTGAAATTCGCCATTTTCATATAATTTTTGAGCTTGATTTTCTAGAGATAGAGAATTTTCAGAATATAGAGAAATGCGACTAATATTAGCAAGAACTGGAGAAATTAAAACACAGCTTAATGATAATAAACTGAAAACCAAAAACTTGCGATTTAACATCATAATATCTTTCTTCCTTTGCGTGAATTTATTATAGAAAATTACTTACAATCAGGGAGATTATTCTTATCAGTTTGTAATGTGATTTTTTGGCTATCAGCCGTGAGAATCACCTTACCGTCCGGGGTAATAATCCAACCTTGTACTTGCTGGATTTGTGGATGATAATTTGTAGCTTTTTGACTTACTTTAACAGGAGATATATTTGCTTGTGCAACCACATCTGAATTATTTTCCCATTCTACCAAAGCGGGAGAATTAGTAATTGATTCCTCAGTGTCAGCAGGTAGACCGCCTTTACCAGTAATAATAAAAGAACTACCTCCAGCAACCTTACCATCTTTAATGGCACAAACATCTTTATTGAGACTTTCTATATTTACCAAATTAGT
>NZ_JACJTO010000059.1 GCF_014698755.1 Aphanizomenon flos-aquae FACHB-1287 | reverse complement strand
TCAGTTATGTTCATTGGATGGAAGATATTATGAAATGTTGACATTTTTACCCTTGATAATACTAGTATACTTAAATATGTAAAGTTTTGTAACGACATTCAACATTTCTGGGTTGACAAGGAAAACCACCTAATAATATATCATGGTCAGGAATATCATTTTCGTCAATTTTTGTAATATCTCCTATGGGTTTTTCTCCAAAGTTTTCTAAATAGATTTTTCGGGAATTTATATCAATATCACTAGAAAAAACACATTGAGATTTAATTTTATAATTATCACAAATCCTTTCAAAGGCTAATCTAAATCCTCCTGTACCGCTAAATAAGTCTATAAATTTGATCATTTTTTGATTTCGACTCAGAACGTGATAGTTGATTTATGTTTTCTCAATATTGTGTTGCACTAATTCTCTAGAATTATCCCCAAGTGTCACGGGTTTAGCAGTGCTAAACCCCTAGTAAAATCCCTATTATCTCATAGTCACAAATTCCTCTGCTGCGGAGGGATGAATACCCACAGTAGCATCAAAATCAGCTTTAGTTGCTCCCATTTTCACAGCAATAGCGACACCTTGAATAATTTCTGCGGCGCTATCTCCCACCATGTGAGCACCTAATATCTTATCTGTATTCACATCTACTATCAACTTCATCATGGTTTTTTCTTGCTTACCCGCCAAAGTGTAATACATGGGGCGGAAATTGGTACGATAGATTTTGATGTGATCATCACCGAATTTGTCCCTAGCTTGAGCTTCTGTTAAGCCAACGGTAGCCGCTTCTGGGGTGGTAAATACGGCTGTAGCAACGGTTTCGTGACTAAATTCGCGGCGGTTATTACCAAATTCACTATCAGCGAAAGCGCGACCTTCTCCAATGGCTACGGGGGTTAAATTTAGGCGGTCTGTGACATCACCAACAGCATAAATATGGGGGTGGCAAGTTTGACTATATTCATTAACAGAAATTGCATTTGTGACACTATATCCTGGTTCTTCAACAGAACTAGGAACACAGTCAATTTGGGCATTTTCTAAGCCTAACTCCTCAATATTGGGACTGCGACCGGTTGCTACTAAAAATACATCAGCAATAATTGGTTCTTGATTTTCTCCAGATAAGGTTAATTTTAGTCCTTCGGTGACTTTTTCTATTGCTCTCACTTCAGTATTTGGGATAATACTAATGCCATGATTAATCATTCCTGTTTGGATACTGGTGCGGATATCTTGATCAAAGCCAGTTAAAATTTGCTCTTTGCGGATAATTTGGGTAACTTCCGAACCTAAACCGCGCATAATACAGGCAAATTCACTACCAATATAACCAGAGCCAAGGATAGCGATATGTTTAGGTTGGGTCTTGAGGTGAAATATCTCATTAGAGGTGATAGCGTGTTCTATCCCTGGTATCTCTGGTCTAATGGGACGACCACCGACAGCAATTAAAATTTTCGCGGCTGTATATTGTTTCTCATTGACTTCCACTGTGTGGGGGTCTATGAAGGTAGCGCGACCGGAAATTAGTTCTACTCCGGCTTTTTCTAAAAAACTGATGTGAAGTTGGGAAAGTCTGTTAACTTCATTATCTATGGATGTAATAAAATGTTCCCAGTCAAATTTTACATCTCCTACAGTCCAACCATAACCTGCGGCTTCTTGGAATTGGGCAGGAAAGTGAGAACCGTAAACCATGAGTTTTTTAGGCACACAACCACGAATTACACAAGTACCACCAACTAAATCATATTCGGCGATCGCCACTTTTGCACCATAACTAGCCGCCCGTTTTGAAGCAGCTAAACCCCCAGAACCAGCACCAATCACAAATAGGTCGTAATCAAAAGTCATAAATTTCTACTTTTTTCACTAAAAATAGGCTATTGAACCATATATAGTCAGATTGCTTAGATTTAATCTAGCGTAGCTGACAACTAACAACTAACAATTGACTAATAACTAATCCAATCACTCCAACTACCAGGGTAAAGTTTAGCTGTAGAAATTCCCGCTATGGCTAAAGAAAGTAAATTTACACAAGCCGTAACCCCAGAACCACAATAAACTAAAATTTCCTTATTTGTATCTATATTTTGCCAGCGTTGAGATTGTTCTGATTGGGAAATTATACACCCAGAAGCATCGGTTACTTCTTGCCAAGGATAATTAACAGCACCGGGAATATGTCCAGCAATTTTATCAATTGGTTCTTTTTCTGCGCGATAACGTTCTCCTTCCCTAGAATCTATTAAAACCACATTTGGGCTGTCTTTATGATTTTTCACATAAGTAAAATCCACAACTTGATTTTCTTGTAATTGGGGAATAAATTCTCCTTTTTCAGCAGGAGAAATCATCTCTGTAACAGCATAACGTGCTTTTTGCCAACTTGAAAAACCGCCATCTAAAACAGCTACTTGTTCATGTCCTAAATAGCGCAATAACCACCATAAGCGAGATGCAAAAGCCAAGCGAGAATCATCATAGGCTACTACCAGAGTTTTTTGGGAATTTACCCCAATTGCTGCTAACTTTTCGGCTAATTCTGTAGTATTTGGTAAAGGGTGTCTTCCCCCATGTTCTGCGACAGGACTAGATAAATCTTGATTTAGGTCTAAATAATAAGCCCCTGGGATATGATTAGTGTGATACTGTTGTTTTCCTAATTGAGTATCAGCTAAAGAAAACCGACAATCAACAATCACAACTTGCGGATTATTGAGATTTTCAAACAGCCATTCTGGAGAAACAATAAATTGATTATTCATGGGTAATTAATAATTAGAAAAATGTTTACACCCCAACAAACACAAGATGGTTCTTTTACCTTTTTTTCCACAGAGTTTAATGAAGCCTTTCATAGTCATTATGGAGCAAAACAGGAAAGTTTACTGAAGTTTGCTATTCCGACTCAATTACCAATATTAGCCGAAACTGGATTTGTGCGGCTGTTAGATATTTGTTATGGTCTAGGATACAACACAGCGGCAGCTTTACAAACAATTTGGCAAGTAAATCCTCATTGTCGTGTACAAGTGATTGGTTTAGAATTAAATCCAATTGTACCCCAAGCAGCAATTACTGATCAATTATGTGATAGCTGGGACGAAAAATATATAAAAATTTTAACTCAAATAGCTTTTGAACATCAAATTCAAATGGATTATTTACAAGCTAATTTACTCATTGGTGATGCTAGAAGCTTAATTCTACAAGTACATAAATCAGGTTTTCAAGCTGATGCAATTTTTCTTGACCCCTTTTCACCTCCGCAATGTCCACAATTATGGACTCTGGAATTTATACAAAAAGTATCAGAATGTTTACATGAAAATGGGTTAATGGCTACTTATTCCTGCGCTGCGGCGGTACGGACTGCACTGTTAACTGCTGGTTTGGCTGTAGGTTCTACCCCACCCATAGGAAGACGCACTCCAGGAACGATTGCGGGACATTTTAAACATGGTACAAAATCAAGTATATCCTTTTTTTCGCCCCTTTCCCAAGGGGAAAAAGAACATTTATTAACTCGTGCTGCTATTCCCTATCGAGACCCTCATTTAAGTGATACCACTGAAGTAATACTCAAACGACGACAAGAGGAAGTACAAGTCTCCACATTGGAATCAAGTTCACAATGGCGCAAAAGATGGTTAAAATCGTAAGCACCACAGAAAATTTTGTCTTAATAGTCAACAGTTAACGATAATTAACTGGTATGATCTGGACTAGAACGAATCAAAAGTATTTATAGCAAATTCACTGATATTTAATTATGGTTGTTGTAGCAATTCTCGCTGCTGGAAAAGGAACAAGAATGAAATCTAATCTACCCAAAGTTTTACATTCTTTGGGTGGAAAATCTTTAATTGAACGCGTTATTGAGAGTGCTGAACCGCTTTTACCTGACCGCAGATTAGTGATTGTTGGTTATCAGTCCCAGGAAGTAAAAACAGCCACTGATTCTATTTATGGTGTGGAATTTGTGGAACAGGCTGTACAATTGGGTACAGGTCATGCTATCCAACAATTACTTCCCCACTTAGAAGGTTACACAGGGGATTTATTGATTTTAAATGGTGACGTGCCTTTATTACGGACGGAAACTTTAAAAAATCTCTTACAAATTCACCAAGAAAATCAAAATTCCTGTACTATTCTCTCAGCACAATTACCAAATCCTCAAGGTTATGGTCGAGTTTTTCGTAATAGTGAAGGGATTGTACAAAAAATAGTTGAGGATAAAGATTGTACTCCCAATCAAAGGGAAAATGAGCGAGTAAATGCTGGAATTTACTGTTTTCATTGGCCAGATTTGGCTGAAATATTACCACATTTACAAGCTAATAATGCTCAAAAAGAATATTACCTTACTGACGCTGTAACTCAGGTGGGTAAAGTCATGGCTGTAGATGTGGAAGATTATCAAGAAATCTTGGGAATTAATGATAGATTACAATTAGCAACTGCTAACGATATTTTGCAAAGACGGATTAAGGAAAAATGGTTATTAGCAGGTGTGACATTAATTGATCCTACTAGTATTACTATTGATGAAACGGTGGAATTATTTGCAGATGTGATTATTGAACCCCAAACCCATTTGCGGGGAAAGACGGTAATTCAAGCTGGTAGTCGCATTGGTCCAGGGAGTTTAATTGAAAATAGTCAACTGGGTGAAAATGTCACTGTTTTATATTCTGTGGTGACAGATAGTATTATTCAATCTCAAACTCGAATTGGACCTTACGCTCATTTACGTGGTCATACTGAAGTGGGTATTGGTTGTAGAATTGGTAATTTTGTGGAGTTGAAAAATACCCAATTAGGCGATCGCACTAATGTAGCACATTTATCATATTTAGGTGATACAAAAACGGGAACTCAGGTAAATGTGGGTGCGGGGACAATTACTGCTAATTATGACGGTGTGAAGAAGCATAAAACAATTATAGGCGATCGCACCAAAACTGGTTCTAATAGTGTTTTAGTTGCACCTATTACTCTGGGAAATGATGTCTACATAGCCGCAGGTTCAACGGTAACGGAGGATGTCCCTGATGATTCTTTGGTTATTGCACGCAGTCGTCAGGTTGTGAAACCAGGTTGGAAGATGAAAACTGATAGTTAATGTTTTGTAGGGTGCGTTTCTTAATGCACCTTTTGATAGCTATTTTTAGGTAAATGAATTACAGTTTTCGTTTCGCGCAAAGGTGCAAAGGAGCAAAGACGCAAAGGAAGAAATTCATTTTTATACAGAAATTTGATTAATTCCTAGTTGATAAAATATCTGTTCTTGTACTGACTTTACAGCAGATACAGCTATTTCTTCCCAATCACTAGCTAATAATAAAATGCTCAAAAGCGACTTTAATACATCTCGATTAGATATAAATTCTTCAACATTATATAATTCATCTTGTTTTAAAATATCTTGCAGTGCTGATAAAGCCACAGGTTGGGGTAATTGTAGTCTTTGAATTAATCTTTTTTGTGCTACTTCTACTGCTGTTTTTTCTGCTATACCCAAATTCCATTCTTTTAGGAGTAACCGCAGTTCTCGGTTGAGTGATACGCGCAACTGTGTCATTCTTCCAAACATTCCCGGATTTTGCAATAAAGCGGGAATTGCTAAACCCCAATCTAATCCTGCTATCACGTCGCAGTCGGTTTCATCTTCAATTTGAATTGCTTCTTGAAGGGATGTTGGGTTAAAAAGTAAATTAATAGCTGCTGCTACATTTTGGTTATTATTCATAATTACTCCCTGGATCATTTTTGTAGTCGTAACATACCATATTCAAAATAGGTAAGATTCTCGTATTCTTCATCAATACCAAGATTGAGCATATTTTGGTTTTCATAAAATCGTTCCGCAGTCGGAAGTGAATGCAGTCCAATTCTCCCACCATAACCTAATTCTACACTTCTGAGTCGTGCATATCTCAATAATGCAGTACCTACACCTTTGTATCGTGGTGGACGTTGGATTTCTTTACGATTCCAAGGAGCAGAGGTAATGTACTGGATATATACTAATCTTTGCCCAATTGCAGAGCGTGAACCGTGTAATTGAGTTTCCACCATCATTAACCAATATACCCAAATTCCATTTTCTTAGGTCTAATCGAAGTTCTCTGTTGAATGATACACGCACCTGTTGATATATTATTGAATTACAGAGCATTAATAATGTGAAAATTAAAACATGAACCAAACTTTTAACGTTTACTGTGATGAAAGCTGCCATCTAGAAAATGATCATCAACAAATAATGGTGCTGGGTGCCGTTTGGTGTCCTTTAGAAAAAACGCGAGAAATTTCAGTTCATATCCGGGAAATTAAGAAAAAACATGATCTAAAACCAGAATTTGAAATTAAATGGATAAAGGTTTCACCCGCTAAAATAGCGTTTTATCTCGAATTAATAGATTATTTCTTTGATAATGAAAATTTGCATTTTCGAGGTCTTATTGTAGCAGATAAATCCCAACTACAACATGAGGTTTACAATCAGACTCATGATGATTGGTATTATAAAATGTATTTTACTTTGCTCAAGACAATTCTCAGTCCACAAGCAAATTATAGAATTTACTTGGACATTAAAGATACACAAGGAGCAAAAAAAGTTGCCAAATTACATGATGTACTTTCTAATAACCTCCTTGATTTTTCACGCCAAATAATTGAAAGGCTTCAAACTGTGCATTCTCACGAAGTAGAAATCTTGCAACTTGCAGACCTTTTAATTGGAACTATTTCCTATATAAATCGAGGACTCTCTAGCAATGCAGCTAAAATTGCTTTAGTTGAGCGAATGCGAGATCGTTCCGGTTATAGCCTAACCAAAACTACTCTCTATCTGGAAAATAAGGTAAATCTTCTTTGCTGGCAAGCCTCGGAGGTTGTACAATGAAACAGCCTATATGGCTACCACCTCTAGTTTTATTGAATGATTATGGTGGTAATTCGGAAGCTTACTTAGAGGCAGTTTACACCATCTTCAAAGAAGATTTTATTGATAGCAAGCCTACGTTTCAAGGTATACGATTTAGCCTTAAACGTCATCCTTTATTTCAAGATAAAGAAGCTACCTTCTGGCACATTACATCAGAAGGTAGCCAAGAAACAGAACGCATTCCTGATTTTCGCCGTTGTGAACGCATTTGCTGGCTACGCCCGATAATTGAAAATGCTGAAGATCCTGCTATCAAAGTTTGGGAAAATGAGAGGAAAGGCGAGAAGCGTATTTGTCTGTGGCTAGAAATTGAAGAATATCTCGTAATTTTGGCTAAACGCGACGGATATGTGCTTTTGTGGACAGCATACTTGGTGACGCAACCACATCAGCAGCGAAAACTACAAAAAGAATATGAAGCCTATAAAATGGCTGATGCCGCTGATTAGGCGGCATCGTTACTCCTTCTACACATGGCAGATGAGCTAAATAATTCTGTTCCTTATCTCCATTATATCCAAAATAGTTCAGATCGTCAAGTTCATTTTTTCTTCTGCTTTATTAATTTTGAATTGCTTATGGTGGGTTAGAACCATTTTATTTATCTAACCCACCATAATATTACGCTGTGACTTCTTCCTTCACCTCTTGCTGTAATGCTGCATACAATCTATTTAGTGCATTTACGTAAGCCTGAGCCGATGCCACAATAATATCTGTATTGGCTGCATGACCTGAAAATACACGGGATTCATGGCGTAAGCGAATTGTCACTTCTCCTAAAGCATCAATTCCTCCGGTAACAGATTGTACAGAAAACTCAATTAACTCATTAGGCACATTCACCACCCGATTGATAGCTTTATATACCGCATCCACTGGACCTGTACCAATGGCCGCGTCGGTTAATTCTTCCCCGTTGGGAGTGCGGAGTGTGACTGTAGCGGTAGGTTGAGCCTTACTACCACAGGAAACCTGTACCAACTCTACTTTAAATAAATCTGGCGCTTGTTGGATTTCGTCGTTAACAATAGCTTCCAAGTCCCAATCAGAGATTTCTTTCTTTTTGTCCGCTACTTCTTTGAATTTGACGAAGGCTTTATTCAATTCAGTTTCTGACAGTTCAAAACCCAATTCTTTCAACCGTGTCCGAAAAGCATTTCTCCCAGAATGTTTACCCAATACTATTTGATTATCAGATAAACCAATCAATTGAGCATCCATAATCTCATAAGTGAGTTTATTTTTCAATACCCCATCTTGATGAATTCCCGATTCATGAGCAAAAGCATTTGCACCAACAATGGCTTTATTTGGTTGCACCAACATTCCCGTTAAATTGGAAACCAAACGCGAGGTTTTATAGATTTGTTTGGTGTCAATATTTGTTAACGGTGCTTCCGAATTTTCAGCCCGTCCCAAAAAAGGATTAAAATATTGTCTACGGACGTGCAAAGCCATTACCAACTCTTCTAAAGCCGCATTTCCGGCTCTTTCACCAATGCCATTAATAGTACATTCTAATTGCCTAGCACCGTTTTTCACCGCTTCTAAAAAGTTAGCAACCGCTAAACCCAAATCATTATGGCCGTGAACAGAAATAATGGCCTTGTCAATGTTGGGGACATTTTCGGTAATGCCTTTAATGATGCCCCCAAATTCGCTGGGAGTGGTATAACCTACCGTATCAGGAATATTAACAGTTGTTGCTCCAGCAGCGATCGCTCTTTCCAAAACTTCATACAAAAATTCTGGATCAGATCGTCCCGCATCTTCTGGAGAAAATTCTACATCATCGGTGAAGCTTTTGGCATAGGCTACCATTTCTTCGGCGATCGCAATTACTTCCGGTCTAGTCTTTTTTAACTTATATTGCAGGTGAATATCAGAAGTAGCAATAAAAGTATGAATTCTCCCTTTAGCAGCCGGTTTTATAGCTGCTGCTGCGGCTTTAATATCATCATGTCTAGCTCTGGCTAAACTACAAATTACCGGACCATCTTCCGTTCCTACGGTTTGAGCAATTTTGCTAACCGCTTCAAAATCTCCAGGACTAGCAAAAGCAAATCCCGCCTCAATAATATCTACTCCTAAACGTGCTAATTGTTTAGCAATAACTAACTTTTCATCTATATTAAGGGTTGCTCCTGGACACTGTTCCCCGTCGCGCAATGTGGTGTCAAAGATGATAATTCTATCGGCTTGTCTGCTCATTAGCTTAACCTCTTTTAATTTTGATAAGGGGCTGAATCAAAGAAAATAATGGAATTAGAATCAATATTTTTTTGTCAATTCTACGGAATTTATGATCATTTATTGACTACTAATTCCTATATTCTTTCTTGATAAAATAACTTGAACTATGAACTTTAGTTTTTAATTTTGAGATTTGTAAATAAATACTAAGGTAATTAACCGTCAGTTTTTTCTATTCTGTCTCTAATATCATTCAAGTCTATATATCTATCAGTAGCATTTCGTAGCTCCCTGGCAATCATCCCTTCCGTTGATACTACTGTAATATGCGTATTCTTGGAGCGTAAAAGTTCTATAGCCCTTTCAAAATCACCATCTCCACTGAATAATACAACTCTGTCATATTGATCTACCGTATTAAACATATCAACGACAATTTCAATATCTAAATTGGCTTTTTGGGAGTAACGACCAGAAGCGTCATCATAATACTCCTTGAGGATTTTCGTGCGGACTGTATATCCCAAACTGATAAGTGCATCTCGGAAACCCCGTTGGTCTTGTGGGTCTTTTAACCCAGTATACCAGAAAGCATTAATTAACGTAGTATCTGACTGTTCGTATTTGAAATATTCTAAAACCCGCCGGGGGTCAAAAAACCAACCATTTTTTTGTTGAGCATAGAACATATTGTTTCCGTCTACAAAAATAGACAGACGATTCATTGGAGAACCCATAAAAATTTACGCCTAAGAATAGATAAGAATGTTAGAGGGAAGAATAGATTATAGCAATTATCAAGTGGTAATTTCGCTAATATCTTAAAGGTACATAATTATGTATAACCATTATCTTACCCCCTTTAAAAGCAAAATTTGGACAAAATATCCAATTTGAGATCGGAATTATCTTGTTTAACCTCCAGAACTTGTCAACGATGTTGTTTGATCAAAATCTAGCAATAAAATTGACCCAGCAACAGAACTTTAGACCAGATAATCTTCAATTTTACTCCTAAAAAGGTACGGTATAGGATTTTCAGTCAGAAATTGGCTGATCTTCATCATTAGATTCTTTCATCAACTGTAGGGATAACCTCAGAGGATGATCAATGCTTCCAGAAAAAACTATTGACTATACCATCTAGGATAACCTAAATGAACCCTAGTATTTGAGTAATACTATAGAACACTGGTTTGAATAAGTTCATGATTTTAAATATAAATTTTTATGACAACTAACTTTATCCGCTATAACATATAGCAGTTTAGCCACAAAAGAATAGAATGTATCCGCATTGAGAACAAGCGTTACAATACTCGTAACGGAAAATATTTGAACTTTACTTTTACAAATTAATAAAAACCCCAGTTCCACCAGAAAATCAATTTCCTAGTTCATTTAGTCATATTTGGAGTTTCCAAACCTTGTTTTTCTGGTTGAGGATAAACAGCCACCCAATCTAAATATCGAATTGATGGAAATAACTCTACCTTAGCTATGGAGGCGGGAAGTTTCTTTAAATCCAAGGATTTAATTTTACCTATGGCCAAACCAGCCGGAAACTTCTGACTATAAGTAGATGTAGAAACCAAATCACCCACCTTAACATTAGGCACCTTTTCATAAAATTCTAACACCCCTTCAGCAGAAGCATCACCCCGCAAGATCCCCTTAGCTGATGTGCGACTAATAGTTACACCTACTTGACTTTTTAAATCACTAATTAACAATACACTGCTAGTATTGGTAGTTACACTATCTACTAACCCGACTAATCCTCCATCCGCTTTAATAATAGAACCCTCTTGAATACCTGATGCAGTCCCCTGATTCAAAATTACTTGTTGCCACCAATGATCGGCACTACGTCCCACCACCCGCGCTATGATTGGTTTTTGTGGCAGGGTTTCCTTCTTCATATAACCCAGTAAAGTTTCTAATTTTTGATTTTGGCTTTCTAAATCAGTTATGCGGGTTTGTAACTCTAAAAATCTTGCATCCCGGATATTTTGCTCAGGAATCCCTCCTGACTGTACCATCTGTAATGGGCTGCTTATTGCTTGATATATTTCGCGTAATAATGCCCCTTTTGTTTCTCTGAGTGTCCAAGCACTACCTAGAACTAAAGTTAATATTCCTATTTGTAATCCCTTGTGTTCCCACCAACGTTTGAGAATAAACATAATATACCCTTATATATTTTTATACTTTGCTTGGGAGTTGGTGATATCTCCTGTGTTCCACATCTGTTCATAGTTTTGAGGTGGAAACCTTGGATTCAACCTCCCTGTACTTTGAAGATAATGGATTCTATAATTATAACTAAATACAGAACCCATACCTAACTTACTAATTGCTATTACATATTACGAGAACGCCCGCTGAATACTCTCTCCAATTGCTTGAAGTTTTCTAATACGCGACCAGTTCCCAATACTACACAGCTTAAAGGATCCGCGGCTATGTGGGTAACAAGACCTGTCTCATGACTAATCAATGTATCCAGCCCTTTGAGCAATGCACCACCACCCGCCAACATGATTCCACGATCAATAATGTCTGCTGCCAGTTCTGGTGGAGTTCTTTCTAGTGTCCGCCTAACTGCTTCTATAATTACCGCTAGAGGCTCTACCATGCTTTCCCGAATTTCTGGGCCTTTGATGGTGACAGTTCTGGGTAAACCAGAAAGTAAATGCAAGCCCCGGACTTCCATGACACTATCATTATCATCTGCGGTGGGATAGGCCGAACCAATTTTAATTTTAATATCCTCAGCGGTCCGTTCACCAATTACGAGATTATGAATTTTCTTCATATACTGGATAATGGCTTCAGTTAATTCATCGCCAGCAATGCGAACTGATTCACTAATTACTGTACCTTGAAGACTTAATACCGCTACCTCTGTTGTTCCCCCACCGATATCAATAATCATGTTACCAGTAGGTTCTGCCACTGGCAACCCTGCACCAATTGCCGCTGCTACTGGTTCATCAATTAAAAATACCTCCCTAGCTCCAGCTTGAGTTGCTGCATCCATAACAGCCCGTCTTTCTACTCCTGTGACACCACTAGGAATACCAATGACAATACGTGGTAGCATCAAGGATCTACCCTCATTGACTCGCTGAATAAAGCTTTTTAGCATTAACTCGGCAGTATCAAAATCAGCAATTACACCATCACGCAGAGGACGCAGAGCAATTACATTACCCGGTGTGCGACCGAGCATTTTTTTTGCTTCTTCTCCCACTGCTAGTGCCACTTTTTCATTTTGATCAATGGCGACTACTGAAGGTTCTTGAAGGACAATTCCCTTACCAGATACATAAACTAAGGTATTGGCTGTACCGAGGTCGATACCCATATCCCATGATGGACGAAAACTTCTGAAAAAACCCACGCTTCTATATGTCCCCTATTTACACCACTTGTAACTACAAAGATAAGAATTAATATAGCGGTTCTTGGTTGAGTGAAATACCATAATCCAACCTACAAGGGAGGAGGGGCTAAGAATATATCTCATTCCAGTGAATACCACTATAATGGTAGATTCCATGATATTTTGGTTGTCTGACTCCAGTAAACTATACTATGTTCCTATCCAGTAGTCTATCAATCTTGATTTTAGTTTCAGGAATTTTATGTTTCATATTCTCAAGGTCACTTAGTATAACCGTGTAATTTTTTCAAATACTCAGGATTTTTTGAATTATTTGTTAAATTTGATTGTCGGAATTATAACATATTTTTAATACTTTCACCATTAGTTATTATCAAGTCATAATAATACAATACAAAGCTACTAAGAAATAAAAGCCATGAGCATTAATGTTGTCACTCTTGTTGGTCGTGTTGGTGGCGACCCAGATATCAAGTATTTTGAGTCAGGTACAGTGAAATGTAGATTGACTCTAGCCGTTAATCGCAGATCCCGTAACAATGATAAACCAGATTGGTTTAATCTAGAACTCTGGGGAAAAACTGCGGAGGTTGCTGGAAATTATGTCCGTAAAGGTAGCTTGATTGGAGTTAAAGGTTCTTTGAAGTTTGATACTTGGAGCGATCGCCAAAGCGGAGTTACTCGTTCTAGTCCAGTTATTAATGTCGAACAACTAGAGTTATTAGGTTCTAAGCGTGATAATGAAGGTGGAATGTCTGATATGTCTCCAGATAATTTCTAGTTTGTTCTTTGTCAGTTGTCTTTTGTCAGTTGTTCTTTGTTTAAATACTACTGACCAATGACTACTGACTACTGACTAATAACTAATTTGTAATGTTACTGACGCTTGTACTTCTTGTTCACCAGCGACTATGGGAGTAGAAGCATCTGCACCAGTTAACTTAGCCTCAGCCCGGTAAAGCACGGGTGAGGGTGGAGGTGGAGTTGCACCATTAACCTGAATGCTGACAATTTCTTTTTGTTGTAATCCCAAGCTGCTCAGAACAGCTTCTGCTTGCTCTTTAGCATCTTGGGTAGCTTTTTTCAAAGCTTGTTTTTGGGCACTGGCGATCGCTTCATCACTAGCAATAAAACTTACACCGTTAATCTGTGTCGCCCCGGACTTGACCGCATCATCTAATAATGTTCCTGTTTTATCTGTGGGAATACGGAAACTCACTGTATTACTAGCGGCATAACCAGTAATACGCTGAACATTATTACTGTAGCTATAAACTGGATTAAGGCGAACACCTGTAGTCGTCAATTTTTCCACATTGCGGTTTTTGAGCAAAGCCACTACAGCCGATGATTTGCGAGCCGCTTCTTTTTGGACATCTTCAGCCGTTTTTCCTTGAATTTCTACACCTAAACTAACTTGGGATAGAGTTGTGGAAATTGTTTCTACTCCTCTTCCACTTACAGTTAAAGTCCGCCATAATTTTTCTTTTTCTTGCGCCGATGCAGGTAACATAAAAATTGCCCACATAAATATGCTTAAAGATAATATCTTGCCAATTTTCTGGACGGGAAACCGGGAATCAGATAAAACAGTCATAGACATTTTGCTGGCACTCCTCTAAAAACATATTAATTCTTAATCAACCGCTAATCACTAACAGCCACTAGAACATTTTTACACCGAAAGTGTAATTACTTGGATGCAATTTGCATATTAATAAGTTTCACACTGTTTAAATTTATAACAGGCTTGCTTACATTTTTGGCAAGGACAAAAACTATGTGTTGGACTTCCTGATTATTTTATGATAGTTCTTCCTTATCAGTTGTATCGTAACAGATTTAAAATCGAATGTCAACCCCCAAATCTGCTTTTTTTGCGGGAATTTTTTGGGAAATTAGGAATTTTTTCGAGATATACTGCACTTTGCGTTCTCTGGCGAAATCAAAACCATGAAACCATGACAATTTCAGCTAAATGGCGTATTTTAATTAAAAAATACATTATTCATCCTCCTTTAGATGGATATTTGTGAGATATAATTATGGACTATGACAAGATAGGGTTTAAATCTGTGATCAGATCAGGTGTTAGCAGTGTAGCATTTACCGTTTTCCAGTCTTTTTGGCGAAGAAAAGATAAAATTCTGGGAATTTTTCCTCAACCCTTAGAGAAATTAGCAAAAGAACTAATTGTTAGTGCTTGCAAACAATATGAACAGAACTATATAGATGAACACGGTACTCTCAAGGTATTGGGAATACGCGAACCTGTAAAGCTAGAATCTGTGTACACAGAAGTGCTGTTTTCAAATACTGATACAAATGATAATGCGATTCGTAGTTTTGCAGCGATTAAAAACTTAGACAAGCTATATCCTCAAGAGAAAAGCCAAAAGTCAAAATTTCAAGATTCTCAACAAAAATTAGGAATTAAACTTGCTTATGAAAAACAATATTTGATGGTTTTAGGCGAAGCAGGTGCGGGTAAGTCTACCTTTTTACGAAAAGTGGGAATAGAAGCATTAAAAGGTAGAAAAGGAGGATTTAAATCAGGTTATATTCCTGTTTTTGTTAACTTGCAAAAGTTGAGCTTTAGTGAAAACGAAATATATCGAAAAAATTATGATTGAAGAGTTTCGTACTTGTAAATTCCCAGTCCCAGAAAGGTTTACAAGTGAGGCTTTACATCAAGGTAGATTATTAATTTTACTCGATGGTTTAGACCAAGTACCAAGTAATAAATTATCTGAAACTATTAATCAAATTCAAAGCTTTGTTGATAGAAATAATAAAAATCGTTTTATAGTTTCTTGTCGCCCAGCGTATTACCATAATTTTCGTCAGTTTAGCGAGGTTACTATCGCTGATTTTGATGATGAAAAAATTCAGAAATTTATTAATAACTGGTTTCAAGGAAAGAATGATCACCAGACGAAAATGGGTGATAAATGTTGGGAATTACTGCAAAAATCAGAAAACAAAGTTGCAAAAGAGTTATCACATAGACCTTTATTCCTGACTTTTCTTTGTTTAGTATATGACCGTTTCCAAAACTTTCCTAATAACCGTAGTGTGTTATGTAAAAAGGTATTACTAATTTTATTGGAAGAATGGGTTTTAGAAAAGCGAGTTCTGGGAGATGAAATTTATCAAGGTTTGCATACAAATTTACAAAATTTGTTATTATCAGAAATTGCTTATACAGGTTTTAAATCTAATCGGCTGTTTTTCTCCCAAAGGGAAATTGTGGAACAAATTAATAAGTTCTTAGCGAGTAATTTGGATACACAATACTATTTAGATGGTAAAGCGGTTTTAGATGCTATTATACAAAAAGGGATTTTAGTGAAAAGTGTTGAAGATGTATTTTCTTTTTCTAATTTAACCCTACAGGAATATTTAACCGCTCAATATATTAATGATTATCACTTAGCTGAAAAATTAGTTACTGAACATCTGATAGATAAAACTTGGAAAGACGTATTTATATTAGTTGCTGAGGTAACGCGGGGTAGTGCAGATGATTTGTTAGTGTTAATGGAAAAGGAGGTACAAAAATACATTAATACCCCAAAATTGCAAGCTTTATTAAATTGGTCAAAACAAGTTACAGATGTATCCACGGGTAATTATAAACCTATAGAAAAACATTTAATTGCGATCGCTAACGCCAAAAACTACGCTATTGATTACACCATGGTTAAAGCCCACATCCAAATTTATACAAATGCAATAACTTACGCAAATGATTACATAAATACTTATGAGGGAAAGTATGCAGATGATTACCTCAAAGTTTATAAAAAAGCCCATGAAAAAGCTTATGCAGATACTTGGAAAAGTTTTGGCAATAGTATTTATGACCTTGGTAATACTTATGCTAATACAATTAAATATATTTGTGTCCTTAAGAACTTACATATCTTTGATCAAAATCTCAATTTAACCAGGTTAAGCCTAGAAATAGAAAGACTAAAAGCTAAAATTCCCAATACAAAACAATCAAAAGAAATACATCTAGCTTTTGCTCTCGATTTTATGAAAACATTGCTTAATGGTTTTCATCTTACCCCAGAAATGGTTGATATATCCGTAGCAGAAATCGAGGCACTAGATAACTATCTTTATATTAATAACCTGATTATCGAATGCCTTAAAATAGCTGACAAACCCACCCCGAACTTAAATTCCAATCTAATAGCTAAAGGACGTTAAAATATACACTGATTAACTCAAAATCGAAAATTATCCTATTTTTAGCCGAAATAATGCCGAAATAGTCGGTTTTAACCAACTTTAGCTTTTAGTCAGGACTAGAAGTTGCTAAACCCCTGGTATCGTCAACAGCAAAGAAAAGATTGACACTCCCCGCTCTAAAGAGACGGGGATTCTTAAGACCAAATGAATAATCTTAACGGCGATATCAATGCGCCTCTACTGATTCCGCTAGAATTTAATCCTAGCTTTACCGCTACTTTTCTGAAAATATTTGCAGCACCGTTGCAATCTGCATTTATTTTTGTACCATCTTGAGAACGAAACAAACCGCGATTTACTCTAGTTCCGCTAGATTTCCACCCTTCGGGTTTTGCACCAAATGTAGGTAGAAAATCATTGTCTAGAAACGATGTTTTTGAGGTATAAGATTCTTCAGTTTCAACAAACTTAATACCGTGTTGATCACACAGTTGAGCAATGCGGTTTTTTAGTCTTGCGGTAGGAACTTGAACAAATTTTTGATTGGTTTTTGACCCAGAAGTGTTGAATGTTAAGAAAAGCCTGATAAAAATAGCCAAAAATATGTTAAATTTTGGGCGAAGGATTAAAATATTTTGATTAACCATGATCATAAACTCATTTCCCAAG
>NZ_JACJTO010000058.1 GCF_014698755.1 Aphanizomenon flos-aquae FACHB-1287 | reverse complement strand
CTTGGGAAATGAGTTTATGATCATGGTTAATCAAAATATTTTAATCCTTCGCCCAAAATTTAACATATTTTTGGCTATTTTTA
Organism: Aphanizomenon flos-aquae FACHB-1287; assembly: GCF_014698755.1. Taxonomy (GTDB): domain Bacteria; phylum Cyanobacteriota; class Cyanobacteriia; order Cyanobacteriales; family Nostocaceae; genus Dolichospermum; species Dolichospermum flosaquae. The sequence goes on along the minus strand of NZ_JACJTO010000058.1, from coordinate 18,830 downwards.
TCAGGCTTTTCTTAACATTCAACACTTCTGCTGTTGTTGATATTGAAAAATTAATGATTCAGATAAAAAGCAATCTAATAATGTTTCTTTTAAGGCTGTTTCAGCTAGATTTTTTCCTACTATTTCTATCCCACTAAATCGTTGAGGTCTTCCTTGTAAATGTCGTGGTAAATCTAATTCTAAAAAGTCTATTTGGGGAACACCAGAAACAAAATCACAGTAAAGAGAACGTCCGTCATTAACATCAAAAATTGCCTTAGCGCGAGTAACAATACCATAAGCACCATGAGTTATTTCATACCAAAATTCCTCTAAACTATTTTCATCTATAACCTGACCTGTAGTTTCTACTCGCCATAGATTTTCTATAATTATACTTGGAACTGGCGCACCATATATAATTTCCTTTGTCCAATGATCATATTCAGAGTTTTTCAAATCGGGAGGGATAATTGCCACGGTGCGGTAATTTAAATTACCTAATATTTTTGATATAGCCTTTAACTCTAGATAAGAACCTAATTCAATATAAACACTATCTGCGGTAGGGATATGATCAATAAATTCAATTTCTTGACCATCACTAAATATTTTTAAATCAGGAAAATCAGTAGCCATTTTAGTTTTATCAATGGGAATATTACCCGTTCCCAGACTAAAATAAATTACTTTTTCATTAGATATAAGCTCTCGAATCTCTTGACAAATCCAGGTAGTTTTGCCAGATCCAAATAATCCAGCCACAACAGTAATCATTGGCGTATTCATGGGTAAACTAATAATAAAAATTATGTATAGGTTGACAAAATTTCCACAGAATTAAAAAAACAACTTCTTGCTCCAGTATGACAGGCTTGATCACCAACTTGGTCAATCTTAACAAGAATTGTATCACCATCACAATCATAAAAAAGCTCCTTTAGCTTTTGAATATGTCCAGACGTTGCTCCTTTATGCCATAATTGGGAACGAGAACGACTCCAATAATGAACTTCACCAGTAGCTAGGGTTTTGACAATTGATTCTGCATTCATCCAAGCCATCATTAAAACAGTACCATCATAGTAATCTTGAGCTATGGCCGGAATTAAACCCTGCTCATTAAATTTCAAATTTTCAATCATTTCAGTAGTATTTGCTAAATCGAATTTTATCTTAATCATTTATCTCTGATCATTTGCGTTTATCTGCGTTTATCTGCGGTCAAATATTTTTCTTTTTACCTCTAATAAATTCAGGATTGATAATTCATAATGTAGAGACAGATATATCTTATCTCTACATAATACCAACCAAATTTATCTCAAAAAAGGCCTTTAGTAAAAGTTAGGATTGTGTCGAATCAAATTCATAAATTCTTCACGAGTAGATATGTCTTCAGAAAACACACCACGCATGGCGCTGGTAACAGTCCAAGAACCTGGTTTTTGCACTCCTCTCATTACCATACACATATGAGTTGCTTCAATGACCACTGCAACCCCTTTAGGTTTGAGTAAACCTTGCACTGCATCAGCAATTTGTAAAGTCAACCGTTCTTGTACTTGTAAACGTCGAGCATACATTTCACAAATGCGAGCAATTTTTGATAAACCAATGACTTTACCATTAGGAATATAAGCGACATGAGCGCGACCAATAATCGGTAATATGTGGTGTTCACAGGAGCTAAAAAGATCAATATCCCGGACTAAAACCATTTCATTAGCATCTTCGGTGAAAACTGCTCCATTTAATAGTTCATCCAAAGATTGATGATATCCATTCGTCAGAAACTTTAAAGCTTTAACAACTCTTTTGGGAGTATCTTTTAACCCTTCTCTGTCAGGATTTTCTCCCAATCCAATCAACAAAGTGCGTACAGCTTGTCTCATATCAGCTTCTGTTACAGTTGGTAATTCTTGCCGATATAAGGATGAAATGTCAGCAGTAGAATTTAGCTCTGGACGAATAGATAAAGTCATTTTTTTAGGTTAATGGGGATGATTTATGAGCAAAGTTAATAGTTTCATTTATAAACTATATTTATAAATAGCTATTAACTAAATTTGATTTGATGAGTTTGAGAATTAATGACGACTTTTAAACTAACTATAACAAACATTCGTTAAGTTTTGCATGAATCTCACTAGCCTCCAATTTTCTACCAATAAAAACTACCTGATTTTTAGGTTGATTAGGCCATTCGTCAGCGTGCAAAGTGTAACGAGGTCCACTGAGTTGAAAGATATGACGCAAGCCACTATCACTAAACCATAAAATTCCCTTAGCACGAAATACATTTTTCGGTATTTCTTCAGTCAAAAAATGCTCAAATTTATGGACATCAAATGGTTTATTACTTTGGAAAGAAATTGAAACAAACCCATCATTATCTAAATGATCGGAGTGATGATGATGTTCATGTTTATGGTCATGTTCATGTTTATGGTCATGTTCATGTTTATGGTCATGGTTATGACGATCTTCATCATCAGTGACAATATACTTATGTATTGGTGTTAAACTCACATCTAAAATCAATGGTAAAGCAACTTCACCATATTGAGTATGTAAAATTTTCGCTCCGCTTTTGACATCATGGATAAAATTTTCTAATTCTTGTATTTTTTCTGGCTTCACAAGGTCTATTTTATTGAGGAGAATAATATCTCCATAGGTAATCTGTCTTAAAGCTGCTTCGCTATCGAAATGTTTTTCATCGAAGGCTTCAGCATCTACCACTGTAATAATTGAATCTAGGTTAGTTAAATCCCTCAATTCTGTTCCCAGAAAAGTTAAAATGATTGGTAAAGGATCAGCAACACCTGTAGTTTCAATAACTAGATAATCAATGGGATCTTCTCTTTCTAGAACTCGATAAACTGCATCAACTAAACCATCATTAATTGTACAACATATACAGCCATTACTAAGTTCCATCATAGCTTCATCTACAGAAATTAGTAATTGACTATCAATGTTAATATCACCAAACTCATTGACGAGGACAGCGACTTTTAAATCTTGTTTGTTTTGAAGAATCTGATTTAAAAGCGTAGTTTTACCACTTCCTAAAAACCCTGTAATTATAGTTATTGGCATTCCGCGTTTGGGTATTTCAGGAATTGCATTTTTTGCGTTTAAACTGATTGTATTCATCTGAAAATCTGGGTTTTACTTGACAAAAAAAGTACGGTAAAAGTGAATTTTTAAGACAAGTTTTTCCTTGTCATACTGAATAAACTGACCATAGCTAACAAAAATGATAACCGTTATCAAGTTAACACAAAAAAAGTCCGAATGTAAATGATTTTGTCATTTATTTGCCAAAAAATCTTTGCCACTTCCTGAACAGAACCTTAACTCAACATCAAAGCCACTTCTTTGGCAAAATAAGTTAAAATTAAATCAGCACCAGCCCGCTTCATACTGGTTAAAGTCTCTAAAATCACCTTTTTCTCATCAACCCAACCCTTTTGAGCAGCCGCTTTAATCATTGCGTATTCACCACTCACGTTATAAGCTGCAACTGGTAAATTTGTAGCTGCTTTTACCTGACAGATTATATCTAGATAGGCTAATGCGGGTTTGACCATAATGATGTCTGCACCTTCAGCAATATCCAATTCAATTTCCTTTAAAGCTTCTTTCGCGTTAGCTGCGTCCATTTGATAGGTTTTTTTATCGCCAAATTTGGGCGCGGAATCTAAAGCATCTCGAAATGGTCCATAATAGGCAGAGGCATATTTTGCGGAGTATGCCAAAATCCCTACATTGATATAACCTTCAGCGTCTAAAGCTTGACGAATTGCCCCAATTCTGCCATCCATCATATCAGAAGGGGCAACAAAATCAGTTCCCGCTTCTGCCTGGGAAAGTGCCATTTTCACCAAAACTTCTATAGTGGGGTCATTGAGAATAATTCCATTTTCATCCGCTAAACCATCATGACCATGGGTAGTAAAAGGGTCAAGAGCGACATCCGTAATTACAATTATTTCCGGGACTAGCTTTTTAATAGCTTTAACAGTTTCCTGTACCAATCCCTGCTGGTTGTAACTTTCCGAACCTGTTTCATCTTTGTCTTTTTCTGGAATTACCGGGAAAATTGCTACAGCATTAATTCCCAATTGTGACACTTCGGTAATTTCTTTCAGGAGTAAATCCAGAGAAAAACGATAACAACCGGGCATAGAAGATATCTCTACCTTTTCCCCTTCCCCCTCCATGACAAACACGGGATAGATCAGATCATCCACCGTTAAAATTGTTTCCCGTACCATTCTCCGTAGAGTTTCAGTACGACGCAGACGGCGGGGACGTTTAAGCAAGCTTTGAGACGACATAGAATATTAACCAAAATGATAATCATTATTATAAATCATCCCGTTCAAATCCCCACCACCAATTAATTTGATTTTACAGCAAGTAGCTTTGAGTGAGGTACACTTTGTGCGGGCAAGATGCCCGCACCACAAGAGTTTTATCATTAATATCTGTACTTCATAATATCGGAAACTGCTGTAATTTTCCTCCCTGTCTGGAGGGAATCTGCGTGAAACAAAAACCAGAATTCCCGATTTTTATCGGGAATTACCACTAAGGAACATCAATAGGAATCAAACCATTTTCCGGCACATAACCAGAAAAACAACCATCATCAGATAACACCAAAATCAACCGTAGAGGATAATCTGGAGGAACTTGCAAATCAGCCCAAGGTATTGCTATTTCTAGACAAGAATCTAAAGCAACCTGAGCACGGGTAGCACGGGGATACCATAAATAATTGTCTCCTGCTGCTCGAAATTGCACAGACTGACTCAGTAAATTCACTTCTAAATGATGATGAAATAGATAATTCAAGGGTGCTGTATCTGGTACTTCAGCTAGAGGTATAGAACTATTCACCATTGTCCGATCAGGATAATACCAAAATAGGTGTAAATCTGGTGGTATATCCTGACCAGGAACAGCGCCAGTTTTAAAATCTACCCGCACGTAAAAGTTTAAATGGTCTACACCATACCAAAGACGCTGGATAGTGCTACTGTTGTGCATTGTTCCCCTAGCACCACCCACTTCTATACGTCCGGCTTTATCCCAGTCTTGCTCATCACCTTTACCATCTATGATAGGATGGATAAATCCCTCTGGTTTGTGTTCAGAACGGGCTTCATGGATTTCTAGGGGACTGTGCAAATACGGTGGAACAGGTTCATTTAAAGCTGTGTAAATACCGTGCAGATGTTCCCGAAATAACTGGTCAAAAATAGCATCTTGATTAGAAGAATGGCCTTCTCCAAACCACCAAAACCAATCTGAACCTTCAGCAGCATATAAAGCCTCCCATGCGGCGGGGTTATTTTCTTCCGTAGCTTCGGGATGATTTGCTAAAACTTGTCTAGCTGCGGTGAGATAGTCCCAAGCGCGGTTTTTAACTGGGTCTCCTATCCATGTGGTAAAATTGCCATCTACCCAAGAACCACTATGGAGTTGTTCACTGGGAATAGTTGTGGTGGGGGGGAATTGGTCAATAAATTCGGAAACGGTGACAAGTTTGATATTGGACTGGTTACTCAAACTTTCATATAATGTTTCTAGGAAGTCTTTCCCGTCGTGAGGATAAAATTCCCAACAATTTTCCCCATCTAGGGCAATTGTAACTAACCATGGTTGATCATCATCACTTTCTTTTTGTTGTTTAGCGATCGCTTGCAAATGCCCAACTAAATCCGCTGCTGCTTTCTTAGCTGGCATAGTGCTATATGTAAAACCAATTAAATCTGATAGTCTATGATCACGGAAAACTATAGACACATCCCCAGCGGAAGTTTGCAGACGATAGGGACGATAAAGCAGTTTTGGTTCTTGCACATTTCCCACAGCGTCTCGATGAAAAAAGTGTTTTAATGACCAGCCTAAAACCGCTTCATCTGAACAAATCCATTGAAAACCTTGTTTAATAATATACGGTAAAATTTCTGGACTAACGGATTGTTCCGAAGGCCACAAACCTCTAGGATCTTGTCCAAACCTATCTATATATAAATCCCAGGATTTTTGTAAATGTCGAGGAATATCTTCTACCCACTGAAATCGCTGTTTAGGTAATGTCATCTGCGGTACTGCTACCCGTCCAGCGTTAGTATCAGCTAATAACGGTAAAATCGGGTGAGTATAGGGAGTCGTGGTAACTTCTAGTTGTCCACTTTTCTGCATTTTCCGATGTTGGGGAATAATTTGACTAAGAATTTGCCGCTGTTTGGAATAAATGCGCTGGCGATCGCCTAAACTAAAATTACGTCCCTGTTCTAACCAAGCAGCAATTTCCGGGTCATGCCAAAATAAAGGATCAATCCAAGCCAAATTATGCCAAGCTAATAAATCACCATAATCTGATAATTGCCAATTTGCTAAACACCAACTTTGTCCTTGTTCCTGTCTTTGGTAATATAACTCGGCATAACGAGGATGGGGATCAATTAATGTATGATGATTAGCATCAAAGAAATGTTGAATAATAAACTCTTTTTGTTCACGGGTTAACTGTTCTACAGCAGTCAAACTAGCAGTTAAATAGGGGTCAAAAGCCGTACCCGCAACATAATCTTCCAGTTGTAATATCAAGGAAGGTACTAAATTTACTGTTTGATGTAATTTAGGATACTTTTCTAACAATAATACTAAATCTAAATAATCCTTAGTTCCATGTAAACGTACCCAAGGCAAGCGATACTGTTGACTAGTAACCAGAGAACTGCCATTTTCAGGAGACTTGTACAATGGTTGATGTTGATGCCAGATAAATGCAACGTGTAAAGGATGAGACATAGTGTCAAAAATAGGGAATAGGGAACAGGGAACAGGGAACAGGGAACAGGGAACAGGGATATCTTACCAATTACCCATTACCCATTACCCATTACCAGCAATTTAGATAACTTGTTCTACTTCAGATATCTCAGGAATCATTTCCTTAAGACGACGTTCAATACCCATTCTCAAAGTCATAGTCGAACTAGGACAAGAACCACAAGCACCCTGTAACCGAAGTTTAACAATTGGTCCATCTAATTCGACAATTTCCACATTACCACCATCAGAAATGAGATAGGGGCGCATTTCATCTAATACAGTTTCTACATTTTCTAGCGTCAATTCCATTGTTTCTGTCCTGCTTCTTTAATAAATTGGTGATTGTCTACATTGCTAATAATCTAGTTTAGGCTGATAATTGTCAGTTGTCCGTTCTCAGTTGTTACTTAACTGAATCTGAGAATAAATAAACTCAGTAATTGACGGAGGAGTTTCTATTTTCCCGTCTACATACTCCGCTACTACCTGACTTGTCAAAATGTAATAATCACCAAACTTTTGATATGTATCCGTAAACTTGAGAATGCTATCAACGTCTCCTGTTTGCGAATTACGAAAAACCACATGATATATAAGCGGAAGATAACTGGATTCTGTATCTAGAAAATCATCATAATTCATCTCTAGGGACATACGACCCATAAACCGAACTTCTTGATGTATTGTTTGATTACGTATTTGATAGTGAATACCAGTGTTATCACTCTTGACAAAAACAGTTACACCATCATTTTCTCCCGTTTCACCTAAAATAAACTCATGTTGACCATAAGAATCTAGAAAACTGGTTTTTTGACAGCGGGTAACTACTTCCTGTAACTGAATATCAATTCCTGCTGCTATTTCTTTATCTGCGACTTCTGTAACTCGGATATTCAGTCTTGGGTCAATCTGAATTTTACCCGTATATATCTCACCTTCCTGTAGCAGTTGCACATAGGCAGAATAACCAGGAAAATTCTCATCCCAAGTGTAACGACGTTCATAAGCAATTTGAAATAAACTTTCTGCTGTTGACTGAATTGCCATATCACCACTTTGACTGCATTTTTCTAATAGTTTAATGCAAAGTTGCTACTTTTTAAATTATACAAAAATATATTTGTGTTTTTACGTGGAATGGGATATATTGATTGGGTCTAGCTTCAGTATAGCATAAATTAAAAAGAACGTCAAGTAAATTTCCAAGAATTTGTGACAAATAAGAGCGGGAGGTAAAGATGATTGGGATTGATAATTTGCCTCTATTCAATATTCTACCATAATACCATAATATTCAAATATATGGGAGTTTGAACCTCTGCTTCAAATACAGTGAATGTTGATTATTAATTATCAAAATGTGTCTTAGTAGAGCAATAGCGAAACCAAACACAGTTAGAAACTTTTTGAGTAAAACTTATTGTTAAAATAACTTAGTGATTAGACGTAAGTAGAAAATATTTTATTTCTATCTGAATAAAATGTTCAAATAATCCCCTGAATTTGCTAAACTCCAAATTCTAGGATATAAATTACAAGTATTGGGAATTGGGGGAGGTTCACAGAGTGCTTACAAGTGAAGACATAGAACAAATTCATCCCCAGGACTTTTTATGGCGGTTTTGGCCTGTTGTGCCAATTTATCCTTATGGTGAACGGCGTACTATTTGTAAAGAAGTTATTAAAGATACCATCTGGATCTTTGACCAATTACAGGGGATTTTCTATGTAGTTGTGCCAATTCGCATGACTGTAGTTAAGCTGGAAAAAGGAGGGTTGCTGGTTTATGCACCTGTTGCACCCACTGGTGAATGTATCCGATTATTAAATGAATTGATAAGCAAACACGGTAATATTAAGTATATTATTTTGCCGACGATATCAGGAATAGAACATAAAGTATTTGTTGGTCCCTTTGCGCGACGCTTTCCCACTGCACAGGTATTTGTTGCACCCGGACAATGGAGTTTTCCCATTAATCTGCCTTTGAGTTGGTTGGGTTTACCTGGTAAACGTACTCGGATATTGCCTGAAAATAGCCAGGAAGCCCCTTTTGCTGAGGATTTTGATTATGCAATCCTCGGACCGATTGATTTAGGTTTGGGTAAGTTTGCAGAGGTGGCTTTTTTCCACAAGCGATCACACACGGTTCTAATTACAGATACCATAGTTTCAGTACCAGCAGAACCACCAGCAATTGTCCAACTTGACCCCTATCCCTTATTATACCACGCCAAGGATCAAGCTTTTGACATGATTACAGATACCCCAGCTAATCGCCTCAAAGGGTGGCAGCGGGTAACATTATTTGCCTTGTATTTTAGCCCCAGTGTATTAGAAGTACCGACATGGAGTCAAGTATGGCGGGATGCCAAAAAAGCCCCAGAACGTTCGAGAAAAGCCTATTTTGGCTTTTTCCCATTTCAATGGCGGGAAAATTGGCAAGATTCTTTTGATATTTTACGAGGAAATGGGCGGATATTTGTTGCGCCAATTTTACAAAGTTTGATTTTAAATCGCGCCCCCCAGGAAACTATAAATTGGGCTGATAAAGTTGCAAAATGGGATTTTCAATGGATTATTCCCTGTCATTTTGATGCCCCAATTAAGGCAGAACCGCAACAATTTCGTCAAGCATTTGCGTTTTTGGAAAAGCAGCCCGTTGGGGGTTTTGTTAGTAGTAATAGTTATCTTTTACCGGAGGGTGATTTTAAATTGTTGAGAAATATTGACGCGGGGTTGAATAAGTTTGGTATTGTGCCACCTGCGCGGGAAAGGGTGTAGAATTTAGGGTATTATTCAGTTTTTAAATTTAACAAATTTCTTAAAAACTCAGCGAAATTTTTAATAGCTGGAATTTCCGCTGTCTCAATACTAATCCAATCATCACATTTAATAGTTACCGTATTTGTCATACCTGGTTGAAGAACACTGGCCACTGTGGCAATTATAGCTTTTTGTTGATCAAAAGGTTTCCACTCTAACTTTTTCTTCCTCTCTTCCTGAGAAAATTTATCTATATATTCCTTTGCTCTTTGCATATATTCAGGATAAACTAAATCTCCACAATCACAAATTAAAGTATCTAAAACTCCTAGTTGAGAATTATCTGGTAATATATAAATTCCTGCTTTTGTTTCTAATTCTGGTGAACCTTCTGTAACATTACCACTTTGAGTAACTTCAGTTGGAAAATGAGGAAAATATTCTTTAAAATCTTTATGATACTCTTTTACCACTTTGTCAGGTGTATTGTTATCAGTATCAGCTACTATTGCAAAAGCGAAAAAAGTTGAAATATCAATATCAGATAATTTAGCTTTTAAATTCTTAATTAACTCATCTCCATTACCTACATATATAGCTATTGAGAAATTTTCATTATCTAATATCTGAGGCATATCAAGCCTATCATATAATTTTCCACCTTTAGGATAATTAGGGATAAATTTTCGCCAAAAATTATCTAGTTCTGACATCTTCCCATCAAATTTAGAAAAGCCTAATAATTTACACAATATCCTAGATACAAAAGCCTGATCATGGTGACCCTCCACACCAATTAAAACATATTTCCGACTCACCAACGCACCTCCTGACCTAATTCTTCTCTTAAACGTCTTAATCTATGTCCATCATGTCTAACTACTTTTGTTTTTCCTTCCTTTGGTTCTAAGCGATAAAGCACTAAATCTGAATCTGATTCAGTCACTTCTAATAAAGCATCAACAGCCTCCAGACTATGGGTAGTTGCAAATAGTTGAACATCCATTTCTGTACACCATTTAACTAACCATCGAAAAGAATTTTGTAGTGCTTCTGTATGAATTGTTGACTCTAATTCATCAATTAAAAGAATACCACCTTTGACGCTGGCTAGTTTAAGAGCTATATGTAATAAGCGACGAATACCATCACCAAAGGTGCTGACTGGTGCAAGTCCTAGTTTTTCATGTTGAATATATATATTGAATCGAGAATTTATAGATTCTGAAGGTAACAACATTTCTATATCTGGAGGTAACAAAAATAATATATCGGAAATATTGTTATCCATCTGTTGTAATAATTTCACCACATCTGCCTTAAAATATTGATGTGTTGCTTCATTAAGTAAGCGAAATTGACCAACTTCTGAACGATGAGATGATGGTGTTACTACAGATGTTTTTAGACTGGTTTCTCTTTTTCCAGATAATCTATAAAAACGTTCATCCTCCCATAGCAAAAAATCTGTAATCAAATCAGATGGTTCACCAAGTAAACTTAACTGATAACCATCATCTGTAAATACCCCTATTTTTAGCTTAATTCCTTTCCTAACTCTTGGTGTATCTTCATTTTCAATTTCCTGCTCATTATCATTTTCAATTTCTTCTTCGTTGCTAAGATTTCTGATATTGCTTTCCGCAGATAACCATATTTCCTCCATTTCTTCATAGCTTGCCATTAACTTCTTTACAGAAAATAAACCAGTGCTAGAAATAAGAATAATAGGTTTATCAGGTTCTAGAATTGACACAGATTTATGCGTAAATAACCACCTTAGTGCATGAAGTGTCCGAGTGCGATACACTCTCATATCCTGCTCTCGTTGACGTGCTGTACTAAGCCATACTTTAATATCTAATGGATGACAGTAGACAGATAATGCTTCTAGAACACTGGTTTTTCCTGAGTTGTTAATACCAACAAGCAGGTTAATACGTCCGAGATCCTTTAGTTCTAAATCTCGAAGTCCTCTAAATTGATGAATTGTAACGTTTTCTAAATTGTTCATAGACTTATTTTAGCTCAAGCTGTATACCATAGATTATTTTTCTGAAAGTTGTCAATATATAACATACCATATTGACAATGTAAATACAATAAACTATCATTTATTTTATAGATGTCTACTTTATTTTAAATGGTATTACCTTCGTCTGGAACGAGGAAAAAAGTCGAAATAACCCCAGTAAACATAATGGCATAACCTTTCAACAAGCAGCAGAGGCATTTTTTGATTCATTCATCAAAATAGTAGATGCTAGTCGCAATGATGAAGCCAGAGATGCCATCATTGGTTTAGATACCCGTTGGAATCTTTTATTTGTAGTCCATATTGAATTTGAAGATGATGTAATCAGAATTATTTCAGCCCGTCAAGCCACACGTAAGGAGCGAGAATATTATGAAAATTGAAACATTAAAACAACGCTTAGACAAAAATCGCCCCATGATTACGGTTACTCTCAGAATGCCAGAAGATGTAGTAGAAGAATTGAAACAACTTGCACCAATACTTGGTTTTTCTGGTTATCAACCCTTGATTCGAGCATATATTGGACAGGGAATGAGAGCAGATTTAGAAAAGTTAGAAAATAATACAGTTAATGCTTTAATTGCTAGTTTAAAACGACATGGTGTGAGTGATGATGTTATTCATGAAGCCCTAACGGAAATCGTTAATGGTTAAATATCAACTATTTATTTTGTATGATCTATTCGATGATACGTTACCTGTACCACCAGCGAGGTAAAGGCTATGACTCTTGTTAAAGCAAATCAAAGACAAAGACACTACCCAAAAGGAGACATTACCCGTCGGGGTATGGCCTTAGCTGTTGACTTCTTAACTGTATGGTTTCTCAGTTCTATCGTCAGAAGCAATCAAATCGGGATTCAATTTACCCAAATCTTTGTTTTTATTTTTGCTTGGTTAATTTTCCGCGTAGTCATAGTTTACAATAATCATGGACAAAGTTTAGGGCGCTGGGCATTTGATTTAAAAATCCTAGAAGTCGCAAACGGGGAAATAGTTAACAGAATCCCCCAATTTCAGACATTATTGCTGCGAGAAGGAGTTATTTGCTTTTCTAGCTTATTATTATCCATTTTCTTGGGGAATATCATCCTCAATCCCGCTGCTGTCGTCCTACTACTGCCCCTAATCATTGACGGAGGAGCAGCTTTATCCGATACTCAAAGGGGTCAGACCTTCCATGACCGCTTTTTTCAGACCATAATCATTTCCTCCCAGCGTGGTTATTCATTAGATATAAAAATTAAACGGCTAGTTGAAAAATTTCCCCGAAATATGAGATAATGACCATTTGTGTTAATTATCTCCAGGCTTTACATTTTGTAAGATTATGGCTAAAAGCAAAGGTGCACGCATAATAGTGACACTAGAATGCACCGAGTGTCGGACAAATCCTGATAAACGTTCCCCTGGTGTATCTCGTTATACCAGCACTAAAAACCGTCGGAACACAACCAACCGCTTAGAACTGAAAAAGTTCTGTACCCACTGCAACAAACACACAGTTCACAAGGAAATTAAGTAAGAATGAGTTACTATCGTCGTCGCCTTTCTCCAATTAAGCCGGGAGACCACATTGATTATAAAGATGTAGATTTGTTGCGTAAATTTCTCACAGAACGTGGTAAAATTCTACCAAGGAGAATTACTGGTTTAACCTGTCAGCAACAACGCGCTCTGACTCTAGCCATTAAACGGGCCCGAATTGTGGCTTTATTACCCTTCATTAACGCCGAAGGTTAAAAATATTTTGGATTTTGGATTTTGGATGATTGTCCAAAAAAGTAGCAGTGGATATGCCCAGTTACTTTGAGTCCAAAATCTAAAATTTAAGGTTTAATGTTAGGAAATTGCCAAAAACATTTAATTAATTATCAAAAATGGTACAATCACTAAGTTTGGTGGTAAAATTAAAAACTGTAAAAGCATTTCTCATAGCAAATTATTAAATAAAGGATTAAATACCAGTTATTTAATCCGAAATTTCCAGTCTAAAAATCTCAAAATATTAAAATTAAAGTGCGATAGTTGTGGATAAGGGGACGTTAGTTGAATTTAGGGTTCAAAGCGATCGCCGTCTAGGAGTGGTAGATCGTCCAGACGGTAAAGCTCGTTGGTTCATAGTAGACGAAAGGGGTCAATCCCATAGTCTCGCACCTCGCCAATTTACCTACACAGTTAATGGACAAACCTATAAACCGGGCGAAATTGCTGAGTTTTTAAATCAAGTCCAGCCTTATCTAGACCCATCAAGTCTGGAAATAGCTTGGGAACTACTCATTGAAGATGGGGAAACTGTCACCCCCAGTCAATTAGCAAGTATCCTATTTTCAGAATCCACACCTCCCCAGTGTTATGCAGCCCATTGTTTGTTATCAGAAGATAAACTCTATTTCAAGCAAAAAGGGGAGGCCTATGAACCACGCAGCGCGGTACAAGTAGCAGAACGCAAACACCAGATTTCAGTAGAATCCCAAAAAGCAAAGGGACAGCAGGAATTTTTAGCCCGTGTAGAACAGGCACTTCAGGGACAAGTCGTAGAATGGCAAAGAATGGATCGCCAGCGTTTAGAAGTATTAGAAAAGTATGCGACTTTGTTAGCAGATGTGATCATGCTCAAGGTGAATTACGATTCTTTAGCTCGTGCTTGTCCACCTTCAGCCCCAGTATTAGAAACAATGAATATGCTGGGACGTTCTGCTACGCCCCAGGGTGCTTTTCAATTGTTGATAGATTTGGGTTGGTGGAGTCCCCATGAAAACCTGTTCCTACGTCGTTCGTCAATTTCCGTTCAATTTCCTCATCAGGTATTAGAAGTGGCGCAAGAACGCTTGGATTTCCCTCCCACAGATTTGGACACAAACCGTCTCGATCTCACACATCTCAAGGTATATACCATTGATGATGAAAGCACGACAGAAATAGATGATGGTTTAAGTTGGGAAATATTACCAGATGGAAAAGAACGGTTATGGGTACATATAGCCGATCCTACCAGATTATTAATCCCAGATGATGAATTAGATTTGGAAGCCAGAAAACGGGGAAGTACGGTGTATTTACCTACGGGGATGATTCCCATGTTTCCAGAGGTGTTAGCTACAGGTCCCATGAGTTTGGTACAGGGGAAAGTCTGTTGTGCTCTGAGCTTTGGGGTGGTTTTAGATGAAGTTGGGTCTGTAGAAGATTATTGTATACATACCGGTTTAATTAAGCCTACCTATCGTCTCACCTATCAAGATGTTGATGAGATGTTAGAGTTGGGAGTACAAGCAGAACCAGAAATTGAAGCGATCGCTAATTGGGCTAAAATACGTAGAACCTGGCGCTATGGTCAAGGGGCTATTAGTATTAATATGCCAGAAGCGATGATCAAAGTCAAAGACGATGATATCAATATTGATGTTTTAGATGATTCCTTGTCCCGACAATTAGTCGCAGAAATGATGATCCTTGCAGGAGAGGTCGCAGCCCGTTATGGTCAAACCCATAATATCCCTCTTCCCTTTCGCGGTCAACCCCAACCGGAATTACCTCCAGAGGAAGAACTACTTCTACTCCCAGCGGGTTTTGTTCGTTCCTGTGCAATGCGTCGCTGTATGCCTAAGAGTGAAATGAGTATTACCCCTGTGCGTCATGCTGGATTGGGTTTAGATACTTATACACAAGCTACTTCTCCTATTCGTCGTTATAGTGACTTACTCACTCACTTCCAATTAAAAGCACATTTACGCGGTGAAGGTTTACCTTTCTCTGCGGAACAACTTAAAGAAGTGATGATGACGGTTAGCAGCGCTACCCAGGAAGCAACGATGGTGGAACGACAAACTAATAGATATTATGCTTTAGAATATTTACGTCGTCATCCTGAGGAAATTTGGCAGGTGACAGTGTTAATGTGGTTACGAGAAGATAGCAATTTAGCACTAATTTTATTAGAAGATTTGGGTTTACAATTACCTATGTCTTTCCGACGTTCTGTTAGTTTGGGAGAAAATCTATTAGTAAAAGTTAGTTTAGCTGACCCTCAAAAAGATATGATTCACTTCCAAGAAATTATGTATCAGGAGGCTTAATTAGTTAAAAGCCGAAATTGTTAACGGAGAGAGAGGGATTCGAACCCTCGTATACATTTCTGCATAACAGACTTTCCAGGTCTGCGCCTTCAACCACTCGGCCATCTCTCCAGGGTCTCGCTTTGCTATAGTACAATGGAATTTAAAAAAAAGCAAGCATTTTAGAAAAGAAATTTTTTTGACTACTCCCTGGACTGAAAGTGGGGGGTTTTCAGTCTATTTTCCTATAATAAAGTTTGAAACCCCAAATCCGCAAATCTAAAAATCAAGATGGTTCTAACTCACACAATTAAAGTTTACAATCGCCAAACTGGTACATTACATACTCTCGAAGTTCCTGAAGACCGTTATATTTTACACACGGCTGAACACAATGGGACAGAACTCCCCTTTTCTTGTCGGAATGGGGCTTGTACAACTTGCGCTGTGAGAGTTTTGTCGGGAGAAATTCACCAACCGGAAGCTATTGGACTTTCTCCTGATTTACGTCGTCAAGGTTACGCTTTATTATGTGTAAGTTATGCTCGTTCTGATTTGGAAGTGGAAACACAAGATGAAGATGAAGTTTATGAACTTCAATTTGGCCGGTTTTTTGGGAAGGGAAAAGTTAAAGCGGGTTTACCCTTAGATGAGGACTAAGATTTTCTTGTGTTCAAGTTAATAAATCTGATAGCGAGGATGGCTGCTATGGTGGTCTGTCTTCGCGTTTTTGTGCCAAAGAGCCTAATAATTATACTAGTTAGTTTTGTACTGTTAGTGGGTTGTCAAGGACAAAACTATTCTTCTTTAACTCCCGCTAGTATAAGGGTGGCACAGGTTGTGAGTGGACAAAGTTTACAGGTATTGGGAATGGAAGCACAACCCAATTTAATTTCTTCTGTGCGGTTAATTGGCTTAGACGCGCCAGATCTCCGTCAAATTCCTTGGGGTGAGGATGCTAAACAGTTATTAGAAGGTTTAATAGGGGGCGCAAATCAAGCTGTTAGTCTGGAATTTGACGTAGAGACTAAGGATAAATTTAACCGAACTTTAGCCTATGTATGGAAAGATAAACTGTTGTTAAATGAGGAAGTAGTTAAACAGGGGTATGCTTTATTTGTAGAGCGATCGCCTAATAATAAATATAACCGACGTTTGGAAAGAGCGCAACAATGGGCGAGAATCATGGGGAAAGGTATCTGGAACCCTGATAAACCTATGCGGACGACTCCTGGGGAATTTCGCCGGCTCTCCTATTAAATCCACTAACCACTAACCACTGACCACTAACAACTGACAAATATGCAAATTTTTCTAGATATTGCTACGGAAGCGGCCCTGGCCGCAGGTGTAGTTTTACAAGATTATTTAGGTAAATTAGAAAATGAAATTACCGAAAAAGGCCGTCCGGGTGATTTAGTTACTGCTGCTGATAAAGCTTCTGAAGAGGTAATTTTAGAAGTCTTGCGTCGTCATTTTCCGGGACATTCGATTTTAGCTGAAGAGTCGGGAAAACTGGGAAATCAAGATCATGAATTTCTCTGGGCTATTGACCCTCTTGATGGTACAACTAATTACGCTCATCAATATCCCTGTTTTGCTGTTTCTATTGGTTTATTGATTCAGGGTGTACCCAAGGTGGGGGTAATTTATGATCCTTTTCATGATGAATTATTTCGGGCTGCTGCTGGTTTAGGTGCAACCCGTAATCGTCGTCCTATTCATGTTTCCCAAACAGCGGAGTTAGGTAAAAGTCTGTTGGTTAGTGGATTTGCTTATGATAGACGGGAAACGCTTGATAATAATTATGCGGAGTTTTGTCATCTTACTCATCTTACCCAAGGGGTGAGACGTGACGGGGCTGCGGCTTTGGATTTAGCCTATGTGGCCTGTGGCCGAGTTGATGGTTATTGGGAGAGGGGAATTGCGCCTTGGGACGTTGTAGCTGGGATAATATTGGTTGAGGAAGCGGGAGGAAAGGTGACTGCTTATGATGGGAGTCCGATTAAAATTGAGTCGGGGAGAATTTTAGCTACTAATGGTTGTCTTCATGATAGTCTCAGTCAAGAATTAATAAAAGTTCCCCGTTTAGCTAGTTGGACGTAATTTCTGTTCAGGAATAAATCATCCAATTTTGTTTAAAACCGACTTTTGTATATTAGACAATTTATTGGTATCCCGTATTTTACCCCCCTTAGTCCCCCCTTGTAAAGGGGGGAAACAAGAAAATCTAGTCCTCTTTATAAAGGGGGGAAACAAGAAAATCCAGTCCTCTTTATAAAGGGGGGAAACAAGAAAATCCAGTTCTCTTTATGAAGGGGAGAAACAAGAAAATCCAGTTCTCTTTATAAAGGGGGGAAACAACAAAATGTTTATCTAGTTGGTCGTAATTTCTGTTCAGGAATAAATCATCCAATTTTGTTTAAAACCGACTTTTGTATATTAGACAATTTATTGGTATCTCGTATTTTACCCCCCTTAGTCCCCCCTTGTAAAGGGGGGAAACAAGAAAATCCAGTTCTCTTTATAAAGGGGGGAAACAACAAAATGTTTATCTAGTTGGTCGTAATTTCTGTTCAGGAATAAATCATCCAATTTTGTTTAAAACCGACTTTATATTAGACAATTTATTGGTATCCTGTATTTTACCCCCCTTAGTCCCCCCTTGTAAAGGGGGGAAACAAGAAAATCCAGTTCTCTTTATACAGGGGAGAAACAAGAAAATCCAGTTCTCTTTATAAAGGGGAGAAACAAGAAAATCCAGTTCCCTCCCCTTAGCAAGGGGAGGGTTAGGGTGGGGTCAAAAATATTTGATACATCAATTATGACTTTTCAAATACCCTCTAATTCTATAGGGTAGAAACTCTAAATTCAGCAACGCCGTTAATGTTATCTCAATGTAAAAATGGAATTAGCAGATAATGACTGAAGCAGAACTAATACAAATAATTAAACAAGCAGCAAAAGATGAAGTAACAGAACTTGATCTTAGTAATAATCAAATCAGCAGTTTACCACCGGAAATAGTCCAACTTACTAATCTCCAATCTCTCGACATTTCTTTTAATCAAATCAGCAGTTTACCACCGGAAATAGGACAACTTACTAATCTCCAATTTCTCGACATT
>NZ_JACJTO010000057.1 GCF_014698755.1 Aphanizomenon flos-aquae FACHB-1287 | reverse complement strand
GTTTCCCCCATTTCCAAGGGGGGATTAAGGGGGGTAATTTAACTATAGATACATAGGGTAATTTTTCCAGTTTCCCCCATTTCCAAGGGGGGATTAAGGGGGGTAATTTAACTTGTGTGTACAAGATAGCTCCTCTTAGGAGAGGTAGGGAAGGGGTCAGGTTTGTGGAGATTATCGGTTTGATCTAATACTTTTCAAACACCCTCTTAATAAAGCTAATTTTCTGCTTCTAAAGTTTGTTTAGCTTCCTGTAATTGCCGTTTATTTTCCTCACTAATTTGGGGGTAATGCAAATTTAAGTCCTGTAATTTTTTACAAATAATATCCGCTACTACCAATCGTGTAAACCATTTACGATCAGCAGGAATAATATACCAGGGTGCAAATTCTGTACTTGTGTTGTTGAAAACTTTTTCATAAGCGTCCATATAATCATCCCAAAAAGCCCTTTCTCCTACATCACTAACAGAAAGTTTCCAATTTTTTTCCGGTGATTCAATTCGTTCTAAAAATCGTTTTTTTTGTACTGATTTTGAAACATTCAGAAAAAACTTTAGCACAATTACCCCATTATTTACCAAGTATTTTTCAAAATTATTAATTTCCTCAAATCGCTGTTTCCATATTTGATTACCTTGGGGAAAACTGGGCAATTGTTGCTTTTTAAGTATCTCTGGATGTACCCGAACTATCAGCAATTCTTCATAATATGAACGATTAAATATGCCAATTCTCCCCCTTTCCGGTAAAGACTTCATCGAGCGCCATAAATAATCATGATCTAATTCTTCTTCGCTAGGTGATTTAAAACTAAATACCTGACATCCTTGAGGATTTACCCCAGACATAACGTGTTTAATGGTACTATCTTTACCAGCAGCATCCATTGCTTGAAAAATAATTAACAAAGAATAACTATTTTGAGCATAGAGAATATCTTGATATTTAGCTAATTGAAAAATACCTGCTTTTAATATTTTGACCGCATCACCTTTTTGATGAAATTCACACTTGTAACTGGGATTATAGTCCTTAATCAAAGAAATTTGAGAACCTGGTTTAACAATATAAGGATCATGATTCATATCAATAAATTAACCCTGAATTATATTTGGTGATTAAAAATCGCGTCTACACAGACTTCGCAGAAACTTTTATTAATGTTAGTTTGTGTAGCCGCGTATATTATATCTTCTCCAGCTAAAAAACAGAAGACTGCAACTTTGTTAACTTCGCTAAAACTTCCGTACTGTGAATAGTGGGATTAACTTTTACAAAAGTTGCTCGTAAAATACCTTGAGGATCAATAATAAAACTATGGCGCATAGAAACAACACCTATCCAAGAACCATAAGCTTTACTAACCGTTCCCGTAGTGTCAGCTAACAAAGGAAATTTTAACCCTTCTGAATCACAAAATTGTGCATGGGAATCAATATCATCAGCGCTGATACCAATAACTTGAGTATTTTTCTCAATGTACTTAGGTAAATCCTGCTGAAACCGTCTTGCTTCAATAGTACACCCAGAGGTAAAGTCTTGAGGGTAAAAATAGAGAACTACCCATTTACCGCCAAAATCAGCCAGGGAAACCTTACCACTACCCGTATTAGTTGGTAAAGTAAACTCAGGTGCAGGTTGATTAATTGCAGGTAATTTACCACCTAAAGCTTGAGCATTAGGTGTAAAATTCAACCAACTGATAACAGTTAAACAAATAGCAAATAAAATGCTAGTAAAGGGACGAGGAGAAATCATTGTCTGAACCAAAAAAATAACTTAATATAAGTTTATATTCTTGTTGGTAAATATTTTTAATCTACTTCAGGTTCTGGTGATTTTTCGATACTTTCAATGTATTGGCTATCTATGAGAAAAGAGCCTCTAGTAAAGCGCACACCCCAATAACCACCAGGACGACAGTCGATAACTATACCTTCTTCCCCAAGATGAATGACATCAACAGGACGTAACATAGGCATTGGTTCAGCGGTTTTCAGGTATGGTGGTAATGCTACCACACGGACTTTACTACCAATTGGGAATACTGGGGACATTTTGCAACAGGTTGTAATTTTGAATAACGGTAAATATCAATTTTATTTTACTCCTCTTCCTTTCCACCTATTTGTTAATAAATGTAAAGAAAATATTCCACATCCAAAATGAAATGATATATTAAATCCATAGGACACCAAGTTAAGAAGAAACCGACTAAGAGAAAGGGCAATTGATCTAGTGTCCCCCGTCATTAGCCCCACAAGTGCAGCATTATTGATCATAAAGTGGCAACTAGCCAAACCTTAGATAAGATGGCGAAGCCAAATCCAGATCGGAAAGACGTTAATATGCTGTGTTTGCGTTTTAGAAAGTCCACCTTTAGTAACTTAAATTCACTTACTTAGTTTAATCATTTGAAACCTGCAAATTTACTAGAACCCGGTCAACCTCGATCGGGTTTTTAGACATTTATACCTTGTTTCGACGGGAAAAATGTTAATATATACCGCTCTGATGGGGTACAAAATTGAATCATGAAACTCTTGTAGTACAGTTATCTTGCCCGCTAGATATGTACCTCATAACACCGGGAAGCGTGTATACTCTGGACTTTCGCCAAAAAATATTAAATACACATTATTTTAAATACAACTTTCACCTCCTTTCTCCGTGTTCTCCGTGCCTCTGTGGTTCGATAAAATACAAACCAAGAGGACAAAAGATCAGCGACTAACTGGCCACTAAATTACCCCAAGCAATGTAAGGTAACTTTGCGGCTGTTGCTTTTACCTGTTCTGCATTTGCTACCAGTTGTCCACAAGCGTCCCAAGTCCCCGCAATAAAGGCGCTTCTTGTACCTTCACTCATGACAACCGCAGCGGTAAAATTACTAATTTGCACTTGCAATTTTTCCAAATCTATGGTAACGACTTCTTGAGGATGAGCGATAACTAATTCTTGTAGTCGTTTAACTACTTCTCCTTCAGCAATTACGCATGGTATCCCCATAGCTACGCAATTACCAAAGAAGATTTCCGCAAAACTTTCGCCAATTAGAGCTTTAATTCCCCATTTAGCCAGAGCTTGGGGTGCGTGTTCTCGTGACGAACCACAGCCAAAGTTGCGGTTAACAATGAGGATATTTGCCCCCTGGTATGGAATTTGATCAAATGGGTGTTCACCGTTTAAGGCTTTTCTGTCGTCCACAAATACACCCTCTTTTAAGTCGTCAAAGGTGATGGCTTTTAAGTAGCGGGCGGGTATAATTCGGTCGGTATCTATGTCGTTACCAATGAGGGGAACGGCTTTACTGGATATTTGTTTTACTTCACTTACCATAATTAATTAACCACGAAGGAAGAAGAGTTTAAGAGAGATTTTTTTATGGGAAGGACTTCTAGTTTGTCCTGATTTTGTCCTACCCCACAAGATTTTTCAGCGCTTGCAAGAGATGTTTTTTTCGGTGATTTGGGCGGGCAGGATGCCCACCCCACAAGGTTTTTATTTTATAATAAGTCCCGTACGTCGGCAATTTCCCCTTTTATGGCGGCTGTGGCTACCATAGCAGGACTCATGAGTAAGGTGCGACCGGAGGATGATCCTTGTCTACCTTTGAAGTTGCGGTTCGAGGAGGAGGCGCTGATTTGTCTTCCCTGGAGTTTGTCGGGGTTCATGGCTAAACACATGGAACACCCTGGTTCTCTCCATTCAAAACCGGCTTTAACAAAGATTTTATCTAGTCCTTCGGCTTCGGCTTCTTTTTTGACTCGTTCTGAACCGGGGACAACAAAGGCTTTGACTCCCGCTGCAACTTGGCGACCTTGGGCGATTTTGGCGGCTTCTCTTAGATCGCTTATGCGTCCATTGGTACAGCTACCGATAAAGCAAACATCTATTTTTGTGCCTTGGATGGGTTGTCCGGGATATAAATCCATGTAAGAATATGCTTCTTCGGCGATAAAGCGGTCTTCTTCTAGCAGTTCTGCGGCTGTGGGGATTTTTTCATCTACGCCAATTCCTTGACCGGGTGTAATTCCCCATGTGACTGTGGGGGGGATATTGTCTGCATTAAATATTACAATATCGTCATATTCGGCATCAGGATTACTACTGAGGGATTTCCACCAAATAAGGGCTTTTTCCCAGTCTGCACCTTTAGGGGCAAAGTCTCTATTTTGTAAATAATCATAAGTAATTCTATCGGGGTTGACGTATCCACATCTCGCACCACCTTCTATGGCCATGTTACAAACGGTCATTCTTTCTTCCATGTTCATTTGAGCAAAGGTTGTACCCGCAAATTCGTAAGCGTAGCCGACACCTCCTTTAACCCCTAGAGTACGGATAATATGTAATATTACGTCTTTAGCGTAAACTCCGGGTTTTAAGTTACCGTTAACTTCAATTTTACGGACTTTTAATTTTGATAATGATAGGGTTTGGGATGCTAAAACATCTCTAACTTGGCTTGTACCAATACCAAAGGCGATCGCTCCAAATGCGCCATGACTTGACGTATGGCTATCTCCACAAGCAATGGTCATGCCCGGTTGAGTTAGTCCCAATTCAGGAGCAATAACATGAACTATACCTTGATTTCCTGAACCAATATTGTAAAAAGTTATGTTATTTTCTTGACAATTCTTTTCCAATGCTTGAATCATTTCCTCGGCCATATTATCCACAAAGGGACGAGCTTGGTTTTCGGTAGGAACAATATGATCAACGGTGGCTATGGTCCGCTGCGGAAATAATACTTTTAGATTCCTGCTTTTAAGCATCCCAAAAGCTTGGGGACTGGTAACTTCATGAATAAGATGTAGTCCAATAAATAGTTGTGTTAATCCTGACGGTAGTGTACTAACAGTATGCAAGTCCCAAACTTTGTCAAATAGAGTACCCTTGCTCATAAATCAATTTATATTAAAGGAGTCGAGTCTTTGATTGTATCAGAAAATAGACTGCTTCAAAATTAAACCTTTTGCATTTTCGGAACTTCTGGCGCGTTTGCGAGCTTTACAACATCGTCCCCCGCTAAAATTCAATTACATTTTACAAGTTAGAGATTTAACTATGGATGTGGTTAAAAGAGAAGTTAAACGAGGAGGGTGTTTGATTCAATTGAGTGGCCAGATTTACCCCGTCTATTCAAACGAATTTACCGTGCAGAAAGTGATCCTTCTGGGAATATAGAAGGATCGGGATTAAAATTAGCGATCGCTTATAAAATTGTGCACTTGCATCGTGGTACAATTTGTGTGACAAGTTAGCCTGATCAAATTACAACTTTTACAGTGAAATTGCCATTTGACAATTGCAAATTCAATTCTAAGAAAATTCTTAATTACTTCTCTAAGATTGATCAGGTAACTTAATAAAAGTTCATCAGGTTTTGTAATTCTTAGGAAAAGTGAAATAAAATGGATGGTAGTTTAGTTACTTATAGAGGTTTTTCCATGAATACTCTCAAAACTCAATCAGATGATTACTTTCAGAAAAACTGGGAAATTTATCAAAAAGTCGTAGTTAATAACTACATGGAACATCGAGAATTTTCTAGTGCTTTGTATAATTTTCTAAATGATTATTGCCAAACACCGTTTTCTTTACTGGAACTTGGATGTGGTGATGCTACTTTAACAGTTCAAGCTTTATTAAATACTACTATTGCTTCCTATACTGGAGTTGACCTATCCGGGGTTGCTTTGGAAATTGCCAAAGTCAATATGGTACAAATTCAGTGTGAACAAACTTTTATTGAAGACGACATATCTAAAGTTGTTGAGAAACTAGCTCAAAACCAGAAGCAAAGCTTTGATGTAGTCATGACTTCCTTCGTTTTACATCACCTCAGTTTAGCAGAAAAAGATAAAGTTATTCAGCAAGTATCTCATCTCCTAAAACCCAATGGTGTCTTTGTTCTCATTGACACAGTTCTCAAAAAAGAGGAAGACAGAGAACACTTTATTAACCGCTACTTAGAAAATATGTATCAAAACTGGAATGCACTCTCTTCTCAAGATATGTTAATGATAGATAATCATATATCTACCTATGATTTTCCTGAAAGTCAAACTACTTTCTACGAACTTGCAGAAAAACACAATTTTGTTGATTTTAAATGTTTATACAAAGATACTATTGAGTCTGCACAATTTTTGTGTCTGTATAAATAATTTGACAGTCTCAAGACTAAAGCTAGAGAAAGAACTCATTAACCACACAACTAGATAATCCGTCAAAATAAATTTGACGGGTTACACAAATCTATAAACCTCTTATTTCATTACTTTTAACAAATTTATAGTAGTTGAAATTTTCAGTGTTATTACTAATTAAAAATTCTACTCAACCTTAAGAATTTGGGAATCTTTTTTTCCTCTACCCTAAGACAGATCAAGATTCTACCTAACTAAAGATGTCAAATATTAATCTATATTTAAAAATAGTAGCTAGTGCTGATATTGCTATTGTAGAGGTACAAAATGCTAGGATATTTTTTCATGGTACTCGCTACAGCTTTAAGTCTATTAATTGTTGATTTAGTTGTTCCTGGAGTAGATATTGCTAATTTTCCCGCAGCTTTAATTGCTGCTGTTGTCATTGGTTTAATTAATAGTGGAATTAAACCAACTATGAATATCTTCTCTTTACCTTTGACATATCTCACCTTAGGTGGATTTTCTCTAATTGTCAACGGAATTTGTTTTTGGTTAGCATCAGTTTTAGTTCCAGGTTTTCAAATTCAAGGATTTATTGCTTTTATTATCGGTCCTGTAATTCTGTCTTTAGCTAATACCTTTCTAAGTAAATACTTTGCAGAAAAAGGTTTTGAATTGCAAGATAATCAATAGGTAACCCTTTAAAACTAGGAAATATCCATGAACTTATTGCGTATACTTCTCGGTGTATTTTTACCTCCTTTGGGGGTTTTCCTCACAGTTGGATTTGGTCCAACTTTGTTAATTAATATTTTGCTGACTCTCCTGGGTTGGCTTCCTGGTAGTATTCATGCGGTTTGGGTAATTGTCAAGCATGAAGAAAACATTAATCGGGAGGAAGGTACTTATTAATTTTGTAGGGTGCGTTATCAACGCACCTTTATATTTTTATATTAAATATATGAAATTAATCAGAATTATAATGGTGCGTTACGAAGACAGCTAACCCTACAGGTTAAGATATTTTTTTAATTGGAAGTCTCTAATAGATAGATTAATAGGTTATAAATAAAAATAATGAGTAAATTAAAAATATAAAAATTAATTTACTCATTTATATAGAAACTTTGAAAAAACCAAATTGCGGATATTAAGCCCGAATATCTTTATCTTTAAATAAATCGGCTGTTGTTAATAGTAACTCCCGCAAAGTTTGTTTTAATTGACGTTCTTTCTTAGCTATAACTGCACCTGCGTCTGTCAATTTTTTTTCTAGAAGTGAATAACTTTCTTTTACTTGTGCTGTGATAGATTCAGCTTTCGGATGGGATTTATCACACCATTGTTTTGCTTCATTCAAATAATCCTGTACTTCTTGATCACTTCCGCTATAACGTGCAGATAAATTTGCGCGGACAATTGCTGATTGTGCTTGTAATTGTGCATAGCGTTTCTTTAATAATCCGATTTCTTCACTATCTTTGATAGAATCAATTGCTGAATCAATCGCAATTTTTGTATCTGCTGATTTATCTTGACTAGTTTCCACTATCTTGGTTAAAATTCCTTCAATTTCTGCTTGTAGTTCTTCTTCTTCCCGATCCAATTGAGCTTGTAAGTGCTTAATTTCCGCTTGGGTTTTAACAATATCTGAATGTTTTTTAAGATTTATCGCTTCCATAGCTCCTTCAATTGAAGCTACCACTCCTTCTTTAAATTCACTACCTTTTTCTTGTAAATTATCAACAACTGTAGAAACAGCATCATTAACTAAATTACGCAGTTCATGAGAACCTTCTTTAAACTCAGAACCGACTTGAGAAACAGCAGATTTCACAATTTCCCGAATCCTTTCAGCTTTTAATTGTCCTTTTTCTTTAGCTTGATGTAAATCTAGTTGAATTTGTTCTTTAATGTTCTTATTAGTGGTCATATTCAATATAAATCTCACGCAATAACTACACTTATTTTGACCAATTTTGTTAGCTATGAACATCCTCTAAAGAGATAAAATTATATCTATCTTTAGGTAGTTGAAAGTATTTGGCGATTATAAAGATGCCTCCAGCACCCTCCGCGAACGCTACTACACAAGCAAAGTCCGCCTCTACGGGCTCGGTAATTATAAGTTTTTAACCTACGCAGATTTTATGGCCGCGAATTCTATTCGCCAGAAATTTTTTAGTTAAATGTTGCCAATTTGTGGAATAATGAATATTGATATTGATAAATAAATTTTAAATTATGTGGCGGGTAAATATCACTTGTGATGATCAAGCTTGGAAACTTTCTGGTGTTGAATTTAAGAAAATAGCAGCAAATTACAAAGGTGAATTAATTGGTTCTAAAAAAATGCCAGATGGAAAACGCATCATGTCTTATAAAATTGAAGATATTAGCGAAGCAGAAGCTTTTCAAGAACAATGTACAAAGTTTATCGGCTTTGTTGCGGATTTTGAAGCTTTATGAAAATAATAATGACAGAATCAGAAAACACTGGAAATAACAATACAAAAACTATGATTTTACCTCAAGAAAGCTATTTACAATTTACCCCCGATTTGAAAATTTGCCGGCTTTTAAATGGAATGTGGCAAGTTTCGGGAGGACATGGACGCATTAACCCTAAAACTGCAATTGAGTCTATGTTTCAATATGTTGATTCTGGTTTCACAACTTGGGATTTAGCAGACCATTATGGACCAGCAGAAGATTTTATTGGTGAGTTTCGTCGTCAATTAATTGCAAATCGTGGAGAGGAAGCTGTTAATCATATTCAAGCTTTTTTTACAAAATGGGTTCCTCGTCCTGGGAAAATGACGAGAAAATTAGTTGAGGAAAATATTGATATCTCTTTGAAAAGAATGAATGTTAAATCATTGGATTTAATGCAGTTTCACTGGTGGGAATATCGAGATAATAATTATTTAGATGCTCTCCAATATATGGTAGAATTGCAAAATGAAGGCAAGATCAAACATTTAGCTTTAACTAATTTTGATACGGAACATTTACAAATTATTACCGCAGCAGGAATCAAAATTGTTTCTAATCAAGTACAGTTTTCTCTCGTTGACAGAAGACCACAGGTAAATATGGTTAATTTTTGTCAAGAGCATGATATTAAATTGTTTACCTATGGTACTATTTGTGGTGGTTTATTATCAGAAAAATATTTGCAAAAACCAGAACCTAAAGGCTTAGAAATAAATACTACGAGCTTGAGAAAATACAAACAAATGATTGATAATTGGGGTGGTTGGGGGCTATTTCAAGAGTTACTAAATACCTTAAAAACCATTGCTGATAAATATCAAGTTAGTATTACTAATGTGGCTGTAAATTACATTTTAAATCAGCCAGCAGTGGGGGGTGTAATTGTCGGTGCTAGATTGGGAATTGCAGAACATTTGTCAGATAATGCTAGGGTATTTACTTTTAATTTAGATGCTGAAGATATGGGAAAAATAGATGCAGTTTCTCAACATTCGCGGGATTTATATCAATTAATTGGTGATTGTGGAGATGAATATAGAAGGTAGAGTAGTGGTAATCAAAAAACTGCGTGATTAATTACAGTTAAGCTGGGGATACTTTGTTTTTGTATCAACAGCACTAGCGAATAAATCAATTTAGAATACTATAGTATTCATAGCCCAATATCAAGTACGATGATCTTGTGATAAGTTACAGTATTGAAAAAATCCTAACTCCTCAAAAATTCCCAAATTCTACCTCCGTAGAGTTGATCATATCACTCTTGTTGATAACAAACTTTTTTAATTACGTAGAATCTGGGCGCGAAACCTGCACCCCTATATCGTCTTAAATTAATCCCAGTTCCCGCTGAAGTAAGTTAATGGACTGTATACCAATGTAGTTTTCACAGCGAATTAGTTTAGGTGTACGAATTAAGTCTTCTGATAACGTTTGGATAGTTGCTTGTGCTGTACAATAGCTAATTTGATCTGTGCAAAAGATAATTTCTGAGCGTTTGACCATTGCCTGTAACTTATAAGCATCCTTCGGTTGAGCAGTTATCACCAACAACTCATCTCCGCGCAAGCCGTGAAGAATAACTTCCGTAGCTCTGAGAATACCAGAACTGGGGCTAATTACACCTATACAACTAGATTTGGGTAAACCTTTAACTACAGTTAATTCTTTCCCGTAGTCGTGAATATCTAGGGGGATAACACGAACGGCTTTAAGGGCAGCCATTGCTTCCACTTCTCCGATAAAATAACGACTAGTGACTAATGTGGCCGAGGTTGTTTGGTCTAATACCGCCATTAGTTGTTCCATTGGTACTAGCTGGACGGGAACTTGCAGAGATTCCCCTAATTCATCAACCATTAATTCCCCAGCCCCAATATCTTGGTATGGTGTCACCACCAATACCCTAGCACTACAGCGCGACCGCCAGTCAACCTCTGCTAAAAATAGTTCCCGTGCTAAATTGAGAGAACAGCCTTGATTTAATAACTCATCTATGGCTTGCTGAACTATTTTGTAGCTGTTTGGATGTTGTTTAAAAATGGGAGACTGTGATCTATTTCCGCCTTCATGACCTTGGCTACGCACATAAATACCTGAACCGGCCAGACTCTCAACAAATCCTTCTACCTCCAATTGGCGGTAAACTTTGCTAATGGTGTTACGGTGTAACCCAGTTTGCATTGCTAAAGCCCTGGTACTGGGTAACTTGTATCCGGGTGAATATTGCCCAGAAGCGATCGCAAATCGGATTTGATTAAATAGTTGGTTAGATGCAGGAATTTCACTATCTGCTTGAATACGGAATTGAATCATCACCAATTCCTCTCCCTAAAACTGAGATTAATTGCCATCAGCTACCTATTAAATATATGATTAGTTGGTTAATTTACTCTGATAAATATCACCAAGGAACTATACCGGAGTTAGGAGTTAAGGGTGAAAATGAATTAAAGGATGATTGAAGTCATTAATCATGGCTCAAAATCCTTGCATCTTACCCCAGACATATTATCTCTTGTCTTTTCCCTTACTGCCAACTTAAATTATGACAGAGCCAGTAATAAATACCTCAACAATTCAAGTTCCCGCGGGCAATTTACAAATAGATGCTTATTTAGCAAAACCAACTTCCCCCGGTTCTTATCCGGGAATTATTGTTTTACAGGAGATTTTTGGTGTTAATGTGCATATTCGAGAGGTAACAGAACGAATTGCTCAACAGGGTTATGTAGTTATTGCTCCGGCACTGTTTCAACGTCAAGCACCTGGATTTGAAACTGGTTATACTCCAGAAGACGTAGAAATAGGCCGAAAATACGCTTGGTTACAGACTACAGCATCAGAACTTTTAAGTGATATTCAAGCAGCTATTAACTACTTAAAAACTTTACCCCAAGTAAAAAAAGATGGATTTGGTTGTATTGGCTTTTGTTTTGGTGGTCACGTCGCCTATCTAGCTGCTACTTTACCAGATATTAAGGCTACTGCCTCCTTTTACGGTGCGGGGATCACTAATCGTACTCCTGGAGGTGGAAATCCGACTATTACCCGGACATCAAAGATTACAGGAACTATCTACGCCTTTTTTGGGACAGAAGATGGGAGTATTCCCCTAGAACAAGTGGATGAGATTGAGGCAGAACTGGAAAAATACAAAGTTCCCCATCGTGTGTTGCGCTACGATGGATCTGATCACGGATTTTTTTGTGATCATCGTGCCAGTTATAATTCTAAAGCTGCGGCAAATGCTTGGCAACAAGTCCAAGAACTTTTTAGCCAACTGACAACTGACAACTGACAACTAACAAATAATAATTTATCTTCAAAGTCATGAATTCCGAATCTAAACTTTCTCAAACAGCTAATTCGTCTTTTTCAATGGACGATTTTGCTAAAGCACTAGAAAAGCACGATTACCAATTTCAAAAAGGGCAAATTGTTCGTGGTAAAGTCTTTCAAATTGACCATGATGGAGCTTATGTTGATATTGGTGGTAAATCATCTGCATTTCTTCCCCAAGATGAGGCTTCTTTGAGAGGAGTAACTGATTTGTCGGAGGTATTACCGATGAATGAGGAATTAGAGTTTTTAATTATTCGGGATCAGGATGCAGAAGGTCAAGTTACTATTTCCCGTAAACAGTTTGAAGTGCGTCAGATTTGGGATAAACTTTTAGAAATGCAGGAAAATTCCCAAACTGTCCAAGTGCGGGTAACAGGTGTTAATAAAGGCGGTGTTACGGTTGATCTTTTGGGTGTCCGGGGTTTTATTCCGCGATCGCACATCTCCGAACGTGATAATCTAGAAGCACTTAAAGGTCAAAATCTGACTGTTGGCTTTTTAGAAATTAACCGTGAAACCAAGAAACTGGTTCTTTCTCAACGTTTAGCGGCTCGTTCTAGTAACTTCAGTTTATTAGAATTAGGTCAATTGGTAGAGGGGAAAATTACCGGAATCAAACCTTTTGGTGTATTTGTAGATTTAAATGGTGCCAGCGCTTTACTGCACATTAAACAAGTCAGCCAAAAATTTATTGAATCTTTAGAAAAAGTCTTTCAAATTGGTCAACCCATTAAAGCTGTAATTATTGATTTAGACCAGGGTAAAGGTAGAATTGCTATTTCTACCAGAGTTTTAGAAAATTTCCCCGGTGAAGTTGTGGAAAATTTTGCAGAAGTCATGAATTCAGCGGAAGCTCGTGCTAATCGTGCAGCTAATAAAACTGCTGAATAATTGATTGGTAATGGGTGATTGGTAATGGGTAATTGGTAATGGGTAATTGGTAATGGGTAATGGGTAATTGGTAATTGGTAATGGGTAATTGGTAATTGTCAGATCTTAATTGCTAATTGCTAATCCCTATTCCCTATTTATTCAGATGCAGTTAAAATCATCACTCTCATTAGTTATGAAGAATGGAAACGTTTAAAACAATTGGACATTTATTTAATTTCAGAAGACAATGAAGAATCTTTTAGTCCAGAAGAAGTCATTAAAGCTTTATAAATAAGATATACAACTCCCAATTATGGATAATTTACCAGAAAATAAATCTAATTCTTATGCTGGTGGTGGTTTACCAGTAATTCAATATTGGGTAGAAAAAACTCTCTCACCCCAAGGTTTACAATTATGGCAAACTCTCAATCATAAAAGCGCTTGTTTATCCTGTGCTTGGGGTACAGGTGGACAACAAGGAGGATTTGTCAATGAAGCAGGAGAATATTTACAACGTTGCGCTAAAAGTGTAGAAGCTATTGCAGCAGAATTACAACCAGGAATTAAACAAGATTTTTTCCAAAAATATAATATCAGTGAATTACAAGAATTAACCTCTCAAGAATGTGATAACTTAGGTAGGCTTAGTTATCCTCTCATTCTTAAATCAGGTTCATCTCATTATCAACGTATTAGTTGGGAAGAAGTTTATCAAATTGCAAAACAAGCCTTTAGTTTCACACCAGCAACTATAGCTAGTTATAGTTCTGGACGTTCATCTAATGAAGCTGCTTATTTATTACAATTGTTAATGCGATCACTTGGTAGTAATAATCTAGCAGATTGTTCGGATTTATGTCACGCTCCCTCAACCGTCGGCTTAAAAAAAGTTTTCGGTTCAGGGACATCAATGGTAAGTTTAGAAAACTTACAACATAGTGATTGTGTGGTTTTAATTGGTTCTAATGCACCCGCAAATCATCCCCGATTAATGAACGAATTAATCAAATTACGAAACAGGGGTGGTAAAGTAATTATTATTAATCCCCAAATTGAAATTGGTTTAGTTAAATTTGCTTCTCCTGCTTTTCCGATCAAATCCTTACTTACCGGTGGTTCTGATATATCTTCTTTATATTTGCAACCGATTCCTGGTAGTGATGTAGCCTTATTTCTAGGGTTACAAAAATCTCTAATTGCCCAAAATTTAATTAAAATAGAATATCTCAAATCCTCCACTCAAAACTGGCAACAAATTTTAGATTATGCCCATAATATCTCTTGGGATGATATCACCAAAACCTCCGGATTATCTCAAGAAGAAATTACCGCCACAGCCTATATAATTGGTAAATCTGAGCGTGTAGTATTTGCTTGGGCTATGGGAATCACTCAACAAACTAACGGTGTAGATAATGTTTTGAGTATAGCAAATACGGCTTTAATTACAGGTAATGCTGGTAAAATTGGCGCGGGAACAATGCCCATTAGAGGACATTCTAACGTCCAAGGATTTGGTTCAATGGGTGTCACTGTCAATTTGCGGGAAGAAATCAAACAAGCACTATCTAAGCTGTTAGGAAAACCCCTGAATGAAACTCCAGGTTATCATACCCGGAATTTAATAGCAGCAGCAGAATTAGGAAAGATCAATACCCTCTTTTGTTTAGGGGGAAATTTGTATGCAGCTAACCCAGATTTATCACAAGCAAAACGGGCTTTATCACAAATAGAAACCATTTTTTATGTAGCGACAAAACCGAATTTAGGACATTTTCACGGATTAGGAAAACAGCAAACTTTAATTTTACCTGTTTTCAATCGTTTTGAAAATCCTCATCAGACAACAACGGAATCAGGTAATAATTTTGTCAGGTTAAATGATGCAGGTAAAAGTCATTTACAACCAGATAATTCTGATTTGATTTCTGAAGTAGAATTAATTACAGAAATAGCCCATCGTTTACATGATGAACATCCGATTAATTGGCGTAAATTGCAAGATACGGTTTATGTTAGAGAATTAATTGCTAAAACTATTCCTGGTTACGAGAAAATAGGTCAAATTGATCAAACTCAGGAAGAATTTACAATTACAGGACGGATTTTTGATGAACCGAAATTTCCCACTTTTGATGGTAAAGCGCGGATGTTTGTCACACATCTACCACAATTAACTTTACCTGATAAATCAGCTTTTGGTGTGGAGGAAAATCAACCAGGAATTGTCTTAATATTGGGAACAGGACGCGGTTATGGACAACATAATACCGTAGTTTATCGCAGTGCAGATAAATATCGCAATATGCCCCATCGTCATTGTATTCTAATGAATAGTTTGGATATTAAAAAAGCAGGATTTCAACAACATCAACGAGTTACAGTTAAAGGAAGTGGGGGAGAATTAGAAAATATTGAAATTATTTGTGGTGCAATTCGTGAAGGTGTAGCTTTTATGTTTTATCCTGAAGCTAACGTTTTATTGACAGCAGCAATTGATCCTGAAAGTGGTACACCTGCTTATAAAAGAGTTCCGGTTTTTGTGTACTAAATATTATCTCTATTATCTCGTTCCCAGTCTCAGACTGGGAATGCCATTAGGAGGCTCTGCCTCCATTTGACAAAGAAGTTGACAAAGCCTTCTAAGGTTCTTTTTCATACAGAGGAAACTACAAAATTGTAGACACTATAAGTGATATCGTTTAATGACGAATGCGATATAAAAGTCTATCTCAAGATAGATACCGGAGTCAGTGCAGGGTTGGCAAAGTAAAAATAAATACGTAATTAATACAGGGTTACAATTGTGGCAAAATCTACCAAAACCGTCGTTTTCATTGATCCCAATGTTACAGACTGGCAGAATCTAGTTAATGGTGTCGAACCTGGCTCACTAGTGTTTATTCTTGACCCCAGACAGGACAGTGCTAGGCAGATTACCGATAAATTAGCAGCACTGACAGAAATTGATAATATTCAGATTATTTCTCACGGTGGAGAGGGTAGTTTATCCCTTAGTTCAACTCAGTTAAACTCAGCAAACCTCAATAGCTATAGTTCACAATTGCAGCAGTGGGGTCAATCTCTCACTACCACAGGAGACATTCTGCTGTATGGTTGTGACGTGGCTGGGGGAGTTATTGGTAAAGCTTTTGTCCAGCAAATTAGTCAACTGACTGGGGCAGATGTAGCTGCATCTGATGACTGGACTGGTAGTGCTGCATTGGGTGGAGATTGGCTGTTAGAATATGCGACTGGATTGATTGATGCGCCTCTGGCTTTGCAGGTTCAGGCAATGGAGGCGTATAATTCTGTTTTACCCAATTATATCGTGGGTGGATATATAGGCTCTTGGAATCTTAATTCCAATACACCTGTAGATACTCCGTTTAATAAACTTACACATTTGTTCTACTCATTTGCTGATGTCACTTCAACTGGTACGGTTCAACTACCTCAAG
This sequence comes from Aphanizomenon flos-aquae FACHB-1287, assembly GCF_014698755.1. Classification (GTDB taxonomy): domain Bacteria; phylum Cyanobacteriota; class Cyanobacteriia; order Cyanobacteriales; family Nostocaceae; genus Dolichospermum; species Dolichospermum flosaquae. Next base: position 2,962 of record NZ_JACJTO010000057.1, on the reverse strand, counting down.
ATGGAACAGGAACAGGTGACATCGCTAAACTTCAACAAATTAAAGCTCAAAATCCCAACCTGAAAATCATGCTTTCCATTGGGGGTGGTAATACTCCCAATAATAAACCGTCCGAAAAGTTCTCCTCTGCTGCTGCTACGGTGCAGTCTAGGGCAAACTTTGCTCAGTCTGCTATCCAACTAATGAAGACTAATGGATTTGATGGCCTAGATATTGACTGGGAGTATCCTCAAGCAAATGAGGATAATAATTACATCCAATTGCTGGCACAATTGCGGACACAAATCAATCAAGCCTCTCAAAATGATGGCAAGCAATATCTTCTCACTACAGCCCTTTCTGGTTCTCCTTACCAGTTGTCTGCATCTGATTATGGGGGCAACCCTTACGATTTCAGCCCACAAGATTTGAAAGCAACTTCTGATTATGTGGACTTTATTAATGTCATGTCTTATGACTACCACGGACCTTGGGAGAACACAACAAATCATCAGTCAGCTTTGTATAAAAGCACAAATGATAACACTTATAATGCGGCTAAAGTAAATACTAATTGGGCGATTCAACATTATCTAAGTGCTGGTGTGCCAGCTACAGATATTGTCTTGGGCATTCCACTTTATGGGCGCACCTGGACTGGAGTTAACGCTGGTAGCAACAATGGGCTGTTCCAGCAGGGTATTGGTAGCTCTGATCTCACATATAGGGAGCTTTATAATCTATTGGGGACAAATGGCTATCAATCTTTCTGGGATAATAGCGCCAAAGTTCCCTATATTTATAGTTCTCAAACAGGGGTGTTTAGCACCTATGAAAATAACCAATCAATTTTGGGGAAAACTGATTATGTCAAACAACAAGGACTCGGTGGTGCGTTCTTCTGGGAAATCACCCAAGATTTGCCCATAACTAATCCTGATTCCTTAATCAATGTTGCGGCTACAAATTTAGGAATTAATAATGTTGTTTTACCTACCATTACTCTAGCAGTATCACCCAGTAGCGTATTAGAAAACGGAACTACCAACCTTATTTACACCTTCACCCGTACAGAAGCAACAACCAACACCTTAACCGTTAAATACAACGTTGCGGGTACAGCCACATTCAATAATGACTATACTCAAATAGGTGCAGCTAGTTTCACCGCTACCACTGGAACTATTACCTTTGCTGCCGGAAGTAGTACAAAAACTCTGACTATTGACCCCACAGGTGATAGCACTCCAGAAAGTAATGAAACCGTGGCTTTAACTCTAACTACAGGAACAGGTTACACCATTGGTACAACTACAGCGGTGACGGGAACTATTACTAATGATGATACGGCTGGATTAACCTTAACCGGAGATGCAACCAATAATAACCTAGTCGGAGGTTCTGGAAATGACACCTTCTTAGGACTGGGAGGAAAATTTGCTGAATAATTTTTCCCCAATTTAGTCTTTCAAACCACTGCTAATTTGTAAAGTTTTGTATTTTTTTTGAAAATCGATCTCTGAAACGACTATAAATAAAGACTTTTGCAGATCATCTTTTTAGCAGGGTGCAAAATTGACAATAATAACCCAATTATGAAATTCTCAATAATTCTAGCAAATCGCCGAAAGTATTGCAAGCTCGTTACTAAATAAAAATTATTCTCAATTAATTGTTAAGAAAATCTAAAGTTGAATTTTCATCAGTTATGAATATTAAAAGTATTATTGATTTTATATAATTTTTAATTATATTATACTGTAAAATTTTATGTCACTTCCGTGCCATTAATCAATTAAGTACCTAGACAGAATTAATTACACAAATAAATAACATAATATATTAAGATATAAGAGTAGTTATATTAATTCTAATTAAAATGATATTTATTCGAGAAATCAATCCTCTTTCAGTCAAATTGCTAGGGCGAATTTATCGCCAAAGTCGACATCATCAAGTACGTCAAAGAGCGCGTTGTCTATTACTAGCAAATCAAGGGGGAAAAGTTGAAGAACTTATGAAAATTTTTCAAGTAAGTTATAAAACAATTTATAACTGGTTCGCTAGAGGGGAATTAGATAGTATGATTGGATTGTATAATAAACCAGGTAGAGGATGTAAATCAAAATTTAATACAGAGCAAAAAGAAAAAATTAGAGAATTTGTAAAACCAGAACCAAGACAGTTAAAACAGGTAGTGCAAAAGGTGAAAGAAGAATGGGGAATTATATCAAGTAAGAAAACAATTCAGAGAATATTGAAAATACTAAAGATGAGTTGGCATCGGATGCGTCGAGGGATAGGAGGAGAACCACCAACCCATATATATCAGGAGAGAAAGGCACAACTACAAGAATTTCAACGATTGGATGAATTGGGAAAAATTGATTTATATTATTTAGACGAAACCGGATTTTGTTTGATTCCTTCTGTGCCATATGCGTGGCAAGATATCGGAGAATATTTAGCTATTTCTAGCCGTTGCAGTCAGCGGTTAAATATGTTAGGAATAATGAATAAACGTAATCATCTTGAAACTTATATTTCCTCTCAAAGTATTAATTCAGATGTAGTTATTGCTTGTATGTTTATTTAATTTAGTCCAAAAACAGGGAGCATTACCAGAATTAGAAGCGGTAGGATATATAAAACAAATTGGAGAGGCTTTAATTTTTGTTCATCATCAGGGTTTAGTTCATCGGGATGCACAACCTGGTAATATTATGGTACAAAAAATGGCAAATGGGTACTTACTTTCACCATTCTTATCGCCCCTCAACTTTTTAACACACTGGAGATAAACGCTAAACAATCAAACCAAAAAACAAAACCCCCGCTAAATAAATAGGGGGGGTCTTGTTATATGAAATAATAAACCTGGCATCGAGCTATTTTCACGCAGGGCTACCCCCAAACTATCGTCGCCGCAGCAGCGTTTCACCTCTGAGTTCGGGAAGGGATCAGTGTGGTTCCACCGCGCCAT
>NZ_JACJTO010000056.1 GCF_014698755.1 Aphanizomenon flos-aquae FACHB-1287 | reverse complement strand
GGGAAACTTGATTTAAAAATTCGGTCGGTTAAGTGCCTAAATTGTGGGACTGAACACGACCGAGATGAAAACGCCGCAAAAAATATAAATAAAGTCGGGATAGGGCATTGCCATGACTCTAAACGGGCGCAGAGACAGAGTAAGACTACCTCGGTAGCATCAGTCTGTGAAGCGTCAAGAATCACCTCGCCTTCAGGCAGGTGAGTATGTCAAAACTTGAGTTATTATAAATTAGAGATTTTTTTAAATTCCTGAATTTCTAAATTTAAGAAATATTGCCTTTATGAATTTTTGTGATGAGTTTAAATTGTTACTTCGCGCCCGGTATCCATTGATTTATATTCCCACCCATGAAGAAGAACGGGTAGAAGCTGCAATTCGAGAAGAGGCCATCAATCAAGGTAATCGTCCGGTGTATATTTGGGATTTCGTGGACGGTTATCAGGGAAGTCCTAATGATCTGGGATTTGGTAAACGTAACCCGTTACAGGCTTTAGAGTTTGTAGAGAAATTGACTCCTACTGCCTCTGCGGTGCTGATTTTGCGGGATTATCATCGTTTTTTGGATGATGTGGCGATTTCTCGTAAACTTCGTAATTTAGCCCGACTGTTGAAGTCACAACCGAAAAACATTGTTTTATTATCCCCCCGCGTCGCCATTCCCGATGATTTAACAGAAGTGCTAACTGTAGTTGAATTTCCCTTACCTAGCGCTCCAGAAATCAGAATAGAGGTAGAACGGCTATTACAAGTCACTGGAAATGCCCCTGTAGGCAAGTTTTTGGATGATTTGGTGCGTTCTTGTCAAGGGTTATCTATGGAAAGAATCCGTCGGGTATTAGCGCGGGCGATCGCATCTCATGGACAATTAGAACCAGAGGATGTAGATTTAGTTTTGGCAGAAAAGCGCCAAACTATCCGTCAAACCCAAATTCTTGATTTTTACCCCACAACTGAGGCAATTACTGATATTGGTGGGTTAGATAATTTAAAAGATTGGTTAATTCGGCGCGGTGGTTCTTTTAGCGAAAAAGCCCGACAATATGGTTTACCCTATCCCCGTGGGTTAATGTTGGTGGGAATTCAGGGAACTGGTAAATCTTTAACCGCCAAAGCGATCGCACACCATTGGCACTTACCTTTGTTACGCTTAGACGTAGGGCGATTATTTGGCGGTTTAGTAGGTGAATCAGAATCCCGCACCAGACAAATGATTCAAGTGGCAGAAGCCCTCGCTCCCTGTATACTATGGATTGATGAAGTTGATAAGGCTTTTTCGGGTTTGGGTAGCAAAGGTGATGCAGGGACTACAAGCCGGGTATTTGGGACTTTTATCAATTGGTTAGCCGAAAAAACCTCCCCTGTGTTTGTTGTGGCCACCGCTAACGATATTCAATCCTTACCACCGGAAATGTTAAGAAAAGGGCGATTTGATGAGATTTTCTTTGTCGGTTTACCCAGTCAGGAGGAACGAAAAGCAATTTTTAATGTCCATTTATCCCGATTACGTCCCCATAATTTAAACAGTTATGACATTGAAAGGTTAGCCTATGAAACTCCCGATTTTTCCGGTGCAGAAATTGAGCAAACTTTAATTGAAGCCATGCACATAGGTTTTAGTCAAAATCGTGATTTCACCACTGATGATATGTTAGAAGCGGCAAGTCAAATTATCCCCTTAGCGCGAACTGCTGTGGAACAAGTTCAAAAACTCCAAGAATGGGCAGCAGCAGGCAGAGCCCGTCTAGCCTCAAAGTATACGGCTTTAAATCAACGCATTCAACGTCAAGAAAAAAATTAAACATTAAAAATCTTTTACCTATTTCCTCTTCTCTATTCCCTACTATATGTTTATAAACTTACTTAAATTTATACTTGGTGTTGTTTTAGCCCTTGCAGTTCTATTAGGTACTGGCTTAGTAGTTGCCCTTTATTTTGTCAACCGTACTGCTGTAACCCCTCCTAAGCCGCTGTATGCTAATGATAAACCTTCAGTCCCAGCTAAAAAGGCCAAAGCTATTCCCGAATCTTCACCTAAAAAACAAACTACTCCTAGTCCCATATCTAGTCCTACACCGACTCCCACTCCCACTCCTACTCCCACCAAATCACTACCAGCAAATGCTTACGAAGGAACTGTTACCTGGGCAAACGGGTTAAGTATGCGAGCAGAACCAGAGGCAAATTCCGTCAGTACAGGTGGAGTTGATGGTAATAAAAAAGTCATTGTTTTAGAAGAAAGTGCGGATAAAAAATGGCAAAAAATTCGCATTGCTGATACTGAACAAGAAGGTTGGGTAAAAGCAGGTAATATTCAACGTTCTCAGTAACATAATTTTAGCTTATAGCGGTTCTTGGTTAAGTGAAATACAAGAACCCCACTCCCAATTCCCTCTAAGATTAAACAGAAATTGTGTTGCATATTATTATTAAATATTGCCTATATTTATAATTAAATAGCTTGTATATTCTCTAGCAGATTCTTTTTTAGTAAGAAGTTGCATTAGATAAAATCGCCAATTTGGCTGGAAAATTTTTCAAATGGTTATTGCTAACTAAAAATATTCATGCTATGTTTGTTTTGACATCTGAGGGTAAAAGAGATTGTCAATTAATAATATTTTGTGTGGGTAATATACTGTTAAATAATGGGCTTATCAACGAAAATACAATGCCCTTGAACTGATGATTTTTAAGAATAAAGGAGTTTTTGATAAATTTTCAATTGCTTCACATTATAATGTTTGTATTTTTTTACAAAGGTTATAAAAAGTGTTGTGATAAATTATGAGTAATAGCCTAGAACTCTGAAAGATCAACCTTAGCTAATACCTACAAGCTAAATAAATCAGGTTAGAAATAGTATGCAAGGTAGAATTAAAAATTAAAAAAGCAGAGATTTTTAATAGTTGGTTATTTTCAGCATTGTCTACTAGTCATTTTAATTGTTCCTAACTTCAATACCTTAGAAAGAAGTAATTGATTGATGCTAAAAAACTTTCATGAAACTGCACATATTCAGGATATATCTATTGTCTTAGCCATTAGAAACTACAGTTCGACCCTGTTAACGCCAGATTTCCTGAATGGTAGTGGCGTAATTCCCACAGACTGGGAATTGGCGCGTCCTCCGGTCATATCCCCACGAGGGACTCATATTATCTTCAAAAATGGCATCAGGATGTCGGCGCAGTCGGAAATGGTGAGCTTTTCCCAAGGCATAAGCAACCATCTGGATGAGATACAGATTGCCAACATTGCTCGCCGCTATACTGCCGTTTTGCCTAATCTAGATTACCGAGCGGTGGGGCTCAATCCTCAGCGGTTTGTCACCTTTGAAGGTCAGCCAGATGCCGCTTACGAATATATTACGGAAACAATTCTTGCCCAAGGTAGCTGGCAGAATTTCGGCACTGCACCGATGCAAGTGGGAATTAACTTGATTTACACCTTAGAAAGCCGCCAACTGCGATTAGGTATTAATGAAGTGAAGCTAAAAATGCTAGAAGAGGAAGTTCCCGCAGTGTTGTTTGCCGGCAATTTCCATCATGAGGTGAGCGGTGAATTGGGGGAGGAACGTTTAGAGAATTTAAATCAGGCGATCGCTTACTGGCAGCAGGATTTAGCAGCCTATGAGGAGTTGATTGACAGCCAGTTTTTAGCACAGACCACGAGAAATGGGACCAGTGTCTTCCCTGCCCTTGCCCTATAGGTGGGAAATTCACTTCCATTCAATTTTATTTTACTGAGAGCAAATAGTCATGACAAATAACTTAACAGTTAGAACGGATAAATCCAATTACGGCCCTGGTGAAACCGTTAGGATTACGGCGACTGGGTTTGGGGTAGGCTCAACGATTACATTTGCGATCGCCGATGATCCTAGCGATTTTGGAGATGATGGCGATAGGGATTTTTATACACTCTCTCCCAATCCTATTACAGATGGTGGCGTTGGTGATTTGGATGGCAATGCCAATGGAGAGGTGGTAACGACTTGGTTTGTGCCGACGGATAACAATGGCACTGGTAGCGGTACTCCCGATGCGTTGAATGGGACGTTGAATTTGACGGCGACGGGTCCGGATGGTCAGGCAGCGACGACGATGTTTATGGATGGAAATCAAGCTCTTTGGGCATGGCGTAATCAGCCAGGTCCAACTTGGAACGCTGGTACCACCATTCAGCAAACCAACTCGATCTACGCCGAAGGCGAAGTTATCCCCTTCCGTTGGACAATTGCAACCGGAAACCCCGCTCCCCAACTACAAGAAGGCGTTACCTATACCATCCTCCTAGATTGGGCTTACGCGGGCGGAACTACGAGTCCACAAAAACTCTTTTTCGACTATCTCACATCCTACGATGCCACTGAGATCACTAGCCCCGCTTTCGGCGCTGGTTCTGGCTTGTCGGCAGATTTTCTAAACGGATACATTACAACAAAGGCAATTCCTAACGATACAGGCGACACAGGCGGCACGCCACCAAATCCAGCCACAGTGGCGCATCCGGCGGGGAATTTCACCCTTTACAACATCGATCCTAATTCCGTAAACTTTAGCCCCTATATTGCAGATCCCGTCAACGCGAATCAAGAAGACAGGCGGCTCAACATCACCTTTACTCCCTCCGATAACGATGGCACTGTAAATGAGTTTCTTGATGTCGGTGTTGCTTGGGGCGGACATCTCGCTACCCAGAAAGATTACGGATTCCAAAATGGTGCCGCCAGTTTCCCCGGTGCGTCACCGCAGATGGTGGTTGATCTTAACCCATTGGTATCTGGCGATCAGACGAATCTGAACATCAACCCCAATGCGATCGTTCCTCAAGGGCAAATCACCATCATCAAGGATGCTGTTCCCAACGATTCCCAAGATTTTGGTTTTACCATAACTGGTCCTACTGGGGCAAACATTACACCCACCTTCACGCTGGATGATGATAGCGATTCAACCCTTTCCAATCAAATAACGTTCTTCGGTCTGGTTGAAGGTGTCTATACCATCACGGAGGATTCTACCTCTGGATGGTCGTTGACAGGCATAACTCCTACCGAAAACGGTGTCAAAGATACGACCACAAGTGACATTTCCAGCACCAATGTAGGCGGGAGAACGGCAACTATTACTGTTGCCAATGGAGAGGTTTGGACTGTTAAATTTACCAACGAACCTGCCAATCAACCCAGTTTCAGCATCGCCAAGGATGTCACCTCAGTCACAGGTGGTGCCGGTCTGAGTGCTGACAGTGCAGGGGATGTTATCAACTACTCGATAGTTCTGACCAACACTGGCAACCAAAGCCTCACCGGTGTCACAGTTACTGATAACTTTGCCACTGGTTTAACTCGTGGTACAGATACCGTAGGGAATAACGATAACCTCTTAGAAGTAGGTGAAAAATGGGCTTACACAGCAACTCATACCGTTACCCAAGCGGAAATTGATGCGGGTAGTAACATCGTTAACACCGCCACAGTAGACACTGCCCAAACCGACCCTCCAAAAACTGCTTCGGCGTTCGTTCCTGTCGAACAAAATCCATCCCTCAATATCGTTAAAAATGCAACCGTACCAGGTGGTACAGCCGATGTGTTTGGGGAAATCATCAACTACACCATCTCTGTCGAAAACACAGGGAACCAAACCCTCACCGGTGTCACAGTTACTGACAACTTTGCCACTGGTTTAACTCGTGGTACAGATACCGTAGGGAATAACGATAACCTCTTAGAAGTAGGTGAAAAATGGGCTTACACAGCAACTCATACCGTTACCCAAGCGGAAATTGATGCGGGTAGTAACATCGTTAACACCGCCACAGTAGACACTGCCCAAACCGACCCTCCAAAAACTGCTTCGGCGTTCGTTCCTGTCGAACAAAATCCAGCCATTAAAGTCACTAAGAGCAACGATGGCGTAGCTGATACCAACTGTGACGGTAAAGAAAATGCTGGCGACCAAATCGTTTACACCTACGCAGTGAAAAACGATGGCAATGTCTCTCTATTTAACGTTACTGCCAATGATAACCAACTTGGTAACATTACTCTTACCGGACTCACGGACTTAGATGGTGATAGTACGGCTGATGACCTAGCAGTAGGGATAACGGCAACTGGTACGGCAACAGCCACTCTCACTCAAGCACAGATTGATGGAGGTTCAATCACTAACATCGCTTTGGCGACAGGGACAACACCAGGTGGTGACCCAGTGACCGATGACGACACCAATACCGTTAACTTGACTCGTACTGGTGACCTAAAGATTACCAAGACCGATTACCTGACCAAAGTAGTACCCGGACAATGCGTAACTTACACCATTGTAGTTAGCAATTGTGGTCCTGATACCGCTACTCACGCGCTGGTAGAGGATTTATTCCCCAGCAACCTGACAGACGTGAAGTGGACAAGCAAGGCAGCTAAGGGAGCTACAGACAATAAAGCCAGAGGAACTGACAATATCGAGGATTACGTAACCCTGCCAGCGGGTAGTAGCATCACCTACAAAGTGACGGGAACAGTAGTTGGTGGCCATGGCAGCCACAAAGTTTCCGACTGTCATAGAACCTTAACCAATACCGCGACGGTTACCGCCCCTTCTGACTTCACTGACACCAACCTCGAAAACAACACCGCCACCGATATTGACACAATTATGGCCGCACCCGGTGTCCGCAATACTCATTTTTGGCAAAATACCAAATGGCAGAAATCCTGGGACGGCATCCAAGGCAACGAACACTCCCAAAAAACAAGGCCGAATTTCCCAGATAGCGACCTCTTACTCTCACCCTATACCAACTCTGCCCGTCCAGGAAAAGTCTTAGATCCAGTTACCCGTAGATACGGAGTGGGACTGCTCATAGGAGACTACAATCACAATGGCAAAACTGACAAAAAAGAAAATACCCTCTTCTACACCCGCGCACAGGCACTTCAGATTGTTGATTCCTCAATGCACCCCAACAACCGAGACACGCGTTACATACTTGGACGGGATTTAGTGACTAGCTGGCTGAATTACCTCGCTGGTAATTCGATTGATACCCCTAATTCTAACGATCAAGATGCTCGTGACTATATCAATGAGGGAATTCACTGGCTGCAAGCCTTAACACCAGATCAAAATAGGGATGGCAAAGGTGATGGCTATCTGCAAGGATTAACAGGTAACGAAACCTCCAATTCACGGACTCCAAGGATTCTAGCTACATCTTCCTACTGGAAATCGGGTATTTCCAGTGCATCGAATTTACCGAACTCCTATAAATCGAACACTGACGTTCTCTATCCTATAGACGCTGGTATCACTATTCACACACACCTGGATAATTACAACAACAATATCTTCTAGGTAGGGTTCTTAGGGAACACACAAAAAACAAATTACCCAAAAATACCAGGGTGGCTTGGGGTGGCAATTTTTGTCGCCCCAACCAGATAATATCTATATCTGGTTCAGTAAAGCAAAATTGTTTGATATCTGGAAAATTTGTCTGCATATTCCCTAATTTCCAGGTGATTAACTGCTCACAAAACCACGTTTAATTTGTTCACGTTCAATGGCTTGAAATAAAGCTAGAAAGTTACCTTCCCCAAAACCTCGAGCCAGAGAACGACGTTCAATAAACTCAAAGAAAAAAGTTGGTTCTGAAAAAATAGGTTGGCTAAATATTTGTAATAATAACTGTCCTAGAGGAGCATCTTCATGCCAGTCTACTAAAATTTCTTGGTCGGATATAGCTTGCAATTCTTCAGTTGACAAAGAAAACTTATGCCGTTGTTGGAGTTGGAAATAGTAATTTTGAGGAACAGAAAGAAAAGATAAACCAGCACCCCGAAACCGAGAAATTGCATTCACAAGATCAGGTATCATTAAAGCAATATGTTGAATACCAGCCCCTCGATTCACATCTAAAAATTCTTGAATTTGTGAACTAGGTGAAGCTGGTTCATTAATCGGTAATTGAATATTACCATGGGGAGAAATCATCACTTGACTATGTAAACCAGAACGATCAGTTTTAATCTGAAAACTTTGTTGAGGTTGAAAATCAAAGATTTTTTGATACCAATTAACAGCAGTTTCTAACTCACCAACTCCCACATTTAAAACTAGATGATCAATCGCAGTAATAGCACGGTATAAACTATTTTCGACCTCTGCTATTTTTTCCTGATTTCTAGTCATTAATGTATGATTTAACCCACCCCAACCAGCGATTTTAGCATACTGACAAAATCCAGCATTTTGAAGAGGTTGGAGAATTTTTGCACCATTGCTTATGGCCTTTGCTGTCAATGCTTCTACATTGTCAACAGCAAAAGCAACATCAGCCACACCGGGAGGATGTTGACGCAAAAACTCAGCTACAGGACTAGTAGGTAAAATGGGGGAAGAAAGTAAAAAGCAGACAGTTCCACTTTTGACAACTTCTGTACAAGTATGCAAAGATTTTTGATGATGAGAAAGACTTGGAAAAATGCCATTATTTATTACTTGAAAACCAAGACAGTATACAAACCAATCTCGCCACTTTTGGGCATCTTCGACATAAAAGTGAATGTGATCAATTTGCAGCATAATAATTTCTTGAAAACATTAAAAACCCAGTATTTACTATCATCTTTTATCTCTTACATACTAGAAAAATAAATGACTCTCAGGTTGAATATTAATTTCCATTGGTATAGCCTGGGGTTCAGCGGATAAAGCATAAAAAATAGCATTTGCCGCAGTTTCACAACTCAGCATTTTATTCCGGTCTACTTTTAAATTTACCTGATCCCAAAAAGGAGAATCTATCCCCCCAAAGTAAAAAAGTGTCATTTTCACCCCAAAACGTTTCAATTCTTCTGCTATACATTTGCTAAAACCCACTACACCGAATTTAGAAGCAGAATAAGCCGCAGCCATGGGCATTGAATGTTTACCAAGAATACCGACAACATTACAAATATGACCAGATTTCCGTTTTTGCATCTCCTTAGCTGCGGCTTGAGTGGTGTAAAAACAGCCTTTTAAATTCAAATCCAGCATTGCCTCTAAATCCGCTGGTTCGATGTTGTTGTAGGCTTTAAGAAGTCCTGCTCCTGCTGCATTTACTAAGACATCAATGTGTCCAAAATGCTCTATTGTTGTTTGAATTAATACTTCTACCTCCTGGGGTTGAGTAATATCTGTGGGAACTGTCAGCACATTTGCTGATAACTCATTAGCTAATACTGCTAAATTTTCCCTGTTTCTAGCTGCAAGTACCAATCTTGCACCAGTAGGCGCTAATTGACGAGTTAAGGTTGCACCAATTCCACCTGTAGCACCGACAATGACAATAACTTTATTTTGTAGCATGATGATATTTATATTTCTTCACAGACTATATTCATGATATAGGAATCTGGTTTGATTCGTGAATTTACTTGTGTGAGGGAATCCCCAGCAAATTAATCAAACATATCATAATTCCGACTTTTTAACACCTACCTCCCATCTTTTACCTACTTGCTGAATTTGCAAAGACTTGCAAGAATGCAAAAATTTAGCAAAACTACCACTAATCTTTAATTGTTTGATTTGTTCAGTTATTGGTTTACCATATTGCTGATAAAATTTACTTCCCAAAATACTAATATCAATAAATCTCTGATTATCTACTCTGCTTAAATCAATCAAAATATTCTTAATTACTTTCTCTAAATCTGCGGGAGAATCAATCTCCTTTAATATCGGAATTTCAGCTTGTGAAATATCCTGACTATCTTCTATTTTTGATTGATGATATTCAAAAAGTGTGACATACAATTCAGATTTTTCATCAATTTGATGAACTACAAACTCAGATGGATAGTTAATAAATACGTCTTTAGCCTGTTTACCTGGGAAGTGATGAGCAATAACTTGACTAATAGTTAATTGATAGTTGGTTTTAAATAGTTTAGAAAGAATTGAAAGTTTAATCCAATAACTTGCAGTTTGTTTTTGCTGTAATTTAATTAAACCCTTAAATTGGGCAATAAACTGTTCTATAGACGGTATTTCTGGTACAGGTTTGAGAGAATAATTGACAGTTTCACTAGTCGCGCTGTTGAATACTCTAATATTTTCCCCATGCTGACTGACTTGGTAGACTAATATGCCATTTTGCTGTAATGTATTACATAAGTTTGTCATTACCTTATCTGATGAACAAACAAAAACTTCTTTAACGTTGAGATAGCGTTCATGAATAGAAGAACCCACAGCAATCATTTTACCGTCAGCATTATCTCTACCCATGGGAACATGAATTAAGTCATAACCACGTTGATGTAATTCTACATCCAATTTTCCCCGATTTGACCAATTTGCAAAAGCAATTTTTACTTGCAAAGGACAATTACAAGTTGTGGTTAAAAATCTTTCTGTATTTGTATTAAGTTGCAGGTTTTCTGCATCTAAAAGCAAAATGGCTATACCAGCAGATTGTCGCTGGAGTAAATGTGTAGTAATTAAATCATTATTCTCTGGATTTAACTGGTCAACATAGGCAAGTAAATCTGATACTATTTTTGAATTAAAAGCCACAGGAATAAGCACTGCTTTGAGTAATGATTGCAGTTTTTGCGATAATTCATCCCAGCTTTGTGTTTGACCAAGTATAGCCCTAAATTTTCCACTTAAAGCCGATTTATTGGTAGATATTTGCCAGTTAATAGTTCGATATTTTGCTATCAATAATTCTGGTTGCTGTTGTTGAATAGCAACAATTGATTGACAAATTTCGACAGAGATTTTTTCTAATAAGGCAGAATCATGATAGGACATAACTTACATCATACGGTGGAGCATCCTAAGGAGAAAGTCTGAGTTATGAAAATATACTTTTCCAGAATTTAACTTTCAGTAACTTCTATAACTTTAACTGTTACCTTACCTTGTGCCAACTGAATCACTAAATTTTCTCCTATAGTTAATTCTGATACGGGATGAGGAATTATACCATTTTCTGTTATCACTCCTGCGTAACCACGCTGTAATACAGATTGAAGGTCAATACTAGCCAATTTTTGGTGTAACGTTTCTATCCCATTGTTATTTATAATAATTGCCGCTGTTTCCAAGATAACTTGTCTCTTTCTTGTTCTACTTGTCTATTTAACCGCAATTGACGCAACCGATGTTTTCATCCTTGAAGTTGCTTTTCCCTAGCTGCTAATGATGAATTAACGATTGTAAACAAGTCTGTAATTGGCTATTTGTGTATGTACGTATGAATCAGTAACTAAATCTGTTAAGGATTCATCCCTTTTGTGTCCAGTTTTTGTTATTACTAGTATTGGAAAATTAGCAACAGCCATAACGACTCTTTAAAACAAGCTAGTTCTTCAACTGTACCACCACATTTCGATAAAATTAATACTTCTGCTCTTTTTTGACTCTTTCAATGGCTTTAACCATGAATGCTGGTGCTTGTTCGTCTTGCACTGTCGCGGGAGAAAATTAAGATGTACAAGCCGGGATATCTATGTTTGAGGGTTTTTTGAAGTAAGCGATTTTTTAGTTGTTGATAGCATAACGCCTGTAAACCTACACCCACATTAGTTGATACTTTGTGGATTGTGAATACGGGCTAAAATAGGCATTTGTGGCAATTTTACTACTTGACTTTTCCAAGCTACGCACTTGATGGAGTCTGTATTATTCGTGTCTTTTGGTGTAAGAAATAACCCACTCTGGTGAGGATTGGTGCTGGAAACTTCCCTAGTTACCCATACTTGTCTGAGAATTTCATCTTTTTCTAAGAGTAATTTTAGTAGTCGGTTCATCCAGTTACTGAAAGGGCAGTATTAGAAAAGTCCAATGCCATAGCAGTAGGTGATAGGTGATACAAATAAACGAGATCTCCGACTTTTTTATCACTGATCATTTATTGACAAGATTATCTAAAGAGTCAGCGATCTTACTTACATATTCACTGTAATGAATCAAAAGGGGGCCACACAGGCATTTCTGGGACAAGACAACCGCACAACCAACTTACTAAAGAATATCTAGAAGAATTATTAGCACCTTTAGGAGAGGTCAAAACCAGTAAAGATGTAAAAAGCGAAGTTCAGGAAATAGATGTTTGGTTTGTTCCGACAACAACAGTTATAAATTATGAATTAGGATTATTAGGAAAAATGGTGATTACAAGCTGTCTTTTTGAACCTTACCATAACGAAATTATTGGTAATGTTAGGTTTTATTACCTCAACCCAACCTTGTATCCCTCATCAAAAATCGGATGGATAAGGATAGTCAAAATGTGATTATAATTATCAATGTAATTACTCACCTGTATCTATGAGTCAGTGTCTTAACCCCGACTGTCTACAGCAAAATCCACCGAAGACCATATTCTGTCAACGTTGTGGGAGTAAACTGGTATTGCAAGAACGGTATCGTGGTGTGCGTGTTATTGGTGAAGGTGGCTTTGGGAGAACGTTTTTAGCAGTAGACGAACAAAGATTAGATACTCCCTGTGTGATTAAGCAATTTTTACCCCAACAGTCGGGAAGTGGGGCTTTAGAAAAAGCGACGGAGTTATTTAAACAAGAAGCTTTTCGACTGCGAGATTTAGGGAAACATTCACATATTCCAGATTTACTGGCTTTCTTTCCCCAAGAAGGAAGATTATATTTAATTCAGGAATTTATCGAAGGTAAAAATCTGTTAGATGAATTACAACAAAAAGGAAAATTCAGCGAATCGGAAGTTAAACAGATATTAGTTGAATTATTACCTATTTTACAATTTGTTCATGATAACAAAGTTATTCATAGAGATATTAAACCAGAAAATATTATTAGAAGTTCTCAAACTGGTGCTTTATTCCTAATTGATTTTGGAGTTTCTAAGGAAGTTGGGGGAAGTGTTCTAACTAGAGTGGGGACTATTACAGGAACGCCGGGATATGCACCACCGGAACAAATGCGCGGGAAGGTTTTTCCGAATAGTGATCTTTATAGTTTAGCTGTAACTTGTATTCGTTTATTAACGGGATGTTTTCAAAAAGATGATGGTGATGATTTAATATTTGATTCTATGAGAATGCAGTGGATATGGAAACAATATGTTTCTGTGAGTCAGGAGTTAGAAATAGTTTTAGATAAGATGTTGCAGGATTTACCAATTGATCGTTTTCAGTCTGCAACCGAAGTTTTATCAGGGTTAGAAAAACAGATAGTTTCAACATCATCAAAATTACCAGTTTCTTCTAAACCTGTACAAACAGGTTTACCAAAAATTAATTACCCAAAAATACCCACATCCTTTATAGAAAATTTAGGTAATTATGTATTTTTAGAAATGCTAAAAATATCAGGGGGAAAATTTATCATGGGTTCACCAGATGGAGAAGGAGATGATTCTGAAAAACCTCAACATCAAGTTACAGTTCCACCTTTTTTTATGGGGAAATATCCTGTTACTCAAGCACAATGGGAAAGGATAGCAGCTTTACCGAAAGTGAAGATTGATTTAAAATCTCAACCTTCACACTTCAAAGGTGCAAATCTTCCAGTTGAAAATGTATCATGGCATGACGCACAAGAATTTTGTGCCAGAATAAGTAAACATACAGGTAAAATATATCGCTTACCCAGTGAAGCAGAATGGGAGTATGCTTGTCGTGCTAAAACCACAACTCCTTACTACTTTGGTGAAAATATTACCTTCGATTTAGCAAATTATAGTAAATTTCTATTCGGAAAAACGACAGATTTAGGAAAGTTTCCTCCCAATAATTTTGGGTTGTATGATATGCACGGTAATGTATGGGAGTGGTGTGAAGATGGCTGGCATGAAAATTATATAAATGCACCTATTTGGCCTAATGACAGCATTCCTTGGATTAGTAGCAATGATGTCTATGTAATGCGCGGTGGTTCATGGTGTAGTGATGATAAAATTTGCCGTTCTGCGTATCGTCACTACAGTAACCCATACGATAGGTGTTATGACTACGGTTTTCGGTTGGTAGTTTCTGGTGTAGGGACTCTTTAGTTATTTACCCTTCCAAATATTTTTAACCGAAAATGTCTGAACTATGATTTTTATGATTTAAGGATTTACATGATTTGATTTTTTGCTAAACCCCTATAATGGCTGAAAAAGAAAATCTCTTCCTTTTCTTCTTTGCGACTTTGCTCCTTTGCGACTACCCTACGGGATCTCTAAGAGGGTGTTTGAAAAGTTATGGTTGATGTATCAAATATTTTTTACCCCACCCTAACCCTCCCCTTTACAAGGGGAGGGAACTGGATTTTTATTGTTTCCCCCCTTTACAAGGGGGGACTAAGGGGGGTAGCAATGTGATGAAAATTACGGAATACCACTTTTCAAACATCCTCTAAGAGAGATTGCGCGAAATAATTGTCTGAATCAGGATATCCACCGATTAAAGGATTAACATTGAGGTAAAAGATTAAGAGAGCGATCGCAGTATAATGTAAATAACTTTTACCCTATATTTCTATGACATTAACCGAAATTTTACCATCACTGCAAAAATTATCTCATCAAGAAAAAATCAAAGCTATTCAATTTTTAGCCACAGAATTAGCTAGAGATGAACAAAATCCAGATTTGCTTGAAAATGGTAAAACTTATGAAGTCTGGTCGCTTTATGATGCTTTTGCAGCGGAGAAAACTTTAACTGATATGTTACAGGAACATTTACAACCAAAAACAACTAAATGACATTAAAAAAACGCTGGCAATTTATTGAAAAATCGAATTCTTTAGGGGAAACTAGCTTAGTTCCTTATATTCCTTTGCGCTTATCATATCTAGGTCGCGCTTCGCTATCGCTCAAAAAAAGTTATAATTTAGAAAATACTCTTGATTAATGTCTTATGCTAACTACATACACCGCAAAATATACCAAAATAAATAGTGGATATATGGGACAACTGATTGAATGGCAAGAAATCATTACCGAAGGAGAAACACTAGAAATCTGTAGAGCTATGTTACAAGATGCACTCAAAGAAATGATTCTTGCCTATCATCAGCAAAATAAAGAAATTCCCACAGGAAACTCTTTACTTGAACAAATTCCTGTAGAAGTATAATCATGTCCGTAAAACGAAAAGATTTAATTAAGTATTTGGAAGAAAATGGATTTTATTTATTGCGGGAAGGTGGCAATCATTCTATTTATACTAATGATGTAAAAACCATTCCCGTCAAAAGACATCGTGCAATTGATAGCTGCGCTCGCCGTAGGCATCGCATTACTGCCAATGCAATTTGTAAACAAGCTGATTTATTACCTAAATTTTAAACCTTATGGTCTAATTCTTCTATACTTTTGATCACTTCTACCAATTTCTGAATATGTCCTAACTCATGGGTAGCCATTACAGATATTCTAATGCGGCTGGTACTAACTGTGGGAGGACGAATGGCTGGTGCAAAAATTCCCGATTCTCGCAAATGTTTTCCGGCTGTTAATGCGGCTGCTGCATTAGATAATTGAAAACATAATATCGGCGATTCTGTGGGTAATAACTTTAAATTAGGTAAATTCTCTGTAATTAATTGTTTTAAATAATTGACATTTTGCCACAGTTGCGATCGCCTTTCCGGTTCTTCTCGCACTATTTTCACGGCTGCTAAAGCTGCTGCTGTGTCTGCGGGAGAAAGGGCGGTGGTATAAATCCAACTGGGGGCGCGATTGCGTAAAAAGTCAATCAGGGAGCTACTTCCGGCTACATATCCGCCTAAACTCCCCAAGGCTTTACTTAATGTGCCAATTTGAATTAGTTCCCTCCCTGTACACCCAAAATGTTCTACACAGCCAGCGCCAGTATCTCCCATTACTCCCGTAGCATGAGCTTCATCTAAAAGCAGCATACAACTAAATTCTTCAGCTAAATCTAGCAATTGGGGTAATGGACATAAATCACCATCCATGCTAAATACACTATCAGTAATCATTAAACAGCGTCGATGATTCTTTCGGTATTGTTGTAAATTTTGCAATAGTGCAGCAGTATTACAATGCGGATATTCCACCACAGTCGCACCGCTGAGAATTGCCCCCTTTTTTAAGCTGGAATGATTATATTCATCAGATAAAATTAAGTCTCTTTTACCAACTATAGCCGCAATTGTCCCTAAATTTGCCAAATAACCAGAACTGAATACTAATGCCTCTTCTGTTTGTTTAGTAGATGCAATTCCCTGTTCTAATTCTCTGTGTATTTCCCGATGCCCACTGATTAATCTAGAACCTGTACTGCCAGTGCCGAATTGTTGAATAGCAGTAATGGCGGCTATTTGTAAGCGTTCATCTCCTGCTAATCCTAAGTAATCATTACTGGCAAAATTAATCACCTCTTGCCCGGATAAGACCACAGTTGCACCGGGTGCGCCGTGAATAGTTTGCACGCAACGATACCAGTCAGCCCGATGAATAGTGGCGAGAGATTCATTTATCCAAGCGTAGGGATTATTATTCATGGTTACTTATGAACACTCTACTTCACTACTGCTTAGATAAGCGATCGCTTGTCTAATCCAATCTTCCACATAAGCATTTTTAGGTAAACCAATATCTTCACTAACTACGTGCAGTGCGTTACTAACTTCATGGGCAGTATATCCCAAAGCAAAAAGAGTCATTTGCACCTCTTCTAACATTCCTGCTGCAGGTCCCCCTGTAGCCACGAAGAAGCCCGCCGATTTACGCCATTCAATCAGTTTACTCTTGAGTTCTAAACAGATGCGTTCAGCGGTTTTCTTGCCCACTCCTGGAGCTTGAATCAGCATTTGCACATTAGCAGTGACAATAGCTTGGACTAACTCTGGTAATTCCATTGTATCCAAGAGAGCGATCGCCAAAGCAGCACCAATACCGCTAACACTGAGCAAATGGCGAAATAAATCCCGTTCAGAAGGAGAAGAAAAACCATAAAGCATGGGTACTTCTTCCCGAATCTGATAATGGGTAAAAATTTGGATCACATCCCCAGTTGAGGTTAACTGCTTGGACAAGCGTTGGGGAATTTGCAAATCATATCCCGTACCATTGACTTCTAAAGTTAAGATGACACGATTAGGAGTAATAGCTTGAATACCCGCAACGATACCTTTAAGATAACTAATCATTTTAGAAAACCAAAATATTTTAAACCTTCCATAATTCCAGCAGCACAACGGTTCTGAGCGAGGTAATGGTAGTCCGCCGGATGTTGATAATACCATTGAAGCAACTCTGGACGAGCATTCCCCACAATAATTCCCCGTTCCTCACCGATAGCAAATAAAGCAATATCATTACCCGAATCGCCACAAACAACAGTCTGCTCCACTGCAAATTTCCACTTGAGTCGCAAAAACCGCATTGCTTGACCTTTATCGCTGGTATAGGGTAAAATGTCAAGGTCAATTTCACTACTATAAATTAACTTTACATTGAGTTGAGATTTTTGCAACTCGGCCTCAAGTCGTGGTAAGATACCAGATAGTTCCCCATTCAGAAAAAAACTCACCTTGAAAGGACGTTGTTCTGTGTCAGGTTGTGGCTCTAATTCTGGGAACTGCTTAGTAATAGATAGGATTTTTTCCCTATCCCAGCCTTGAGAAAGAATGCTTGACCATTCTAGATCATAATTTTCACTACCATCCAAATATATTTCCGTACCCACAGAAAGAACCAAAGCATCAGGTAAAAACAGATTTTTCTCCCGTTGCAGTTGTCGATAGAGGACAGGCGATCGCCCTGTGGAGTAAACTATCTTTGTCCCATATTCTTGACGATGCTGTTGCAAGCGATCGCTCAATAACCATAATGCCTGATCATCGCCCACAAATGTATGATCTAAATCGGTGACAAATAAAAACTTAGTCACAGTCAACTCCCTTTGTGAAATTAATTCACAAAAAGTGTATGCGGTTTTGACACATATCGGAGAATTTTATAGACAGCAAACCCGGAAAACTAGCTGAGAGTATAAGGTTGCCTTAATCAAAAAATATTTTCTCTAACCCCTTGCCAAACTTAAAACCTGCTGCTATTATAGTTGAATGTGGGACAAAAACGGGTCGATGTCCGAGTGGTTAATGGAGACGGACTGTAAATCCGTTGGTTTACGCCTACGCTGGTTCAAATCCAGCTCGGCCCATATCCCGCAGACGTTAAGAATGATAATTGCTGTGTACTGGTAGATGCACGGCAGTTATACATCTTAACTTTGGTTTAATTTTCGCCCGTGTGGCTCAGTGGTAGAGCACACCCTTGGTAAGGGTGAGGTCACGAGTTCAATCCTCGTCACGGGCTTTTTAAGATAACAAAAAACCAATACTTCTGGCAACTTGTATAAGTTGGCTTTACTCTACCAGTATCTCATTACAGATAGGAACTTGCATAGTAGTTGCATAACAGGAATACTTTTCTAGACTATTTTTAGGGCTGTGGTGCTGATGGTACAGGGGAAAATTACCTCGGTAAAATTCTGATGAGTGTACGTGGGGAAATACGGAGAATTAGTTATTTTTAATTAATTGGTAAATCCCGGAGATAATAAAAGCGATCTTTTTTCCAATCATCTTCTTTAATTCTTCCCAAATATCCTGTTAATGGTGATGATAGTTCTATGAGAATATCATATAATTCTCTATGTTTTAGGTTTTGTGGTGGATGATCATGTGGATGATCATAAAGATATGCTATACAAAGATCACCAACTTGGGCATCTTTAGCACCTGTAGCACCTGTTTTTTCTAGATGTCTTTTGACGAGTTGGATAATATGCGATCGCAATTTTATCTCTTTTTCTATTTTAGCAATATATTCGTTAATTTTATCATCAATTTGTCCCGGTTCTAAGTATTGTTTTAATTCAAGTAAATTTATCGCACCTGGATATTTGGCTTTGAGTTCAACTAATTTTTGTAATGTCATAGCTTTGATAATACTGACTTTAGAGATTTGAGCAGATTCTTTCAAATTTTTAGTAGGTTCACAAGGTCCAATAATTAACCGCACAGATTGAAGATAATTTTCTTGAAGATGTCTTTTACCAATTCTATCTAATTCTTCTACAGCACGATCTGGAATACTTTTACCTGCTTTACATTCGCACACTAAAGGATAAGGTTGAGAACAATATAAATCTAAACCTCCCGCACCTCCTTTATAAGCATTTTCTACATTAAACCCTAAAAATTCTAAACTTTGACGAGAGATATTTTCAAAGTCTGTACCCGCTTGATAATTATTTTTTTTCTCTTCTAATTCTATACTTCTATCTCCAGAAGTGTTGAATGTTAAGAAAAGCCTGATAAAAATAGCCAAAAATATGTTAAATTTTGGGCGAAGGATTAAAATATTTTGATTAACCATGATCATAAACTCATTTCCCAAG
>NZ_JACJTO010000055.1 GCF_014698755.1 Aphanizomenon flos-aquae FACHB-1287 | reverse complement strand
AGGTTTAGATTTAATCGCAAATTCTGGAACAGGAAATTTAACCTTTACCAATGATATAAATTTAGGAAATATTACCGCAAATAGCACAGGTACAACCACATTTAATAATGTTATTGCTACCAGTTTAACCACAAATTCAGGTGGGACAACACAACTTAATGGTAATGTGAAAACCACCGGAAATCAAACTTATAATGATACTGTAACTATTGCTAATAATCCCATATTAACTGGTAATGGAATTACTTTTAATAATACAGTTAATGGTAATAGTAATTTAACAGCAAATTCTGGAACAGGAAAACTCACTTTTGAAAAGACAGTAGGAACTTCCAACCTCACAGCAAGTGGTAACATAATAGATATTAAAGACGATATTACCACTAACGATTTACAAACTTATACTGGGGCTGTAAATCTGTTTAAAAATACTACATTAACAGGAAATGGAATTATATTTAATAATACAGTTAATGGTAATAGTGATTTAACTCTAAATGGTGGTAGTGCTAATATCACTTTAGAAAATACAATTGGAAATACAACAAGTTTAAAAAAATTAACTACTAATGGTACAGGAACGACGGAAATTAAAGCTAATATTATTACTAATGATGATCAAACCTATAATACAAAAGTTTCTTTAAATCAAAATACTACTTTAACCGCAGATAGGGATAGCAACAGTATAGGAACTTTGAGTTTTAATGGAAATACCACAACAAATAATCATAATCTCGCAATTAATGCCGCAGACGTGAAATTAACTGGTACTGTGGATTTGGGTACGGCTAATTTAATTTTACAACCTTCTACTCCTTCTGCTTTTGTATTTATAGGTAATACTGGCTTTACCAATAATTTTAATGTTAACAATAGTGATTTAGCAAATATTAATACTACAGGTGATGTTACTATTGGCAAAGTGGAGGATTTTATTCATATAGCAGCTAGTAATAATACGATAAATCTAAGCAATAAAGATTATAGCTTGAATTTTTTAGGTGATATTAGTATATATAACGATATCACTACTAAAAATAATCAAACTTATACTGGTAATATTTTATTATTAAACGATATGACTTTAAGTGGTAAGAATATTACTTTAAATGGAAATATTAATGGTGACAAAATTGGAGGACAATCTTTAACTATTAATAGTAGTGAAAAAACTACATTAGGTAAAAATGAAACTCAAAAAATAGGGGTAAATACTTCCTTAAATTCTGTTAATTTTGGTGGTATGGGGATAACAATAATTAACAGTAGTGCATTAAAAACAACAAGTACACAAGTTTATAATAATCCTGTTGAAATTGCTAGCGATACAGTTTTAGAAAGTAGTAATAATGGAGATATTAGTTTTAATAAAACAGTTGATAGCAATATTAATACTGAACCTCATACTTTAACAGTGAATACGGGAGGAACTACGAGATTTCATGATTTAGTAGGTTCTGTTAGTCCTCTTTCTGCTTTAATTACTGATGCTAATGGTAGTACAGTGATTACAACTACTGAAATTACAACAACAGGAGGTCAAACTTATGGAGATAATCTACTGTTAGGAAATAGTATTCTTTTAGAAAGTACAAATAGTGGTAATTTAACTTTTAATAATCCTATTGATTCTCAAGGTATTGCCAGAAAATTAATCTTAAATACTACAGGAATTACTTACTTAAAGAATGCAGTAGGTGGTAATAATCCTTTAGATTCTATAACTACAAATATGGGAGGAAGTACAGAAATTAATAATGATGTAACTACTGTCGGTGCAAATGGACAAACTTATAATGATATAGTGAAATTTACTGGTAATTCCACACTAAATACTAATACTTTAAACTTTGATAATAATGTTATTGGTACAGGAGTAAGTCTAAATATTTTCCCTTTAAAAACAACTCAAAATATTATTTTAGGAGGAACAGGTAATGATAGTCTAGGAAATTTAGTCTTGAACACGACAGAAATGAACTTTATCCAAGATGGATTTACTTCTATTACCTTTGCTAAAGTTGATAATAGTGCATTAATTACATTAGCAGGTGATTTTAATTTAAAAAATCCATTAATATTACAATCGCCTATCAGCATGGGAACAATCACTGGAAATGGTAATATTAATGGTACAAATAATGCCAGTGTCACTCTCAACGCTAACCAGAATATTACTACAGGTGATATTCTTACTCAAGGACAACCAGTAAAAATTACCACCTCTAATGGACAAATTCAAACTGGCAATATTAATACTAGTTCTACTACGGGAAATGGTGGCAATATAACCCTAGATGCCTACAATAATATTAATACTAAAGATATTAATAGTAGTGCAATAAATGGTATAGGTGGAGAAGTTATTATCAAAGTTACACCTAGAAATATTCCAGTAGAACAATTAACCGCAGAAATATTAGCTAATGGGTTAGTGACCACAGGTAATATTAATAGTTCAGGTATTAATGGTGGAGATATTACAGTTGAACCATTTTCTAGTTTAAGAACTGGTAAAATTAATTCCAGTGCTACTTTTGGACAAGCTGGGAATATTAGTCTAGGACTGAGTAATCAAAATATTCAAGTTGGCTCAATTAATGCAGAAAGCAACAGAGGTCAAGGTGGCAATATCACCATTGAATCATTAGTTTATTTTATCGCTAACAGTACTTTTCCCTCCTTTAGCGGCATAAATACCAGTTTATCTACACTAGGATTAACTAAAAGTGGTACATTTGAACTTACTCATGGTGCATCTATATTGAAAGTAGGTCAAGTTCCACTTCCTCTAGATCTTCAAGGAAATCCTGCTGGTAGTGGCACAGTGGATACAATTATAGTTCAAGGAAATCAATTAAGTAATATTAACATTCCTGGTAACTATAAAAATGCGGGTATTGATATTATTAGCAAAGAGCCGCCACCCAATGTTCCTAAAAATAATTTTGTCACAATTAACCCTATATTATCAGTAGATACATCGGAAAAAAGCTTAGGAGCAGAAGCAAAAATTGACAGTGAAATTGCGAAAATATTGGGTGAGAAAGAAAGACTTCTGCCCGAGAAGATTCTTAAGGAGAGATTACAACTAATTACCGATAGGAGGGGTTTACGCCCAGCGATTATTTATGCCGTTTTTAAGGCAAATAATCAAGAGTGGTCTTATCCCCAAAATAAATCAAATGATCAACCTACGGACGAATTATATCTAGAAGTGATCACAGCCAATGGAGAAAAAATTAGTCGACCTGTAAGAAATCCTCACCAAAAGCAAAATCCTCAAATCATCACTAGACAAGATATTCAAAAGATTCGGAATGAATACATGAGCATTATTAGAGACCCTGATCTAGCAACAAGTAATATATATGAGGAAATTAGCCAAAAGTTGTATAATATCCTAATTGAACCAATTGCTAAAGATTTAGAAACAATGAATATTGATACTCTAGCTTTCGTAATGGATACAGATTTGCGAGGTTTACCACTTGCTTCACTTCGTGACAGCGAGAATAATTTTGTGATCAAAAAATATAAAATTAGTGTTATACCTAGTGCCTCATTAACACTAAGTGAAACACCGGAATTTTTTAATCTACAAGATACACAAATTTTAGCAATGGGGGGATCAGTGTTTGAAACATTACCGCAATTGCCAGCCGTACCAGTAGAATTAGAGGCAATTACTCATATCTGGAACAATAAATTATCAGCAGATAAATCTGGAAAAACTAAGCAGTATTATCTTAACCAAGATTTTACAACTAGTAACCTAAAAACAGCCCGATTATCAAATGGATTTCGGATACTTCATTTAGCCACTCATGGTAGATTTGATAAAGTCATCGATAACTCTTATATCCAATTTGGTAATGAACAGGTAAAACTTGGAGAAATTAAAACTAAACTCAGTTTGGATAATCCCATTGTTGATTTAATGGTATTGAGTGCTTGTGAAACAGCTATAGGTAATAACGATAGCGAAGCAGACAAGAAAATCGGAATGGGATTTGCTGGTCTAGCGGTAAAGGCAAAAGTTAAATCAGTTTTAGCTAGTCTTTGGTCTGTAAATGATGCTGGGACTTTGGCCTTAATGGCCAGCTTTTACAAACACTTACAATCACAATCTCATCCAGTTAAGGCAGAAGCCCTGCGTCTAGCTCAAATTGATATGATTGAGAAAAAAGTTAAGTTCCAAGATGGTTATTTAGTGATTAATGATGAGCGTATTCAAAAACTACCTGAAGGACTAGAAGGTTTAGGAAATACGGATTTCTCTCATCCTTATTACTGGAGCGCATTTACTCTAATTGGTAATTTTTGGTGATTAATTATGAATTTAACTTCTCGATTAAAATCAAGGATTAATGCTTTCTTATCTAATCCACAACTTTCTCAGGGAATGTCTAAATGGAGCAGTAAAGTATTAATTGTCAGTGTAGGCTTAACAATCACAATATCAGGAGTCAGACAAATTGGACTATTACAGTCTTGGGAACTTCATGCTTTTGATTGGTTAGTTAGTCTTCGATTACCTGAAAAACAGGATCATCGGTTATTGGTGGTTGGCTTTACTGATGATGATATTAATAATAAGATTCCTTATCCTCTATCAGATGAAAAGTTAGCTGAGGTTATCACAATTCTTCAAGATAATAATGCAAGAGTAATTGGTTTAGATATATTTCGGGATATTAAAATTGGTAAAGGTCGTCCTGAATTAAATAAAGCTTTTGAAAATGGTAACGTCATTGTAGCTTGTGGAATGAGTGATGCCAAAAAAGATCAGGGCATAGCACCACCATCTAGTATTGATCCTGCACAAGTAGGTTTTCTTAATGTCCGTCCCGATCATGATGACATTATTCGTCGGGCTTTATTAATCTCTTCACCTCCGATTTCTTATCCACAAAAACATCTTTGTAATGATCCTCAGCAAAAGCTCCAATCTGTACCCTTTTTAGTTGCACAATACTACTTACCTGAAAATATCAATATCACAGTCCCTACTAATAACACACCTCTGAAAATTGGTAAAGCTGAGTTCAAACGCCTCAAAAGTAATGCTGGAGGTTATCGAAATTTGGATACTAATGACTATCAGATTTTGATTAACTACCGTTCAAATCCTGAACCTATTGAAATAGTAAGTTTTTCTCAACTGCTGAATCATCAAGTAGATGCGAAAATTAAAGATCGGGCAGTTTTCATTGGCTATACAGGTACAAGTTTTAAAGATACTTTCCCTACTCCCTATACTAAAAATGCTATTACCCCAGGAGTATTAATCCATGCTCAAGTTGCTAGTCAAATTATTAGTGCGGTTGAAAATGGCCGTTCTTCACAAATTTTGTATTGGGATGAATGGCAAGACTGTCTGTGGATTTTGGGGTGGGCACTAGTAGGAGGATTACTAACTTGGCGAAGATCCCCAACATGGTTAGTTATTACATCTGTAGTCATCACTATGGGCGGATTATTTGCGGTTTGTTGGGTAGGTTTAAACTCTTTTGCATATTGGTTACCGATGCTGCCCTCATTTTTTGTCCTTGGGGGAACTTCGGTGATTGTATTGTGGAGCGAACGAATTCGTATAGCTCCCGAAATTGATTGGGATAGTGTCCGCGAGGAGGAAAGTAAAAAGAAAGAACAATCTGAAAGAATAGCCCGTAGTGAGTTTTTTCAACAATTACAGGAAAAAGCTAATCAATTGCAACAACAACTAATTTATGAAAAACATGATTTAACTCAAGATTCATATTATCATAAAAATTATGAACTATCTAATGAACTATCTACTTTTGACAATTGGTTAGAGGAATTAGCACCAAAAGCAAAGCAAATACGTCAGGATTGGGAAAATATGCTTACTCAATCCTTAGCTCAGAAAAAAGAATCTATTCGAGCATTGGCCAAGAGATCCCAATATCTATTAAACCGTTATGAAGACCCTAATAAATAGTCCGACCAAATTAAATTCATTTGTTGCAGGGAACGGGAAAACAGTTATGCAATTAATTCTGTTCCATTACTTACTTAATAAAATCTAGAGGATTAACTAAACTTATGACTAAGATTATATCTCTTTACTCATTTCGAGATGGTAGCGGTAAATCTACAATTGCTGCTAATCTAGCTGCGGTAATTGCTAAGAAAAAAGGTAATGTTGGTATTATAGATACTAATCTTTATGCTCCCGGATTACATCATTTTTTTGCAATCCAAAACATGAATTATTATCTGAATGATTATCTGATGAACCCTGCTATTAGTATTAATCAAGCTGTACATACATTTAATTTTAAAATTGATCAGAAAGATTTTAAAATAGATATTGTTCCCTCAAGTCGAAAAATAGGAGATATCGCCAATATTTTCAGGACGGAATTAAATTATAATAGGCTTTGTACTGGATTTAAGGATTTAATTGATCAGAAAAAAATTGACTATCTAATTATTGATTGTCCTGCTGGGATTAGGGAGACAACTTTACTAAGTATGAGTATATCTGATGCAATTATCATAGTTTTACGTCTAGATAAACAGGATATCCAAGAAACCACTATGGCATTAGAAATTGCTCAAAAATTAGAGATACCTAAGAAAATGTTAATTATGAATAAAGTCATCAATAATAATATTGATCAAGATGATTTAACGGCAAAAGTACAAAACTTTTTCCAAAAACAAGCTACTGTAATTGGTCTATTACCTCAATCAGAAAGAATCATGGAGTTTTCTATACCCAAAAAATTCCAAGGTGTATCTTCATTACCACCAAGTGATGAATCTGATATATCTGGATTATTCTATGCAAATTATCCTGAAGATCCTTGGAGTAAAGAAATCGAAAAAATAGCTAATAAAGTTATTTCTCGTATCTATTAAAATTAATGCAAATATCTAAAAACCATATTACATACATGAATCAACACAATTTAACTATCCAAAAACCTCTAACTTTGATCACAAATCCTGCGGGCGTAATTACTGCTCAAGCTGGAAAAAATTTAAAGCTCAAAGTAACAGTATTTAATGAAGGATATAAAAATGTTCTAGTTAATGTTTATATAGAGAATATTAAATATAAAGATAGTACATCTGGAATTAATTTAGGTCGTTTACCTTCACCTCAAAGATTAGGTTTAAATCCGGGACAAAGTGGAGAAGTTGAAATTGAAATTGATATTCCAAGAGAGCTACAATTGGGTTTATATGAATATCTTTTAATAGTAGATGCTCCAGCACCAGAACACTATCCAGAAAATCGTGTTGAGCATACTGGTACACTTCTAGTTAAGTCTTTTATTCAATCATCAAATATAACAAGTGACCCCACTTTCTCTCTTGAGCCATATAGTAGCTCATCTAAAGCTATTCCAATCAACGTGGGAGAAAAACTAGAGATAAAAGTTAAAGTTGATAACCGTTCACAACGAGTAGATAGATTTTCTCTAAGTTGTCCAGATTTAAACCTGATTTGGGCAGATTTTCCCCAGGATAACTGTCAGATTAAATATCTGAAAAATTCAAGCGGATCAAAATTATTATCTATAGCCAACTCACTAGAGTTAAACCCTGGAGAAGAAGGGGAAATTGTTCTGGAGTTAACTGTTCCTAAAACTAGTATGGCTGGAATTCACTCCCCCACAATTCGTCTGTATTCAAATAATCAACCTCATTTAGTTTTACTAGATATATTCCATATTAAAGTTAGTGATGTTTATCTATTAGATATAGCAATGTTAACAAAGGTAGGTAAGGTAAAAAATCTACCAGGACTATTTCAATTACAATTTTATAATCAAGGCAATACCTTGAGAAAATTAAAACTTAATGTTGACAGCACAGATCAGGAAAAATTATGCACTTATATTTTAGATTCAGAAACAATATCTTTATTACCTGGAGGATCAAAAAATGTTAATTTAAAAGTACAGCTTCCCCAATCATGGTGGCGCAGACCTTTTTATGGCAAGTTGTTCAACTTTATTGTTGAAATTGAAGATAGTTATGATGTTCCGTTAATTAATAATCGCTTTCCAGGAGCATTGATTTGGGAATCTCGTCCTTGGTGGCATTTTCTATTGTTGGCTTTATTGATTTTAGGAGTGATTGTCACTGGTGCTGTTTTGGTGTGGTGGCTTTTATTAAAGCCTAAACCAATACCAGCGATTGTCCAATTTTATCCAGAGAGTATTTTTTATAAAGAAATTAACAATGATGCCGTACAATTAAATTGGCAAATTACTGAACTAAATAAACTGAAAAATATTAAAATAACTGGTTTTTCTCCTGATGGTACGATTACTAGCGCACCTGTAGTGTATGATTTTCAAGGGGGCATTCCTAAACAACTGCAACAGCTTTGTACTAATGAACAGCAGATTTTAAATTGTCAAAATGTGATAACTGATGCCCGTAAATCAGGGAGTTATAACTTTGAACTCACGATTTTTTATCAGCAAGGAAAGGAAATTCTTTCAAAATCTCTGAAGACCAATAAAATAATTGTTGAACCAATTCCTCAACCTCAAATAACTTTACTAACATCCACAAAACCAGTATATGAAGAAAATTCAGTAGATAATAAAATTCTACTTAATTGGGAAATTAATCATCCAGAACAAATCCAAAATTTAACATTAATTGGCAAATCTTCAGAAGGGGGAATTCCTAGTCTACTTCAGAGATATGATATCAATACTAGTTCTCAGTTAATACAGCAGTATTGTCAAATTACTTCAGAAAAATTGATTTGTAAAAATATCCCTACTGCGACTAAACCCGGAAATTATATTTTTGAATTGGCGGTTATACCTAAATACGGAAAACCAGAAAAAATAGAATCGAAAAAAACAGACTTGATAAAAATTAAGTCCCCAGCACCGATAATTTCTGAATTTAAAATTGCAGGAGAAGACGCTAAACCAACTTATGTATTTCCCTTAGTCCCTGGTCAAGAAAAGAGTTTGGCTATATCCTGGAAAGTGATAGGTAATAAAAATACTAAAATAGAACTTCTTCCTGCACCTGGTACTGTTCCTCAGCAGGGAAATATAGATTATAGTCTCAGTTCCAGTTCCACCAAGTCTACAATTACTTTGCAAGCTATCAGTGAATCTGGGGAAAAAGTAAGTCGTTCCACAATTATTGAAACTGTTCTGTCTCCTATACTTCCTCTAGGTAATTCTAAATCTGGAGGTTTACCCGTAAGTCCTTCTTTGTCTCCTAAACTATCTGATGGTAATCAGTCGAAAAAAAATCCCAATTTACCCAGTGTTAAACCTAGTGTAATACCCCCTCTCATCAACCCAGTCGTAAATGATCCTGAAAGTAATTCTTTACCACCTGCGGAATTACCTCCCCAAGCTCAATGATACAATCAATTATTATGGAATCTTAGCTATGCGTTATTACTGGATAATACTTGTATTCTTAGCTGCTTTTTTTAGCTTAGATGTGCCGGGAAAAGCTGCAAATAAAGAAGATGTTGAAAAACTATTAACAACTGGAGAATGTAAAAAGTGTGATTTACGCAATGCCAACCTCAGAGGGCTAAAGTTTGATAGCGCAAATTTAGAAAGTGCTGATCTCAGAGGAGCTAAACTTACAGATATTAAGGCTAAAAGAGCCAATTTAGAAAATGCCAATTTAGAAAAAGTTGATTTACAAAATGCTGATGTTACTAATGCAAATTTTAAATCATCAAATTTAAAAAATGCCAACTTAATGATGACTGATATTTCAGGATCTGATCTATCAGGAGCTAATTTATTAATGGCTAATTTGAAAAATACAAAGTTAGGGAATACTTTACTGAATCAAGCTAACTTGAAAGGTGTTAATCTCGAAGGTGCTGATCTTAATGGAGCTAATTTAACAGGGACTAATCTCGAAGGCGCGAATTTATTTCATGTTGATTTAAGAGGAGCTAAAATTAGTGACACCACAGTTATAGATCGCAAATGGTTGTTTGTCTGGAAACTTGTTAATCAAGCTACTAGTAAGGAATTACCAGGAGCAGATTTAGCTGGATCACTTTTACAAGGAATTAATCTTGATTATGCTAATTTAGAGGAGGCTAATTTAGAGAAAGCTGATTTATTTATTGTAAGTTTACGAGGAGCAAATTTAACTCAGGTTAATCTGAGTAATGCTAAACTAGCTTATACTGATTTAAGTAGAGCTAATCTCAGAGGTGCAAAACTCCTGGAAACTGATTTGCGTTATGCTAATTTATCTGATACCGATCTGCGCCAAGTAAACTTAAAAAGCACAAAAATTAATGAGGGAACTATTATTGCTCCCAAATGGCGTTTGGTTTGGGAAATTGCAAATCAGGGTGGGGAAAATCAGAATCTTTCTGGAGTAGATCTAGAAGAAGCGGATTTAAGTGGTATTAATTTATTTCGAGTTAAATTGAGTAATGCTAAACTGCGTGGTGCAAATCTAAGTAATACTAATTTTCAAGAGGCTAATTTATATAATAGCGATTTCAGAAGCACTAACTTACAGGGAGCTAACTTGACAGGAGCTAATTTAGCAGGAGCTAATTTAGCAGGGGCTAATCTCAAATCTGCTCGCTTAGAGAGAACTAACTTAAAGGAAGCCTACTTATGTAAAGCAATTATGCCTAACGGGAGCGAATACGGTTGTCCGTAAGTTAAATTTAAAGGAATTAAGTTGAGGGGCGACAAGCTTCTTTGTACCCCTCTCAATTACTGATACTGAAAAAGCTTTTTACTACTTTTGCGCCTTTTCAAACATCCTCTAAAGCAAATCAACTTTGTGTTCAAAATCCGCTAGATTCTGATCAGACCAAGAACAAATTAATTCTAATGGACTTAGCTTAATTTCTGTGCGTGGTTCTGGATTGCGTTCCCACATTTCTGATACTTGATTTTGGCGGATTTCATATAACCTAATTACACCTATACTACGTACACCAGAAATAGGTTGAAATAACCTCACAATATCAGAACTATAAACAGGTCGCTGAAAAGGCCAACCCTGATTATCAAAACCACCTGTGATCGGATTAAGAAAGCGATACAAAGCAATTAACAACTTTTTCTTAATTTCCTCTCTAGCTGATGAATTATCATATTCCGGCTCTAAAGCAACTTGAATTTGCACAGATACCCCTAGATATTCTGGCTGTTTATAGATTATTTCTATCCCTAATAATCGCCGTTCATCTAAATAGTTATTGACTTGTTTTTTAAGTTCTGGAGTCAGATTAAACTCACTGGGGTGAAATCCAAGACATTTTTCAATAGCATCATCATGAGCAGGATGAGGAATCAATAATAACCTTACACGTCCTGGTTTATAATCAGATTCACCAGGTTGAGGGGTTGAACAATGACTGCGAGCTACTGTACCCACAGTCATAGCCAAGGTTTCAAAGTCTTCTTTAGTTACAGCGCGATCGCGTGTCCGCAGAAATTGTGGAACCTTGATTACAGCCGCGTTTAAATTTTCCGCATCCCTACCACCTCGTCCAGGTTGATAATTTTCTACCCTAGCTATATAAGGTACAGCTGACTTTAAAATCCTAATTGTTCCCTTAGGTACATTTCCTGCTTGTCCACCACCCGTACGATATGCTCCCATAGTTATCATTGAACCCCGTGGTGGAACTTTACCATATTGGCGCTGGCGAGATTGTGGCTCAATTTGGTTTATATCAATGATGTTTGTATCTGTTTGTTTTTGGAGACGGTAACGAACCTGAGTCGATTCTTTAATTTGAGCAGGTTCTCGAATCAGTGGACCAAATTGCACCCTACCAGTAATCGCATCAATTGTGTAGTGACGGTCTTCTTCACCAGATTCGCCAAAATGTTCGACTTCACTCCATGTTTCTTCCATAGCTTGTTCGCCAGGAGGGGTAACTAAAATATACTCCAAATGTACATTTCTTGGCAAAATAGGGGTTCTTTGTAATTGAAAAGTCTGACCTGCTTTTCCATTACTTTCTCCCAATATTTCATTTTCAATGCGAAAAGATTGAGTTACTATGGAACTAGCGCCAATAGAGCGCACTGAAATCGAGATAATGCGCGGGGGTCGAGTATACCCATAATCATTGTTGACACTTTGTGATGGGGTGTAGGAACAACGTATCCAGCGTCCCTCATAGGTATCAAAAATAGATGATGGCAAGTTTAATGGTAGATGTAAAGTAATATCTGCTCCTTCTTGATTAGCAATTCCTCCTTCCCGGGCAAATTTTTTAAAACTGAATCCCTCTGTTACGTCATAAGTTTCTTTCACTAAGATTGGTACCCATCCTTTTTTTTCTCCATCTCCACTCCATGCTTCCCATAGACGAGGTGGATTTTCGGGAATGATACCTGTAGTAGTAGCTGCTAATGCTTTAATATTCAGAACAATAACATTACCTGTAATTGGTTCATCGGGGTTAAAGACTATGTAAAAGCAATTTCCCTCTTGGGGTTGTTCAGCAAACAAGTTTGTTTCTCGACCTCTCCATTCCTTCCCATTTTGTTCTGGAATCCAATCTCTATCTCTAAAAGGATTATCCAGTATTTTAGGTGTTAGTTCCTTTTCCGTAGATGTTAAAAGATGTTTAATGATTGGTTGAGAAACTATCACATCTTGATCTGTGGCAAATATAATTGCTTCTTCGCTTTCTGTCCGTTCTGTCGCTACTTCAGTTCCCGCTAAAATAGTTTTTGCTTCTGGAAAAGATGTTGTTAAGTAGAATGTAACATGACATTTAGCTGGTGTGGGTGGTTGTAAACGGATTCCCAACAATTCCAGAAAAGTAATATAGTTGAGACGAGGAATTTCATTAAACCGCAGCAGCATTTGGTCAGTTAGCCAAGCAAACAGTTCAATTAGTGTGACTCCTGGATCACTGGGATTATAGTTAGTCCATTCTGGACAGTAGCGAGGAATTCGTAATAAACACTCATTTACTAAATCAGCAAATTCGCGGTCGTCTAATTTTGATTTAGGTAATTCTGGTAAAAAATTAAATTCTCTAGTCATGATAATTAATTTTTGATATTTGACATACTTTATACTTTTTCTTCCTTTTACAGCACTTCCCGGTGTTATGAGTTACATATCTAGCGGGTAAGATGCCACAAGAGTTTGCGGAAACTGCTGTATAAGAAAGGATTCCTTAATGCTTCATTGGGCTGTGGTAAGTAGGTAGGTGGAGGAAAGTCAAAATATATTTTGTTTTATAATAATACATGGATTTGAATTTACATATCATTACACATTTTGATTATTTCCCGTCCATCTACTGATGAAAATAGTCTTACCATCCCTCGAAGTCCGTTTAAAGTCTCCTAATATCATAAAGCGACTACACAAAATTCTACCACAATACTCGTCCTAGACTGATGAGGCTTTTGTCCCGTGTTTTTGGTCATCTTAGGTTCAAAGCAACTGGGACAAGCGATTTCTAGGTCGGGCTTATCGCCCATTAATAGTATATATCCCTCGTCTGTCACCTTCTGGATATAATGAATCAAAGAATCAGAAAATAAAATTCTATAAAGTAGGTGGAGGAATGGATGTAGAATTAAAAATAAGGTTGAACATTTATATTAAAGTATAAACCATCATCTTGAATATTATTACCTTTATCTTGCAAATTAATAAAAGGAAAAGCGTAGTCAAGACGTAGTTGAATAAATTTAAATGGCTTCCAAATAATTCCTAAACCTGAACTAATCAAAAATGGTTGTGATGATAACTGATTCGGATTATTAGCAACATTCCAAACTGTTCCTAAATCTAGAAATGGTGCAATTTGAAAGTTAGAATTTAAACTGATTCTATCTTCAATGGAAAGAGAAAGTCCATTATCACCAGAGCGAGCATTTTGTCGGTAGCCACGGACTGACTGTCCACCTCCAATAATAAATTGTTGAGAAGGTAATAAGCTATCAGGTGTGATTTGTGCATTAGCTCTGATTAGTAATGAATTAGAGTCGCTCAGGCGTTGTTCTCGTTGTAATGAACCACTCCAATTTAAAAAATAGCCATCAGGAACTGGACTATCATTAGTAGTGGGATTAAATAATCCAGTTCCAATCTTAAATTCTGATCCTAAAAACCAATTTCCTGATATATCTGACTTACGATAATCTTGACGAAATGCAACTACACTAGTGCGGCTGACACCATCTTTATCAGGTCCAAAACCAAAACCAGTTGGTTTATCAAAAATAAAAGTCTGACCATTATCAATACTCAAACCTAAAGATAATGCTAATTCTTCTGTAGAACTACGTATTAAAGGCTGACGATAAAATATTTCATAAATTTGTTTTTCCCCTTGAATATTTAGAACATCAAATGGTGGTTGGGTAACTTTAGTTGAATTGAATGTTGCACTTAATTGTAAACTACCATTCATTGCATTTAAAGGAACTTGATAACCAATAGCAAATAACTTATTTCCACCAGTATTAGAAATAGTGGAATTAGCTGAAAATTCATCTCCAAGTCCGGTTAAGTTACGATAGTTTAGACCTACATTTACTCCTTCAGAACCAACAGTAGCAGGAGAAAAGTTGTTAACACTGACGTTCGCAGCTACCGTTGGCGCTTCTTTAACAGTAACGACTAATTCTTTCTCGTGATTATTAAGTGGTTTGATTGTGGCTATCACATCAGTAAATAGTGAATCTTGTTTCAAAAGCCTGAGTTTATCTTCAATTTTGGCAGTATTTATAATTTCTGTCTTAGATAATTGTAGACGATTAAGGACATAGGATTTTAATCGCTGAGTACCTTCAACTCTAATATTTTTGAGATAACTTTCTGTTATATTAATTTGAATTATCCCACGATTTGGATCATTTTCAGATGGTTTAGCAGCAGCGATATAGCCATCCTTTTGATATAAAGCATTAATTTTATCAGTAATGTTTTGGATTGTTTGAATATACTCTTGTTGAGTAAAATCTTTACCTTCAACTTCTTGAACAATAGAATTAAATTTATCTTCAGAAAAAACGGTATTACCTTTAATTTGAATGCTACGAATAGGAAGCAGAGCTATTTTAGGTTTGCTTGTAATTTCAGTTATAGCAGGTGGTTTTACTTTTACAGTTGGTTTGATTTTTATAGATGGTTTCGTAAATTCTACAGCAGAAGTACGAGTATTATCTGAATTGGGTTTTATTGGTAAATTTGGCTTCGATAAATTAGATGTTTCGCTGCTATTCTTAACACTTAAATTATCGTTATTACTTAATTTATTAATTGGTACTGATTTAGCCATAGAATTAGCCATTGCAAGAATATTTTCGGGATTTTTATCCCTAAATCTAATTCGATAAATTAAGCTATCTTGCTTCCACATAATTGAAGAAAATTGAGCAGGAGGATTTTGTTTGAGACCATTAATTAAATAGCCACGAATTTGATTATTGAGATTAATTCCTGACCCTATATTTTGATGCTGATTGAATTCTTCTTTACTTCCCGAAGCAGTTGGAGAACTAACTGAGAAGTTACCAATTAAACAAGCCTGGGATTCAAGTTTACAATCAAAAATACTCACAGTTATGCCAGAATTAACAAGAGAAGGTGAGACTTTAACCGAATAATCACTTTTTTGACTTGCTAAAGAATCAAGAGATGGTATTTCCGATGGTAATCGGAACAATAAACCTGGTACTAAATTAGTTTTTATTTGATCAATATAGGGTAAAAAAACATTATTAGAATTAGAAATAGCCTGAGCAGGAGGGAGATTACCTAAGACAACTAGTAATCCTGGAACCATGAGTAAATATTGTCCTAAATACCAATTCATCACAAAAACTCCCTATCTCAAATGAAACAATTTTTCAAAAAATTTAGATATTATATTCGGGGAATTTGTAACAAATCTCCCTCTAACTCCTCAATTTTAACCAATTAAAACAGTTGAACAACCACTAACAATTTTATTGGGTGGACCAACAGCCTCTAGAATTGTACAACCCATAGAACAGGCTGGTAACCCATTAATGAAAACTGTACTACTACCATCAATTACCACTCCAGGTCCATGAGGAGGTATTGGTAAAGGTGTAGAACAGATATGGATATCTGCACCTCCAGCGCTACTGGTAATCATGCTACCCATATTAGCCGCAGCGATGGATTTTGTTGTTTCTTCAGCGGCTTTAGCGGCTGGGTATGCTGGTGTTCCAGTAGTAGACATAGTAGCGGATTCTGCTACTTGAATTGTCGTATCAGATGCCTGTTTAGCTGCTTTTAAAGCTGCAACTGATACTTGTCGTATACCTCTCCACGCAGGTAATCCACCAATTAAGACATTGGGGCTACCTGGACCAGGTGTTAACACTGGGGGTAAAGGATGGGCGACGTTATCAGTTATTCTAGCTGCGGGCTTACCCATAGGAATTTTTTGCGATTCAATGTGAATAAATGACTTTAATTAAGTTGAATTACAGCACCTTTCAGGGAAATATTAGCACCGGCTTTAATATTAATAGAGCCACTAGCATCAATTTGAATATTACCTGATGATTTAATACTAATAGTAGCAGAACTATCATTAAGTTCATAACTATGACCACCACTGGTTTTAATTTCGATCTTGCGGTTTTGATCATCTAAGACAATTTTATGATTACCCTTAGTCTTAATTGTTACAGATTGTTCACTATCATTGATGTGAATATGATGACCTTTAACTGTTTTCAGTTCAAATCCCGCTTTTACACCACCTTTGTCAGATTCTACAAATTGCATTTTATGACCACTAGTAGTAGTGAATGTTCGTAATCTAACTTTACCACCATCAACTGTATTATTCACGTTTTCTGGGGGCTTGTCTTTACCATTCCAGACTCCTCCTAGTACATAAGGACGATGGATATCTCCATGTTCAAAGCCGACTAATACCTCATCATTTATTTCTGGTAAACAATCATTACCGCGATTTGCTCCAATTCCATGTCCAACAATTCGTGCCCAATGACTTTCATGCTCTTCTGTTAATGTGGGTAATTTAACTTTAACTCTACCCCAACCTTCTGGGTCTTTATTATTAGTAACTATCCCCACTAAAAGAGTTTGTCCAGGTTGTAACTGGGTGGGAGGAGATATAATTGAGAGCATATCGCCTTGTTTTAAGCCTCTAACACTAAACTCTGTCGTGTATAGTCTTTCACTGTAAAGATGGCGAGTTTCGGTAACATAATACTTACCACTATATTTTCCCATTCCTTCTAGTTTAACTTGTTGTCCCGGTCTAATTTTGGGGTTTCCTTCGGCTCTAGCATCAGCATGGACAAATTCACCTCCTAATTCATCACATAAAGCTTGAGCAATTTTCTTAGCTTCTTTGCGATCAAATACAGGTTGGTCTACGACAATCATTTTAGGTTGACTATTAAAAGCGGTGCTTTTTTGACTACCTTTACCATGTTGAGTTTCAGTAAAAACCTGTTCTGAATTGGCCGTTTCTACAATAACTTCTTTTTTAGAGTAGTCCCAACCACGGACTTGTACCTCACTTACTTGTTGGCTACTAGTAACTCTAACTCGAAAACTGTGCAAGTTTTTTAACCATTTTAGTGCTAATTCATTATCCACCTTTGGTTTACGAAAGTTTAATTTTCCATCCTGAACAAAAAATTCAAATCCATTTCGAGTAGCTCGTTCTTTTAAGAATTCCATATTAGTTTGGTTTTCTTGAAAAACATAT
Source organism: Aphanizomenon flos-aquae FACHB-1287 (assembly GCF_014698755.1). Lineage (GTDB taxonomy): Bacteria > Cyanobacteriota > Cyanobacteriia > Cyanobacteriales > Nostocaceae > Dolichospermum > Dolichospermum flosaquae. The sequence goes on along the minus strand of NZ_JACJTO010000055.1, from coordinate 2,306 downwards.
TCATGAACGTCGCTAGTATCATCAACTTTATTAATTGATATACCTACTTCTCCGGTAATCTTTTTAACGATATCTGCATCCGTTATATTCAAAAATGAGCGATTATATCGTCCCCGATGTAAGCGATGAGAAATATCATAACCACGAATTATAATTGGTGCTTGAGAACCACTGGTAAAGTGTGTCTCCATGGCTGTAATTTCTCCTTCAATAATCGAGCCTTCTTGATTCTCTGGAAATTCTGCTGTTGTACTTGATCTAAATCCTATTTTTACTTTTTTACCAATTTCAAATAACTTTTGATGTTTCCATGCTGGCTCATTAGATTCACGTCCTGATAAGTAAGGATTATTAATTACTAAGGTAAACATTCCTGGTAAATGTAAACTTTCTTCAACAGAAATTTGCAAAATATCGTTCATCAATTCTTCTGGAGCGGATTTTCCATCAATCTCTAGATTTGGTTTAGCTGCATAACTGTTTTGAGGCATAATATCTATTTAGGTATCTAAAATTTTTAGCTGAATTTATTTCTTGATATTATTACGTTTTTCTTTGTTTTGTTCACGTACGTTTTCATTAGGTTTTGGTGTAGGTCCTGGTCCTTTTTTACTTGATAAATCTATTTCTTCAAGGGTTAAATCAACAAATGCTCTAACTGGTAGACCTTTATCGTTAAACATTGTTAATTTATATTTCAATGTTTTAACAAAACATTGTAAATAATTTTGGCCTCCCCATGTGAATAAATAAAGTGGCGGTCTTTTAACACCATCGACTTCCACTCCAAACTCAACAGTCTTTTTGAACGCTTCTATATCATCAATAACATCGCCTCCACTTTCATATTTATCTATAAGAATATTATTAATAGATAGGGTATAAGGATTAGGATGTTTGAAACTAGCTTTGTTCATTCCTTTCTCAGTGCGTGCGCCAGCAGATTGTTCTAAACTTATACTACGACTAAAATCTAGCTGCGTTGGATTGAACTTGAATTCAACATGATAAGAGCTATCAATAGATATGAGTTTGGCTTTTAGAGGTTCTGACATATATAGTAGTTTCCTTTTGATTGAAGTTGATAATTTTAAGAGATTAATAGTAATTTCTACCTCGTTCTCTTTCTATTTCTAAACGCTGTCGGATGAAAGCGTATATTTCTCGTGCTAATATCTCAAAATTTTTCGAGTCTGCGTCTTTTGAATTATCCTCAGAGTCTCCTTTGACTGAAGTATTACTAGATGATTCTGTTTGATTAGTATTTGTTGCTTCTTCAGAAGCTGTACGTGACATTTGTACTAATGATTCTATTCCAGATGAAACATTACTATTAGTATAGTAATTATTATAATATTCTGTATCAATATTTGTTAAATTTTCTCTTTCTTGGGTAGGTAAAGAAGACATTTGGATATTGCTTGTTTCAGTATTAACTTGATTGGAATCATTACCAACTAATTCCTCTAGACTTGACCAGGATTCTGGTATCTTTGTTGTATTGATAGGTTGTTGTAATTGTTCGTTACTTTGCTGATTAATATTTTTTGATTTTTTCTGAATATTAAATGGTGTATTATTATGAATAAATTCTGAATTTATTAGGTTATTTTTTGCATTAATTAGTAGATTATTTTCTGATGAATAACTAGGTTGGATTTCTCTTTTTGTTTGAATATTAGTTCTTATATTTTGAAGCGGTTTATAGCTAAGGTTAGAAGTCAGCAGATTATATTCTGGGATTAAAAGATTTGAAGAACCTAATGGTTTTGTGGAAACTAGATTTTCTATAGTTTTAGGTAATGGAGAAATTGCTTTTTCTTCAACTACTTCTGAATTTATAGAAGTTTGAATAGCAGGAATTTCTTCTTCAACTACTTCTGAATTTATAGAAGTTTGAACAGCAGGAATTTCTCCAACTGCTTCTGAATTTGTAAAAGTTTGAATAGCAGGAATTTCTCCAACTGAATTTATAGAAGTTTGAACAGCAGGAATTTCTTCTTCAACTACTTCTGAAGTTGTAAAAGTTTGAATAGCAGGAATTTCTCCAACTGAATTTATAGAAGTTTGAATAGCAGGAATTTCTCCAACTGAATTTATAGAAGTTTGAATAGCAGGAATTTCTCCAACTGAATTTATAGAAGTTTGAACAGCAGGAATTTCTCCAACTGAATTTATAGAAGTTTGAACAGAAGGAATTTCTTCTTCAACTACTTCTGAATTTCTAAAAGTTTGAATAGCAGGAATTTCTTCAACTGAATTTATAGAAGTTTGAACAGCAGGAATTTCTTCTTCAACTACTTCTG
>NZ_JACJTO010000054.1 GCF_014698755.1 Aphanizomenon flos-aquae FACHB-1287 | reverse complement strand
TAAACGATAAATATCTCTGATTTCATTATCTGTAACTGCTGCCTCTCCATCGGCAGGTAAATTCGTGACTAACCTAAATTCAGTTTTCGTTTCTAAATCACAAAAATTAATCATTCTGTAAGCGGGAGCATCCTTCGATGAACCGATTTTGATTAATCCAGTTTCTGATCCAAATTCTAGTTTCCAATTATTTTTAATTCGCACTACAAAATATTTGTCTTTTTGCACTAACTCTTGCATAAAATTTAGACCCGCAAATCCTCTATCCATTACCCCAACTGCATCTAGTGGTAAATTAGACATCATTGATGAACCGAATTTATAATCATGGTCATGACAGAGATATTTATCGTTTACGGTGGGGAGTTGAACTGTTATGGAAATTTTTAAAGATGCACCTAGAACTGGATAGATTAATCACTAAAAATGTTAATGGTATTGCTATTCAAATTTATGCTAGTCTCATCGCTTATCTGATTTTACAACTTGTATCTGTTCCGAAAGAATGGGGTGAAAAGATGTTAGATAAATTCCGCTATCTTCAAGCTTGTATGTGTCAACAAATCAGTTATGTTCATTGGATGGAAGATATTATGAAATGTTGACATTTTTACCCTTGATAATACTAGTATACTTAAATATGTAAAGTTTTGTAACGACATTCAACATTTCTGGATCATGCCGATAGCTACTATCTACCAATTTTCAATGAGAGATGAATTTATTTGTGTAGGTGGGGAACAGGGAATAGAGAACAGGAAAAATGATGCTAAAAGCGTAATAAGTTTTTTTACAATCAAATGAAAGTTTTATATAGTATAGTTATTCGATTTGTAAAATTCTTCAATCAGCCAGGGATGAAGAAAGAACAATTGGGGAAATAAAATTAATGATAACTGCTATATGAAACTAACGACAAGAGGACACTATAGCGTCAAAGCATTGCTAGATTTGAGTTTACAGCCAAAATATGGACCTGAATCCGTGAGAGCGATCGCTAAACGTCAAGATATTCCTGCTCCCTACTTAGAAAAGCTACTCATAGAAATGCGTCGAGCCGGATTAGTAACTTCAATTCGTGGTAGCGTCGGTGGATACAAATTAGCCAAAAAACCTGCACAAATATCAATTGGCCAAATTTTAGAGGCTGTTGGTGAAAATATTACCAATTTACCCCTGAATCATGCCACACCTACTCAAACAGCAGATTGGGTAACATCGAGTCTTTGGAACAGACTTAACCAAAAATTGAAAGAGGCTTTGTACAATATTACCCTAGCTGACCTCTATTATGATGCTCGCAGTTGGCAAGCCTCCCAAAGTGAAGAAGCCAATTTTGTAGTTTAGTAGGGGCACAGTCAGCAATTAGGAGTTAGGAAAAAGAATAAATGACATCTGCTGTTTTGGTTTTAGCTGCATTGTTAGATTACTTAATCGGAGATCCTTGGGGTTGGCCTCATCCCGTGCGGGTCATGGGATGGGTAATTTCGCTCTTGAGTAAACTTGCCCTCAAATATTGTCAAAATCCTTTTTCTCAGCGTCTCGCAGGGATTATAATGGGGTTAACTGTGATCATTGGCAGTGGTTTGGTGGGTTGGATTATAGTTGAAGTAGCCAAATGGATACATCCATTTTTAGGAATTGCTGTACAAAGTATCCTTTTAGCTAGTTGTTTTGCTCTCAAAAGTTTACGAAATGCAGCAATAGAAGTTTTACAACCCTTAGAACATGGAGAATTAGAACCAGCGCGAATGATTTTAAGTAATTACGTAGGTAGAGACACGGTCAATCTTTCCGCAGCGGAAATTTTTAGAGCAGTATTAGAAACCGTCACCGAAAATGCTACTGATGGAGTAATGGCTCCTCTTTTTTACACTATTATTGGTGCATTTATCCCTGTTATCGGTGCTGTTCCTTTGGCTTTAGTATATAAAGCTAGTAGCACTTTAGATTCCATGGTCGGTTATAAAGAAGTACCTTATACTTATATTGGTTGGTTTAGTGCAAGATGGGAAGATGTTTTAACTTGGTTGCCTTGTCGATTAACAGTGATAACTTTATCATTATTATCCTTGAAACCTGTAAATGTTTGGCGAATTTGTTACCGCGACGCAGCGAAAGATCCTAGTCCCAATTCTGGTTGGAGTGAATGTGCTTATGCTGCGGTTTTAGGTGTGCAAATGGGAGGCATAAATTGGTATCGTGGAGTAGCTCAAGAGAAACCACTTTTAGGAGATGCTATTTATCCTATTACATCAGATTCCATTGATAAAGCTTTACAATTAACCAGATATGCGTTTTTACTATGGCTAGGACTAGCAGTATTTTTTAATTTCTTTGTAATCTGATTCAATAAGAAAATCAGAAATTTGTCCAATCACCAATTACCAAACACTAATTTTATGTCTACTAAAGTAGTTGAAATTCTTTCATCAGAAGAACTGCGTCGGACATTAACTCGTATAGCTTCTCAGATTATAGAAAAAACAAGAGATCTATCACAGTTGTTACTTTTAGGTATTTATACGAGAGGAGTACCATTAGCTTATTCATTGGCGCGACAAATAGAAATTCTAGAAGATGTCAGCGTTTCCGTTGGCTCTTTGGATATTACATTTTATCGTGATGATCTTGATCAAATCGGGTTGAGAACTCCAGAAAGAACCGATATTCCTTTTGATTTAACGGGTAAAACGGTTGTACTTGTAGATGATGTCATTTTTAAAGGAAGAACTATTCGTGCGGCTTTAAATGCAGTCAGCGAATATGGTAGACCAGAAGTAATTCGTTTAGCTGTATTAGTAGATAGAGGTCATCGAGAAGTACCAATTCATCCAGATTTTATCGGTAAAAAGTTACCGACAGCAAAAGAGGAAATTGTCAAAGTTTATCTGCAAGATCTTGATGGATACGATGCTGTAGAATTAATTAGTAATGATCGTGGATTAAATAACCTATAATTCTTGGGGTAAGCATTCATTAAAAACAACAAAAGCATAAGAAAATCCTCGTAATTAAGCATGATTTTTCCAATTTCTTAAAATTGACTAACTAAAAAAATGTACATCACAACACAACCAGATCCAGTTCGTTTAGAAATATTCAAAAATCTCTATCAATTTATTGCGGAACAAATGGGAATTATTCTGCAAAATACAGCCGCGTCAGTAAATATTAAAGAACGGCTAGATTTTTCCTGTGCTATTTTTGATGGTTCAGGTTTATTAGTTGCAAATGCTCCCCATATTCCTGTACATTTAGGCTCAATGAGTGAAAGTGTCCGTAGTTTAATTAATGATCAAAATGAGAATATTAAACCGGGAAATGTTTATTTATCAAATAACCCTTATAATGGGGGAACACATTTACCTGACGTGACAGCAATTACTCCAATTTTTAATGCAGAAAAAAACCAAATTATTTTCTATGTTGCTTCCCGTGGACACCAAGCGGATATAGGTGGTATTACTCCTGGTTCTATGCCTCCCCATAGTACCACAGTAGCAGAAGAAGGCATTATTTTTGATAATTTTCTGTTAGTCAAAGAGGGAGATTTTCAAGAACTAGAAGTTAGAAATTATTTGTTAAACCATCCTTATCCTAGTCGGAATCCTGATCAAAATATTGCCGATTTTAAAGCCCAACTTGCTGCTAATGAAAGAGGAGTTCAAGAACTTGGTAAAATGGTCAATCAATATGGACTAGAAACGGTACAAACCTATATGCAGTTTGTCCAAGATAACGCGGAAGAATCAGTCAGACGAGCAATTGATGTCCTTAAAGATGGTGCATTTATTTATGAAATGGATAATGGGGGAAAAATTCAAGTTAAGGTAACAATTTACCAAAAAAATCGTAGTGCTAAAATTGATTTTACAGGCACATCTGCACAACTAAATAGTAATTTTAATGCTCCCAAAGCCGTAACCCAAGCAGCAGTTTTATATGTATTTAGGACATTAGTTAATGATAATATTCCTCTCAATGCTGGTTGTCTCAAACCTTTAGAAATTATTATTCCTGAAGGTTGTATGTTAAACCCAATTTATCCAGCAGCAGTAGTAGCAGGAAATGTAGAAACTTCTCAAACAATTGTTGATGCTTTATATGGTGCTTTAGGAGTAATGGCCGCTTCCCAAGGAACAATGAATAATTTCACTTTTGGTAATGACAAATATCAATATTATGAAACTATTTGCGGTGGTTCAGGTGCGGGAAGAAATTTTCATGGTACAGATGCAGTTCATACTCACATGACTAACTCCCTCTTAACAGATCCTGAAATTTTAGAAACTCGTTATCCTGTACAATTAGAAAGCTTTAGTTTGCGTGTTGATAGTGGTGGTAAAGGCAAATATACGGGTGGAAATGGGGTAATTCGTCGGATTAAATTTCTCGAACCAATGACAGCGAATATTCTGGCTAGTCATCGTTTAATTCCTCCATTTGGGTTACATGGTGGAGAAAATGGAAAAGTAGGAAAAACCTGGATAAAACGGGAAAATGGAACTGAAGAAAATTTAGGGAATACAGCTACAGTAGAAATGCAAGCGGGGGATATTTTTGTGATAGAAACTCCCGGAGGGGGAGGATTTGGTAGTTTGACCATCTAGAGGTGGTGATTTCAAGTGTATAATTCAACTACCATCTGTTAATTTTTAATCTTTTGATTTCAGAGAATCTGCTTTTTGTTTTCTGTTTTCTTGAGGCTTTCGGGACATTATTTTCACTACATATTCAGCATTCTATTTACTTGTGTTTGTGCTAAGGGTTTACGTTCAATATTTTGGAAACATTCGATTTTTTTGAGTTGTATATAAGCAGTTTTAAAATTACTGATTCTTAATAAAACAATATCTTGATAAACTGCATCTTGAGGACTTTTGATATCTATTACCAAGTCTTGTAGTTGATTTTGGCTAATAGCTAAATTCAGATATTTCAAAAATACTTCTCGTTTTTTAGAACGAACACTTACCAAATACCAATTATTAGTGCTTTGTTCTGATGAATTTGAATCTATAGTTTCGATTGGTGGCATGATTGACTGTGTACTTTTTTGAATTTATTGAAAGAGAAAATTCTCAATTGTGTGTTTTTTTGATTTCTGTAATTTTTAATTATTCAAATCCCAGGAATCACGCAAATCATAGTTTTGAATTTAGCCAATATTTGTAGGCTGCATAAGCTAATGTGACTACTCCGGTAATAATAGCAGATTCATCCACCTCAAATTGCGGATGATGCAAAGGATGATTAATTATTCTATCTTCATAGCCTACACCTAAGCGAAACATTGAACCAGGGGCGTGTTCTAAATAAACAGAAAAATCTTCTGCACCTAAGGATGGTTCTGGTAAAATTTGTACACAATCACTAGTCCACGCTTCTTCCGCTGATGATTGTAATAATTGTGTTAGTACATTATCGTTTTGTACACTAGGTACACCTTGATGATAATTGACTTGATATTTAGCGTTGTAAGAATTACAAATATTAGCAACTATTTTTTCAATCCACTGTGGTAGTTTATCGCGGGTTTCTGGGTGAAGCGATCGCACTGTTCCTAATAACTGTACCTTATCAGCAATTACATTAGGAGCTCGTCCGCCATTAATTTGGCCAATACTTAATACTACAGGACGTAAAGGATTTTGTGTCCGACTAATCGCTTGTTGTAATGATGTAATTACTTGGGCTGCAATCCAAATTGCATCTATGGCTTCATGGGGACGCGCACCATGTCCAGATTCACCGATAATAATAATTTCTAAACTGTCTGCGGCTGCTGTTAATGCACCATAGCGGATACCGACTGAACCAGCGGGAATGGAAGGAAAAACGTGTAACCCTAAAATGGCCGCCACATTATTCATTACTCCATCTTTTACCATCCAATTTGCACCTTGGGCAATTTCTTCGGCTGGTTGGAATAAAAACCTCACCTTCCCACCCAATTCAGGGGCAATTTGGGAAAGTACCATCGCTGTCCCCAAACCTACTGTAGTATGAATATCATGTCCACAGGCGTGCATGACCCCTTCAATTCGAGAAGCATATTCTAAACTTGTGCGTTCTTGAATGGGTAAAGCATCCATATCAGTGCGAATTGCCAATATACTATCACTGGATTGTGTCCCTTTTAATTCGCCAATGACACCTGTTTTACCTATACCTTCTTCTACGTGTAGTTCACTGGCAGATAAGACACCTGCAATAAAAGCAGCGGTTTGATATTCTTGTCCGCTGAGTTCTGGGTGTGAATGAAGATGTCGGCGAATTTCGACTAGACGGGGTGCTATGTTTGTTGTTATATCTTTGATTCGTTTGAGCATGACAATAATTTTAATTCATTAACCTCATATTTCAGTTTAAGTACCCAAGCATAATTAATTGTACATATTGATTGAAAACAAGAATTTCTTTATTCTTTACCTTTTCCCTCTCCTAACTATAAAATTTATTTTGCACGACTACTAATAAAAACCCGCTCAATCTTTTTGAGTTTTATCGAATATCAAAGCCAACTAGATACATTAGTTTTCAATAATATATTCTTATACTTGACAGGTGTACGCTATAGGAGTTAGGATAATTTTAGTGGTGTTTAGATTGTAGCCATAATCATTGAAAAGTTCAAAGTTACAAGCAAAGACTAGTAATATCGAGCAATAAGTAGATAAGTACAATAAAACCGAAATCTGCACATAAAAATAAACCATTCTCAAGATACACTGCAATTGACCACACCAAAAACCAGAGAAGCAAATAAATAATTACCACGGACAACTGACTAACTTATGATTGAATATCTAATTTTTCTGGCTATTTCTACCGCAACCTTTGCTTTGTTTGGTTTAGGACTGAATTTACAATGGGGTTTTACAGGTCTAATTAACTTTGGTCATATTGCTTTTATGACTTTGGGTGCGTATACGACGGTTTTATTAAGTCTCAAGGGCGTACCATTGCTGCTATCGGCGGGAATTGGGGCAATTGTGGCCGCTTCGCTGGGTTTAGTAATTGGTTTTGCTACTCTACGTTTACGCGAAGATTATCTTTCAATTGTCACTATTGGTACAGGTGAGTTAATTCGATTGATAGTCAATAACCAGGAGTTACCTGTGGGTAATACATGGATATCGGGATCTTTTGGTGTACAAAGTTATGTTATTCCTTTATCAACTACCCCAAATTTATTTTTCCGTATCATCATGATTGTTGTACTAAATATATTAACAGGAATAACATTATTTTCTTTATGGCGTTGGGTGCAGACTGCTCAAATTTCTGCAAGTAATAATATAGTTAGAAATAGTAGTCTTAAACAAGAATTTATTTCTCGTTTGATAGTAGGAATAGCTTTAGGATTATTGGCTGGAGCAATTTATATTTCTGGTGTAATTGGACTATATAATTATAATCCCAAAGCGGGTTTAATGTTGTTGGTATTATTAATTTTAGCTTTTGTTTTTTGGCGGTTAGAAATTTTAGTGCGATCGCCTTGGGGAAGAGTGCTAAAATCTATTCGTGAAGATGAAGAAATTCCCAAAGCATTAGGTAAAAATGTATTTTCCTATAAACTCCAATCATTAATGTTAGGTGGGGCAATTGCGGGGATTGCTGGAGCATTCTTCGCTTGGCAACTAGCAGCAATTTATCCCGATAATTTCCAACCTCAACTCACCTTTGATGCCTGGATTATGGTAATTTTAGGTGGTTCTGGTAATAATCTGGGAACTATTTTAGGCGCTGTGATGTTCTTTGCCTATGATGCTCTAACTAGGGAATTTTTACCCAAAATTGTACCTCTAGACGTAGAAAGGATTGGTGCTTTTCGGATTATGTTTATTGGGTTACTTTTAATGGTGCTGATGATTTGGCGGCCTCAAGGAATTTTAGGGAAAAAGGAGGAACTGACTCTTGGTAAATAATTGGAAATTTGTGATGTTAAAATAGTTGATACAAGCCGTTTATGGGAGGAATAGCCATGATAGTTGCAACTGCTAACAAGATGACTTTTGAGGAATTTCTTAATTATGACGATGGGACGGATAATTTATATGAATTAGACAATGGAGAATTAATTCCTATGCCTTTAGAAAGTGAGATAAATCGGCGCATAGCAATGTTTTTAGTTGCCTATTTTCTACAATTAGGTATTCCCTATTACCGCTTGAGTATGAAAACAGAAATTGCTGTGAATAGTCGGCAGGTGGGGGTGCGTGTTCCTGATTTGACGGTGTTTTCTGAAGAATTAGCTCAAGTGATGCAGGGGGCTACGCGCTCGCTAATTTTAATGGATATGCCGCTGCCTTTGTTGGTGGTTGAGGTAGTGAGTCCAAATCAGGAAAATCGTGATTATCGTTACAAGCGTTCTGAGTATGCGGCGCGGGGAATTATTGAGTATTGGATTGTTGATCCAATTGGGCAAAAAGTGACGGTTTTGGAATGGGTGGAGGGTTTTTATGAAGAGCAGGTTTATAGCGGGGATGATATGATTTATTCGCCTCTATTTAGTGATTTAAAGTTAAGTGTGGCTGAGGTTTTACAGGGATGAAATTTGATGAACTCCGACAATTTTTATTCCATAAAAATAATTAAAAACCAACAAAAAACCTAAAAATTAAGTTGAGAATAAAAGTATTATGATAAATAACATGGAATCACCCCAATTACCTCTATTAGCTGCAACTGGACTTTGTAAAAATTTTGGCGGAATTAAAGCAGTTGAAGAAGCTAATATCGAAGTTATCAAAGGTAGTATTACTGGATTAATTGGTCCTAATGGTGCTGGTAAAACTACTTTATTTAATTTACTCTCCAGTTTTATCCGTCCAGATAAAGGTAGAGTCATTTTTGACGGTGAACCTATTCATCAATTACAATCATACCAAATTGCCCAACAGGGATTAGTAAGAACCTTTCAAGTAGCACGGGTTTTATCGAAGTTATCAGTATTAGAAAATATGTTACTGGGATCACAAAAACAAACAGGTGAGAACTTTTGGCAAGTCCAATTTCAACACCACCTAATTGCTAAAGAAGAAAAGCAATTAAAAGAACGGGCAATGTTTTTATTAGAGTCCGTAGGCTTGGAAAAAAAAGCCGCTGATTATGCCGGTAGTTTATCCGGAGGACAACGGAAACTTTTAGAAATTGGTCGGGCTTTAATGACAAATCCTAAGTTAATATTGCTAGATGAACCTGCTGCTGGTGTAAATCCCAGATTAATTGACGAAATATGCGATCGCATTTTAAAATGGAATCGTCAGGATGGAATGACATTTTTAATTATTGAACATAACATGGATGTAATTATGTCTTTATGTGATAGAGTTTGGGTATTAGCAGAAGGAAAAAATTTAGCTGTTGGTAGTCCTACAGAAATTCAAAATAACAGCAAAGTTTTAGAAGCATATTTAGGAATTTAAAATTCATCAAGTTAGGAGTCATTCAGTCTATAGTCGCCACAAAAACTAAAATCAGTGATTAACCGTAACCTGCAAGAAACCCATTTAAACCGCGCCCGTGCTAGTCTCAGACAAGCATTGTCTTGGTATGGATATCTCCGTAAATCGGGACAACTAGCTACAAATCCAGAATTAGCAAGTTTGCTAAAACCGGAAATAGAAGCTTTAAATAACACACTCCATAAATTAGATGCAAATGTGATTAGAATTGCGGCTTTTGGTTTAGTCAGTCGCGGAAAATCAGCAGTATTAAATTCTTTATTAGGAGAAAAAATTCTGCAAACTGGACCTCTAAATGGTGTCACTCAATGGCCTCGTTCTGTACCTTGGAAACCAGGAGATAAGGTATTAGTCGAATTAATTGATACTCCTGGTTTAGATGAAATTGCTGGAGATGTCCGGGCGCAAATGGCGCGAGACGTGGCACGTCAAGCTGATTTAATCTTGTTTGTTGTTTCTGGGGATATTACTAGAACCGAATATCAAGGATTATTAGAATTACGTCAAGCCCAAAAACCCCTAATTTTGGTATTTAATAAAATTGATTTATATCCAGATATAGATAGAAAGGCAATATATGAAAATCTTCAACAATTAGGCGCGGGAAATTTACAAAATAAGCCCTTATTACCCGATGAAATTGTCATGGTAGCGGCTGAACCTGCACCAATGGAAGTGAGGGTAGAATATCCAGATGGAAATATTACTTCTGAATGGGAAACACCACCTCCTCAGGTAGATGAATTAAAGCAAACAATCTTAAATATTTTAAATAGAGAAGGACGCTCTCTTCTAGCTTTAAATGCACTAATTCAAGCTAGAGAATTGGAAGAAAATATCGCCGAAAAAACCGTTGATATCCGCGAAAAAGAAGCAGAAGATATTATTTGGCGATTTAGTCAATATAAAGCTTTGGCTATTGGTTTAAATCCTATTGCTTTTTTAGATATTATTGGTGGTTTCATTACCGATTTAGCCTTAATTCGAGCTTTGGCTAAATTGTATGGTTTACCCATGACTAGCTATGAAGCCAGTAAATTATTAAAAACAATTTTATTCAGTTCTGGTGGTTTATTATTAAGTGAAATTGGTAGTAGTTTTATATTAGGTTTAGGTAAAACTACTGCAGCTATAGCTAGTGGTGATAATCCTCTGAATATTACTACTTTTGTTGGTAGTGCTATTACCCAAGGTGGAATTGCCGGTTATGGTGCTTATACAGTCGGTAAAGCTGCACAGTTATATCTAGAAAAGGGCTGTACTTGGGGACAATTAGGTGCTAATACCGTTATTCGGGAAATTCTATCACAAGTTGATAAAAATACTATTTTGTACCGCTTACAGCAAGAATTAGGCGGTAATTTTGGGGTGACAGATGACAGAGTTGAAAAGATTTTATAGCGGTTCTTGTTTGAGTAAGATACAAGAAACCCAACCCCTTCCCCGCCTATAATTGCTATTAATTACTAACAGAATACTCAACTGAACAGGGGTTATCTATACGTTTAGAAGCATCTATAATTTCAATTCCTATAATATTTCCAGCTTCGTCATAGTCTAAAATGATTCCTGGTTTTTCTTCATCACTTTCTTCTATTTGCACATTACTGAAGATAATTCTGAAAACGTCAACTTCTGGGTCATATAACACCGGGAAGTGCTGTGCTTTCCGTCCTTCTCTTTCGAGTAGAATTTGTTGGGGACTATCTAAAACAGATTCAACTTCAGGATTCTCCATCAAAAACTAAAAAAAGAGAGATAGAAAACTCTACCCCTCTTTTTAATTCATCAAATAACTATCAGCTAATTAGCTTTTAGTATCTGCTGGGTTTGTGAATGATGAAGCTAAGAACTTGACACTGCTTAATGTTGTCAAAACCAACAACACGGATGTAGCAGTTGCTATACTGAGAACGGCAACCTTGAACTTCGCTCAATACTTCTTGAGTAGATTTAGCGCCGAACAAAGGTAACTTCCACATTGTCCAATAAAGCTCTGTAGGTTCAGAAGTTTCATTAAATTCAATCGCGGGAATGTAGCCTTGGTTCAAAATATACTGAACTTGCTTGGCAATTTGCGCGTCAGACAGAGGAGGAAGATAAGAAAGGGTTTCGTAACGACGCTCTTTAGGTAAGGTTTGCATAGCTTTTGATAAGTGGGGGAGATTTTTTTATGACTTGGTTGACGGACTAATTGGATAAATTATCCAAATTAGCATCAGATATTATCTGTCTTTGGTGCTTTTGGGCTGGAATCTGATAAATTTAATTGCGTAATACGTTCAAGATGCTGGCGACGTTGTTCCATATTGGCTTGCTGAATGCCAGTTAGTACCATTTCTGGTAAAAACTCTACCATTTCCGCCGCTATGTGTTCCCTGACAGTCATAATCCGCAAAGCCAAATCTGACTTTTCCAGAAACAGTTCCTCGATATAAGCTTCTCCGTCTTGGACTTTCCCAGCCGAGAAGTTTTGCAACCAATGTGCTAAAGGAGGATTTGTTTCGCCTAGCTGCGCCAACACAGTCCTGAGCGCCTGATAAGTCAGGTAGCTTTGGAGAGTTTTGGCTGTCTCTTTCGCAATTTGCTTTAAATCCATGCTTGACCCAGCCCTTCAGATTGTTAGATTTTGGATTGTTGATGAATCCAAAATCCCAAATCTTAAATGATCAGACGGTATCCATTGCTTCAAACTCGAACTTAATTTCTTTCCACAGTTCGCAAGCAACAGCCAACTCAGGAGACCACTTAGCAGCTTCGCGGATAATATCATTACCTTCACGAGCCAAGTTACGACCTTCGTTACGAGCTTGAACAACTGCTTCTAGAGCTACGCGGTTAGCAGTAGCACCAGGAGCGTTACCCCAAGGATGTCCGAGTGTACCACCACCGAATTGTAGTACGGAGTCGTCCCCGAAAATTTCTACTAACGCGGGCATATGCCATACGTGGATACCACCGGAAGCAACGGCCATTACACCAGGTAAAGAAGCCCAGTCTTGGGTAAAGTAAATACCGCGAGACTTGTCTTGCTCAACGTAGTTTTCACGTAATAGGTCAACGAAGCCCATGGTGATACCGCGTTCACCTTCTAATTTACCAACTACTGTACCAGTGTGGATGTGATCACCACCAGACAAGCGGAGGGCTTTAGCTAATACGCGGAAGTGAATACCGTGGTTCTTCTGACGGTCAATTACAGCGTGCATAGCCCGGTGAATGTGCAGCAGAATACCGTTATCACGACACCAGCGAGCTAATGTGGTGTTAGCTGTGAAACCTGCGGTCAGGTAATCGTGCATGATGATGGGCTGCTTGAGTTCTTTAGCATACTCAGCCCGTTGGATCATTTGTTCGCAGGTAGGAGCGGTAACGTTTAGGTAGTGACCTTTAATTTCGCCTGTTTCCGCTTGTGCCTTATTAATAGCTTCAGAAACGAACAAAAAGCGATCGCGCCATCTTTGGAATGGTGCGGAGTTGATGTTTTCGTCGTCTTTGGTGAAGTCCAAACCACCGCGTAAACATTCGTATACAGCGCGTCCGTAGTTCTTAGCGGAAAGACCTAATTTGGGCTTAATTGTACAACCCAACAGCGGACGACCGTATTTATTCAATTTGTCGCGCTCAACTTGGATACCGTGAGGAGGTCCTTGGAAGGTCTTGATATAAGCTACTGGAAAACGAATGTCCTCCAAACGCAACGCCCGTAAGGCTTTAAAACCAAATACGTTACCAACAATAGATGTCAATACGTTGGTGATAGAACCTTCTTCAAACAAGTCCAAAGGATACGCAACGTAGCAGATATATTGGTTATCTTCACCAGGAACTGGTTCGATATCATAACAACGACCTTTGTAGCGATCTAGGTCGGTGAGCAAGTCTGTCCAAACTGTTGTCCAAGTACCAGTGGAAGACTCAGCAGCTACAGCCGCACCAGCTTCTTCGGGAGGAACTCCGGGTTGGGGAGTCATCCGGAAAGCTGCTAATAAATCTGTATCTTTAGGTGTGTAATCCGGTGTGTAATAAGTTAGTCTGTAATCTTTAACCCCAGCTTGATACCCAGACTTAGCCTGAGTCTTAGTTTGCGCGTAAGACATATTTTTCTTCCAAGAAGTCTTTCTTTACTACTATCAAATCACGTTATGTGCAACTTATTCTCATTCTTACTCTTTATTCATTCTTAATAAGATTATAAGTTTTGCTTATGATTAGGGGCGATGAGTTTCTATGGTAGCAGTATTACTGCTGCATAAATTCAGACGTACTACTTTGACGCTGTTATTTTTCGTCCCAGGAATACAAAATCTTTTCATCTTGAGTTTGCATACCCTACCAAACCGATTTAATCAATTGATCAACTGTCTGGGGAATTTTGCCTGATGTCTTTACTTAAAGCGGGTAAAGATTGATCATGAGGCGTTTTCTCTGAAGACAGGTTTAGTCAGGGAATGAGCAAGGGAGAAGAAACTGCACATCACTAGATTTGTAGCTTACCCCACAATATATCAATTATTCAATAAGTTATTTTGCAATTTTTCCCAATTGATATATTTAGATTTGTTACGACGTAAAGATTTAACATTTTGTTAAGAACAATTTACAAATGTATCTAAATCAAGTATGTCTTCATTTCTGGCTGTCCTGGTTGCTACAAAAACTTGGTATAAATATTGAATATAAACATTACTTATTCAGCTATTAGGGTATTAATCTTTGCAAAACTTGTTGTAAAACTACTGCTGTCCAATCAATGTCTGTTACCATGGTCTGTTTTCCTAAAGTTAATCTAATTCCCGTTAAAGCGGCTTGTTGAGAATACCCCATTGCTAATAGAATGGGACTAGGGCTTAATTTTCCACTATTACAAGCCGAACCTGCGCTAATACCAATTCCAGCTAAGTTTAATTGTCGGACTAATGTTTTTCCGCTGATTTTTTCTCCGTCTGTAATTGCTAAACAAAAACTGAGATGATGGGGTAAGCGATGAATTCTGTCACCGGTGGGAATTAAACCGGGAATATCTGCTAAAATGGCAAAGAGGCGATCGCGTAACCCGATTAATCTTAACCTTTCCGTGTCTAACTCCTGGGCTGCTAACTCCGCTGCTACTCCAAATCCAGCAATAGCAGGAGTTGCTTGAGTTCCTGAACGCAGTCCGGCCTCCTGTCCACCCCCACTTAGTAGCGATTGTAATTTTACCCCAGGACGCACATATAACGCCCCTGCACCTAAACCACCATATAATTTATGACTAGATAAACTCAATAAATCTACTGGTAAAGTCTGCACGTCTAGGGGTAGTCGTCCAGCAACTTGCACTGCATCTGTATGAAATAAAGCGCCGTGTGTTTTCGTAATTTCCCCTAATTCAGGAATTGGTTGGACTGTTCCTATTTCGCTTTGTCCATAAATTACAGATACCAATACTGTATTATCTCGCAATGCGGCTTTTAGGTCTTCGGGGTTAACTCTTCCGTAATTATTTACACCTAAACGGGTAATTTCCCAACCCCAATTTTCTAACATTTTCGCCGGTTCAGAAATAGCTGAATGTTCTACACTGGAAATAATGATATGCTGGGGGGTGCTGTAACACCGCGCTACCCCCATAATTGCTAGGTTGTCTGCTTCCGTTCCTCCAGAGGTAAAAATAATTGATTCGGGAACAGCGTTAATCAAACTCGCAACTTGCATTCGGGCTGTTTCGACAACTAAGGCGGACCGGTTGCCCCATTCATGTAAACTGGAGGGATTACCCCATTGTTGAGTTAAAATGGTTTGGATCATAGCGATCGCTTCTGGACGAGTGGGAGTAGTAGCACTGTAATCTAGATATACTTGCATAAAAATTTATACTTTAGGACTTACACATTGCTGTTTTGAGGTAAATGTTTCGCGCAAAGAAAGAAATTAATTGAGGGTGTGACATTAATATATTAAAATCCCTGTAATTTACTTTTATTAGATTACCGTGTTTATTTTCCCACGAATTCACCCTTCTCCTTACATCTTGTTATTGCTTTTGACTCTGACTGGTTGTCAACAAGTCCAATCATCTAGTCAGCTTTTAGAACCATTACCCCAAGATCCTTTAATTCAAGTTTACTTCAATAATTCCCAATCTTCAAAATATACAGAAGCCTATCGTCAAAAATCCCGATTCGGGGATGATCTAGAAAAGCAGATTGTTGATACTATTTCTCAAGCAAAATCTACCATAGATATAGCTGTACAAGAATTACGTTTACCAAAAGTTGCCCAGATATTAGCAGAAAAACAAAAATCTGGTGTGAAAGTGAGGTTAATTTTAGAACATAATTATTCCCGTCCTTGGAGTAGTTTCACTTCCGCAGAAATAGCTAATTTAGAAAAAAGGGAACAAGAACGATATCAAGATTTTCGCAAGTTTGTTGATATTAATAAAGATAATCAAATCACATCGGCGGAAATTAGTCAACGGGATAGTTTAGCTATTGTTCAAGATGCTCAAATTCCTTGGATAGATGATACTGCTGATGGTTCAAAAGGTAGTAGATTAATGCACCATAAATTTGTGGTTGTTGATCATCGTTTTGTGATTATTACTTCTGCTAATTTTACCCTCAGTGATACATCTGGAGATTTTACAAATTCTAGTAGTTTGGGTAATGCTAATAATCTATTAAAAGTTGATAGTCCTGAATTAGCAAAACTAATAACAGAAGAGTTTAATATTATGTGGGGTGAGAGAGTAGGAGGAAAATTAGATAGTAAATTTGGACTTCAAAAACCTCTCCGTAAATCACAAACAATCACTTTAAATAATAGCAAAATTACAGTTAATTTTTCTCCAATTTCTCCTACTGAACCTTGGGGTGATTCTGCTAATGGATTAATTAGTAAAACTTTATCCGCAAGTAAAAAAACAGTTGATTTAGCATTATTTGTTTTTTCAGATCAACAACTTGCTAATATTCTCGAAGAACGTCATGATCAAAATGTGCAAGTTCGGGCTTTAATTGAACCACAATTTGCTTACCGTTCTTACAGTGAAGCCTTAGATATGATGGGATTTGCTTTAAGTGAGAACTGTAAATATGAAGTTGATAACCGTCCTTGGAAAAATCCGATTTCTACCGTAGGAGTCCCAATTTTAGCAAAAGGTGATTTATTACATCATAAATTTGCAGTCATTGATAATCAGACAGTAATTACAGGTTCTCATAATTGGTCAGAAGCTGCTAATAATGGCAATGATGAAATATTAGTCGTAATTGAAAATCCCACAGTTGCAGCCCATTATCAACGGGAATTTGATCGGCTTTATAGTACAATTAAACCAGGTTTAACAGCAAATATTCAAGCTAAAATTGATCAGCAAGTTAAACAATGTCCTCAAATTCAAAAACCATCATCTCTAACAAGTTCAATTACTCATAAAATTAATCTCAATACCGCAACTCAAGCAGAATTAGAAACTCTACCCGGTGTTGGGAAGAAATTGTCTGAAAGGATAATTATAGCTCGTCAACAACAAAAATTTACTTCTTTAGAAGATGTAGATAAAATACCGGGAATTAGTGCTAAAATCTTAGCAGAATGGGAAGAAATGATCACATTGACTTCTGATTAACGCATATACGGGTAATCATCATACCACTAATGGTATGATGGTAGAAAAACCGGGTTAGTATGTTAGTATTTTAGTAAGTGCCTTAAAGTTAAAATATTGCTAGGAGAACTTATGAAATTTTACGATAAATTGAATGGGGCGATTACTCAAAATCAGAGTTTACTATTTATAGGACTAGATCCTAATCCTGAAATGCTCCCTGAAAGATATTCCCAGAAATCAGATCCCAAAAGTATGATTGATAGTCTGTGGGATTGGTTAGAATTTACTATTTCCCAAACCAGTGATTTAGTATGTGCCTATAAACCAACTCTGGGATTTTACGCAGCTTTAGGTATTCCAGGATGGGAATTATTACAAAGAACTTTAAAAGCTATTCCTGCTCATATTCCAATTATATTAGATGCCAAACATAGCGATCTTAATACTAGTACAATTTTCGCTAAAACTGTTTTTGAAGAATGGCAAATTGATGCGATTACATTGAGTCCTTATGCAGGACAAGATCATGTAGCACCCTTTTTAGTTTATCCCGATAAAGCCGTTTTTATTTTGTGTACAACTTCTAATCCAGGTGCAGTGATTTTGCAGCAATATCCTACAGCGGAATCCCCCTTTTATTTACAAGTAGTCAAGGAAGCAAAAAATTGGGGAACACCTGAACAACTGGGTTTAGAAGTAGGAACTATTCAACCAGATATTTTAGCGAAAATTCGCAAAGAAGCACCAGAAAGACTAATTTTAGCCCGTAGTATTTGGTCTGAAGGTGGTAATCTTAAAAACTTGCTATCAGCGGGATTAAATTATAATGGTGATGGGTTACTTCTTCCCATTTCTCAAGATATGTTAGGAAGTGAAAATCTATCTACCCAACTGCAATCTTTAAGGGCGGAAATTAATCATCTCAGAACTGAAATTTCTCAGGAAAACTCCGCTTGTTCCGTCTGGTTTCCCGATGTTTGTTTATTAAATAAACACCCGCTTTTAGATTTAATTTTACAACTTTATGACATTGGTTGTATCATGTTTGGTGAGTTTGTCCAAGCTTCTGGAGCTACCTTTCCCTATTATATAGACCTCCGCAAAATCATTTCCAATCCCCAAATATTTCATCAGATAGTAATTGCTTATGCAGAGATTCTTAAAGACCTAACTTATGATAGAATAGCTGGTATTCCTTATGGTTCTTTACCTACTGCTACTGGATTATCATTACATCTAAATTCCCCGATGATTTTTCCCCGCAAAGAAGTAAAAGCACACGGAACTCGCAAGGTAATAGAAGGTAATTTTAATCCTGGAGAAGTTGTTGTCATTGTTGATGATATTTTGATCAGTGGTAAAAGCGTAATGGAAGGAGCAGAAAAGTTAAAATATGCGGGATTAAATGTTAATGATATTGTAGTATTTATGGACCATGAGCAAGGTGTAAAAGACAGATTACGAGAAAATGGCTATCAAGCACACGCAGTTTTAACTATTTCTGAAATTACAGAAACTTTATATGCAGCAGGCCGTATTAGTGAGGAACAATTTAAAACTTTATCTGAAATAAATTAGACATTTTAGATATTTATTTTCAAGATAGTGATACAAAACTAATTCAATAATTAGGATTTTGTGGTAAACTGTAGTTAAAATAGTTAGATATGGGAATCTTCAATAATTTCCCAACAACAAAACACCCGACTTCTTTAAAGTCGGTTATCTCAAACTCTGGATGTTTAAAAATAAAGCTTAGTAATTTTTATCACCAATCAAAACAGGAACAAATTTCTCAATGAATGCCTTATGTTTTCATCATTCCCTAGTTAATAAAAAAATTCCTATCCTTGTTGATAGTAATGATCTTAATTATTATTTTCAAAAGCAAGGATATCAAACTATTTTATTTGATGATTACGATTTTGCTAGTCAACAATTAGCATTTGCTGTAATTTCAGATTATGGTTATCATGATCGACTTATGCAACTATCTCGTACCTCCAAAAGTACGATTATTCATCTACTAGCAGTTAGATATGATATAAATCCTCAAATTATCGCTTATTCATTCGAGCAACTTCTCTCTTGTAATTTAACACAAGTATTAGAGTTAAGAGCTAAAACTTATGAGCAAATTGCTGAGGTAGAAGATGAATTATACTTGTCTGATCATAGAGGGACTAAATTAAAGTGCTTATTATCAGAAAGTTTAGAAGTTATAAATACTGAAGATGAGTTAGAACCAGGATCATTTTACTCCATTTCTGAAATGCTAGAAAGCGGAATAGTCAATATTCAAAGTGATAAATCAAGTTTTTCACTAGATGGAACTTTCTGTTTTGATGGCATAATTTACGCTTGTGCAAACCCACAAGTGAGAGAACGTCACCAAAATGCTTTGACATATTTACTTGAGAAGGTCAACTCCAGTCAAGAAAAATATATTCATATCAAAGATAATACCATAAATCATCTGATTTTGGATGGTAAAGATGAAACTTCCATATTACTGGAAATGGATTATGGTTTAGAACGTAACTTAAGTTTTACTGAGATAGGATTTGGTTGTAATAAAAATATTGAAAAAAATCTGAATTGGCAGATAAATTCCATTATGAATCAAGGAGTATATGGAACGCATATAGGAATAGGTATGGCACAGAAATCTCCTTATATTGATTTTATTTCTCAAAGCATAAAGATTATTTAATGCCGATAAATTGCAATCTTATGTAACCTGTTAAATAACTCCTCTTCTGTTACTGTTCCTAAATACAACAGCTTCCAATTATACAGCGTTTTCCGCACTGATGATGTACAAAATTGAATCATGAAACTCTTGTGGTGTGGGCATCTTGCCCGCTAGATATGTATCTCATAACACCGATAAGTGCTGTATGATGTACATCATAGTCCCTACTGATGATGTACAAAATTAAATCATGAAACTCTTGTGGTGCGGGGATCTTGCCCGCTAGATATGTATCTCATAACACCGATAAGTGCTGTATGATGTACATCATAGTCCCTTCATTGCTTGCGGGGAGGGAGTTCTTGTATTTTTTTGTGCTACGCATCTTTGGAAAACATCCTTTTTTTGACTGAAGCTCTTCTGAAACTTTAGTTTCTTGTCTGTTCCCTGTTCCCTTTTTTGTAAAAGTTGTGTCAATTTTTATTCTTTTGTCTCAAACATGGGATCGAATAAGACAACACCATGAAGATAAGGAAACATGGCTTGTGTCGGAAGACGGTCTTGGTTTTTTGCAAAAACATACCAAGTTTGTCTAGGACGAAACCAGGGGATTGAAATTCCCACAAGCCCAGCATCTTGTGCTAACTTTTTAATTGTCGCTGGTCGAATTGTTACACATAGAGGATATTCCCAACCATCCCCTTCCATGTCAGTATCTCCCTCCATAAAAGTAGCAACGATAAGACCATCAGGTTTCAAATATTGAGCAAAGTTCTGAAAACAAAGATTTACTAAATTAGTCCTAGTATGAGTTAATACGGACTGTGCGAGGATAAAATCAAAATCGGTTTCAAACTCAGCTAAAGAGAACTTATCGTTATAACTAAAACACGGTTTTTTGATGCGAAGAAGATCCTCTCCAACTTGGAACTTTATAGCATCCTCTATTAACCACTTGTTGGGTTCTACCCCGTAATAACAACCTTCATCAAGATAAGGTAGAAAAAGCCGACCTGCACGGAGCGAACCACAGCCAAAATCAAGCAATTTATGCTGAGATCGGAGACCTAGTGTACAAAGCAACCGAAATTGAGACGCTCCCATGAAATCGTACTCTTTTGCTGGTCCTACATAATCATTGTAGTTTTCTCCAGCAGTTATTTTATTTGCCATTGATATTTTTAAATTAATAAAGGTATTCCCCTAGGATAGCAGGTTACGAGTTGATCATATCCAAGTAATTTCAGGAATAAAACCAGATATTTATATTATGATTAATACGCTTTTTGTCATCAGCCTATTCTATTAATAATTCATCAGTAATAGTCATACTAAAACAGTGAAGATAATTGATAAATAAACCATAAAAGTCAATGCTTACAGGCTGAACATTGGTCACGAGAAGGCAGAGCTTGTTAGAATAATGAAATCATACAAGTTATATTCATTGGCATAGTTGTATTGTGCAAGCGGACTGTAATATAAAGGGTTTTTTTGACTTAAAAACTGCAAATTAAACGTTAATTACCCGAACTATCTTTATTTATTAAAAAATGTAAATATTTTGGACATTGATCTTGTTAAATCAAACTGATGCTGATATGGTAATATCAACGAGTTAAAAAACAACTCGCAAATTAGTAGCTAAAATTGCAAATTTTCAGGAGCAACTAAAATGAACGCTAAGAAAACACAAAAACGTAAACTTGAACAAGTTAACAAAGAAACCCGCAGCAATCTGGGCAATGTTTACTGGTAAGAATTTGCTGAAAATTACTTAGTAATGTAAGTATTTACAGGTTCTAAGACTAGTCTAAGCACTTGGACAACAATTCTAAGAATTGTTGTCCAAACTTATTAATTTTTCACACTTAATTAAGATATCTTGAAGACAATAAAGTTTTGTAATTCGTTAAATAAATATGCACATCTTAGAGTTTTATCAAGCTTTTCTTCAAAGACAGATGCCAATTATTGTTGATAGTAATGAAATTCATACTTACTCTCAGGAGCAAGGATATAAAACTATTTTTTTTGATGATTATGACTTTAAGAGTAAACAAACAGCCTTTTTAATCTTTTCAGATTATAGCTACTATTACAAACTTAAACAACTCTGGCATGATTCTCAAAGTACCATAGTACATTTACCAGCAGTAAAATTTGATGGGAGCTTACCTGTAATTGAATATTCTTTTAATCAGCTATTATCAGGTGATATTGAACAAGCATTAGCAATTCGAGATATTTTATATGATAAAATAGCTGAAAGTGAAAGTGAGTTATACTTATCAGACTCAAGAGGAAGCAAGCTCAAATGCTCTCTAGGTGAGAATATAGAAATAGCTAATGCTGATGTAGAACTGGAGTCAGGATGGTTTTACTCTGTGGCTGAGTTCTGGGAAAGTTCAGTAGTGAATACAAAAGCAAATAAATCCAGCTTTTCTGTAGATGGAACTTTCTATTTTGATGGTATATTAACCCAGACTACAACTCAAGAAACAAAAGATTATAATTGGCAGCCTTTGCAATATATTACAGATAGGGTGAAATTAAGTCAAGAAAAATATCTAGAAGTAGAAGATAATGTCATACAGCAGTTTGATATCAAGTCCAGTACAAGAATAGCTATCTAAATAGGGTCAAAAAACAATCCACAATGATTAAACCAATTGAGAGCATTTTCATCAGTAATAGCATTAACC
>NZ_JACJTO010000053.1 GCF_014698755.1 Aphanizomenon flos-aquae FACHB-1287 | reverse complement strand
AATGGAGATAATCAAGTTCTTTGGAAAAACGTTTCTGGAAACTTCCTACATATCTGGCATTTAGATAGTAACTGGAATTGGGTTTCTGCTGAGGGAAATTGGGGATTAAATTCGGCAGAAGCTTTAACTCAAGAAACTAAATTTGGTGTAGATGCTAATGGTGATGGTAAAATCGGTAGTCCTTCTAGTCTAACTCTGACAGGCACTAGTGGTAACGATATCCTCATCGGTGGTGCAAATAGTGATACATTCAATGGTGGGTTAGGTAACGATACCCTGTATTTAGGTTTAAACGATAATGCTGTAGATAACGTTAATTACATTCTTGGTGATGCTACAGATACAGTTTACCAATTTGTGCGCGGTGTCGGTGGTGATAAACTGAATTTTACAGGTATTGCCAATTTTGATGTAATTACATCAGGTACTTCTACATTAGTACGAGTTGGTGATGGTATTGCTGCTAATACTGGTTTTGGTACTGGTCAATTATTAGTGACTTTATCAGAGACATCTGGTTTTACTAGCACCAATGCGAATATCAACCTCTTTGGTGGTAATTTCTTGTTCAATTAAAACGAACTTTAGCTAGAAGACAGGTAATCAATTCTCTGTCTTCTTTATTTACATCATCACCCCATAATGTTTCGCTAAAAAACGCAAAAACGCCACCGAAAAAAAGAGATTTATGGTATTGACAAACAATTTTAAATATGTTACGCTAGAGTTGATAAGGAAGAATTACCTTGTTGTTAATCAAGAATAGAATAACAAATCCCCGACTTCTCCAAGAAGCCGAAGATGTTTTTATGCTTCAAAGCACTCGTAATACACTAGGAATACTGTCTATAGATTCCATAGCTTGAATTTCAGCCAAAGCTTGCCTAAAATCCCCTTCCTGAACATAGTGGGTAACAACAACAATTTCTGCCAGTTCTCCCTGAAAACCAGTTTGTACCACTGATTCTAAACTTACCCCATAATTGCCAAAACAAGTACCCAATCTACCAATAACTCCCGCTTGGTCTTTGCTGAGGAAACGGGCATAAAACCGGGTTACTAACTCAGAAATCGGTGTGATTTGCGAGTAATGTTGATGTCTACAAGCTAAAAGAGGATTTGGTTTAGCTGTATTGGTTTTCAGAGTAGCGACAAGATTCAAAATATCTGATGATACGGCACTAGCCGTAGCCCCCGCACCAGCCCCAGGACCGAACAACATCACCTGGCCAATGGGTTCTCCTTCGATAAGGATAGCATTATAAACACCATTTATACTAGCTAAAGGATGATTTTGCGGAACTAAAGTAGGATGAACTCTCACAGAAAGCTGGGAATTATCTGTATCTAAATGTTGAGCTATGCCTAGTAATTTAATCACAAATCCTAATTTAGCACTGTAGGCAATATCTGTTTTTGTGACTTGACGAATCCCTTCACAATAGACATCTTCCCGATTAATTCGCCCATCAAACCCTAAAGATGCTAAAATGGCAATCTTATCTCCCGCATCTAAACCATCAACATCCGCTGTAGGGTCAGCTTCAGCATAACCCAATCTCTGAGCATCTGCCAATACATCATCAAATTCACTACCTTCTGTTTGCATCCTGGTGAGGATGTAGTTAGTAGTGCCATTGACAATACCCATGATAGCACTAATGCGGTTAACGCTTAAAGATTGCTTTAGGGGTTGAATCACAGGAATACCACCACCAACGGCCGCTTCTAATAGCACATAAACACCCGCTTGATTGGCAGATGTAAATATTTCCGCACCAAATCGAGAAATTACCGCTTTATTGGCAGTAACTACGTGCTTACCATTGTTAATAGCTGTGAGAATCAGTGTGCGTGCGGGTTCTAATCCCCCCATTAATTCTACAACTATATCTACCGCTGGATCATTAACAATTGCCTCTAAATCCGTAGTTATCACCTCTGGAGATAATTCTACAGCACGAGGTTTAGTAAGCGATCGCACACCTACTCGATAGATGTCAATTTCCTGTAACAGTGGGTGACGGCCTACCTTGTCTTGTAACAGTTGTACTGTCCCCGTTCCTACTGTACCTAATCCGAGTATTCCTAATTTAACAGCCACAGATTTTGCACCCACAATGAACTCATATAGAAATATAGAACAATAAAACAATTGTAGGCAGAGCATAAGCCCTACCTACTAATTATCTTCTTTTAATTGTCCAATGACCAATGACCAATGACCACTGACCAGTGACTAAATTAGTATGTTTCTACGTGCCAGCGGTGAGCTTTTTTGAGGTCTTTTTGGTAATCACTCCAAACTACACCTTCTTTAGCCGCAGCAGCGCTTAAAGCGGCATCAATACCATCTTCCATACCGCGCAAACCACAGATATAAGTGTGGGTTTTTGTATTTTTAATCAATTGCCACAACTCATCAGCGTGTTCTGCTACACGGTCTTGGATATACATTCTGCCACCTTGGGGGTTATTTTGTTCCCGGCTGATAGCATAGGTGAGACGGAAGTTTTGAGGATATTTCTGTTCCATTGCTTCCAATTCCTCTTTGTAGAGAACATTGGGAGTTGTTGGTACACCAAACAATAACCAAGAAAATCCTTGAAATTGATATTCTGGGTTAGCCTTTCTTTCTCCATCTTTAAACATCCGCCACAGGTAAGTCCGCATGGGCGCA
Organism: Aphanizomenon flos-aquae FACHB-1287; assembly: GCF_014698755.1. Taxonomy (GTDB): domain Bacteria; phylum Cyanobacteriota; class Cyanobacteriia; order Cyanobacteriales; family Nostocaceae; genus Dolichospermum; species Dolichospermum flosaquae. The sequence continues at coordinate 21,518 of NZ_JACJTO010000053.1, read as the reverse complement.
ATACCTGTACCTGTTGCTAACATGATTATATTAGCTTCAGGATCTTCAGGCAATAACATTTCTTTACCGACAGGACCCGTGATTTTGACATCATCACCTGGTTTGATTTTAGTCAGATAGGTAGAACAAACACCATAAACTGTTTCACCAGTTTCGGGATGCTTGTACTCTAGCTGACGAACACACAAGGATATTGTTTTGTCATCTAGATTATCACCGTGACGAGTCGAAGCAATTGAGTAAAGTCTGAGCTTTTCAGGCTTGCCATTTTTATCCACACCAGGGGGGATAATGCCAATACTTTGACCTTCTAAATACCTTAAATCGCCAGTAGATATATCAAATTTGAGGTGCTGAACAATACCGATTCCACTCTCTTTAACTAATGTCTCATTAGAGATACACTTACCAATAAACGGAGCATTAGGACGATAAATGTTCACAGGAACATCAACATGAGCATCTTTTTTGGCTTTTGCTTGAGTCATGGTGTTGCCTTTTTTCTCCTTAGCCGTTGATTTAGCAAAGCCTTTGGCTTCACTAGTATTAATCACAGGTGTGGGTTTACCATTTTCCTCATTCTTAGCATTCACCTCAGCTTTGACTTCTGTACTAACCACTACATCAGTTGTACTAACCACTTCATCAGTTGTTACCGATTCAACTTGGTGATTGACTTGCTGTAAAGCTGTAACAGGTTGGATACTAAGAATTTTACCGCCTAGGCGAGTGATCCGTCGCATTTCTTGATTCATGCGGTTGTAAGGTACTCTGATGAACACACTGCCACTTTTACGAATTGGGTAGTTGGTTTGATCAGTTTCTTCATTCTGACGCAGACCTATCACTTCGTAAACGAAGACGCGGCTACCTGATTCTATACTGGCAGCACCCTCAACAGCACCTTGATTGTACATTCCTTCTACCACTCCGATATTTACTTAACCGTTTATCAAAAAAATCATTCCCATTCTTATGCAAGCTTTAGTTTACCGGATTTTCGGATCACAAAACTGGCCAGTCGGGAAAATGACATCATTATCATGATGTCTTGCTGAGTACACTCACCCAAGACCAGTAGGCATGGCAAAAAACACACCTGTTCACCTTCTAAATTAGAGGATAAGTCTTTGCGAGAATGTTAATAGTGAATCACTTTAATCTTTTTTTCCTTAATTACATAGTCTGAGACTTGTTGATCAAACATTTTACTGTATATTGATCCTGGAAAAATTCCGGGTTTGCAAAAAAGCCTTTCCATCCAGAAAATATCCCTAAGGAATATATTATAACTTTGCTTGGATTGATTGAAGTAAAATCACCGATCCCATCTTACCATATATAGTGCAGTAACGGATTTGATTAATGATCTATTCTCAATAGATAGTATATTTCTGGTCAATTAGGTACGAAGTCGAAATTACAACATAGCTTTAGGGTGGTTTGACTTTAGCCAAAGTCTACACTGTATTAGCAAATGCTAACAGATTTTTAATAGGTTTTTACTCTTTTTTCCTTTTTTTTTGCACTCCTATTTTTTTACTTCTAAAAAAACTGTATCATCTATGGCAGAATACTCAACAGATAATTGCTAAGGAAATAGATTCTTTATCAAGGTAGATATTGTGAGAGTACACCCCTTTCTGTTAAAATTTAGGGCAACACTAAGATTAAATACTTACCAGCGATAAAATTAGGCTAATTAAGACGGGTAACTGCTATAGGCGTAAAAGTTATTTGTTTAAGTCTGTCATCGTTATGCTGGATAGCCAGAACGTAGGACGATACCATTAGGGTCAGATCCTAGATTCAAAATCTGCTGTGAGAAAAATTATTGATTGACACATTTAGTATTTAGAGGGAATTTATGACTAAGCCAGAACGGGTGGTACTAATTGGAGTAGCCGGAGACTCTGGGTGCGGTAAATCTACGTTTTTACGTCGCTTGATTGATTTATTTGGTGAAGAATTTATGACAGTTATCTGTTTAGATGACTATCATTGTCTAGATCGTATCCAACGTAAACAAACAGGAATAACTGCTCTTGATCCTAGAGCAAACAATTTTGACTTGATGTATGAGCAAATTAAAGCTCTCAAGGAAGGTCAAAAAATACATAAGCCAATTTATAACCACGAAACAGGTATGATTGATCCACCAGAATGGATTGAGCCGAATCATATTGTCGTTGTGGAAGGGTTGCATCCCTTATATGATGAACGGGTGAGAGCTTTGTTAGATTTCAGCGTTTATTTTGATATCAGTGATGAAGTCAAAATTGCTTGGAAAATTCAACGGGATATGGCTGAAAGAGGCCACCGCTATGAAGATGTTCTCGCACAAATCAATTCTCGTAAACCCGATTTTGAAAAGTTCATCGAACCACAAAGAGAATTTGCTGATGTGGTTCTGCAAGTATTACCCACAAATTTAATCAAAAACGATACAGAACGTAAGGTTTTACGGGTACGAATGTTACAAAGGGAAGGTAAGGAAGGTTTTGAGCCAAGTTACCTGTTTGACGAAGGTTCAACAATTCAGTGGACTCCTTGTGGACGCAAACTGACCTGCTCTTACCCTGGTATGCAACTTTACTACGGTTCTGATGTTTACTATGGGCGTTACGTCTCTGTTTTAGAAGTAGATGGTCAATTTGATAACCTTGATGAAGTAATTTACATTGAAACTCATTTAAGCAAGACATCTACCAAATATCAAGGTGAGATGACTCACTTGTTACTACAACACCGTGAATACCCCGGTTCTAACAATGGTACTGGTTTATTCCAAGTATTGACAGGGTTGAAAATGCGTGATGCTTATGAGCGATTGACAACTAAAGAAGCAAAACTAGCGGTTCAAGTCTAAAACAGCAGTTTGTGTCAAAGATTAGGGGGGAACAGTTGAATATGTTCCCTCTTTATTTATGTCTTATTTAAATTTACATTTAACAGTAATTTTGATATTACTGCTAGTTTCTCCTGTGACAATATAAGGGATTCCTGTCATTCCTCCCACATTAACCCCAAATTCTAATGTAACTTCAGAAACTTCGGCTAAAGCTAAATCTTTGAAGGATTGAATAATATGTTTTGCATAAGATTGAATTGTTTTTTGCAGTTTGTCTCCCTGTTCTTTAATATTCAGTTTTTCGTTCAGTTTTTCTAAGCTAAAACCGCGGTCTGCTTGTTCAGGGGTGGGAATTAGAAAATCTAGGTTCTCATTTTTTGGAGGCTGGGGAATAGATACAGCAACGTTTTCTGATGCTTCGATATAAATAATTGTTCCGTCTTCTAATTGAATCGGCGTTATTTGTAACATAAAGGTAAATTATCTTTTAATTAAGTTAGTATTTATATTATCATCTAACGGTTCTGGTAGCGGAAAGCTTTTAACTAGGAAATTGTGCTATAATTTGCCAATGATTAAATTGTCGGAGATTTTATGATAACCTTGCAAGAAATTATTAATTCACTGGCCAGTTTATCAAAAGAAGATCAGGATTTTCTATTTGAAATACTCCGCAAAAGAAGAGAAGAGGAAACTAAGCAAGTTATAATTCATTCATTATTGCCTTATGAACCAACCCATTCCTACAATTAATACACGACTTCTTGAATCTCTCACTCAAATTATCCTTTCTCTTTCTCAAGAAGAATATCAAATCTTAGTAGAAAAAATTCAACACTCTCGATTAACTGAACACCAGAAAACACAAAATATTGAATCCTTAAAACAGGATATAGCCGCAGGTATTCAACAACTCCAAAATGGTGAATATACAGAATATGATGAAAATAATTTATCTACTCTGATAACTTCAATTAAAGCACGAGGTCGGGAACATCTGCAAGGAGAAATATCTGAATGAATCGCTTTCGGATTTCCAAACTAGCAGAGAAAGATTTAGAAGATATTTGGATTTATCTCGCTCAACAAAATGAAATATTAGCAGACCAAAAAATTGCACAGATTTTTGATAAATTTCCGATGTTAGCTCAATTTCCTAATATGGGAACAAAAAGAGACGAACTACAAACAGAACTTCGTAGTTTTCCTGTTAAGCCATATATTATATTCTATACTCAAGATTCTGCAAGTTTAGAAATTGTGAGAATTTTTCATCAATCTAGAGACATAGAAAATCAATTTTCAGATCAGTAGGTTGGGTAGAACGCAGTGAAACCCAACAAAATCAATGATTGTCCCTAATGTGGAATAAATTGGATAAGTTTCTGGTAGACTACTTAACCAAAACCTCTTTAAATTGACCATTTTCAATCTTATACATACAATATAAACTATTAATATTAGATTGATACAAATAGTCATCTTCCTTTGACCAATTTAATCCATAGCCAGAGGTTTTTTCAACAGGGAGTGTCAGAGTTTTCAAATTATTGAGAATTTCTGATCTTGTCGCTTCATTCGATGATTTATTAATAGCTCCAATGAATGCTTGGGTTGCATCATATCCAGTCATGGTACGCCAATAAATATTTTTTTGTTGCCATCTTTTTATTGCACCTTTCATATATAAAGATGTTTTGTTTACACAAGGTGTGGACAAACTTGCACCCTCAACAGCATCACCTCCTATATCTAAAGTTGGCTGTTCAAAAACAGACATAGGGAATATTATGTTCAGGTTTTCTATGTTCAGTTTTTTTGTTTTTTCCTGACTCGCTCTTGCAAAAGCTCTTAATACTGAACTTGTTTTTACACCAGGTATTAAAAAAACTGTTTTTATTTGGTTTGAGATGATATTATCAATTTCTGCATCAATATCTGTTAGACTTGTTTGTTCCCGATCAAAAACAGAAGTATTATTAATATCAACTTTTCCTCCTAAATCATCAAAAGCTTTTATAAAATCTTCTTGCAAACTTTGACTATAAACACTTTTCTGATCGTAAAAAATTGCTATACTATCTGAATGTAAAGTATTTTTGATATACTTTGCATAAAGTTTGGCTGCTTCTGTTGTAGTTTGGATAACTCGAAAAAATACATCGTCCTTCAATTTGCTGCTAGAACTTGAAGGAGATACTATTGCTAATCCTTTTCGTCTGTAAATGGGTATTGCTACCTCACTACTCTCACTTGCATGATGTCCAATAATTCCTAAAATATCTGACTCATTAACTAACTTTTCTGCTACTTTTTTTGATATTTGTGGTTCATTACCATCATTCGCAATAACTATCTCTAGTAATCTGCCATTTTTTCCTCCACTTTTATTAAATTCATCTTGAGAATCAGCTACACCTCTAAAAATTTCTTTGGACGTAGATCCGTAAAAATCAATTCCAGTTACAACTGCTAGTTTTAAAGGTTTTCCTTTCCCTGCTTGACTTTCTAACCTGGCTTTAGTATTATTCAAATATATTTGGGGAATTGGGTCATTACGATTAGCCTCTGTAGCTAAATAAAAAAATTTCTTTGCATTTTCATAATCTCCTTTTTTAAAATATTCGCTTCCCTTATCCAGATGAAAATTTATATCATCGATAAATATTTTAGATTGTTCACCACTAGTTTTAATATTTCTAACACATTTATCACTCCCTTCTATTCTTTCTCCAATAGGACAAAAAGCATATTTATACTGATACCACCTAAATGCAACGATAAGTCCAACTACCACCCCTGTAGCAACACTTGCGAAAACCACAAATATATTCTTAATATTTCTTTTGTATTCTAATTTTTGAGAATCATCTAAATACCGTTTATCTAAAGAGCTTAATCTTTTATCTTTTGCCCAAACTGTAGCTTCTTTTAACACCTTACCTTTTAACAGGTGCTTATGTGAATAATCTGATTTTACCCAATCATTCAAAGACTCAGAATAGGGACGTAAATCAGCTAATTGATTATCAATCCATTGTTGATTAAAAACCTCTCGATAAATGGGATTATAAATCTGTAAATAATTATTTATTTTCACCACTAAACCCGATAACTGTAACTTTCCTTCCTCTCCAGTATTCTGACTAACTATTTCTCGCTGTTGATAAATCTTTTGATAAATATCTAATAATTCACCTACCATTTGTTCATCAATTAAAATGCGTCTTTCGATGGTGCGTAAATGTTCCGGGTCATCTTTTGCTTGCCAATTTTCAATAATATTAGTTCTAATTAAATTATCTAACCATTCTTCTTCATTTCCTTCAGATAAATCAGAAGAATTTAAAACTAAATTACATATTTTTTGAGTTAAAAAAGGTTGTCCTCCAGTCCAATTTAAAATTAATTCTAATAACTTCTCAGGTTGATTGGTTTTAACACTTAATCCCTTTGCTAATGCTTGAGATTCTGCAAAGGTAAAACCTGTTAATTCTACTCCATAACCAATATTAAAGGGAGTGCGAGTTTTATCTTGAATTAAATCGCTGGGAGTAGCTACACCTAATAATACAAAACTGAGACGATTATCTTCGGTATTATCAACTCGACGATTATAAAAAGAGCGAATTAAAGCGAAAAAATCATCAACATTAAACTCTAAACTGATGATACTATCAATTTCATCTATAAAAATAACGATATTTGATTCAACATATTTTAAAAGAATATCTCGGAGAAAATTACCAAAGAAATTCACCGCAGACAAAGATTCTTGATCATATTTATCCCACCAACTATCTATATCACATTTTTCATTTAATTCAAAGGTATTTATTAATTCATTAATAATTCCTGCATACCATTGTAAAGGAGTAATATTCGCTGAACCAATATCAGTTAAATCAATAGCAGCACAAGCAAATCCATCTACTTCTTTAAGTCGTTTCATTGTTTGAACTCTTAAAGAAGATTTACCCATTTGTCGGGAGTTTAAAACATAACAAAATTCTCCCTTTTTTATAGCCTGATATAGTTCATTATCGGCTTTTCTGGTGACATAAGTAGGAGCAGAAGCTGGGAGCGAACCACCTACTTGATATTCATAATTCACTGAGTTTATATTTTCCATTTTTATGTCCTTGCAAAATACCAAAATTAAAGCTTTTGTAAGTGTTCATTAAAATTATCAACAGTTAATTCAATTTCTTTTAAAATTTCTCTTAACAGTGGTCTTGCTAAATCTCTCCCTTGATGATTAGGTACAGTTGTTGTTCTTCCATCAGAATGACGATAAAAGACATGACTTCCTTTTTGTCTAACTACGGAAAAACCCAACTTTATTAAAAGTTGATTCAGCGTTTTATAGTTAACAATAGGTAAGCGACTCATGAAGCCACCTCAATTTGTTGAATACCGATAAATTGAGGTAATTGACTTAAATCTTCTTGAGATTCTTCTAAACATAATTCTAAGACTTCCTTTAAATTCTGTTGTAATTCGTCTAAAGTCGCTCCTTGAGTATGAACTCCTCGAATAGCGGGAATAATTCCTACATATAATTTGGTATCGGCATCATATTCAATATAAGCGGTGAAAATTTTAGTCATGGTTTTAAATTAGGGGGATCTACTTTGTTATATTTTAAATGACATCAACTAATCTTGCAAGCGATCGCTAAAATAAATACGATATAAATTACACAGGGGAATTACCTTATTACCTTTTGATTCTGCTAATCCCATACTTTTTAATTTAAACGCATAAGTTGGTTCTAATGTAACAGCCTCATCACTATTAACCAATTTTAACATAGCTGATTTTAATTGTTTATTTTCTTCTAAAATCAAAAGATGACGATACAAATGATCTTCATATAATCCTTCTTCAGTGGGGGCAATTTCTAAAAATTGCTTTAAAGTTAAGTCGTTAGTAGCAATATGATATAATGCTGTTCTCACCAAATAAGGATGACCGTCAATCATCCCCATTAATTGATTAATTTCTGTATCTGACCATTGTAATCCATGTCGTTTAACTAAATTTTGAAGCTGTGCCAAACTAAACTTATTTAAATCAATTGGTAAACCCACATTAAAAGGAGATTTATTCACATCCAAAGAAATATAAACTTCCTGAGAATGGGAAATAACTAATCTCAGTTTTTGCCAAATTTTATTATTTTTGCCTTTTTCATGCCATGAACGTAACATAGTGAAAAATTCATCAGCAATTTCACTATATTGAAAGATTCTATCTACCTCATCTAATCCTAGAATTACAGGCTGTTTCAATTCTTTTAAAAGATAGGATTGGAAATAATTTGTACAATTAGTTTGACTGCTATAACGTTGAGGTTTCCAATATTGATCTATCTTTTCTTCAATCCCTAATTCTAAACTGACATTGGCACAAAAAGACTCTAAAAAACTATCCAGATTTTTAAATAATTCTCGACTCCATAAATTAATAAATCCTGTTTGATAACCTTGCTTTTCTCCTTGATATAAAATCCTACTCATTAATGAAGTTTTCCCCATTTGTCGAGGTGCTTTAATCCTAATTAATATCCCAGGTTTTAGAATAGCATTATAACAGGTAGCCTCAATGGGAGGACGTTCAACATAGAAAGGGGAATTTAGGGGGACTTGACCATCTAAATTTTCAAAAGGAATATTAATATCTCTTGGTTGAATAGGTTCAGATTTCGACTCAGGTACACCCTGAATCATAGCTTTTTTAGTTGTTGAATCTTTTGTCCTCAAAACCGGAGTTAAATGCTCTGGAATATTTTCTATTTCAATCGCATTACATCCTAAATCAAAAGCACTTTGAATTGATTGTCCTGCAAATAAAGTATCGTAAAAACCAATAGCAAATTGTTTAGCGGCTTCATCACCAATTTTTTGATTCATCCCGACAACATAATTAACATAAGGATAAATACCTTCTGCTTGTACATCTGAATAACAAGCATTGAGAAAAACACAATCAATAAAAAAGATTTCTTGTAATGCTTTAAAAAATTTGGCTAAAGGAGCAACTTTAACTAAAAAGGCTTCTCCATTATCTCCCATTAAAGCTAAACCCTGTTCTCCTCCACCATGTCCTGAGAAATGCACAATATTTGGTTTATGTCCTAATAGGGTACGACGAAATTCTTGAGGACGGACTGCTTCTTCCACAATAATTTCAAATTTTTCACGGTTTTGGGAACGCTCCCAAGCTCTTTTGATCTCCCTGACTTCCTCGCTTACCCGCAACGGTTTTGTGTTAGTAGGGTTAGCGGTCAAAATAAGAATTCTTTTCATCACCGTCTTTTTGTGAAGATACTACCAATACTGTGTATATGAAATATTATATCCTTTATAGTTACCAACATAGTTATCGAAACCGTAAAAACCGTAATAGTAGTCCAAACTCAGGTAACAGAGGACTTTTCTGGTAGATGCTCAACTTCTCAAAGACTAACTGATAGCTTTTGTTATACATACAAAACTTTATATACTGAGAAAAAAGATACTTATCCCAAAAACTGTAAATATTGTTATGATTTCAGAAATTAGTAACTGATGTATTTCATCAGTGAAAAAATGCTCTCAGGAGGAAATTCCTTTGTCTCGACGTTATTTATTTACTTCCGAGTCAGTTACAGAAGGTCATCCAGACAAAATCTGTGATCAAATTTCAGATACCATTATTGACGCACTATTAGCAGAAGACCCTAATAGCCGTGTAGCCGCAGAAGTTGTAGTTAATACGGGTTTGGTGCTAATTACCGGAGAAATTACCACCAAAGCTCATGTTAATTACGTCAATCTTGCCCGCAAAAAAATTGCAGAAATTGGCTATACTGATGCTGATAATGGCTTCTCTGCGAATAGTGCCAGTGTTTTAATTGCCTTAGATGAACAATCAGCGGATATTGCACAAGGTGTAAATACTGCTCAGGAAACCCGGAATCAGGATAGTGAAGAACTATTCGATCAAATCGGTGCCGGTGATCAAGGTATCATGTTTGGTTTTGCTTGCAACGAAACCCCAGAACTTATGCCTTTACCCATCAGTTTAGCACACCGCATTGCCCGAAGATTGGCAGGAGTTCGCAAAGCTGGTATTCTCCCTTACCTACGTCCTGACGGTAAAACTCAAGTTACCGTAGTTTATGAAGATGGAAAACCTGTAGGTATTGACACTATCTTAATTTCTACCCAACATACAGCTACCATTGGCGATATTAGCGATGATGCTGAGGTACAGGCTAAAATTAAAGCTGACCTATGGATAGAAGTAGTAGAACCTATATTTGGTGATATTACCGTAAAACCAAGTGAGGAAACCAAATTTCTGGTTAACCCCACCGGTAAGTTTGTCATTGGTGGACCTCAAGGCGATTCCGGTTTAACAGGACGGAAAATTATTGTTGATACCTACGGTGGTTATTCTCGCCATGGTGGTGGTGCTTTTTCTGGTAAAGATCCCACAAAAGTAGACCGCTCTGCGGCTTATGCGGCTCGTTATGCAGCTAAAAATATTGTTGCGGCTGGGTTAGCAGAAAAATGTGAAGTCCAACTCAGTTACGCCATTGGTGTAGCGCGGCCTGTGAGTATCTTTGTGGATACTTTTGGTACGGGTAAGGTAGATGATGAAATTCTCTTGAACTTAGTTAAAGAAAACTTTGAACTACGTCCAGCGGGAATTATCCATGTATTCAATTTACGTAACTTACCAAGTGAAAGAGGCGGACGTTTTTATCAGGACGTTGCGGCTTATGGTCATTTGGGAAGAACGGATTTAGATTTACCTTGGGAAAAGACTGATAAGGTAGATGTACTAAAAAAAGCAGCACTTGCTTAATCAGTTAGTTTGATACCAAGATATACTTTGAGGTTGTAGACAATTTAATTATCTATAACCTCTTTCTTGAGACTTTCCTAAGTTAAACTTAATCCCAATCAGGAAAATTAGCTCCATCTTCACCACCAATACCGATTCCTGTATTATATATACCAGCATCGGTAATGTTAAGATTATTCATAGATGCTTGATAGACGTTGGAATCATTCACTGTAGCGCGGGTAAGATTTACGTCATTTAAATTGGCTTTTTTTAAATTGACGTTGGTAACAAAAGCTGATGTTAAATTAGCACCTGCTAAGTTTGCTCCAGTTAAGTCAGCACCTTCTAAGTTAGCATTTGTCAGGTTAGCGCCCTGAAGGTTTGCGTCTCGCAAGTCTGCACCAATCAGATGAGCACCGCTGAGGTTAAGTCCTGATAGATTACACTGGATACATTCTCCAGTTGACAAAAGTTTTGTTAAATCTCTTTGGCTTCCAGCTTGAACTGAATTAGCTAGAAACAGGGGAGCTATTAGGGCTATAGCGGCTAATATTTGAAGCTTCATAAAATTTACCCCTCTAATATAGTTATGTCCGTTCTTTACCTCACAGGTTTATTATCCCACTAATTGACTAAAAAAATGTTGATTTAAATTACAAGCTTGATATTTCTTTAGATAGATTTAATTTAGTCCATACAGCCCAATAGGTAGACTGGTGTTAAAAATATTTTTTGGGACAACGAAAAAGAGCAAAATAGTTTTAGTAAGACCATGATTTTTATGGTAGTTCTTGTTAAGATTGATGAAGTTTTTCTGGTAAAATACCACTATGGCTTTACACGCAGAATTGCATCGGCATTTAGGTGGTTCAGTTGTACCTCGTGTACTATGGCGGTATTTCCAGCGTCATAATACTGAGTTAATTTCTCGCTTTCCTGAATATCCAGAATTTGAAGATTTTTATACTCGTCCCCGTAATACTTTAGATGAGTATCTAGAATTGCATACGCTAGTGGAAAGTGTGCAAACTGTGGAAACTTTACCCTATTTTATTTACCGTTTATTACGCGGCGCTTACATTTTTGAGGATTTGGCTTATTTGGAATTACGCTATACTCCCTATTTGCGAACTTCTGAACATTTGAGTCAAAGTCAAAGAATTGATAAAATGGCGGAAATTGTAGATATTGTGGGTAAATCTAGTCATATACCCGAGTATCCCATTATTACTAGTCAAATTCTCTGTATGCACTCCCGTTTACCCTTTGAGGTAAATCAGGCAATTGTTGATTTAGCCGCACAAAATAGAAAATATGTCTGTGCCATAGATGTGGCTGGTGGCGATCGCCATTATGCTGAACGCATGGCAGAATGGATAAGTTTATATAATTATGCCCATTCATTGGGTATTAACACCACGGGGCATCTTTATGAAACTAAAGATGGTTGTTATCCAGAATTATTACCCCATTTAATGCGAATTGGTCACGGTATCCAAATTCCTCTTTTGTATCCTGAATTACTGCCAGAAATTGCCAGAAGAGGGCAATGTTTAGAAGTTTGTCCGACAACTTACTTAAAAACTGGGACTTTACAGGATATCCGTCAACTTAAATTAGTTTTTGACCGTTGTTTTGAAGCAGGAGTTGATATCGCCATTTGTACTGATAATGCGGGATTACATAATATGCGTCTCCCGTTTGAATATGAAAATCTTTTGACTTATGATATTATTAATTTCCAACAATTACAAGCTTGTCAAGATGCAGCTTTCCGCCATGCTTTTGCTTGGCCTCACAGTCAACGTCCAGCATCTTTATTAACTGGGTTGTTGCAGTAAGGAATAGGGGAAAACTCAGATCTGGCCAAGGTTCAAGATACAGCAGTTTCCGGGATTAGGAAGCACAGATATTAATGATACAATTCTTGTGGTGCGGTCTGAAAAGCCCGCTAATCATCAAGGACGGGCAGGATGCCCATCCCACAAAATACAGATATTCATGATACAATTCTTGTGGTGCAGTCTGAAAAACCTGCTAATCATCAAGGACGGGCAGGATGCCTATCCCACAAAATACAGATATTCATGATACAATTCTTGTGGTGCGGGCCGAAAAGCCCGCATAAGGTGTACCTCACTCAAACTAAACGGGCTGTAGTAAAGAGGGACTCATACAAGATTAATTTTCTTCCCTGTTAAGTGCCCCTTGCCTCTTTTAATCTTTTGTACCTTCTGTAGCACCACCAATGGATTTCCAAGCCTGTAAGCCACCGCTAAGTTCAGCTACGGCTGTAAAACCAAGGAATTGTAAGGTTCTCACAGCTTGTCCTGACTGGCTGTCATTTTCGCCATAAATGTAGGTTTGGCGTTCTCTGTATAAAGACCCGGCGCGAGATTCTAAGTCATTGAGGGGAATAGAAATTGCTCCGGTGATACGACTCTGATTATATGTTGAGCGGTCGCGCACATCAATAATTGTAAAAGCCGGTTGACCCCATTGGAGACTTGTTCTGAGGTCATTAACATCAGCAACTAAATCAATACTCATAAGCTTCTCCCGCGTCTAATCTCGTCTAGTCTAATCAGAAATTTAGCAGATATATCTTCTTAATTCGTATTTCTTTAGAATAACAGCAGATTTTAGAAAAAATAACTTTGTCTTCATAATATTGTAAGCTGATTCTCTACACTGTCAAATAAATTTTAATTTTTAATTTGTAATTATTCATAATGGTATCTACTATTCAAGCTTTACCAAGAGAGGTTGTATATCTAATTACCGCAGGAGAGGTCATTGATTCTTTGGTGGCTGTTGTGAGGGAGTTGGTAGAAAATTCTCTAGATGTAGGAGCAACGCGCATTGTCATTTCTTTATGGCCGCAAATGTGGCGAGTGCGTGTAGCTGATAATGGCTGTGGTATGAATCTAGATGATTTACAACAGGCCGCAAATGCACATAGTACAAGTAAAATTCGTTCTAGTGCAGACCTATGGAAAATTAACAGTTTAGGGTTTCGTGGTGAAGCATTACATAGTTTAACAACTTTGGCGGATTTAGAAGTTTTAAGTCGTCCATTGGAGGAAAGTGAAGGTTGGAAAATTGTTTATAATAATCAAGGAGAGGTAACACAGGTAAAAGTGGTTGCGATCGCACCGGGTACTATAGTAACAGTTAATAATTTATTTGCCAACTGTGAAGCCCGTCGTCAAGGTTTACCCGGGATAAGTCAGCAATTAAAATATGTACAAGCGGTAATTCAACAAATAGCTTTGTGTCATCCTCATGTTAATTACCAAGTTTGGCAAAATGACAAAGAATGGTTTACAATTTGTCCTGTACTAACCGTAGGAAAACTAATTCCGCAAATTCTCCCCCAGGTAAGAGAAGGTGATTTACATGAAGTCAATTTCCAAATACCAAATCTAGAAAATTCATCTTTGCATTTTGTGATAGGATTACCCGATAGATGTCATCGTCATCGTCCTGATTGGGTGAAGGTGGCAATTAATGGTAGAATGATTAAATCACCAGAATTAGAGCAAACCATTTTATCAGCTTTTCATAAAACATTACCACGTGATCGTTATCCTGTTTGTTTTTTACATTTGACTATTTCTCCTGAACAAATTAACTGGAATCGTAACCCAACGAAAACAGAAATTTATCTGCATGAATTGACTTTTTGGCAAGAACAAATTACTGAAGGTATTAATAAATCACTGCTTATTTCCGAAACTAATATTAAAGAATCTGTTCATACAACCAGAGTTAGTAATTTATTAAAAGTAGCAGAATCTAAAGGTGAATATAAATTTAATTCTCAAAATTCTGAAAATTCCCAAAATTCTGAAAATTCCCAAAATTCTGAAAATCAAAATTATTTAAAAGCCATTGCTCAACTAAGTAATACTTATATTGTTGCTGAACATTCGGGAGGAATGTGGTTAATAGAACAACATATAGCCCATGAACGAGTATTATATGAACAATTATGTGATCATTGGCAATTAGTACCTGTAGAAACTCCAATTATTATTTATCAATTATCACCAGCGCAGGTTTCTCAACTAGAACGTATTGGTTTAGATATTGAACCTTTTGGTGATAAACTTTGGGCAGTGCGTAACATCCCAATGATGTTAAAACAACATGAAGATTATACTGAGGCAATTTTAGAATTAAGCTGGGGAGGGGATTTACAAACTGCTCAAGTTGCGGTTGCTTGTCGGAGTGCAATTCGTAATGGTACAAAAATGAGTTTACCAGAAATGCAGACCTTATTAGATAATTGGCAACGTACCCGCAACCCACGCACCTGTCCCCATGGTAGACCAATTTATTTATCTTTAGAAGAATCGGCATTAGCGCGGTTTTTCCGAAGAAGTTGGGTAATTGGGAAAAGTCATGGAATTTGAACTTCTTTATCTTTTCCCTATATT
This sequence comes from Aphanizomenon flos-aquae FACHB-1287, assembly GCF_014698755.1. Classification (GTDB taxonomy): domain Bacteria; phylum Cyanobacteriota; class Cyanobacteriia; order Cyanobacteriales; family Nostocaceae; genus Dolichospermum; species Dolichospermum flosaquae. The sequence goes on along the minus strand of NZ_JACJTO010000053.1, from coordinate 6,386 downwards.
CCCGCACCGTCAAAAAATTCCTGAATCTTTTTATCTCTAAGATTACAGAAATTATGTTCTTTTGGTAATTCGGCTTCGAGAGTTAATTTAGCGGCTAAAACCGGAGTTTTTCCGGGGATTTGCAGAGCTTGAATTTGCTCTTCTAGTGCTTCAATGCGGTCAACCAAGGCACGAATTACTTGAGCTTCTGAGTCCGGTAAATTGCTGTGTTCTAGAGGCGCAACCCGGACTCCAGAACGGTAGATAATGCGTCCAGGGACACCGACAACGGTACAACTAGATGGTACATCTCTCAACACCACCGAACCTGCGCCAATACGGACATTATCACCAATTTCGATATTTCCTAAAACTTTTGCACCCGCACCAACGACGACATTTTCGCCTAATGTGGGGTGACGTTTACCGATTTCCTTACCTGTTCCTCCTAGAGTAACACCTTGATAAATCAGCGCGTAGTTGCCGATAATAGCTGTTTCCCCAATGACTACGCCCATTCCGTGGTCAATAAATACACCTTCACCAATAACAGCCCCTGGGTGAATTTCCACACCGGTTAAAAACCGAGCAGTGTGAGAAATCAAGCGGGGGAAAAAGGGAATACCAAGACTACATAACCAGTGTGCAAAACGGTGGAAAACTAGGGCTTGCAAACCTGGATAGCAAAACAAAACCTCCAACCAATTCCGGGCTGCGGGGTCACGTTCAAAAATGATGCGAAAATCGCTACGAAGTCTAGAGAACATTGAAATAGTACCCTTGATAGCACAACCAGCTACCCTCCCATATTATCGTGATTTGGCGATTGGAGATTGGGTAGTTCCTAGTAATTAGAAATTAGGAATTACAAATTAGCTATTGCTGCACTGTTAATGTGTAGCTTTGCCTTAATCCCAAATCAAATGTACCTACCCAAATTTTGTATGTACCTTTTCTCCATTGTTTACTGTCTATACTTGCATCTTTGTTTTTATCAGTATCATCACCACAACGAACTGTTTCATTATCTGCTCCCTCTGGACCTTTAATGAGTAAAGTCGTGTCCTGACCACCACTGTCAACTAATATTTTCAATTTGTCAAAGTCTTGTTCTAGAATGAGGATATGATCTGGATTAGTGGTAGCAAAGCCAGTACAGACGTTTTGATTCTGGTCACGATTACTGATATTGGATAAGAGATCAGTACCACCTGTGTTGCCAATTATTGTTCCTTGGGATGCTTTAAAACCTGGTGATAGTTTCAATTCCGCAAAATTCGCCGTTTGTGCTAATGCAGATGTTGCAATTGTCGATGTTATTAAAGTTAAAAGCCATACCAATTGAGAGTAAAACCGGAGATGATGATATTTCATTTTAGCTCCTTACAAACAATAAAGGTGATTATGTATACTAATTTTATCGAAAAAATCGTCATTTAGTGGTATCTGTGCCACAGAAAAATGTGACACAGACAACAGGTTTTTTTAGCTGAAATATGGTATAATCACCCTATTTTATTTTTTAATGCAATTGCCAGAATACTCCACCTTTAAGTATTCCTGGTTCACTGTTATAACTGCTAATTGTCAGCGATTGTAAATGATCAAAAAGCGGCTTATCCAAAACTTCTACAAATTTAAGCAGAGGTAAATGACGTTTGAGAATATTTTGACTATTTTCCCAGTTTAGATAAATATACCCTTGGTTGGGTTGGGGAATTGCTGTCATAGCATTTTGAAATTGGGTATTTTCTAGTAGAGATTTTTGTTTTTGACTCAAAACTGCTTTGAGTGTCTTTAAGTCAGAAGTGAAAATCTCATAATTATCTAAAGTTGTATGCGCTCCCTTAATTTTTGCATCAATATTAATAGATGTGTTATTTTCACTTAGGGCTGTAATTTGTGTCCAAGCTGATATTGTCTGTCCGTCTAAAGTTAAGGAACTAACATTAAAACCACTGGTACTGGCAATATGATCTAAACGTGCTATCAAGGCTGTTAATTCTGGCGTTTTTTCGACCACAAATAACCAGTTAGGAATTGTATTTTCTGAATTAGGTAATAAAGCTAAAGCATATTCTCCTAATACCCAATGAAAAATATCCTGAGTAAAATTTAAATTCCAATTGTTCTGGATAGCTACTAAAGGCTGTACTAACCGAGAAATAGCATTTTCACTAGAACCATAGATAGTTGCTGTTCCTTGTTTCCATAGTTTTGCTAAATTGCTATTACCTAAATTACTCAAATTTGCACCGGCAATTGTAAAGACTGTTGATTCTGGAATATACTGTAATGCTCTTACAGGTTGAGATGTTGACAAAGATGGATGTACAATTTCTGAAGTTGTTAAAAATGTACTTTCTGTGAGCAAACCTTGGGGATTTAAAATTAAGGATAGAATTTGGCTATGATAAGTTGATTCTGCCAATTCTAATCCTTGCCATTTAGCAACTTGGGGCAAATTCAAGAAAGTTACAGCTACAGCATTTTCAGGAATTTGTTGAGTAGCTTTCTGATATTCCAGAGAACTAATTAAGTTTAAATCTGGTGCTTGTAAATTATTAATTGCCTCTTTAATAACTTGAGGATAATTTGCCAGCAAAACAAAATTATTAACAATTGCACCTGCTAAACCAGGTTGGATTTTTGAGTCTGGTATAAATTCTGGATGATCATAAATAACCTTGACACCTTTGTATCGTTCAATTCCTAAATTATTTCCACTAAAAGCCCGTTTAGAAAATAACAATTCTAAAAACTCGCGGCTTTTTTCTGGTTTTTCAGTTGCGAGCGCCATTAAATACCCCGCTTCTAGTCCGTTATCTGGGTCACGGTCTATATCAATAGTAGTTACAGCTAGGGTAATTTCGTGACTCAACCAGGGTTTAATGTCATTTTTATAATCTAGATTATTTTTGACCAATAGACTATTGTTGAGTTGAAAAAATTTTCCTTTTGATTTTATGGTCTGTAAAGCGTCGGGATTTACCAATAAGGAAACCATGGCTGGTGAAGACTTGGAAACAAAGATAGCTGCACCGGGTTGAGAATTGCGAATTATAAGACTAACTGGATTTTTCCCAGCAACCCAGTAAAAGCAGACAATACCAATTAATAACAGGGTGATAACACCAGCTACGAGGAGAGGAAGTTTAATATTTTTTGTTGAGTGTTGACTATTCACATTCTTTATATTTTCTAACTTTTCTGCCAACATGAATAGTATAGGATTTTTTAGAACAACTGCATGAAAAATACATCATTTGATCAACCTTTTTCCGAAATTACTGTCAAGGAATTAGCAAAACGTCTTGCTGATGATAAAGGAAAGCTTCAATTAATAGATGTGCGTGAACCCCAAGAACTGGCCCTATCACAGCTAGATGGTTTTGTCAATCTTCCTTTGAGCGAATATGAACAATGGTCTGGGCAAATCTCTAGCCGCTTTGATATTCATGCAGAAACCTTTGTTCTCTGTCATCATGGTATGCGTTCCGCTCAAATGTGTCAATGGTTAGTTGATCAAGGATTTACTAATGTTAAGAATATTACGGGTGGTATTTCCGCTTATTCTATCTTAGTTGATCCTTATGTTCCCCAATATTAGAAAATAGTGGGGGACTAGGGGCTGTACCCAGAAATCAGGAGGAGGAGGGAAGAAAATCTCGTTCCTGCTCCCTTCCTGGGTCAGTCAAAATTTTTATAAATAGATTGTGATATTTTGTAACTAAAACCACAGCTTAAGTTGATAGAATATGAGATAATACTGAAAGAGATGGAAATTCATCTTCTTTTTTTTCGTTTTCAGGTATATCGTCATGAAAAATACAGCAAATAAACGCTGAAGGTAAATTTTGTCGTAAATTTTGTATTCAATCAATACAATATAAGTATATAATCTGCTATCTTACTTTAATTAATAATTAATTGTTTTTTCAGTTTTTGTCGTCAAAACGACATTTTTTTGAATTTTGATTAAGATTGCCTTCAGTAAAAATATCACTTATGCAAGTTCATCTAACTAATCGTCAACAAAATATACTTAATGCAACGGTACGTCATTATATTGCTACGGCAGAGCCAGTAGGCTCTAAAGCTTTAATTGATGGCTTTGATTTAGGTATTAGCTCTGCTACTATTCGCACTGCCATGGTTGTTTTAGAAAAATCGGGGTTACTTTATCAACCACATACTTCTGCAGGTAGAATTCCTTCTGATTCTGGTTATCGTCTTTATGTTGATCAATTAATCAAACCATCAGAAATTTTAGCTAAAGAGGTAGAAACCGCATTACAAAAACATCTGCATTGGGAAGATTGGAGTTTGGAAGCTTTATTACAAGGTGCTGCCCAAATTTTAGCAACATTAAGTGGCTGTATTACTTTGATTACTATGCCGCAAACCACGACAGCAAAGTTACGACATTTGCAACTGGTGCAAATTGAGTCTGAGCAGATTATGTTAATTGTGGTGACAGACAGTTATGAAACCCATTCTAAGGTAATGGATTTATTTCCATCAATATCAGAAATTAAACCCGAAGCGGAGGTAATTGATCGTCAATTGCAGATAGTTTCTAACTTTTTAAATAGCCACTTACGAGGACGGAGTTTATTAGAAATAGGCTATCTTGATTGGAGTGAATTAGATCAAGAATTTCGAGTTTATGGGGAGTTCTTAAAAAGTTCTTTGGTAGAATTAACTCATCGCGCTTTGTCACCAACAACTACACAAATTATGGTGCGGGGAATTGGAGAGGTTTTACGACAACCTGAGTTTTCTCAAGTACAGCAAGTACAGACGATTATGCAATTGTTGGAAGAACAACAAGACCAACTTTGGCATTTAATTTGTGAAGATGCAGAAATGGATGATACAAACAAGTATAAGGTAACGGTGCGGATTGGCGCAGAAAATACTCTTGCACCTATTCGGACTTGTACTTTGATTTCTGCTATTTATCGTCGGGGTTCTGTACCAGCAGGAAGTGTGGGCGTTTTGGGCCCAACTAGGTTAGACTATGAAAGTGCGATCGCTGTGGTTGCAGCAGCAGCAGATTATCTCTCGGAAGCTTTTAGTTAATTTCCTTAAATCATGATGAGAAAAATTACTTTTGGTCTATTATGGCTAGGATTTATTTCCTATGCTTTTTTCCTTGCTCCTCCCGAACAACCGGATACTTTTGAATTGATCAAAAATCTCTCTACAGGAAATTGGCAAGGGATTAATCCTCTGATTATATCTTTATTTAATATCATGGGGATTTGGCCTTTTATATATAGTGCGGTGGTCTTTTTTGATGGTAGAGGTCAAAAAATTCCAGCTTGGCCATTTGCTACTGGTTCTTTCGCTTTAGGTGCTTTTTCTCTTTTACCATATTTAGCTTTAAGAGAAAATAATCAAACATTTGTTGGTGAAAAAAATTTATTTCTGAAAATTCTAGATTCTCGGATTTTAGGAATTTTATTAACTATCGGTGCGACAGTTTTATTGATATTTGGTTTACAAGGAGATTGGGGTGATTTTCTGCAACAGTGGCAAAGTAACAGGTTTATTCATGTCATGAGTTTAGATTTTGTGATGTTGAGTCTATTATTTTCCACATTATTAGGAGATGATATGAAGCGACGGGGTTGGCAAAATAATCAATTATTTTGGTTATTTGCAATACCTTTATTAGGAGCTTTAATATATTTGTGTATCCGGCCACCTGTGAAAATAGAACATCAAACAATTTAAAATTCGGCATTGCTGAATTAAAATAGAAAATTAGAAAACTAAATCCTGTATTGATTCAGCAACAGCCAAAATTCCTACCTATATAAAGACATTCAAATCAAAAAGGTGATTGTCTAGTTGTGAGCATTTTATAACCAGAGGTCATACAAATCAAGGAGAGGAAAAATTCCCATAAACTAGTAGGACTGAGAATGGCACGACTACTGATAAATACCGCTATAATACCGACAAAAATAGCAATCCATCCCAGATCTTTCATACTTTCTGGGAAGAAAATTAGTATTAGTACACCTAATGTAAGTGCTAATACTGAAATATCAGCAGAAATTCCTCGCCACCAGTAAGGATAGACGTTAGTTGTAAAAAAAATATTTTGTCCAACTAAGTAAATACCAAAAATCAGCAACCCCAAGCCGGCAATTTTCATTAAAAAGCTCATAATTACCCTGATTAAGAAGTTTATGTCTCATTATAACTTTACAGGGTATTATACGTAAATGTCTTGCAGAATATAGGTTAATATTTACTATAGGGTTTATTAAGTGCATATATTACAGCAGTTTGATATCAAGTCCAGTACAAGAATAGCTATCTAAATAGGGTCAAAAAACAATCCACAATGATTAAACCAATTGAGAGCATTTTCATCAGTAATAGCATTAACC
>NZ_JACJTO010000052.1 GCF_014698755.1 Aphanizomenon flos-aquae FACHB-1287 | reverse complement strand
AAATCAGTTATGTTCATTGGATGGAAGATATTATGAAATGTTGACATTTTTACCCTTGATAATACTAGTATACTTAAATATGTAAAGTTTTGTAACGACATTCAACATTTCTGTTTAGAAACTAATTCAATTATGACAATTACCAAAGGAAGAAACAAATAATTCAAATAATTAGAAGATTTTGTCTATGATTGTTCAGAAAAATTAAAATTTATTAAACAAAATTTATTAAATATCTAACTCTATTTGATTCACTCTTACTTCTTTTTGTTTTTCCGCACTTTTGAGAACTTCATAACTTAAACGAATATTTAATCTTTGTTGATCTTCAATTATCTCTTTAATGGTGACGATTTGGATTTTGTCGCAACTATGACTCATGTATTTACTCTGGTAAAAACCAGCAGATTTTGCGGTTTTTAGCATATCTTTAGTGGGTTCTTCTAGAGTGATAAATATGGCTAGACTGGCACTTTCTAGGGTCATTGTTCCTAGTAAATCTCGGATATCTCCTGATTTAACTTTACCAGATTTAACTTGAAAAATTATCTTTTCTGGGTCATTTTTATCACCTTGAAAATAAACAATTCCATCTATACCTTTATCTGCACCTTTTTTAGCGTTAATGACTGCTTTATTATTAGTATAAGTTAATATTGCCCATTTTTCAAATTCTTTACGAGTGCGATCATCTGTTTTATTTGCTAATGCTTTTGCACTTTCTATATCTTTAGGAATACCATGAAGTTTAATGGTTTTTAAAACTCCTGGAAAACTATCTTCTAATCTTTTTAAGATTAAGCTAATACTTTGATAGGTAATATCAATTCCTATCCATTGTCTATCTAATTTTTGGCACACTGCGACGGTTGTACCACATCCACAATAGGCATCTAATACTATATCATTTTCCTTAGAACTGGCTTTAATTATTCTTTCTAATAATGCTTCTGGTTTTTGGGTAGGATAACCTAAACGTTCTTTTGCTGAGGGTGCAATAAAAGGTATTTGCCAAACATCATTTTCCCTAACACCTTTTTCATCTATTTCTTTATTACTGACTAAAGTAGGTTCTTCTCCTTTTTTAAAACGGTGTAAAATACCGCCTTTTTTTCTAGCAACAGAACCTTCCGTATAATCAGTATAAATTACATTAAATGTATATTTTTTAGATTTTGAATAAAATAAAATAGTATCATGTAATTGCTGAAATTTATTTGCTTTTCCTGTCCATCTTCTATAATGCCAGATAATCTCATTTAAAAAATCTCCACCTTGAGCGCAAAAAATTGCATCTAAAATCAACTTTAAATAATGACTCGCAGTGGGATCACAATGTAAATAAAAACTTCCCGTAGGTTTCAAAACGCGATGAATTTCTGTTATCCTTAAAGTCATACTCACCAAATAAGCCAGTAAACTTCCTTTTCCTAAAACATTACTCAAACCTGTAATTAAAGCAATACATTGTTGAGTAAATAAACCATGATAATTAATGAGAATTTCATTTATTCCACGAATAGCATGATCATCCCATTCCCAAGTGTCAATAAATGCTTGCGCTTGTGCTTTATCTTCTGCACCGATATTATTATAAATTTGATTGTAATTCCGTTTAGAATTAAAGGGAGGATCAATATAACATAAGTCCACAGACTCATCTTTTATGTAACGTCTTAAAACTTCTAAATTGTCCCCATAATAAAGTTGGTTAACCATTGTTTTCCTACAATTCTTTTTGCTTTAATTACCCTTGATTAATCAGTTTTATACTAAATAACTTTTTTGTCATGTCAGAAAATGCTTGATATTACCTGATGTTTTGTTACAGAATTTTAAGAAAATACCTGAAAATACCTGATAAATTGCCAACAAATTGAGTTATAATGGCTAAAAATATTACCTAAGCTCGGTTTTATGAATGTTACAGAAATGTTACAATTTGTTGATCACCTAGTATTTACACAGACTGATAAACATTTAGATGATTTACAAAAAAAGATTATTCAAGAACTATTTAATGGTAAAACCTATAGACAAATTGCCAGGATTTATGATTATGATGAGGGTTATATTGGTGACGAAAGTAGGAAGTTATTTAAAATGTTATCTGACGGTTTAGGTCAAGAGGTTAATAAATCTAATTTTTGTTGGACTATAGAAAGAGTTATAAATTCTAAAATTGTTAGCTTTGGCAATAATAATATTAATTGTTATTCTCATCATCAAAAATCAAATCATTATCAAGAAGATCATCATCCAAAACAATCTAAATCTTATTACCATGATTTAACCGTATCTCCTAAAATTAATCGTTTTTATGGACGGGAAAAAGAACTAGAATTGATATTTAAGTTTCTTGTCAATCAAAACACTCATTTAATCTCCATATTAGGATTACCAGGAATTGGTAAAACTACCCTTGTCAAAAGATTTGTTGATTTAAACTTAGATAAATTTGAGGTCATTATTTGGAGAAGTTTAAAATTTCCTAAATCCCTAAATTTACTTATTGATGATTTATTAAATGTTTGTCAACAGGAAGCTAAACAACTTATAGATGATAAATTAAAACAATTATTTGATATATTTAGAAATCAGAAATGTTTAATTATTTTAGATGATTTAGAAAATATTTTTATTAATCGTCAATTTGCTGGAAAATATAAACCTGAATATCAAGATTATCAAACCTTTCTGCAAATGATCACGGAAATTGAACATCAAAGCTGTTTAATTCTCATTAGTCAGGAAAAATGCCAAGAAATGATATCATTAGATAACGAACTTTACCCAATTTATTCCTTAGAAATATCAGGGTTAAATCATGCAGATATTTTACAAAATACAGGCTTAAAAAATCAGGAAAATTGGTTAGAATTGATGAAACTATATGAAAATCATCCTAAATATTTACAGTATATTAGTATCCTGATTAAAGATGTATTTCAGGGGGAAGTATCAGAATTTCTCAAAGAAAATATTTTAATATTAACAGCGGACTTTAAAACCGAGTTTGATTCAATATGGTTGAGATTATCTGATATTGAAAAAGAGATATTATTAAAAATCAGTCAAAATCATCAACCCATATCTAGAGACGAGATAAAAAAGTGCTTATCATTGTCATCAATAGATATAATAAACGGGTTACAATCATTAACAAGAAGATTTTTATTAACCAAATTAGAAAATGATGAAAAATTATTGAATATATCCCCCATACTGAGAGAATACTTAAAAATTCATCATCATTAATTGTACCCCCTCATCTCCGTGTCCCCGCGTCTTGTGCGTGAGAAAATTATTCAGACTTATTCCAAGCAGAATGAGACAACAGAGAAGACATTACCCGCACCCCACGCAATTGATTAGACAGGGGTAGATGACCTCTAGGGGCGGTTAAATCCCAGGTGAACCCGTGGGGGTATCTTGTCCAGTTATTACCATTCTTCCAGCCGATTTTAGGCCAGAGGTTAACCCAATTTTTATTTAAACCTAACCAAATTTCTCGTTGTACGGAAAAGCCAAATTTACCTTCTGAGTGAACTACCCAAAGTTGATTAATAGTACGTAGGTCTTGAATTGGTAAACTTTCTACCTCAGTAAAGTACAACCATTTTCTTTGTACTGCTTGGGGACCTGCTGCTTCACACATCTTTTGAATTGTCAACAGGTCTGCAGCTTGAAAATCTTGATTTACAAGTAGGTTTTGCAAAGAATTGTAACTGATCCCACAGTCCGATTTTAGAGGTATAATTCCTTCAGGAAAGTTAGTTTGTAGAAATTCCTGACTTGTCAATACATCGGTATTATAGATGACTTGGTAAACCTTACCATCAATCCAAGTTGCTGGGGTATCACGACGTTTCAGCAAAAATTCCTTCAACACATCTAACCCCTCATTACCCAAGTCAGCTAACTGCGGGATGATTTGTTGTTGGACTTTTTCGGACCCAGCGATTAACTTTTGGCGGAGGGATTCGAGATCATTTGTAGTGCCTGATACAATCATTGGGTCTGTCATGCCATTACTCGTGTTAGCGTGAGCGTGAATAAACTATCTGCTATCGGTTATTCTACAAAATGAAAGACAAATAGCGAAAAGTAGTTTACTTCAAATCTTGGGGAAAGTTGGAAAGCCCCGGAGTGTTAAAAAAATCACTTCCAGAGGTTTTAGCGAAATCCTAGCCCACAATACTTTATCAGGTCAGGAGTTACAGAATCCAGGAGTTACAGAAATTATGACTCCTGACTCCTATACTTGGTGAATTTCTTTTATTTGGAATGTATTAATTATGTACGAAAAGATTACTCCTCCCAGCACCGGCGCGAAAATTACCTTCAAAAATGGTGAACCAGTTGTTCCTGAAAATCCCATTATCCCATTTATTCGCGGTGATGGTACGGGTATAGATATTTGGCCTGCAACGGAAAAAGTGCTTGATGCAGCGGTAGCAAAAGCATATAGTGGCAAAAGAAAAATTAGCTGGTTTAGGGTTTATGCTGGTGATGAAGCTTGTGATTTATACGGAACTTATCAGTATTTACCCCAGGATACATTAACGGCAATTAAAGAATATGGGGTAGCGATTAAAGGACCTTTAACTACTCCCGTTGGTGGTGGAATTCGGTCTTTAAATGTCGCATTACGGCAAATTTTTGATCTTTATACTTGCGTGCGTCCTTGTCGTTATTACGCTGGGACACCTTCTCCCCACAAAACTCCTGAAAAATTGGATGTTATTGTTTATCGAGAAAATACGGAAGATATTTATTTGGGAATTGAATGGAAACAAGGTAGCGAAATAGGAACTCGTCTCATTAAAATCCTTAATGAAGAATTGATACCTGCTACTCCAGAACACGGTAAAAAGCAAATTCCTCTTGATGCTGGTATCGGTATCAAACCTATCAGTAAAACTGGTTCTCAGCGTTTAGTTAGAAGAGCAATTAAACACGCTTTGTTATTGCCCAAAGATAAGCAACAAGTCACCTTGGTGCATAAAGGCAATATTATGAAGTACACCGAAGGTGCTTTTCGTGACTGGGGTTATGAACTAGCTACTACGGAATTTCGTCAAGAAACAGTCACAGAACGGGAATCTTGGATATTAGGAAATAAAGAGAAAAATCCCAATATTTCCGCAGAAGAAAACGCCCATGAAATTGATCCTGGTTTTGATGCTTTAACCCCAGAGAAAAAAGCCCAAATTGTCAAAGAAGTAGAAACAGTTTTGAATACAATTTGGGAAAGCCACGGAAATGGCCAATGGAAAGATAAAATCATGGTTAATGACCGCATTGCTGATAGTATCTTTCAACAAATTCAAACCCGTCCAGATGAGTATTCAATTCTGGCGACAATGAACCTAAACGGTGATTATTTATCTGATGCTGCTGCTGCTATTGTTGGGGGTTTAGGCATGGGTCCAGGGGCAAATATTGGCGATTCCTGCGCGATTTTTGAAGCCACTCATGGGACAGCACCAAAACACGCTGGCTTAGATAAAATTAACCCTGGTTCTGTGATTCTTTCCGGTGTGATGATGTTAGAATATATGGGTTGGCAAGCAGCCGCAGATTTGATTAAAAAAGGATTAGGTGCAGCCATAGCCAATGGTCAGGTTACCTATGACTTAGCGCGGTTAATGGAACCACCTGTACAACCTTTAAAATGTTCTGAATTTGCTGACGCAATTATCAAACATTTCGGTTAATTTCTGTTACTCTGAAATCAGATATTAAGATCCCCGGCTTCTTGAAGAAGTCGAGGGTCTGGAGAATATGAGAATTATAATCACTAACCAGATTATTTGTGTGGTTATCAGTGCAGGGGTAAAAATGACATGATTGATTAATCAACAACAACAAGTAGAAATTTATCGTTCAGGAAAAGATGCAGAATTGCAAAATCTACCGACAGAATTATTAGGTGAAGAGATATTAACAGGATTTAGTTTAAAATTAGATTGTTATTAAAATCTCCAATTAAGTGTTATACTGATAATAGTCCGAGAATTTCTATAAGTAGTGGATAAAATCATGGTTGAGCAACTTCTTATCAAAACTGAAATTGATGATTGCGATGTACCAGATGCCAACCTTCTAGTCACTGAAGATGATACACCTGTGGATAATTTTGCATCTGCCAAACAACAGCGCCTTTTAATCGCTTCTCTTTATAGTTCCTTAGAAAATCAGATTTTTTTAGCTGAAGCTAATGTTGGTATTTACCATACCTTCAGTGAACCTCCCATAGTTCCTGATGTATTTATCAGTTTTGATGTGCAAATTCCTGAAAACTGGTGGGAAAAAAATAATCGTTCTTATCTAGTTTGGAACTTTGGTAAATTCCCGGAACTTGTGCTAGAAATTGTTTCTAATAAAGATGGGAATGAATTAACTAAAAAGCTGCAAATCTATGAGCAAATGCGAGTTTTATATTATATTGTCTATGACCCAAATCAAAATTTAGGGGAGGAAATTCTCCGAATTTATACTCTTGAGGGTAGACATTATCTAGAAATGACAGATAACTGGTTAGAAAATATTGGTTTGGGAATAACTTTATGGACTGGAGAATTTGAAGGTAGAAACGATTCTTGGTTACGTTGGTGTGATCAAAATGGTAATATTTTATTAACTGGTGATGAACTGGCAAAAGTTGCAGTAGAACGCGCTAAAAATGCTGAGGAACGCGCTAAAAATGCCGAAGAACGCGCCCAATTACTGGCAGAAAAATTAAAGGCTTTAGGTGTAGATCCTGATAATATGTAAATACAGCATTTTTCGTTGAAGATGATGTACAAAGTTGAATCATGAAACTCTTGTGGTGCGGGCATCTTGCCCGCTATATATGTACCTCATAACACCGGGAATTGCTGTATTATCTTAGAGGGTCTTTGAAAAGTTTTTAATGTATAAATTAACCTCTTTGGTAAACCTCTCAAGTATTAAATATTATTCCTTTTTCCTCTGCTTTTAGGCTACGGTTTACAAACAAGTTATCGAATCACCATTAGTCATCAAATTACCCCACCCTAACCCTCCCCTTGCAAAGGGGAGGGAACTAATTTTTCCAGTTTCCCCCATTTCCAAGGGGGGATTAAGGGGGGTCAAAATGGAAAGTTTCCCCCATTTCCAAGGGGGGATTAAGGGGGGTCAAAATGGAAAGTTTCCCCCATTTCTAAGGGGGGATTAAGGGGGGTCAAAATGGCATACAATGATTATAAATTTCCAGAATATGATTTAAAAACCCAACGTCGAAATAATTCTACTGTTATTCTCCAATATCCTTGATTTTCTCCAATCACATCATGACGTTTTAAAGTTTCTAAAGCTTTCTGTAAATCAGTTTCATCTATTCCCGTTAACTCAATTAATTCATTTACATTTAATCCTGTGGTATCCTTCGCTAGATGAATTAAAATTGTTTGTTGAATATGATCATTATTTTCTCCAGCTTGACCCCAAACACCATTAAAGTAATTACTACCTCTTTGAAAAAATTCCGGTTTCTTGACAATTGCTTCCACATCTTCTACCGTAAAAACAGATTCGCGTTTTTTTCCTTGTTCAAAAGTAAAATCATTATATAGTCGGACCAAATGAAATCCTACCAACTGCACTAAATAAGGTTGTCCGTAGGTTAAATCATAAATTTTATCAAGCGCTTCCGGTGTGTAGTCTAATAAAAAATCTTCAATAGCTGGGTTAGCAAGAATTTGAGCAGTTGTACCACGATTTAAAAACCCGACACGAATAGGAAGAACACTAGCAAAAAAAGGTTCAAAATAATTTGCTGTCATTTCATCTAAAGTATGCAAACCAGCAAAAGCAAAAGCAACTTGAGAATCTTCTTGTACTAAACCTCGCAAGAAACCCATAAAATCTGGGCTAATTTTTCCAGCTTTAATTAATTCTTCTATTTTCTCAAATTCATCTATAGCAATAATTAACCTACCAGATAAATCTTTAATTACTTTTTCAAAATAGCGGTTAAAAGTCCGTTCAGGAAGTCTTAATAAATCATCATCATTGGGAGGTTCAATATTCAAAACTTGGGAAATTTTATCACTAATAGCCATTAATACTTCACCTACTCCTTGAGTCACATTTCCTAATTTTAGTAAATTCACATAAACGACTTTTACTTCATTACCTAAAGAGTTAGCAGCATTGAGTAAAATCGAAGTTTTACCCATACGTCTATGACCATAAATTACTACAGACTGGACTTGAATACCTTTAAGCCAAAGTTCCTCTAATTGTCTGATAATATCTTCTCTCCCAATAAATAATTTACCCATTACAGGGTCGCCGATAACATAAGGATTATTTACAGGTTTAGTAATGGCAATTTCTCCAACTTCTCCAGCAATTTGTAATAGTTGTTGCTGCCAATTTTGGGCAATATCTATAATTAATTCTTTTTCTGCTTTGGGTAAATTATCGGCTGTATTTAAAATAGTTGTCAGTTCACCTAATGCGCGATTTAAAGCCGAAGAACGAGACACACGGGAGAAACTACCGTTAATGATTTTTATATCTTCAATTACTTTGACAAATCTATCTAATATTTGCCAAGTGGTAGGACGTAATAAATCTATTGTGGGAAATGTAGGTATTTGTAAATTAGCAATAGAATCTAAATTTTTTATGTCGTTAAATACTGCTAGAGTTATGGCAAGAATATACATTTCTTCCCCATAAAGTAGAGAACGAACTACTTCAAAAGCTTGTACTGCTTTAAATGGTTGTTTTTCATGCAGATACCAAAAACCAGCCGCAACCGCACGATAAGGGGTATCTATTCGGGTATCTGTATTCAAATTCCTTTTTAATCTTTGCTTTCCAGGAAAAGGTAATATAAAATCATCTATTGCTCTTGATATGAGTTTGTCATTGAGAGCAGCAGATGTAAAATGTATTAATTCCCAATCATAAATAGTTTCTGTTAACTGAGAAATTGACCAAATTATTTGTTCTGGTGGCTTTGTATTCAGTGCCTCATTCACTGCTTTAACTACAGGAATAAATTGCATGGTATATCTCAATAGTTGATTAACATTATATATGCCATTGTTCCAATCATTTAATAACCATTTTTTTAAACGCGAATTAAGGTAAGGTAAGGGGATAATAGTAATACGAGGAAGTGAAAAACTAGCATTTCTGACATAATTTAGGTTTACAAGCCAGCCAAATAACCAATTTTCTGGACGTAGAGTTCCCACACCTCCCGCCACACCTCCCGCCACACCTCCCGCCACACCTCCCGCCACACCTCCCGCCACACCTATCGCCACACCTCCCGCCACACCTCCCGCCACACCTCCCGCCACACCTATCGCCACACCTATCGCCACACCTATCGCCACACCGTACGCCACACCTCCCGCCACACCTCCCGCCACACTGAACGCCACACCGTACGCCACACTGAACGCCACACCGAACGCCACACCTACCGCCACACCGAACGCCACACCTCCCGCCACACCGAACGCCACACCGAACGCCACACCAGACCAGAAAACACGCAAGCCTAATTCCTGCAGACATAAACAAATCAATATGGGTGTAATTATTGTTAAAACCACACCTTGAAATAATAATTGAAACTGAATAGGATTTTCGCGTAATATTTTTATTCCTTTACTCCAATTCATTTCTTTTACAGGAATATAACCCCCGCCAAAGGTATCAACATACCACCACAAAGCCTGGGGAAAGTAAAACACCCAATACAGCAAAAGTAGATAATCTAAAGGATTCCATAAAGACAGAGGACGGCGTAATTTAGGAGCTAAATCTAAACGAGGTACAGGAGATTTGTTATTCATAATATGGTTTTGGTGTTGCTTAATCTGTGTATGATTTTGGAATGTAGAGATATTATAATACTTCTCAGTTAAGGATTTTCGTAGGTTGGGTTGAACAAAGTGAAACCCAACAAACCCTCGTAAATGTTGGGTTTTGTTCCTCAACCCAACCTACCCTACTTAATTTCGACAAGTATTCATAGACGTTCCATGAAACGTCTCAACAAGCGTTTTCAATTGATGCAAAATTATTTTCATTCTTGAAATTAGCAATGCCATATTTTCAAATACTAGATTCAGAATATTTTTTATACAAATTATAACAAAGCTGGGTTAATTTTTGCGGATATCCACCACTTTCTTGAATCAGTTTTTGGATATCTGCTTCTGTAAAATCAATTGTAGTTGGTTGTAACCGCTCAGTAATAAATTCACGGATAATTTTTTTATTCCAAACAGGAATATCTATTGGTAGACAAATATCTGCTAATGGAGATGTTTCATAACTATCATTAAATAATATTTGTAAAGATTCATTTGCGGCTAAAACTAATTTTAAACAAGCATTTTCACCTTCAGCTAAACCCCGTAAATGATCTCTCATATCTCTTGTAAATCCTGCTCCATTCAATTTACCAACATTATCTAAAATTAATAATACTCTTTTATTTTCTAAATTCCTATTAAATTTCTGACCTATACTAGCTGGAACATCAATTTTTTCACATATAGCAAAATAAAAATCTTCTTGATTATGAATATTATTCATATCTAGAAAAACAGGTTGACGCGGTGATTTTAAAAGTTTTTCTGATTGCTGATAAACTGCATATAATAAAGATGATTTACCAATTGTTTGTTCACCAATAATCACTACACTACTGGCATTATTGAGAAGTTCAAATATTTCTTTTATTTCTTTTTCTCTACCAAAAAACTTTTCTAGTTTTTCTATTCTTCCAGTTATGGGAATAAATGGATTTTGATTATTTTGTAGTGGATTTGGTTCGATTTCAGTTATTTCTATCTTAGGTTTTAGCGGAGCAGAATTAGATGAATATTCTTGATAAAAGTATTTTATAGGATTTTGAAAATTTCTTTTATTAACTATAATCCCTAAATCTTGTTTTAACTTTTTAAATAATTTCCCTCCTAAATCTCTTGTATATTGACTAGTCATGTTAATTTTAGCTGCAATATCATCATAACTTTGATTTTCCCAAATACCCAAAAATAGACCCTTTTCTATAGGATTTAAAATTGGTTTTCTCTTTTCTGACAATACACGATTGATAAAATTTAAAGCTTTTTGAGAATCCATTGGACATATTTTGAGTAAATAGGTTAAATTTAGTAATAGACTAATGATTTTAAATTGTACCCTACAAACCTACATCTGCCTACATTTACCTACATAAATTTTCATAAAAAATGACCTACAACACCCAACCTATCAGGGGAAATGACAAGTCATGATAGAGACATGAAAAAAAACACATATCCCAGGAGTGTAAACCATGTCTCAACAACCAACAGAAAAAGAAAATCTTCCTACTCAGTCCGATAAAACCACCAAAATCTTAGATAGTTTAGTCCAAATAATTGAAACTTTAAACCAGTCCTTTATCGTAGACATGACCCAAATAATTGCCCACACAACTCAGAACTGTCTCAAAATCCTGGTATCATCTGGAGGCAAACCAGCAGCACTAATTCTATCTACCTCCGTATTAATTATTACTTTAGCAATATTTAGCCTTGCTTGCAAACTACCACCCCATCAACTTATTATACCACATTCCCAAACCTCTCACATTAAATGATACAAAATTACCCCCCTTAATCCCCCCTTGGAAATGGGGGAAACCAGAAAAATTACCCCCCTTAATCTCCCCTTGGAAATGGGGGAAACTAGAAAAATTACCCCCCTTAATCCCCCCTTGGAAATGGGGGAAACCGCTTGGAAATGGGGGAAACCAGAAAAATTAGTTCCCTCCCCTTTGCAAGGGGAGGGTTAGGGTGGGGTAACTTGTGTGTACACCGTACATAGGGGAGAGTGCGCGACAGCCTAAATAAAAGCTAATTTTCTTTCATAAAACATTATTTATTTACAGGTACCATGCCAATATTAAAACTAATACACACCCTATCTTGATCACTCATATTCATTTCCACACCATGTAAAAGCCAACTGGGAAATATTAACATCATTCCCTCATGAACTTTGTAACTTATTCTCGGAAAATTCCAAAGATTAAACTCTATAAAAGGTGGTATAATCATCTGTGAAGCCGGTCGAGGATCACAAAAGAATATATCACCACAATTTTCAGGAGTTTTTAAATAATAGACCCCACTTAAAATTGAATTTGGGTGATTGTGTACAGAATTAGCCGCAAGTTTACGATTAATAATTGCCCAACAAGTTGTAATTTTTAGGCTAAACTTTTGTAAATCCCATTGTAAAAATGTGCCAACTTCTAAAACATTTTTATGAATAATTTGTGTAAAATTGTCAAAACTATCCATTTCATGTAACTTATCCCCACTATGCCATCCTAGTATATTTGACCACTTCTCACCCTGACTATTTCGACCTTCTTCTGCATAGATAGTTTGTAACAGTAGCGCATTTAATTCTTGATAATTATCCACAGAAAAATGCCAAACCGACGTAGGAAACCAATCATTTCTAGAACTAGTCATAAGTTTAATTTAGGTTTATAGTAATTCTGTAACTTTTCTCAACTAAACTGTTTTATGCACCTACCTTCCTTTCTATGGTTATGGAAAATAGCCGCTTGGTCAATGGGATTATCATTACTAGCTTACGTAATTTTAGCCATATCTGGTATTTGGATGTTACAGGTCAGAACTAATCCAGCGTCTTTCGGTATTCTACTACCTTGGTATCGTTCTCAAGTGCGATCGCTCCATTATATAATTGGCATAATTATGGTTAGTCTAGTCTTACTACTTCTAGTCGTAGGCATTGTTGGTACATTAGGACACTTTGGTACATTAGGACACTCACCACATTTATTAGCTGGCTTAATAGTAGTAATATTAGTTTTAGTATCCGCATTTAGTGCCACTCAAATTAGCACCATAAAGCCTTGGGCTAGACCATTACATCTTAGTTGTAATCTCTGCTTATTACTAGGATTTGCCTGGGTATCTCTCAGCGGTTGGACAGTGGTACAAAAATATTTACCTTAATTCTCAGTTTCTACCATGCTTCTGTTATGGCTGGGAAATTGTGCAGACCACACACAAATAATTTATCCTGTAAATCCTGATTCAGCCCTTGACAAAATTCTCAGTTTCAATTACACTTATGTTATGGGTGGAAAAGTGTGCGCCCATATATATAGGGTTTTCATTTATCAAATCATTTAAAACAGTAATATTAATCACTGTCTGAATCAGGATATCCAGGATTTGAGGATTTTCAGGATGATGTTTTTGATTGTTATCTACAAAATAGATGAATTTTTAGTGCTTAATCCTCAAAATCCTTAAATCCTGATTCAGACAAAATCATCTCCAAAATCTCAATAAACAACCATTAAACAACATCCTGAAAAATCCCAACTTCCCACAAATAATCATCCAACAACATCCTGAAAATCCTTTAATCCTGGATATCCTGATTCTGACAAAATCATCTCCAAAATCCCACAAACAATCATTAAACAACATCCTGAAAAATCCCAACTTCCCACAAACAATCATTAAACAACATCCTGAAAAATCCCAACTTCCCATAAACAATCATCCAACAACATCCTGAAAATCCTTAAATCCTGGAAATCCTGATTCAGACATTGACAAAGTTCTCAGTTTCGACTATGCTTAGGTTATACGTGGAAAAGTATGCGCCCATATATATAAGGTTTCCACATCCAGTATTTATCCAAAAAGAATTCCGCCTAGCCACGAGGCAAGGGAAAAGAAAAAAGAGCAGAGGGCAAAAGAGCAAGAGTGTAAAGGGCTACAAAGTCCACGCAGCACCACAGACAACACGAAAACCCTCGCGCTTGCCGCTCCATTCGACGGCATTGTTGCGGCGATACGCAGAACGGCAAGCCTCAGGATTGAAGTCCCAAGAACCACCACGCAGCACCTTGTTATTGCCTAGACTAATCGAAGAACTACCATTTATAGGCGCGTTTATATAGTTGTCCTGCCAATCATCTTCGCACCATTCCCACACATTTCCGTGCATATCATACAAACCAAAAGCATTAGGGGGAAAAGTTCCTACATCTGTGGTTTGTTCTCGATATTTTCCTTTCGGTGCAGCAGCGTAGGTAGAGTTACCATAATAGTTTACCAAATCTGGGGTAATACTTTCACCAAAATAAAAAGGTGTGGTTGTTCCTGCCCTACAAGCATACTCCCATTGTGCCTCACTGGGCAATTTATAGTTTTTACCTGTTTTTTGGCTTAACTTTTGACAAAATGCCACTGCATCATTCCAACTCACACATTCAACAGGACGATTAGCACCTTTGAAATAAGCAGGGTTGTTTCCCATAATAGCTTGATATTGTGCTTGAGTCAAAGGATATTTACCGATAAAGAAGCTGGGAACATAAACTTGATGTTGGGGATTTTCATCATCATGTCTTTTCGCTTCATTTTCCGGTGAACCCATGTAAAATGTTCCTGCGGGTATTTCCACCATTTCCAACTTCACCCCATTTCCCAAATCTTCCACAAAGTAATTTGCTGAGTGGTTGCGTTTGTTGATAATACGTCCTTTTGCGTTGGTTGTGACAACTTCAAAAGTGAAAGTTTTCAGGTTAGTTAAAAACCTCTCTCCAAACCTCTCTCCTTGTAGGAGAGAGGCTTTAATATCCCCCTTCTCTTGTAGGGAAGGGGGGTTAGGGGGGTTAGGTTTTTCATTTGTTTGAATACCTAAAAACCTAAACCATTCTGTAATAGACTGAGGACGGTTTTGATAATCTAACTCCATTCCCTTGAGAATAGCATCATTTACCTTTTGACTAATTTGAGAATTGTATTTTTGCGGTGGTTCAATCGCCATTTTCATATCTAGCATAATCTTAGCATTCAGATAAGGACTAGGCAGAGGAATGAAAGGAGGTTCATGAACGGCGATAATTACATATAATGTCGCAGCTAAGGAATAGATATCTAAAGCCGGAGTGAAATTACTTCTATTTTCAAATTGTTCTGGTGGTGCAAAAACCGGAGTTTTGGCATTTGTTAAACTCATCAATTCGGCAAAGTTGACTTCTCTAGCTAAACCAAAATCAATTAATATGGCTTTATTGTCTTCTTCTCTTAGTAAAATATTCGCAGGTTTAATATCTCGGTGCAGATAATTACGACCATGAATATAAATTAAAGCCTCTCCAATGCCTTTAATAATTTCTAAACCTGCACTTTCACTAAAAACACCATTCGCGTATAAATATTGTTCTAAATTTTTGCCTTTGACATATTCCATCACCATACAAGATAAACCATTTTCTTGAAACAGTTCAGGATAAACTTTAACAATGTGAGGATGATCAAAGGTAGCTAAAACCATCGCTTCAGTGTTAAACTTGTCCTGTTCTTCTGCTAAAAATTCTCCAAAACCTTCTGTATTCCCATATTTATCTCGATAGCGTTGTTTCAAAAAAGAGACATTGAGACTTTTGATAGCTACTTGTTTTTTGCGTTTATGGTCTTGCGCTAAATAGGTAATACCAAATCCTCCCTGTCCAAGGGTGTCAATAATTTTGTATTGTCCTTTTTTGAGTAGTTGCCCTGGGGTAAAATAAGCCATAATAAAAATTAAATTGTCAGAATCAGGATTTAAGAATTTATATGATCAAGAAAAAATAATTATATTAATGATTGAAAAGTCTATATATGGGCGCACACTTTCCACCCATAACATAACTATAGCCTAGTCTTTGAGATTTGTCAAGTCTTAATAGATTAAATTATCCAGGATTTCAGGATTTATAGGATAAAGAGGAAAATAATTATACTAGTGATTGAAAAGCCTATATATATGGGCGCACAGCTTCCCACTCATAACATGAGTATAGCCTAGTCTTTGAGATTTGTCAAGTCTTGATAGATTAAATTGTTCAGGATTTCAGGATTTATAGGATAAAGAGAAAAATAATTATACTAGTGATTGAAAAGCCTATATATATGGGCGCACAGTTTCCCACTCATAACATGAGTATAGCCTAGTCTTTGAGATTTGTCAAGTCTTGATAGATTAAATTGTTCAGGATTTCAGGATTTATAGGATAAATTTTAATCTCTTACCTTTGCGTCTTTGCGCCTTTGCGTATTAGCGAAGCGGGGCGAAGCCTGAAAAAATCATACCTTCATTCACCAACAGCGGTTTTTCTTAACCGGGTTTTTGCTGATTACCTATCCACCAAGCCAAACCACCCATAAATAATACCCCCATAACTCCCTGTAAAGGATTATTATTTACACCAGTAACCCAATCAGGAACTTGTCCCGAATATTGGGTTAATTGCCCCACATTAATGATATAATAACCCCAAACCAACCCACCATGTAAACCAATTGGTAAGCCTAAACGCCCCCTTTGCCAACGTTTTCCCCATACCTGCGTTAACCCCAACAGCACCAAAGCCGGAAATTGGGGTAAAGTATGAATAATTGCCTCCAAAGGTTTAATAAAATGGGCTATAGCAAATAAAATTGCATCTATCCAGAGAGCGATATTTAATTTATAATCTCGTTGTAACTCGTCCAATAACCAACCCCGAAATAATAATTCTTCTGCAAACCCCACCCCAAAACCAACTAATAAACCTTCTAAAATTATTCTTCCCAAAAACACTTGTGGTTGTTGCCATACCAACCAACCCAGTAAACCTTCTAAACCAAATAAAACCAAAACAGTAGTTAAACCAATAGCCAACCCCTGCAACACATTTACACCATTAAGACCCGTAAATTCTAACCCATAATGGCTAAATATTTTTGATTGCTGATAAGCCCATTTACCCCAAAGATTGAGCAGAAAAATAAACTCTACATATAATATAACCAGTGTCAAAATACTTTCTAAATTAGTATCTGCCACTAGCCAATAAATTGGTACAGCTAGGGGCAACCACAACAGTAATAAACACAACACAAAGCAACCAACCCTGATAGGGGCGGTACTTCGGCCAAGTGCTAAATTAATTTTCATCATAGAGTTTAGTCAATCATCATTGTCAATAATATATACTTATGTCAATGACCAATGACCAATAACTATTCATCAGGTTCAATTGTACTACTTAAACCATGATTATTGAGGGTTTCACAATAAAACTCCGCGTGTTCTTGAGCGCAGGTAATAACTAAAGCTAACCCGTTATTGTGAGCTTCCATCATGATACTAACAGCTTGTGGTTGAGTAATGCTATTAACAGTAGCCATCAGCACTTGTACCACGTACTCCATCGGATTATGATCATCATTATGGAGCAGGACGCGATACCGAGGCGCAAGCTTGCGAGATGTAGAACGCTTCTCAATGGTTTCGACTGACACGATTCTTTGCTCTTTTATTGTTAATTTACTACAATAGGATTCCCGTTGAGCATTTGCTTAACAGTTATTTACTTCTGCACGCCGCATTTTCATCTGGAAATACTTTTGGCGTTGGCGAGAAGTTTTTTCCTCAAGTATTATAACACAAACATAAAAAATTTGCACTGAATCATCAAACCCAAGAATTTTTCTTTGTTTTTTGATTTCTTTACCAGTAACAGAGAATTATCCCCAGGTAGGAACTAACTGTACCCTACCAGCATCCATCTCTGCCATTAGTAATTCTAAGGCCTCATAGTCAACATCAGAGATATGACCTAGCTTTGTCAGTTCTGTGTTAATCTCATTTTCTATTTCTGGGGTTAATTTACGGATATCCAAAGCCTTTTCTACCAACTGACGAATTACGTATTGAGTTGTCATAGCAAATAAACCTTGTAGTTACTAGTTATTATCTAAGAAAATGCTTGGTATAAAAGGTGATTTATGCCTCTTTTCCATGTGATTTAGATCACTAATACATATCAAGACCAGTTATTCCACCATTCCGTTTTTGTCAATAACAAGGGTAAAAATCGAGACTGACAAATACAGAGAGATTTTACTTAAACCACCTCTATATTCTAGCTTTTGCAAAAGTAACTGTCACTACGACAGATTATTAATCTGCATTTAGAAGGCATAAGTAGATTGTTTTGTAACTTCTCAAAAAAAAATGTATATATAATTACATTTTACCATGAACTTATAACAATCTTTAAATAAACCCAGTCAGTCCATAAAGATTGAATAAAGAGACTTCAGACTTATAGCCAAGTCAGAAAAAAAAGTTTATGTTCAAACAAAGTACAAGCCTATACCTATACAAGCTGCCATGAAATTGTTACCAAATCTAAAAGATGTAACGCCAAAATTGCCATTTCCAATCTAAAATTATGTAATTGCAGTCAAAATTTCTAATTAATGTTACCATAGGGGTAGTTGGCTGTAATTTAGGGTAGCTAGAGATAGCAAAGTGACTGTTTTAGTTGAAGAATTAATAACACCGGATATTTTAAAACCTGGCCGTTATCTGGGTAACGAGCGTTTAGCAGTCCATAAACCTTGGGATACAGCAACAATCCGCTGGGTTCTGACATATCCAGAAGTATATGAGGTGGGAGCATCCAATTTAGGGCATATCATATTATACAATATTTTGAATGCTCAACCTCGCCAGTTATGCGATCGCGCGTACTTACCCGGAGCGGATTTAGCTGTAAAACTTCGCAGGACGCAGACACCTTTGTTTGCTGTAGAATCTAAACGGTGGTTGACGGACTTTGATATTTTAGGCTTTAGTCTCAGTTATGAATTAGGTGCAACTAACATTTTAGAAATGTTAGATTTAGCCAGAATCCCCGTCACCAGAGAAGAAAGGTTACAGGGAAATTACCCACTAATTTTTGCAGGTGGACAAACAGCAACATCTAACCCCGAACCTTACACAGATTTCTTTGATTTCATAGTTTTGGGAGACGGGGAAGAACTACTCCCGGAAATTGGTTTGGTTTTAGAAGAAGGGCAAAAATCAAACTTGAATCGAGAAGAACTATTATTAGACTTGGCGCAAATTCCCGGAGTCTATGTGCCGCAGTTCTATGAAATGGGCGAAACTGGTGCTGTATATCCCCTGCGTCCAGACGTACCCACAAGAGTCCTCCGAAGAGTAGCCACACCTATCCCAGCCTATTCTATTGGCTTAGTCCCTTATATAGAAACAGTCCATGATCGTTTAACCATAGAAATTCGTCGAGGTTGTACCCGTGGTTGTCGCTTCTGTCAACCAGGAATGTTGACTAGACCAGCGCGGGATGTCGAACCAGAAAAAGTGGTAGAAGCTATAGAAAAGGGAATGCGGGAAACGGGTTACAATGAATTTTCCCTTTTGTCTTTGAGTTGTTCCGATTATTTAGCCCTACCAGCAGTAGGGATGGAAATTAAAAATCGTCTCAAAAATGATAATATTTCCTTAACCTTACCAAGTCAAAGAGTAGATAGATTTGATGAAAATATTGCCAATATCCTGGGAGGTTCACGTCAAAGTGGGTTAACCTTTGCCCCGGAAGCAGGTACGCAAAGAATGCGGGATATTATCAATAAGGGTTTGACCAATGAAGAATTATTACGGGGTATAAAAACAGCTTGGTTACAAGGTTGGGATCAAATCAAGTTGTATTTTATGATTGGTTTACCCGGTGAAACAGATACGGATGTACTAGCAATTGCAGAAACCGTCAACTGGTTAAAACAAGAATGTTGGGAAAAAGGCCGAAGATCATTAAACTTTACTTTAACCATTTCTAATTTTACCCCCAAACCCCATACTCCCTTTCAATGGCATTCAGTCTCTACAGCAGAATTGGTGAGAAAACAAAATTTACTGCGACAAGAGTTTCGCACCATACGGAATGTGAAAGT
This sequence comes from Aphanizomenon flos-aquae FACHB-1287, assembly GCF_014698755.1. Lineage (GTDB taxonomy): Bacteria > Cyanobacteriota > Cyanobacteriia > Cyanobacteriales > Nostocaceae > Dolichospermum > Dolichospermum flosaquae. The sequence goes on along the minus strand of NZ_JACJTO010000052.1, from coordinate 7,008 downwards.
AAATTTCACGGATTTTCGGATCTCAGCAATGGAAGACTTTATAGGTAGAGGCGATCGCACCCTAGGGAAAGTATTACGGCGGGCTTGGGAATTGGGTGCGGGGATGGATTCTTGGTATGATAATGTAGATGCCGCCTTTACAGCTTGGGGAATAGCCATCGCCCAAGCCGGTCTAGACTGGAAATACCGTCAAGTGGAAAATGGCGAGTGGAATCTGTTTGCTACCGACAACAAACAAGCACAAACCCCATCACCTCTCGATACTCCCCTACCATGGGATCATATTAATACTGGCATTGATAAAAAATGGCTGCAAGACGACCTCCACCGCGCTCTAGAAGCTGCAATTGTACCTGACTGCTCTTTTGATGGTTGTTCTCATTGTGGAGTCTGTAGCCCGGATTTCGGCCATAATGTCGTCATGGCTGCACCACCTATTCCCAGCTTTGCCAGTAATTTCGTTCCCAATACCACCAAAGCCCAACGATTGCGAGTATGCTTTGGTAAACAAGGAGATATGGCTTTAGTCAGTCACTTGGATTTAATGCGCCTATTTGATCGGGTTATGCGTCGCGCTAGTTTACCAATTACCTTTACAGGTGGTTTTCACCCTAGTCCCCGGATTTGTCTAGCCAGTGCCTTATCCTTAGGTGCTACCAGTAACGGAGAAATTGTAGATTTTGAACTGACTGAACCAATTGATATCGGAACTTTTCATACCCAATTGGTTAAACAACTACCTACTGGTATTCCTGTATATAATGTGGTAGAAATAGATATTAAATCTCCATCTGCTACCCAATCTCTGGAAGCAGCCGAGTATTTACTCACACTGTCTACACCCCAAACACCAGGAAAACTGGCACAATGGCAAGATTGGATAGAAACTATTAAAAATCAAGAGGAGATTTTATCGGCACATACAACTAAATCTGGTAAGCAACAATTAATAAATCTGCGCGAGCTCCTGTGGGATATAGAATTAGTATCAGCAGCTAACCAAGAATCAGTCTCAACAGCAGTTGTGCGTTACTTGGGTAGTTGTCGTCCAGATGGTGTAATCTTGCGTCCTGAGAAAATATCGTTTATGCTAGAAACAGTAGCTAATCTAGAATTTCATCTCTTGCATATTCACCGTCAGCGTCTAGTTATCCGATAACTTGTTAGTAGCTGCCAAAAATTAGTACGTTGTAACGATTGATTTTTGTCAAGGTTGCGTTAGAATAGGGATGTAAGAGAAATTTTCTGGTGCTGCATTGGATGACTTAATTCACTACCTGTGATAACTACAGGAGCGAAGGTAAAGATACAAGAGTGTAATTCCTAAGATTGTATCCCAGACAAACTCTGCTGACGACTACAAGCCACTCTCTCTATAGCTACTCTGTGAATCAATCACTCACCATAGCTTTCGCCAACTTCTCCATTGACTGCTACATTTTATCCCGGAAATAAGACTTGCTTTTATGGTGGGATTTTATGCAATTGTTACAAAGGCAAGTGAGTTTAATTGTAAAAAATACAACTTAAGTATTGACAGAGATGACCAACCTGCCATAATTCTTGTAAAAATGACACAGTGCGTATCTGCACCTAAACTTTCTAATCAAGACACGGATAGTGAATTCTGATCAGAAAGATTCCCCCCGTCTGTACATGGTAAACCCAAGAAAAACCGTGTCTAAACGCGGCGGGCTTCCATTCAGTACGTACTTCTTAGGTATAGTCGGCTTTACTTGATGAGATGTTGACTTTATGACAGGTATCTACGGATATCCAAAGCTGAAATAGCAGCGTATAGTATGGGAAATCGACCAAGGAAGGTTGATAGAAGTTCTTAGACTATATGTAGCTATTCAGGAAAAACCCAGCGTATAAACGCAATCACAGTATCATTAGCTCTTCATAACTTTGCAGAGCTACTCAAATTGGAAATTTTTATTACTAGTAGCGTCTTGTAGCAGCGACCGTCAGGACAAGCGGGATAACAGAGAACTTCCTTGTAATTCCCAGCGGTACTGCCAATTTTTGAGGAAATTGAATGCCAAAACAAATTATCATCGCGGAGCAGCATCAAATCGCTGCTGTATTTTCAGAAGATCAAATACAAGAACTGGTTGTCGCTACGGGTCATCACCAAATCGGTGATATCTACTTAGGTGTAGTAGAAAATATCTTACCTGGGATAGATGCGGCTTTTGTAAATATCGGTGACCCAGAACGCAATGGTTTTATTCATGTCACTGATTTAGGTCCATTGAGACTGAAACGTAGTGCAGCAGCGATTACAGAACTATTAACACCGCAGCAAAAAACCTTAGTGCAGGTGATGAAAGAGCCAACAGGATCAAAGGGTCCCAGGCTCACAGGTAATATTACCCTACCCGGACGTTATGTAGTGTTAATGCCCTATGGGCGGGGTGTAAATTTATCAAGACGGATTAAGAGTGAAAGTGAACGTAACCGTCTACGAGCTTTGGCAATTTTAGTAAAACCAGCAGGGATGGGTTTGCTGGTACGCACAGAAGCAGAAGGTAAGCCAGAAGAAGCAATTATTGAAGATTTAGAAGTGCTACAAAAGCAGTGGGAAATTGTTCAACAAGAAGCAGTCACCTCCCGAGCTCCAGCTTTACTAAATCGTGATGATGACTTTATTCAGCGCGTCCTCCGAGATATGTATGGTGGTGATGTGAATCGCATTGTTGTTGATTCCAGCACTGGCTTAAAACGGGTGAAGCAATATCTACAAAACTGGAGTGGTGGACAAACACCCCAAGGATTATTAATTGATCACCACCGAGATCGCTCACCCATTTTAGAATATTTCCGCATCAATGCTGCTGTCCGTGAAGCCCTCAGACCAAGGGTAGATTTGCCCTCAGGTGGTTATATCATCATCCAACCCACGGAAGCTTTAACCGTTATAGATGTTAACTCTGGTTCTTTCACCCGTTCTGCAACTGCTAGAGAAACGGTATTGTGGACAAATTGCGAAGCAGCAGCGGAAATTGCTCGTCAATTACGATTGCGGAATATTGCCGGTGTGATTGTGGTTGATTTCATTGACATGGAATCCCGACGTGATCAAATGCAAGTTTTAGAACACTTTAACAAGTCTCTCAAAGCAGATAAAGCCCGTCCCCAAATTGCCCAATTAACTGAATTAGGTTTAGTTGAACTCACTCGCAAGCGTCAAGGACAAAACATTTATGAATTGTTTGGTGAACCTTGTCCTACCTGCGGTGGTTTAGGACATATCCTGAGATTACCAGGAGAAATGGAAAACCGCTTACCAGTACCTGCTGTGGATATTCCAGAGCGATTTGTACCGATACCGCAAAGGGAAATTCGGACAGTGGCTGCACCCACTACCCGCACACCTGATAGTGGTAGTGTAGGGCAATCTGTACTACGAGATACCTATGATGGCTTTGGGGATGGATTTGAAGCAGAACCAGAATTTAATTCTCTCCATCTGATTAATCATCCCAGTTATCAAGAATTAAATGATAGCAAGCGTCGGACTCGGACTCGTCGTAGTCGCATTGGTGCTAATGCTGTTAATGGTAAAGATGAATCCCGTTTACCGACTAATCCTCTCAGTTTTGTTAATGATGCGGATTTGGACTTGGAAGAACCTGAATTACCAATACCAGAAATTGCTCCACCCACTATTAATAAATCAGGTTGGACTGAAAGACCAGAACGGGCTAAGGTCAAACTAGAACCAATTAAAGTAGAACCTCCAGAGGTTGTGACTGTGATGCTGTCAACAAGAGAACAAGATACTTATGCTGAAATGGGAATTTCTCCTTTACTCAAGTTGGACCGAGAGGGAAAAAATCCGAGGTCGGTAATTATTAATGTTGTTCAACCAGGACAATCACCTGTTGAAGAAACTGAATTTATCCCTGAAACAATTGTTACTGAAAAAACAATTCCTGAAGTTGTCACAATTAAACTACCGACACCAACATTTGAGCTAGAAGAAGAACCATCTTTTCCACCATTAGTAATAGTTCCAGAAGTGACAATAGTTCCACAAGAGAGGGAAATAGAACCTAAAACTGAAGAAACAAATGAAACTGAAAAGGAAAAAGAAATAGAATTTGAATCTAATCATGGTTCTATTCCTAATCGTCGTCGTCGTCGTCGTTCATCAGCCTTAGATACAGATGGTTTCGGACTGTAATTTTGATGATTTAGATGATTAATTAATCATCTAAGTCAAATTAGAGTAATCATACAAATTATGGTCTAAACTAATGATCTAAATCACACAAATCACAGTTAAGATATGGGAGAAGTTAAACCAGTACCCTGGGATAATTCGAGTTGGTTAGAGTTTTCTACCTACTTAGATATGCAGGGTGCGGTTGTCGGTGTAGATGAGGTAGGACGCGGTGCTTTATTTGGTCCGGTAGTCGCTGCGGCAGTTATATTACCAGTAGATGCTTTATCAATACTCATGGTAGATAACATCAAGGACAGCAAAAAACTGTCTAGTTCTCGTCGAACTAAACTGGCTGAAAAAATTGCCACTCTGGCTTTAGACTGGAGAATTGGCTATGCTACGACTGCGGAAATAGATAAGTTAAATATTTTACAGGCGACTTTATTAGCAATGAAGCGTGCTATTCTGAAGTTGCGGGTAAAGCCCCAACTCTGCTTAATTGATGGTAATCAGTTAGTTAGGAATTTACTGATACCACAGGTGACAATTGTTAAAGGTGATGAGCGATCGCTTAACATCGCAGCAGCTAGTATCATGGCCAAAGTTTGGCGTGATGACTTGGTGCAGCGTTTAGCATTAAAATATTCTGTGTATGATCTAGATCGCAATAAGGGTTACGGTAGTCAGCGTCATTTATTAGCACTGCAAAAATACGGACTTTCACCTTTACATCGTCGCTCTTTTCGTCCTTGTCAAACAAGTTTAGATTTTAGATTTTAGATTTCCAGTTTCAAAATTGGTAATATGGCTTGTGACCCGCTACTGCTCTCAGAAATGTTATAATCAGTTTTTGCCTCCTTGGCTTCGTACATACCCCAATACCGATAATCTGCTAAAAGGTGATGTAATAATCTTTGCTTAATAGTTAACAACACACTTTTGAGCAATCCATTACCTGTAGTTTCTAAAATTGACTTGGGTGTAAAGGAAAATGGTTGCGGTATCTCTACCAAAACTTCTAAATCGGCTTTTCCTTGTAGATAAGTTTCACCACTAACTTCAAAGGGTGATAAATAGCCTTTTAAGTTGAGGGCAAACCTTTGATTAATATATTCAAAACCAAGAATTTCACAACCAAGCGATCTTAAATACACGGTTCCGCTTGCATCTGCCCAAACTCTCATATCTACAGTTGGCTGAATATTCAATGACATAAAAGATAAAGGACGCATTTTTAAACGAAACACTTCCTCAGACAGTTGTTGAATTCTGGTATTATCAGCTAGGGCATTTACTAAACGTTGAGGTTGACGCAAGTAGTGTTGAATTGGAACAGATTGCTGAGGAACGGAAATTTCTACCGATTGAGAAGCGATAAACTTGGTAACCATGAGCAAATTAAACCATTTGTTTTTTGATTGTAATATGTTTTAACAATTTTACCTTTTGACATACTCACCGTCCTAAAGGAGCGGTGATTCTTGACACTTCACTGGAACACGCCACAAGTGGTCTTATCGTCCCTCTATGTCCGTTTAAAGTCTCCCAATGCCCTATGGCGACTATACCCAAATTATAACATAAAGCCGTCCTAGAAGGACGGGGCTTGTATCCCATATTTTTGGTCAAAAAATCCAACTCTTAATTAATTATTCATCAAATTCGCCAAATTTAAAAGCATGAACCTGAAAATTGCTCATTTAGGTCCGCGGGGAACTTATGCCGAACAAGCGGCTTTTTTCTATCTTAATTGGTTAAAAACCCATCAGGGCATTACTTCTCAAACAAGTTTTGAATTATGTCCCTATCTTACCATAGCTCAATCACTACAAGCTGTTGTAGATCGACAAGCGGAAATAGCTGTTGTTCCGGTTGAAAATTCTATTGAGGGTAGTGTTAATATGACTTTAGATAGCTTATGGCAATTAGAGAATTTAAAAATTCAATTAGCTTTGATTTTACCAATTAAACATACATTAATTTCCTATGCAACTAAATTAGATACTATTAAAACCGTCTATTCTCATCCTCAAGCTTTAGCTCAATGTCAAGGATGGTTATCACAGTTTTTACCAAATGTCAATTTAATCCCTCTAAATTCCACTACTGAAGCACTACAAGGATTAGCAGCAGAAGTAAGTACAGCCGCAATTTCTTCTAGTCGGGCCGCACAATTGTATAATTTACCTATATTGGCCAGGGAGATTAATGATTATGCAGAAAACTGTACTCGGTTTTGGGTAGTTAGTATGGAGGAAAATAATGCTATTAATTGTACTCATACATTTTTAGCTTTCAGTGTACCTGCAAATATACCAGGTGCATTAGTGAAGGTATTAGAAGTATTTGCTCGTTTGGGTATTAACCTCAGTCGGATTGAATCCCGTCCTACTAAACGTTCCTTGGGAGAATATGTATTTTATTTAGACATAGAAGCAGATGTGAATGCACAAATTATGAAATCTGCTTTGGGAGAGTTACAAAATTATACAGAAATTTTGAAAATTTTTGGTAGTTATAGTGTGTTACCCATTAGTTTATAATTGGTAATTAGGGAATAGAAATCTTATTTAATGAATTGTAAACCCGATAAATTGATTATTATTCCTTCATTATATAATGTTTGGGATGGTTATTAGTGCCATTACTAATACTATCTTGATTTAATGCGATCACCAGAAATGGGCTTCTTTTAATCCTAATGTTGATAATCTAGAGGTTTAGAAAATGAACAATCGACAACATATTCAAAAGAAACATCCATCTCAGTCTACTTATACCCCAGTCCAGAATCTATACCAGACTCGTGCCTTTGATATTCAGCAACAACCGTC
>NZ_JACJTO010000051.1 GCF_014698755.1 Aphanizomenon flos-aquae FACHB-1287 | reverse complement strand
GTTCATACTGATGGTGAGTCAGATCAACTAAATAAATCTTTAAATTCTCGCGCTTTTGCTACAGGACAAGATATTTTCTTTAGTCAGGGAGCTTATAATCCCGGAAGTAGAGATGGACAGGAATTATTAGCACATGAATTGACTCATGTAGTGCAGCAAAATGGGAAAAGCTCTGTACAAAGACTATGCACAGAATGTGAAAAAGAAAAAACACAGGAACAAATTCAGGGAAAAGAAATTGATGAAAGTAAGATTGTTCCTAGTCAAGATAATGAATTAAATAACAACTCTAATTCACAAACAGAAAATACTACTGATGTAACTAATCAAAATTCTGATCATCCAGTAAATACAGATGATACAGAAAATATTAAAAATGACCCCCAAAACAATAATAATCAATTAAAAACACAAAAAGAAACAGATAATAAACAAGAGAATAGTAATAATATACAACCAAATAATAATGATCTGGAAAATGGTAATGTTATACAAAATCAAGAACAAGATCAAAAAAATCCGAAAAATGAACCTAATTTAGAAGAAGCGAAAACAGCTAATAATGAGGCTAATCAAGCTATTCAGGAAATTAAAAAATCAGAAGCGCCAACAAAAGAAGGTGAGGAAAAAGATCAACAAGTTGTAGATGAAAAAGAAAAGAGCCAAGAAACTAATAATCAAAAAGGTGATACTCAAGGAGAAAGTAGTAAAGAGCAAGGAAGTACAGAAGGAGAAAATCAGACAGAACAGCAAACAGAAACTATAGCTAATAAATCTCAGGAAGCACAAACAGAAGTTTCACAAACTCAGGAAGAAATTAATCAAAGTGAGTCTAATTCCCAGAATTTAAAAAGCCAACAAATCAGTTTTACTCCGCCTGTAATTAAACCAACTTTTGCTACAAATAAAGCAGGAATTGATCATATTAACCCTACAGAAGTTATGGGAGATGTAGGTAATGGGATGATTTTGTATCAAACAGATGATCCCCAAACTTCTCTAGCTGCTGCTGAACAAGGAATAGTAGTTCAACAAATTCCTGAAAATAAAATTGCTCAGTCAATGGAAGCAGAACAAAGACAAGCTGAATTAGCTATGTCTAATTTTATGGCTTCTGGTGGCGAAAGAATGGCACAAGTATCAGCCATGGGAGGAATAATTGCACCTAAAATTTCCACATCTTTAAATCAGCAAAAAGCAGAAATTGATACAGCAATCGCTCAAAATCAAGGCATAATTAATAATGCGATCGCTCAAGCTAAAAATCAAGTACAAACTCAAGCAGCATCAGCTAGAGAACAAATTGCGACTCAATATAATAGCAGTATTCAAGGAATACAAACTTCTACAAATGCAGCTAGACAAAAATTAATTCAAGAATATCAAAAATCAACTCAACAACTAAATGATCTAGGTCTAAAAAGTCGACAAGACGTTGATCAATCCTTTAAAACAGGTAATACAAAATTCCGAGAAGCAGGAACAATAGTAGCGGGAAATGTGGATGGAATTGTTGCTAACAAACAAGCTGCATTTTCTCAGCAGTCACCACCAGAACCCGGTAATGTAGTTACAAAATTTTTAGAAAGTTTTGATCGAGATACCTATGTCCAAAATTGGCGGAAAGCAAAAACAGATGCAGCTAATGAAGCAGGTATTAAGTTTAAAACCGGATTAATTAATAATGCTAATCAAAAAGCGGATGAATTAGGTAATAGTAAAGGACAAGTAAATGATGGAATTAGTCAATTAATTACTAACAAAAGTTCAGAATTAGAAGTTAAATATAATAGTGCTTTAAATGATTTAAATCAATCGGAACAACAAGCATTAACCATCGCATCTCAAACAAGAGATGGTCAAATTCAAGGATTAGATCAAAACTTAAATGGAACAATGGCTTCTCTGGATCAAATGCAAGCCAGCCAATTAAGTCAAGTTCAAAATTTAGGACAACAACAAAAATTAGGAATTGATACCCAAGGACAACAATCAATTGCTAGTTTACAACAATCTGTTGCCCAAGGTACAACTAATTTAGAATTAGCATATCAAGAATTTGCCCAACAAGCTCAAGGTATTAAAACTCCTAATTTACAAACTATTAATCAGGTAATTATAGAAGCAGAAACTCAATTAAATCAGATTGAAAATAGTACACAAATAGCATTAGAAACTGGAATTAATAACTCAACTCAAGGACTACAACAACAAACAGCCCAAAGTATTAATAGTATTAATAATATTGGACAACAAGCATCATCTCAAGGCGCAGAAATAGCTCAAGAATTTGCCACCAGTACCACAGAAATGGTAGGAAGTGCAACTAATATCTTTAGTCAACTTACAGAAGGTCATACGAGTATGGTACAAGCTCGTGTAGATCAAACTGTGAGCGAATTTAGTCAATTAGTTGATAATTTAAAACAGCAAATTCAAGGAGTAATTACCAATTTAGATGGCAAATTAGACGAAAGTGCCACACAATTACAAGCAGGTTTACGGGGTTCTTTACAAGGTTCAGATCAAAACCCCAGTTTAGTTGAATCTATTGATAAAGCAGCCGAGGACGCAGCCGCAAAAGTACAACCCGCTTGGAAGAGTGTATTAAAGGTTGTGATTGATATTGTCATTACCGTAGCTGTTACCGTAGCGATCGCCGCCCTAGCAGCTTCAGGAGTAGGATTAGGTGCTGCTATTGGTTTAGCCTTTTTAATAGGAGCAGCCGGAGGAGTGCTTAAACAAGCTGCTAATGACATGATAGATGGTAAAATGTCATCTTGGCAAGATTACGCAATGCAAGCTGGTATTGGTGGTGTCACGGGTGTAGTGGAATTAATAGGTATTAAAGGAGCAGATAAAGCCCTTAAAGCTATTACTAATACTGTTGGTAAATATGCAGCTAAATATGCAATTGAAACAGCTACAGATACAGATACAGTTATAGATGTAGGAACAAGAGTAGCATCAGGAGAACAATTCTCATTACAAATGTTAGGTTCATCTGTTGCAAGCTCATTACTAAGTAATGTTGGAGGTGATTTACTCAAAGGTGGTTTTGGCAAACTTGGTAAAAAATTAGATAAAGTTGATAATAAATTAATTAAGAATGGAGCAGAATTTCTCACTGATACTATTGCTGATACAGCCATTGATGTGGCAGATAACACCCTAATCAAAGGTGAAGAATTTTCTTTAGAAATGTTAAGAGAAAGTGCAGGAACATCTGCTTTAAGTAATTTAGTTGAAAGAGGAGCAAATAAACTTTATGGTGATAAACTGCGTTCTTTAGGGCATGATAAATCAAAAGTTGATAATACTACTTCTAAACCTAAAGATACAAAAGATAATATTCCAAAAGTTGATAATAAAACTTCTAAACCTAAAGATTTAACTGATAATGATGATCATCGAAATAAACAGTTAACACCAGAGAGAAAAGCAGAATTAGAACAGAAATTAGAAAATCGGAACTTAAACAAAGAAGAATGGAAAGAATTAGATAGAGATCGGAGAATTAGTGAAAAACAAAATCAAAATAATACTGAATCTTCCACACCTAAGAAAACTAATCAAGATGGAAACGAAATAACCCAACATCAAGATAAGCCAGAAATTGAACCGGGAGTAGTTGCTAAAGAGAAAACTGCGGATGGTCATGAGATTAAAATTCTCAAAGATGGTCGTATAGTTAAATGTTCAACTTGTGGAGAGATTAGGAATCAAAACCTGGAGCTATTCAAGAGAAGACCACGACTTGAAGAAAGACTAGCGGAAATTGAGAAAATTTCTGATCCACAGGAAAAGAGTAAAAAAGCCAAAGCTTTTGATATTGAATTAGCGCAAATTAAGGAATCAGAAAAGTTAGCTTTATTACCAGTCCAGGATGTAATAGATACATCAAAAATACCAGAAATACCAATTCCAGATAATGATGCCTATACACTGATGAGAAATACATCTAATGATATCAAACATATTCATGAACTAACAAGTATCCCTCAAGATTTAATTGCTAAAGCTAAACAGCATTTAATGTTTGACAAACATATTTTACTAGATGCTAGAACTGGTGAACTTCGTCGAGGAGTATTTGATGCTTATGATCCTGGTGAAGATATGGGTATAGCTGCATGGAAAAAAATAGCTGAAGGAAAACAACCTTCTCCAGATGAAGTTGAACAACTTAAACGCCTTATAATTCATGAAGAAGGTGAAGCCAAAATATTAAAATCAGATTATGAAGCAATTGAAACTCTCTTTAAACGTGGACAGTTAGAAACCCATCTACGCACTTTCTTAAAACGTGCAGGTGTCAAAGATGAAATGATAGATTATATGATAGAAGCAGAATCTAAACCTATACAACCATATCGCTATGCTCACTACGTAGCTCACTATAGTGGATATAAAAACTAATTTATACGGAGAAAATTGTTATGTTTCATCCTCCCATCAAAAAATTAATTGAGAACAAAAGATTTGTTGAAGCTTTGTATTTTGGTGCAATTGATTTAGCATCAAATCCCACGAGTGAACTACATTTATATCTAGGAATAGCTTGTTGTGCTACAGTTAAACCAATTGCAGAAATAGAACGTTATTTATCACTTGAAACAACAGATCAAGATAACCAATTTGCTGTTAATATTCATGGATTAGGTGTTACTCGTGATACCTTGTTAGTAAACGAAGGTTTGCATCATTTTTTACAAGCCAAGCAATTAAATCCTCAAGTGATGTTTCCTGATTCAATTAAGCCAATTACAACCTTAGTAATACAAGATTTACAAGACTATTTACGTCAGGAATTTCATGGTTTTTTTGCCTCTCAGCTAGATTACACATTATTAAAGGCCGCTTTGGCAGCAGTTGTGCTAATTTGTGATTTACAAGGAGATGATCCCGAAAAAATCACCAAACTATCAACCACTCGTATAGAAACTGCTCGTGAACTGATAGCAAAATTATCATCTATTCCCAGAAATACAGCCGCTTTTTATGAAATAATTTCAACTTAGGATCAACCAAACTACATTCTCAAATACATCCTTGATGATGAGTTTATCAAATAATTAATTTTTTATCCAAACCACAAACCAATGAATAATCTTTCCCATCTTGATCAAAACTTGTCTCTGTGGATAAATGCTAATCAAAACAAGTATTTTCTGATTCCCATAAATGAGATGATCCCCAATGGTGATTTTCTAGTTTCCACAATTTTGGGAGAAGTAAAAACTGTTGATATTAATGCTATTTCTCCCTTTGAAATTACAGAAACAGAAGCTCAACAATATTTAGAAACTGAAATCAAACAAGGTTTAGAAGATATCGAAATTCCCCTAGTAGAAATTATTGAATCTTCATTTTCACAAAAACCTCAAATTGATAATGATGAAGAATTTATCATAGATTTGATTAGTAAAATCACAAATATTTCTCCTCAAGAAATTAAAAATAATCCTGAATTAGCTAAATTAGGATTAGAAAAATTCATGCAGCAATTTAAAGAGATTTTAGATAATTCACTTACCGATAACAGTAGTCAATTACAACAATCTCATCAACAAATACAACCTTTACAAAATGTATTTATAGAACATGGAATTGATATGGGAGATTTATTAACTAAATTTCCAGAAAACTTACAAAAAATTAGAACTTCATCAAATAGTAACAGTCAAGAAATATCAGCAAAATTACAGGAATTTTCTCAAAAAATAGATATTAACAACCAAGATTTTAAGCAAGTATTACTTAGTTTTATAGAGACTTATGATCAGATTTTTACAAATGAAGAAATAAAAGATAAACAACAGGAAGAGCAGGAAAGAATCATAGATAAAACCATTAAAGATTCTTTAGAAAAACATCCTTTACCATCCTTAAAATTTGAGGATTTACTGTAAATAATCAAACTGAAATTCTGATTTTTTTTGGCTCTTGGGTACTTATACCATAAGCTATTTTTATTGAAAAATATATCAATAAATTACTAAAAGTTTTGTAAAGGTTGTGTGAAAATTTACAAATCAAATGTTTCTTAAATTAGCATTTTATTTAAAAGTTTAGCATAACAAGTACCAAAAAGCCTTTTTTTAACTATTAATTTCTAGTATTCGGTTAAATATCTGCAATTAATGTGGTAGAATGTTCAAATCAAGGACATATTGTTAAATATGGATTTTATTACCATTTTAGGATTAGCTGCAGGTATATTAACCACCATCGCTTTTCTACCGCAAATGCTCCAAATATGGCAGACAAAATCAGCAAAAGATGTCTCTTATGTAATGCTAATTGTGTTCATGAGTGGTTTGTTGTTATGGTTAGTCTATGGGATTATTCTTGGTGCTTTACCAGTCATTCTTGCTAATGGGGTGACATTGTGTTTTAACTTGATTATTCTATGGCTTAAAATTAAATATAAATAACTCCACCAAGAAAAACTGTGACATCATCTGTATTTGACTACGAACGCCTTCTATTTACCCCCGCAACTCCCAATCATAACGCTATTCCGGTAATTTTCGCTTTTCCCAATGAGTACACCGTCGGGATAACTAGTCTGGGTTATCAGGTGGTATGGGCGACCTTAGCTATGCGTGATGATTTGCAGGTCAGCCGCTTATTTACTGATATCCGAGAACAACTTCCTAGACATCCAGAATTATTAGGTTTTTCTATGTCTTGGGAATTAGATTATGTGAATATTTTTAATCTTTTGGAATCTTTAGAAATTCCTATTCGGGCTAATTCCCGTCATCAAAATCATCCACTGATTTTTGGTGGTGGACCAGTTTTGACGGCTAATCCTGAACCTTATGCTGATTTTTTTGATATCATTTTATTGGGAGATGGTGAAAACCTACTTGGTGATTTTATAGATACTTATAAAAAAGTCAGAAATGCTGATAGAGAAACTCAATTAAAAACTTTATCTCAAGTTCCTGGAATTTATATTCCTAGTTTATATGCAATTGAATATATCACCCCAGACGGGGAAATAAAATCAATTAATCCCATTTTGACGCAAATTCCGCCAATTATTCAAAAGCAAACCTATCGAGGAAATACTCTTTCTGCTTCTACTATTGTTACAGAAAAAGCCGCTTGGGAAAATATTTATATGGTGGAAGTGGTGCGGAGTTGTCCAGAAATGTGTCGCTTTTGTTTAGCTAGTTATTTAACTTTACCTTTTAGAACTGCGAGTTTAGAAAATTCTTTAATTCCGGGAATTGAACGGGGTTTAACAGTTACAAATCGTTTGGGTTTATTGGGGGCTTCTGTTACCCAACATCCAGAATTTATAGAATTATTAGATTATATCAGTCAACCTAAATATGATAATATTAGATTGAGTGTAGCTTCTGTGAGAACCAATACAGTTACAGTTAAATTAGTAGAAACTTTGGTGAAGCGAGATACAAAATCATTGACAATTGCTGTAGAAAGTGGTTCAGAAAAAGTTCGGAAATTTGTCAATAAAAAATTAGATAATCATGAAATTATCCAAGCGGCTATTAATGCAAAAGTCGGTGGTTTATCTAGTTTAAAACTCTATGGAATGGTAGGAATTCCTGGAGAAGCAGCCGAAGATGTGGACGCAACTATAAAAATGATGGAAAATGTTAAAAAAGCTGCACCTGGACTGCGCTTAACCCTGGGATGTAGTACATTTGTTCCTAAGTCTCATACTCCATTTCAATGGTTTGGGGTAAATAAGCAAGCGGAAAAAAGATTACAATTATTACAAAAATATCTCAAACCTCAAGGGATAGAATTTCGACCAGAAAGCTATAATTGGTCAATTATACAGGCTTTGTTGTCCAGAGGCGATCGCCGACTTTCTCGATTATTAGAATTAACTCGTGATTTTGGTGACTCCTTAGGAAGTTATAAACGGGCTTTTAAACAACTGAAAGGACAAATTCCCGACTTAGATTTTTATGTTTATAGCAATTGGTCAACTGAGCAAATTTTACCTTGGAATCACTTGCAAGGACCCCTACCTCAGTCTACACTCATTAAGCATTTAGCAGAAGCTAAAAACTCAGAATTAAATCATAAATAATCCCCACAGATCCAATATTCAATTACCTCCTAACTCTTGATTAAAAATGAACCAAATTATTACCCAAGTTGACGCTTTTACTAATAATCCATTCACGGGAAATCCGGCGGCTGTTTGTGTTTTAAATAGCCCCAAGTCTGAATTATGGATGCAAAATATCGCCCAAGAAATGAATTTGTCGGAAACTGCTTTTTTAATTAAACAAAATGACGGTTTTAATTTACGGTGGTTTACACCAACAGTAGAAGTTCCCCTTTGTGGACACGCGACCCTAGCCAGCGCTCATGTATTATGGTCTCAAGGGTATTTATTACCCAATCAAGAGGCGCGGTTTTATACAAAAAGTGGTATCCTCACCGCTAAACTCGAAAATAATTGGATTCAGTTAGATTTTCCGGTAAATCTTTCCCAACCTGTCGAATTACCTCCAGAATTAAGTCAAATTTTAGGAGTAACTTGTCAATCTGTTGTTAAAAACTCTTTGGGTTATTTAGTAGAAGTAGAATCTGAGCAATTAGTTAGAGAAATGCAGCCGAATTTCCACCAGATGAAAACCTTCTATAAGGCTGATATTATCGTTACTAGCCTTGCTAATTCTGAATCAGAATATGATTTTGTCTCTCGCTTTTTTGCTCCAGGTTTAGGGATTAATGAAGATCCGGTAACTGGTTCTGCACATTGTTGTTTAGCTCCATTTTGGCGAGATAAATTGGGAAAAGATGAATTTTTAGCCTATCAAGCTTCCAGTCGAGGTGGAGTGGTGAAAGTCTACTATCCAGGGGCAAACCGCGTCTTTATATCTGGACAAGCTGTAACAGTAATGCGAGGAGAATTAACTATAGATTAAGAATTGATGATCAGATATTCAGGTCTGGTACTTGTTCAAGAAGTCAGGGATCTTAGACAGGTATAAGTTAATTTTTGTAATCAAAATTTTAGATTTGAGATGACAGTTATCGGGCATTATTGACCATGAACATCCTTTAATGGAGCAAGTTGAGCAATAAATAAATTGAAAGTTCCATTTTTTATAGGTGATAATGTTAGTAATACCGTCCTAAAGAGGGATGGTGATTTGATAAAAATGTGAGAATTCAGAACGGAGAAATCTCGTTAAATTCTGAATTTTACGTAAATTAACCCATACTAAAAACTCAAAAAATGACTACTAACCGTACAAATAATAGAAATTTACTGCAAAAATCTGATTGGCCTGTTAAAGATTTACCAGGATTAAGCCCAGAAGATCAGGCCCAACTGAAAAGTTGTGGTATCAATACCACAGAAGAACTAATTAAAAGAGGAAAAACTCCAGAAGAGAGAATAGTATTAGCGGGTAAATTGCAGGTCAATATCCATTCTGTGAATAAATGGGTCGTTTTAGCAGGTTTGGCTCGTGTTCCCAGTGTAGGAACTCAATATTGCGGTATACTGCTTCATTCTGGTGTTATTTCCGTAGCCCAATTAGCACAAACTCCTACTCACAGATTGCACAGACAGGTTATGCGTTTGCAAGTAGCAACATTGCATAACCGCAATTTGTGTCCAGCAGTTGAATTAGTGCAACAGTGGAGTCATCAAGCTCAAGCAATGGGTAATTAGTTATTGGTTAGTGGTCAGTGGTTAGTGGTTATTGAGAAACATCTCCTCTCTACTAGAAAGCCTATTCCTTGGCTAGGACACCGTTAAGAAAGATATCCGCCAATCCTTCCGCCATTTTTTGCATTTCTTGGGGGGAGGCATTGGGGTTTATGAGGGTATGATCAGAAAAACCAGCGATCGCAAATAAACCCAAAAATACTTTAGCTCCAAGTTTGGCATCCATCTGACGATAGATGCCTTTGTCCATTGCAGTTTGAAAAAATGCCTCAGCAACTTCTGTCATTTTCTCAATTATTTCTGTTTGAATGCGATCGCGCAAATCTGGATGAAATTGTACTTCCATAAAGCAAACGCGCATGATATCGGCGTTTTTCTGTAAATTACACATCCGTCGACGCATAACTTGAGCAACAGCCTTATAACTACCCATTTCACTAAGTTCAGTCAGCAAATCTGTGAGAATATCGACCCAGCCACTAGTGGCCACTTCCACCAAAATTGCTTTTTATTGGCAAAATGACGAAAGAGAGTGCCTTCAGCGACCCCCGCAATTTGTGCTAAATCACGGGTTGTAGTTCCCTCGAACCCCTTCGCAGCAAATAACCGTTGTGCTGCTTGCAAAATGCGTGTGCGCGTCTGGTTTTCTGACGATGGCGGAGAATGAAAAACTCGCATAGTATTTATTTTGATATCCCCAAAACAGGACTTGTAGCCCTATTGTGCAACGGAGGATGGAAAAATTACAAAAGACCTAATAGCAAGTTAACTCTCTTGGTGTTAATTATTCTATTTTCCAAGTAATGTAGATTTACTTTAACCTTAACTTTTGTTTATGCACCAAACAATTTTAGATCTATTCCTGGATAACCGAAAAAAGTCTCCATATCGTCGTCTTCTAGCCATCACTTTGGCGTTGATATTATTTAACTGGGGGTGGATGCCAGAAATGGCCATATCCCTGGAAAAATCCCCAAATTCAATTCAACCTTACCTAGAACAAGTAATTAATCGTCTCACCGAATTTCGGCTTGATAATGGACTGAAATTCATCGTTTTAGAAAGACATCAAGCCCCAGTAGTTTCCTTTCTCACCTATGCTGATGTAGGTGGCATTGATGAACCAGATGGACAAACAGGAGTAGCCCATTTTCTGGAACATCTGGCGTTTAAAGGTACAAAGCGTATTGGGACTACAGACTATCAAGCCGAAGCACCACTTTTAGAAAAGTTAGAAAAGTTAGATAACCAAATCAAAATCGCCAAAACCAACGGCAAAAAAGATGAAATAGCGCGGTTAGAAACTGAATTTAAATCCGTAGAATCTCAAGCCCTGAAATTAGTTAAACAAAACGAAATGGGGCAAATAGTTGAACAAGCTGGAGGTGTGGGTTTAAATGCGAATACTTCCTCCGAAGCCACGCGCTATTTTTACAGTTTTCCAGCTAATAAATTAGAACTATGGATGTCTCTAGAATCCGATCGCTTTTTAGATCCTGTATTTCGGGAATTTTATAAAGAAAAAGAAGTGATTTTAGAAGAAAGACGAATGCGAATAGAAAATTCTCCTATCGGCCAGATGGTAGAAAAATTCATAGATACTGCTTTCAAAGTTCATCCTTACCGCCGACCAGTAATTGGTTATGATCAAGATATTCGCAACTTAACACCAGAGAATGTTAAGAAGTTTTTTGATGCTTACTATGTACCCAGTAATTTAACAATTGCTATTGTCGGAGATGTCAATCCCGCTGAAGTCAAAAAACTAGCCCAAACTTATTTTGGCCGTTATCAATCTAAACCCAAACCACAACAACAATTACCCATAGAACCCCAACAAACCGCCACCAAAGAAGTTACTTTAGAACTATCTACCCAACCTTGGTATTTAGAAGGTTATCATCGTCCAGCTATTACCGATTCTGATAATGCAGTTTATGAAATCATCGGTAGTTTATTGAGTGACGGTAGAACATCAAGACTTTATAAGTCTTTAGTAGAAAAACAAAACTTAGCCCTAACTGCTGAAGGTTCTAGTGGTTTTCCAGGGGATAAATATCCCAATCTCATCTTCTTTTATGCTCTCACATCTCCAGGTAAAACAGTAGATGAAATAGCGATCGCTTTAAGACAAGAAATTGAGAAATTGAAAACTGAACCTGTATCTGCGGTAGAATTAACAAGACTAAAAACCCAAGCTAGAGCCGGGTTATTACGCGGACTTAATTCTAACTCAGGCATGGCAGAACAATTGTTAGAATATGAAGTCAAAACCGGTTCTTGGCGGAATTTATTTGGGCAATTAGACAAAATTGCCGCTGTCACTCCTGAAGATATTCAAAGAGTAGCTAAGGCAACTTTTACGCCAGAAAATCGTATAGTTGGCAAGTTGTTATCAAAACAACCAGGTTAAAATACCTCTGGCAGAAAAGCTCCGTTAACAAATTTGAAAATAGATATGTTGAGGTTTGATTTGAAAAGCAAAAAATTCTCCTTTTCTAAGAAACAAAGATTTGTTTTTACCTTGGTAACTGTTGTTGCTTGTTTACTACTAAACTTGAATTTTTCTTGGGCAATAACCACCGCAAAACATTACAATGAATTAAAGTTTCCTCCACTATCGACAATTAAATTACCTAAGTATGAACGGTATATACTGGAAAATGGCTTGGTAGTTTATTTAATGGAAGATCATGAACTACCATTAGTAACTGGTACAGCCATGATCAGAACAGGTAGTCGTTGGGAACAAGGAGAAAAAGCTGGTTTAGCTAGTCTGGTGGGTTCTACATTACGCAGTGGTGGCACTCAAAAACATTCCGCAAATGAATTAAATGAAATTCTGGAACAACGAGCCGCTTCTGTGGAAACAGATATGGGAGAAACTGCTGCTAGTGCCAGTTTTGAAGCCCTCAGCGAAGATATAGAAATGGCATTTGGGCTATTTACTGAGGTACTGCGAGAACCGGCTTTTGCTCCAGAAAAGTTAGATTTGGAAAAAACCCAAATTCGTGGCGCTATTGCTCGTCGCAATGATAATCCTAATAGTATTGCCAGTCGAGAGTTGAGAAAATTAATCTACGGCAAAAATAGTCCTTATGCTCGGACAGTTGAATATGCAACTCTTGATAAAATTTCCCGTGATGATTTGCTGAAATTTTATCAACAATATTTTCACCCCAATAATATAATACTAGGCATTGTCGGCGATTTTAATCCTCAAAAAATGCGATCGCTCATTCAAGCCAAATTCGGAGACTGGAAACCTAACTCTGATCTTGCTAAAATCCCATTACCACAAGTCACTCAAGCTAATTTAGGTGGTGTATATTTTGTTAATCAACCTCAACTCACCCAAAGTAGCGTTTTAATTGGTCATTTGGGCGGACAATTTGACAATCCTGATTATCCAGCCTTAGATGTCATGAATGACATATTAAATGGCTTTGGGGGACGCTTATTTAATGAATTGCGATCACGTCAAGGTTTAGCTTATTCTGTGTATGGAATATGGAATCCCCGTTTTGACTATCCAGGAACATTCGTAGCTGGAGGACAAACTCGCACAGAAACCACAGTTCAATTCATCAAATCCCTGGAAACAGAAATTAAACGGTTACAAACTCAAACCGTCACTACCAAAGAATTAAATAGAGCCAAGGATTCAACATTAAACTCTTTTGTTTTCAACTTTCAAGATCCTAGTCAAACTCTATCTAGATTAATGCGATACGAATATTATGGTTATCCCGCTGATTTCTTATTTCGCTATCAAAAAGCCATTAATTCTACTACAGTAGCAGATGTGAAACGGGTCGCAGGGAAATACTTAAAACCAGAAAATTTAGTTACTTTAGTAGTCGGAAATCAAAAGTCAATGAAATCACCATTAACCAATTTAGCAGCTAAGATGACAACCATCGATATCACCATTCCCAACGCTCAACCAACAGCCAAAAATTAAATTTAGCAACAAATAGGGGCGCGTAAACTGCGCCCAAAATCCTTAAATCCCGGACACCATAATGCTGATAATTTAAATTTACATCAAGACTTGACAAAACCCAAAACTTATATTATCATTATGTTATGATGGGAAAACTCCGCGCCTATATATATAGGCTGTTGTAAAACCCATGTTATTCTTATAATACCAATTCCCATGCAAGTAATGTACAAGAAGTTAGAATCCAGACTTCTTTAAGAAGTCCGGGATATTTTTGTGTACTAAACTTCCACTTTTACACCTTTCCAGAAAGCAACATAACCTTCAATATTTTTAGCTTTCTCTTTGGTGCTAGGATAATACCAAGCAGCATCTTTATTAACTTGGCCATTGACTTCGACACTGTAGTAACTAGCGACCCCTTTCCAGGGACAAGTGGTATGAGTGCTGCTGTCTTGAAAATATTCTTTCTTGATAGAATCAGCAGGGAAATAATGGTTTCCTTCCACAACTACAGTATTATTGCTTTCGGCTAAAATAGCACCATTCCAAATTGCTTTCATGATTTGAGTTTAAAAAAGTTCATAATTTATATCTTGGCATTTTTTAGGGCAATTGTGTTAATATTGGGGAGAAACTGAGGATAGCAGCTAAAAACAGCCTTTCCACAGCCAAAACAACCTTGATTTTTAGTATCCAACTTACTTTAAATTAAATTTATGGAATTGATAATAACTACAGCTATTGCTACAATAGGCATGAAATCTCTGGAAAAGATAGGTGAAAATACTGGTGACGTGATCTGGGAAAAAGTAGGGCAATTAATCAATAAGTTACGTCAGAAGAACTTAGGACCAAAATTAACTGCGGCTGTGGACGCAAATACAACCCAGTTATTAGATTGCGGTCAAGCTGTCATAGAATTAACAGAAGCTATCGAGGACGAGGAAATTAAACAAGCGGTTTTAGATTTGGAAAGTTCAGTGAATACTGATACCTCAAAGACTGCTGAAGAAATTAAAAAGAAAGCAGAAGAAATTAAAAATGATCCTGATATTAACCAGAAAATTGCAGACACAATTATAGCACATAAAAGCGTATTTATAAATGAAAATCAGGCTCCAATTCATATTACTTGACCACCGTCGTCTGAAGGGGAAGGTCGGACAAAGTTACCCCCCATTAACTGGCCAAAAATCTGCCGCGAAAAGTTGAAAGAACGGCAAAAATTAACCACAAATCCCCTTACTTATGCTGAGGGGGTAACTTTTGATTTGCCAGATATTTATATAGAAATGGGTTTAGTAGAACGGAAAAAACAACCCAAACACAATCATAATCAAGATATTTCTCCAGAAAAAGGTTCAGAGCTTTATCAAGAGACAGAAATAACTCAAAAATATGAACATAATGAATTTTTAACCCAAGTTTTTCACAACAAAGATACTAAAAAAAGTCAAGGTAAACGCATTGCAATTATTGGTGAACCGGGAGCGGGTAAAACTACATTACTACAAAAAATTGCTGATTATTTATCTAAGAAAAATTCAGAATCAATTATTATTTGGGTATCTTTAGCAGAGTTAGAAAATAGAGAATTAAGAGATTATTTAGATGAAATTTGGTTACGGAATGCTGTTGAGAGAAGTAAAATATCAGAAATTACAAAAGACATTAAAGATGATTTTATTGGCCAATTTAATCAAGACAAAGTATGGTTATTATTAGATGGTTTAGATGAAATGTCTACAAATTCTAGTAATATTTTAACAGATATTGCTCGACAAATTCGGGAAGGTGGATATATTAATCAAGCGCGAATTGTTTTAACTTGTCGGTTAAATTTATGGGATGGTGGTAACAATCAACTTTCTAATTTTGATACCTATAGAAATTTAGATTTTTCTTATCCTGAACAGGTAGAACAGTTTATTAATAACTGGTTTAATGTTCAAAAAAAAGCAGAAGCGGGTGGAAACTTATGTAATACTTTAAAAGAAGCTGGTAGAGAACGGATTCAAGATTTAGTTAAAAATCCTCTGCGGTTAACACTACTTTGTTTAAATTGGCAAGGAAGAGAGGCAAAATTACCAGATACACAAGCAGAATTTTATCAGCAATTAGTTGATAATTTTAACGGATGGAAACAAGATGAATTCGCGCAAATAAGCGAAACACAACGTCAAGAACTAATTACTGATCTAGGTAAATTAGCAAAGGGAGCAATAGATCAGGAAACCTCTCGTTTCCGCTTGCCGGATGGGTTCGTTAAAAAGTTTTTAGGTGATGATAAACTAACATTAGCCCTAAAATTAGGTTGGCTTAATAAGATTGGAATGGATATAGAGGGAAAACCTGTTTATGCTTTTTTCCATACCTCATTTCAAGAATATTTTGCAGCAATAGCAATTAATGATTGGGATTTCTTCTTACCGAAAACCCATAAAAATAAACCCATAGAAGCACAAAAATACCGCATTTTTGAACCTCAGTGGAAACAGACAATATTGCTGTGGTTAGGACGACCAGAAGAAAATCTAAGAACTCAAAAAGAACAGTTTATTGAGGCATTAATTGAGTTTAAAGATGGCTGTGGAAAATATCAGGGTAAAGGTTTTTATGGATATCGAGCCTATTTTTTAGCTGCTGGGGGCATAGCCGAATTTAAACATTGTTCTCAAGCAGATAAAATAGTCAAGCAGATTATTAATTGGAAATTCGATAATAGTGTTAGTAATATTCATGATCAAGCAGATGTAGCCCTACAAGAAACAGACCGGCAAAAAGCGATCGCTGCTTTAATAATAGACCCTGGTAATCCAGTTGCGATCGCTGCTTTGGTAGAATTAACTAACACATTACCAGATGCTTTCATCCGTGGAATTGTCGCTGAAAGCTTAGGGAAAATAGGAGTTGGTAATGCAGAAGCGATCGCAGCTTTGGTAGAATTAATCAACACATCAGAGGATGAATCTACCCGTTGGATGGTGGCTGTTAGCTTAGGGAAAATAGACCCTGGTAATGCAGAAGCGATCGCTGCTTTGGTAAAATTAATCAATACATCACAGGATATTTTTATCCGTAATTATGTGACTGAAAGTTTAGGGAAAATAGGCATTGGTAATCCAGTGGCGATCGCTGCTTTGGTAAAATTAATTAACACATCACAAGATGAGGAGACCCATATATGGGCGGCTTATAACTTAGACGAAATAGATCCTGGTAATGCAGATGCGATCGCTGCTTTAGTAAAATTAATTAACACATCACAGGATAATAAGACCCTTGGGTTGGCAGCTTATAACTTATACGAAATAGACCCTGGTAATGCAGAAGCGATCGCTGCTTTGGTAGAATTAATCAACACATCACAGGATGGGGGTATCCGTAGGTTGGCGGCTGATAGCTTAGGGAAAATAGGCGTTGGTGATCAACCTATGGTAATTAAAGCCATAAGTGGTTATCAGCTAACTAATGAACATTATCAACTCATTGGGAAAATCGCCCAAAATATGCTTTATCCAGAATTTTATCAGACTTGGCATCAACCTTTCTCTTTTACTCGTTTATTCCGCACTGTCAAAAGCATTTTCTATAGTATTTCCCAGAGATTTAAAACTTCTTAGTTTTACCAAAATTACTCAAACCAATCTTCACCCCATTGATCAGATTTAATATAAGTTGTTCCTGGTAAACAGGTTAAACCCGGATGATTCCTTTAAATTCAATACTAGAAATGGTCAAATTATTCTTTTCTTCGATAAACCCATGCAGATAATGTATAAGGGTTCAATGGTTCAGGTTCATCCAATTTTTTACACTCAATCTCAACTTGATGCTCAGGGAAGTCGGCCATGACCTCAGTAGCTACACACTCCATTGATTCTTCAATATCCTCGCTAATATCATCCTGTAAATAACAAACAATTGTAATTTTAGAAGTGTCCCAACGACAGGTGATTCCTCTAATATTAGGCGTAATTTCCCCTAATAAAGCATATTGAAGTGAAAGTAAGACTTGAGTTCTTAGATCAATACTATTCATAATTATTAGCTGGTTGCCCTTTACCAGCAAATTTATTAACTAATTGCTGTGGGTTTAGGTGAGTAAAGGGACTACGACCTGGCATAAAATTATTGTGTCCTGGTTGATGCTTGCCTTGGCTTCCTTTTATTGTCTATCATTGTTTTCCAATTAGCATTATTATCATAAGAATCAGGATCATTGTATAAAGCTAAATACAAAAAATCCTAAATTTTTTGACTATTCATTTCATTAAATAAGTGGTAATAGCGTTGACCACAATATTTTAAAGATTCGTTATAAATAACATTGAAATATCACCAATATACAATTCTTTAGCTAAGATTGCCAGCCTACCATAACAAATGTTGTTACTAATTTCATCAACAAAACACTCGATTGCTAATTCTTTAGGATTACCAAAAATCATTTATTTCAAATATGTATATTTGATAAAAGTTACATTTATCGAAAAATAGATGCGTTTCTCCTACTTATAATTGGATCTGATTATAATAAGATATAAAATCTTCAACTGTATGTAAGTAGGTTATGGGATCTTCTTTTAAGTCTACTCCTAGTAGATACTGAATTCCCTTCCATATTCTGTCTTCCTCCTGTGGAGGTTCATATTCTAATTGACCCGCATCTTCTGCTTGTTGACGTATTTGTGCCCATTTAGCAGCATCCTCTCGTGAAATTATTTCATTAATCAGATTATTAAAAATTATTCTGATTTCATTTAGAGTAACATTCATATTACCATTTTCCTTCATATTGACGATTTTTACCAAATTGATAGTGTACCTTTTTTCCTTAGTTAAACCTAACATTTGTGTTACTAAACTGAATACCCCTTTGAGATCAAAATTTTCTGGTATGATAATTCCTGCTTCACTCATTGTACCTTTCAACCAAAAAATTAATCCTGTTTACAGGTGTTTACCAATATTTTTAACAAAGTTTTAGTAATTTTCATTTTCCAATTTCATTAGAGAAGATTTTTCCAAAATGTTTAAGACTTCTGAGTATTGAAAATTATGAATATCATTCCTACAAGGATTATCTCCCAAAATCATACTAACGCCTTTAATATTTGGCATAGACTTAATAATTTGCAATAAATTATCAGTAGAAAAGTCTAGCGTAATTAATAAAGGGTATTGTTGTGCTAAATTATTTATATCATCTATTTGTAATTCTTCTGGATATTGCGGACAGTCCCTTTTCAGAAATTGCCATGAATTTTCCATATCCCCTAAAATATCAATTTGGTAGTAGCAACTATTAAGTTTCTCTTCACTAAGGAAAGAACTTAAAATCCAAGATGGATCGTCATCATAAGAAACTTGGATATCAGAATATATTATTCCAACTCCTTTTTTATATAATTCTTTTCTGAAATCTATAGGTAGAATTTCTTTTCCTAATGGTTGAAAATAATCAACTTCAAGTTTTTTAATCATATCTAAGATTTGATTTAAGTTATTATTGACACTTATTTCTACAACAGATTTAGCTTTGTTTAAAGCTTTTATAATTTCAAGCGCAGCGTCTTCTCCAATGTCCCTATTGTCAATAAAATTTATATTTTTAGACAGTGAAATACCTATAATGTCTACATCTAATTCTTGTAATTTAATTGCTTCTTCGATTGTAGATACTCTGTCAACCTTTGTAATTATTTTATCCACTATTTTTTACCTAATTAGTTATATTGATAATTGTAGCTTTTTCTCCTGGAGTCGGTTTATATGTTATGGGATCTACAATTTTGATTGTTCCTTGAGTTGATGTAGAAATCTTATAGTAAGATCCTCCATGTCTTCATCCTC
Organism: Aphanizomenon flos-aquae FACHB-1287; assembly: GCF_014698755.1. Lineage (GTDB taxonomy): Bacteria > Cyanobacteriota > Cyanobacteriia > Cyanobacteriales > Nostocaceae > Dolichospermum > Dolichospermum flosaquae. Next base: position 7,430 of record NZ_JACJTO010000051.1, on the reverse strand, counting down.
CTGGATGTACCTGGATATACCTGGATATTAGCAATTTTTGGATGTTCTTGAATTCGTATTTGGGTCGATAATTTAGAGCCTTTTGTACTTTTTTCAAGTATAACCTCATAACCTGCATCTTTAAATTGTTGTGCAATATCTTCAGCCGATTTTCCCCAAATAGATTTAGGATTTTCAATAAGATTATCCACTAAATGTTTAGCTCGATTAGCTGACAGAGTAATTTTATTCTTAGTATTCCCAAGAGTAGGTTTCAAAACCTGCTTCATTAGGAATATTTTTTAATTGATTTTCCAACAGCCATTCTATTGGTTTATCTTTAGTTTCAAACCATTCTGAGCCATTTGCTAACCATGTTGTTCTATAATTTTTAATTGCATTTAGAATTGTTACCAGTCATAATTTTAAGTTTATCTAAAGATAATTTGCATTGTATTTATATTTACTAATTAATAGTCCTTGTATCTCAACACTTGCCGGATTTTTAGCTATTTTTCATACATTGTCATTAAAATAGCTCATGATTTAGTATAATAAGTACCGAATATCCAAAAATATGAGATTAAAAACAAAATATTATTTGTTAGTTATTGTTTTTCTGATAATTTGGGTATTCTATAAATATACAGTCGTCTCCTATTATCCGAGGTATATTCCACCCCCTCACTTCCCCACCGCAATGGAGGGAAGAAAGGATCAGGAGGTAGACTTTTTGTATCTTTAATTGCTAAAAAATCGAAGATGAAACGATATACACCCTTTTTTATCATTGGCTTTATTCTCTTTATCACCTTGGGAGATAAAGTATTACCAGGTCAGTTAGGGAAATCCAGCACTCACACCCGTACAGCTTTTAATAACTTCGCACTGAATTTATTTCCTAACGTTAAGCCACCTAAAAACCCATACGAACGAACAGAAAAACAGCTAGAAGAGGTAGACCCAAAAAAATAGAAAAATCAATCATCTTGAGGACTATTATCCCATAAAGTGGTAATTTCTCTTAAACTTTGATGAGTGCCATTACCTAAGATTAAATGATCTAAAATGGAAATAGCTAAAATTTCTGCACCGGCTAATAATTGACGAGTCAATTCTATATCTGCTTCACTGGGTTCTAAACTCCCAGAAGGGTGATTATGAGCAATTATTACCCGTGTCGCACCTTGACGAATCACTTCTCGAAAAATATCACGGGGAGAGGCTAAAGTTTCCGTCGCAGTCCCAATTGTAATTACCCTTGTACCTAATAACTTATTTTTCACGTCCAATAGTAACACTGCAAATCTTTCTTGATTTTGCCACATCAAGTCTTGACTAAGCACCGCAGCCGCAGCCATGGGACTATCAATTACTGTCCCGTCGGAGGGACGGGATAAAAAAGCACGTTTACCTAATTCAATTGCAGCTAGGATAGTTGTCGCTTTTGCCGGTCCGACACCGGGAATTTCCATTAATTCAGCCGGAGAGACATTTCTTAAAGTGGCTAAGGGATCACACTGACCCTTGCCTAATTGTTGTAATATATATTGCCCTAAACCAACTGCTGATAATTTACCAGGTCCTTGACCAGTACCCAGCAAAATAGCGATTAATTCCGCTGTAGCTAAAATTTTCGGTCCGTGAGTCATTAATCTTTCACGGGGGCGTTCATTTTCAGGTAAATCGGCTATTCTGAGACAATAAGTCATACCAATTAGAGATTTTGAATTGGGAATAATTGAGTAGATGCCATGATTATTTATACTTTATTTTTGGTAACAATTATTCCTGATTGCCAAAATCTTCACTTTTTGTAGCGATTACCTAAGTAATACTGAACCAGAACCGTGAATGATTTATTAGTAAGTCTGCGTAGCTTTGAGCATATGGTAAGTGATAATTAATTGAGTCAGAGCGAGAGGATAACTTTGCAAAGTTTCACCGGTTGTACCCGCAATTTTACCCAATTCTGGATTAATTTCTCGATCGCAAACATTCTTTAAATGGGGCATATCTTCACACATTATGTGTTCAATTTTACTCACCTGTTCCAAGTTTGCATGACCGTCAACCTCTAAAACGTCTACGGGTTTTCCCATGTCTCGATCAAGTCCCAAGCGGATAGCTGACTGGGAATCACTATGACCCGCGTGGATAATCTCCGTAAAATCAGGGTGAGGAATGGAAGGACGGAGCGTCAATCGCACATTTAAATGATCATTAGTTTCATCTATTTTATTATTAGGCGGATAGAAACTAACAACAATATCTGACCATTGACGCTGAGGACGAATATACGCTTCCGAGTCTGGTTCACGTTTATCTAATTCCGCTAATACCTGTTCTGGAGTATATCCCCGCTTTTGAGTATCCCGTTTTACCTTCCAATTAGCACGGAGTGGTTCAGGAGGTGCAAGGTAAACTTTAACATCATAAGCATCACGAGCGATCCGAGTAGAATAACCTAGTAATCCTTCGATAATGACAAATTTACTGGGTTTGATATATTGCGGTGGTTCAAAAGTTCCGGTTTTATGACTATAAACTGGTTTAAGAATTGGTTGTCCTGTTCGTAGCAGCGATAAATGTTGCTGCATAATGTCTAAATAGTTACAATCAGGATGGAGAGCAGTAATACCAAGTTCTGCCCGTTGTGTGCGATCATAACGGTGATAATCATCTGTACAGATCATGGTAACATTTTCTGGACCGAGTACCTGCGCGATACCTCTAGTCAGGGTTGTTTTTCCAGCAGCACTATCACCGACAATACCAAGAATAATTGGACGACTCATTAATATCCCTCTGATGCAAGCGAGTTTACAGAATGATCTTTAATTCTAAAAGGCAAATTAACACTTTTTTCAGAAATTTTGATCACCGTAACATCTCTACATATATTCCCTGTGGTGTTGTTGATTAATGCAATGATTTTTTTCACGCAGAGGCGCGGAGAGTGACAAACAATGCTCTCGATTTTAATTATTCTTTACTAATAACATCCGCGTTTCTATTGTTTCCCAGATTTGTTTTGATACACTTAATGCTGCTTCTTTACATTGAATAATTAAGTAATTCGCGTAGAGGTATTTATCTAAATCATTGAATTCTTCTTCAGATAAATTAACCATTTCTGGGGTGAGATTAAAACCATTGAGTAATGTTTCTATAAACTTTTTCGCAAAAGCTAGATGTACTTCTTCTGGTTGTTTATCATCAGGTATTTTAGCTTTGAGTGTTTGTAATTGAGCAAGTAACAAAGTAAAGTTGAGCTTTTGATTAAAGATTTGTAATTTTTCAATTTCACCGAAGTAATTAATGCCCTTGATGTAGGCATTTGGTCGTGCATATTGATAGGTACAAATAAAAGAATGGGCATTATTCATGGCATTGACGATGTAGTCGATTTTAGTATTAACGTAGGAATCAGCAATAGCTATGGCGTTAGTATAGGTATTGGCAATGGCGTTAGCATTGGCGATCGCAACTGCACGTTTCCCAACTGGTTTATAATCACCTGGAGATCCTACTGTGACTTCTTCCGCCCAATTTAATAAAGCCTGTAATTTTGGGGTATTAATATATTTTTGTAGTTCCTTTTCCATTAATAACAATAAATCATCTGCACCACCCCGCATAACCCCCGCAACTAATAAAAATACCTCTTTCCAGCGTTTATCTGTCAGATGTTCAGTCACTAATTTTTCAACTAGACGATTATCATAAATATGCTGTGCTGTTAAATATTCCTGTAGGGTCAAATGAGAAAATGAAAAAACATCTCTAGCACGTTCGACTAAAATTCCTTGTTGAATTGCAATTGCATTTAAAACTGCTTCACCATTTAAATGTTGTGGTGCATTCAAATTACCCGCTAGAAAGGTTTTTATTTGGTCAACAATTTCCGATTGTGAGAAAAACAGCCGATTAGATGCAAACCCAGTATAAGCAATTTTTGAAAGTAATACCTCCTCTAATTCTGTATGCAGTCCTTGATAAATTTCATCTCGCAAAATTCGCTTTTCAGCCGCCCATTCTTCTAATAATATTCGTAAGGCGTTTTTATATAACACACTGCGATTATTAGGGAAATTCTGAGAACGGTCATATACCAAACAAAGAAAAGTCAGTAATAAAGGTGTATGTGCTAATTCTTTTGCAGCTTGATTTTCTGGTTTTTGCAATAATTCCCAACATTTATCCCCTGTTTTTGCTTGTTTATCCTCTTCTTTCTGAAACCAATTATTAATAAATTGCTGAATTTGCTCATCATCAAAATCAGCCATAGCCACATCACTAAACCGCCGGAAATTACCCCTATAAGCCGCAGTGCGACAGGAAGCTATAAACCGATTTTGATCATACTTATCAACAAAGTTCTGAATTTGATTAATAGTCTCATTTAAGTTTTGACTGGGAACTTCATCTAAACCATCTAACAAAATTAATAATTTACCTTTTTCTAAAGCTTTAGCTGTAAACTTTTCTGGATCTGGAAAGTTACAAATCCGAAATTCTTCAATAATAAATTTTTCAATATTAATTCCACTTGACGTAAACCCTTTTAATTCAATGAAAACCGGAATACAACTATGTTTAAATCCTCCTTTTTTAACTTTGAGTGCTTCCAGTCCCATTTTCCGTAAAAAAGTAGATTTTCCTGCACCTGGTCCACCCAAAACCATCAAATATTGTTTTTTATTTGCAACTTCAATTCCAAGTTGTTTTTGAGAATCTTGAGAATTAAACTTGCGAGCATTTCCTTGACGATATACTTTTTCTAAATCTTGAATAGATAGAAAATCACCAATAGCATCATCATTTAAAAACTGCACTGCTGTATACACAGATTCCAATTTTACAGGTTCACGCATTCCCAAAACTTTGAGAATACCGTGTTTTTCTTCATAGTTCTGTTCATATTGCTTAGAAGCATTAAAAATGAGTTGTTTAGTATTTCTATCCAGACTTTTACCAAACATTCCCAGAACTTTACCACCACTTCCCCAAAGAGACTGGAAAATAGGAACAGCGACACCGCTAACCGCAGACGCTAAAAAAGGTTCAAATCCCGTCATAATCCTAAAACTACAGCATTTTTCACATATTTTAGCACACCCTTACATTTATATTCCTTTCCTCCTTTGCGTCAAGACTAAAAATTGTAATTTGAAAAAATTCCGCTTTAAAAGAGAATTTAGGGGTTGACATTTGATTTTAAATTTGTTATGATAGGGTTGATAAGGAAGAACTATCATAAAATATTTAATAAATATAAAGTAATGTCAAAACAAACACTAGGCTTAGAACAAAACTTGTATGATTATTTACTTTCAGTTTCCCTACGAGAAGCGGACATTTTAACCCAATTGCGTCAAAAAACCGCTCAAATGCCAATGTCCCGAATGCAAATATCACCTGAACAGGGACAATTCATGGCTTTGTTAATTAAACTTTTAGGAGCGAAAAAGACTCTTGATATAGGTGTATTTACTGGCTATAGTTCCTTGGTCGTGGCTTTGGCCTTACCCACAGATGGAAAAATCGTCGCTTGTGATGTTAGTGAAGAGTATACAAGCATAGCCCGTCATTATTGGCAAGTAGCGGGAGTGTCTGCTAAAATTGATTTACATATTGCCCCAGCTTTAGAAACATTAGATCATTTATTGACAGCAGGAGAAGGGGGGACATTTGATTTTGCGTTTATTGATGCTGACAAAGGTAACTATGAGAATTATTATGAGCAGTGTCTTAAATTAATTCGCACCGGTGGACTAATTGCCATAGATAACGTGCTGTGGTCAGGTAAAGTTGCAGATAGAGAAATAGAGGATAATCAAACTAATAAAATTCGGGCTTTTAACCGCAAATTACACGAAGATTCCCGAATTACCATAAGTTTAGTTCCCATAGCAGACGGATTAACCTTAGCGATAAAAAATTAGGAAAATCAAGCCCATGGAAGAACTACTTACCCTCAAAGAACTTCTACACCAAGGTAATATCACAGAAGCCTTGTTAATTGTTGAAGAATTAGAAGAAATGAGCAAATCTGACAAACTGAATAAAATATTTAGCTATGGCATCATTTTACTTCTACACTTAATTAAACAAACTGCTGAAAATCGTACCACTAGGTCTTGGAATCTTTCTATTCGCAATTGTGTCAAGCAAATTCAACGCAGTAATTCTCGTGAAAAAGCAAAAGGAACTTATATGAGTGAAACAGAATTAGCAGCAACTCTAGAAGACGCTTATGATTTAGCATTAGAAAAAGCAGCAATTGAAGCTTTTGAGGGACAATATGAAGCAGAAGAATTAAACAAATTAGTCCAACAAGAAGAGATCATAAAAAAGGCCATGAATTTAATTTGGGAACGATAAATAAGATCCCCGACTTCTTTTTTATAGCTAAACTAGGAATATAACTTGAAAATATCAAATACAATTACAATGTCTAATCATCCTTCAGTTATAAGTGTCTCCTCTGAAATTATGAGTGGTACTCCTGTTTTTACAGGAACAAGAGTTCCTATACAAACACTCTTAGATTATTTAACAGCAGGAGATTCAATAGATGATTTTTTAGATGGTTTTCCCACTGTCACTAGAGAACAAGTCATTACATTCTTAGAAGAAGCAGGAAAACAAATGATTAACAAGGTAGCTTAGGATGAAACTGCTTCTAGATGAGTGTATTGACCGCAGGTTAACTAAGGAATTTGTAGGTTATAAAATCAAAACAGTTCCCCAAATGGGATGGGCAGGAACTAAAAATGGTAAACTACTGGCTTTAGTAGAACAAGAATTTGATGTTTTTATTACGGTTGATAGAAATTTATCTTTTCAGCAAAATTTGTCTCAGTTTAATATTGCTGTAGTTGTTTTACAAGCATCTTCTAATAGACTAATTGATTTGAAACCTTTAGTTCCCAAGATTGTAGATATTTTATCTACTTTAGTAAAAGGTCAAGCTGTAGTTGTTAGTCTTGAATGATCAGGAACAATGAAGCGCACCGAATGTATCGCTCCTAACTCTACACTAGAAATGCGATGCAACTGCTTTACTAAATAAACTTCAAATAAATATAGATTCAACGGTATCCGCATTTTGGCTATATATTTGAGGGTTAGCATTTGCTAGGGTGACTTTATAATTTCTGATTTTAAACATAGGAAATAAAGTTCTAATAGCAGGTGGATTTTCCAGGAATTCACCTAAATTATCAGAAAATTCGTCTTCATTTTCATAAAAAGATATTGTTTTATGATTGTTAGGCTGAAATAATTGTTCGGAATTAAAGGAAACCTTTCCTACCTCTAATTTTCCGGTATTGACCGAAAAGACGGGACACAAGCCCCGTCCTTCTAGGACGGCTTTTCTTGATTCTTGATATACTCTTTCAATATTTCTAGTGGCGCACCACCAACTGAAATAGCAAAATAAC
>NZ_JACJTO010000050.1 GCF_014698755.1 Aphanizomenon flos-aquae FACHB-1287 | reverse complement strand
AAGATGTTAGATAAATTCCGCTATCTTCAAGCTTGTATGTGTCAACAAATCAGTTATGTTCATTGGATGGAAGATATTATGAAATGTTGACATTTTTACCCTTGATAATACTACTATACTTAAATATGTAAAGTTTTGTAACGACATTCAACATTTCTGATATTTATCATGTAACTTTTTGTGGACTTTATTCTGCACTAATTTATTTAATTGTTGATAAATTTTCTGGAATACTTTTTGACTTCGATGAGTGTTGGCTTTGGAAAATGTGGAAATATCTACATCAAAACCTGTATTATTTAATCGTTTAAATAAATCTCGCATACTCCTTAAGCTATTATCCAGAGCATAAGCCAACCAACACTCAACAAAAAGACGGCTGTTTAAAACAGGATAATCATTTTTGGGTAGTCCTTCCAGGATATTTTTGACAATCTTGGGAAATGAGTTTATGATCATGGTTAATCAAAATATTTTAATCCTTCGCCCAAAATTTAACATATTTTTGGCTATTTTTATCAGGCTTTTCTTAACATTCAACACTTCTGAGTTTAGGGGTAACTTATTTGCATTTATTAACAGGAATGAGTCCGTTTGATTTATATAGTCCAATGGAAGGGGAATGGGTATGGAGAGATTATTTAAATGGGAATCTGGTAAGTGATGAATTAGGGAAAATTCTGGAAAAATTAGCAAATCCTATTGCTAAACATCGTTATCAATCTGTGAAACAAGTGGTTATATTGAAAAATAAAAATACAGCAGTTCCCGATATTATGAAGTACAGATATTAATAATAAAACTCTTGTGGTGCGGGCCTCTTGCCCGCACAAGGTGTACTTCACTCAAAGTCCAGGATTTAAGGATGTACAGGATGTTACTGTTAACCTATTCAAAAATAACAGAAATTTCTCTCTGTGTCCTCTGTGCCTGGAGTGGTTCGTTATTTTCTCATTTCCATTTAATAAAAATCAGGTGGGCAAAAAGCCCACCCAAAAAACTACACCAAAGCGTTGAGGTTTTTCGCTGTTTCAAAGAAGAAAGCGACGTTTTCCTCTGGAGTTTCTGGTAATACACCATGACCGAGATTGAGGATGTGTCCCCAGTTACCAGCTTTGCGAACAGTATCTAAAACGCGATCGCGGATAAATTGCTTAGAACCAAATAACACACCAGGATCAAGATTACCCTGTACTTTCACGTGCTTACCTAATCTAGCTCGTGCATCTGCCATATCTACTGTCCAATCTACAGTAATAATATCAGCACCAGAGGTAGCCATTCTTTCTAAAAGTCCCGCACTACCTGTCACTAACAAAATTAATGGTGTATCAGGATGAGTTGCTTTGACTTTCTCGAATACCATTTTTTGATAAGGTAAAGCAAAGGTATCATAATCTTGAGGGCTTAATTGTCCCGCCCAAGAATCGAACATTTGCACCACTTGAGCGCCACAATCAATTTGATAGCGGACATAATCAGCAATAGATTCAGCTAATTTAGTTAATAGCTGATGTAGAACAGTTGGATCTGAGAAGGCCATGTTTTTGATAATGGAATAGGTTTTAGAACCCTTACCTTCCACTGCATAAGCCGCTAAAGTCCAAGGTGCACCTACAAAGCCTAACACCGTTGATTGATTGCCCACTTCCTGCCGTAATGCTTGCAAAATCGTTTTAATGAACGGAAGTGCTGCTTCTGGATCTAAAGGACGCAGTTGTTCAATTTGTTTTTGAGTGCGTATGGGCGAATAAATAATCGGTCCCTTCCCTTCCGCAATATCCATGTCAATTCCCATTCCTGGTAGGGGAGTGACAATATCGGAAAATAAAATGACTCCGTCGGGTTGGAAAGCTCTCCAGGGTTGGAGGGAAACTTCGATCGCTACTTCGGGAATTTCCGAGCGATCGCGGAATGAAGGATATTTTTCCCGCAAATCCCGATAAGCTTGCATATAGCGTCCCGCTTGTCGCATCATCCATACAGGGGGACGATCTACCTGTTCACCACGAGCAGCCCGAAGGAGGAGAGGAGCCGTTGAGGAAACACCCATTTAACACTTCATCCTAAGTCACTTTTATATTTCACCATCTAGTTTACCATCCTCAGTTTACCCTTGACGAGCCTATCTATTCAGGTCTTAAGGTTGCTTGACTTAACTTAATAAAACGTTATGGTTTTATTTTCCCATGGGGGAATCTGAAGTTACAAATTTTATGATTAGGAGTATTGACATTTTCAAGTTCAGTGGTGTATTCTACGTATAGGCCGAATGAAGTTTAAGGACTAATCCATTTACTTTAGGAGTCTGGAAATGCAACATTTATCTCACAAAAACTTGAGTCCCAGCTTTGGTTTTGTCGCATTAGTATTTATTAATTACATTTTAAGTATTATACTGTTTTTCTTCATACCAGATATTGATTATGCAAATATTATTGGTGTTTTGTCTTTAATATGTTATGCACTGACTATTATTCCTACTACAATGAAAGCACTTTTTCCAAATTTTTATAAGCAACAATATATTTGGAAAAGCTTGTTAAAAAACCGACGTTATATGGGTGTTGCTGCTTTTTGTTTTGCTTGGACTCACACTGCATTATTGATTCGGTCAAGATCTTTAAATTTCTTAGATTTCAATACTTGCATCCAATACTTTACAGGGTTATTATCAACTATCATTTTCACTATTTTAACCATAACTTCTAATAAAGAAAGTATTAGAAAACTTAAAAAAAATTGGAAAAAAATACACAGTTTAACCTATCTATGTTTGCTTCTACTTCCTTGGCATATTTTAGATAAAATGTATGGACACTGGAGTTATATTACTCCCTTTGCGGTTTTTTTATCTATTACTTTGTCTTTGCTTTTTGTGAGTAGAAAAATAATTGAAGTCAAAAGTAACTAGTTGCCTCCCTTTTCTGATAACCTTGTTCTTAAAAATAGCCAGAAAGATGTAGCTGTAGCTCAGTTAGGAGACAAAACTCAACCTCAAGCTACTGTCATTAATTCTCAAATTAGTTACAATGCACAAACTACTCATATTCAATAACGAAAAACTGCTCCGTCAAGCGCTGACCCACCGTTCTTATGTCAACGAAAATCCCAGAGAAGGAGAACATAACGAGCGCTTAGAATTTCTTGGTGATGCTATTCTTAACTTCATAAGTGGACAATATCTTTATAGTCGTCACCCCCAAAAAGGAGAAGATGAATTAACTCGTCTGCGTTCTGGATTGGTAGAAGAAAAACAACTAGCAAAATTTGCTCTTGAAGTAGGTTTAGACTTCAGAATGAGATTAGGAAAAGGGACAATTAGAGATGGAGGTTTTCAAAATCCTAACTTACTAAGTAGCACCTTTGAAGCAGTAATTGGTGCTTATTATTTAGATAATAATTGTAACGTTGAACCCCTTCGTGTTATTGTTGAACCATTATTTAATTCTGTATCAGGAGACATTGTAGAAACTCGTTCAAATGTAGATTCAAAAAACCGCTTTCAGGAATGGGTACAAAGGAGCGGTAACATAAATCCTCCCAAATATAACACAAAACAAATAGGTGGACAGTCTCATACACCAGTGTTTAAGTCTGATGTATTTGAAGTAGTGAACGGGACAGAAATATTACGGGGAACAGGTCAAGGACGTAATAAAAAAGATGCAGAAAAAGCTGCTGCTGAAGATGCCTTAGCTAAATTGAAAAATTGGGATTTATAGGGGTTTATTAGCTTCTTTTTGATAAATCTGACCAGATACTAAATAAAGCTAAGAAATGTTAAGAAAAATTTGCCAAGCATCTATTTAACTCATTTTTAAGCGATAATAGAAACATAGGAAAATGGAGTAAGAAAAAAGACTCCCACTGTTAAATAACTAGTTAATTGCTAGTAAGTAGAGGTGGAATATGACAACCCAAGATTTTCTTATCCCTCATGCTTATACGTATCTAATCGTTAAAATCAGTGTTTTGGTATTAGCTTTATTGCTGTGGTTTATACTTACAGCCGCTCCTGTTATTTAATCTTATTCACCAAATAGAGATGTTTAATCAAACGTCTCTATTTTATGGTTAGATAGCTGTAACCCTTAGAAAAACCTAAATTTTGCCATTAGCACACCCTTGTTAAAGGTAAAGTCACAAGTTCAATGCTCGTGACGGACTTTTCTTCAAAAAAGCATAATAAGTAAAAGACCCCATTCCTGGAGTCGTGGCTTATGATTTTAGTAACTAATTTCTACCTAGCCATTTTTGACCATTCAAACGATAGACCAACCGAGATACTAACAAATCTAGGGTAATTTTCCGCTCGTCAATCAAAAAAGATTCCAAGGTACTGGTTTTTTTACCTTCATTACAGGAAAAACCCTTTTTCCCTTGAATATTTTCTTCCGGGAAATATACATTAAACTGGCGTTGTCCCCCTTGCCAAGAACCGATAACTTGCCAACATTCTTCCGCCGAAGTAAAACCAATGATAGAATACTTCTGTTTGGCAAAAGTCAGCTTGATATCTGGTACACCTTCCTTATTAATTGCTGCTTCCAACGCTGGGAGATAATGCTGCTGCATAAACTCTTCAAAAGGCTTATCCTCCAAAGCTGGGGTTTTTTCCTTTTTGGCAGCTTTAGCGGCGGTTTTTTCGCTTTCTACTGGAGTTTGTGTGGTTTCTTCTGCCATTGCTAATTTTCAGGTAGTCAGTTATTTTTATTTTGACATACCATAGCCATGAATTTTGCAATTTTATTGATTTACTTTTGAGAAAGCGCTTCTGGACTCCATTCCCAGTCGAATACTGGGAACGAGATAACAGGATATGGATAAGCCTTTGTATATACTTCAGCCACCTGCAACAGCGGGAACAATACTCACCTCATCACCATCCTTAAGCGGTGTTTTTGTATGTTCTAAAAAGCGAATATCTTCGCTGTTAACATAGAAATTCAAGAACCGTAAAGGTTCTCCTTCTGGTTTCCGCAAGCGCCCCTTAATATTAGGATAGCTTACTTCCAAGTAATCAAACAATTCAGAAATATTACTACCACTACATTCCAAAACAGCTTGGTCGTTTGTAAATTTTTGGAGAACGGTGGGGACTAGAACTTTTACGGACATTGTTTAAACGTTAATAGTGAGTGTGTGACCTGCTTGCTAGGGGTTTAGCACTGCCAAACCCTGATAATCTGGGAAAATGATTAAACTAGAACTTGTTGCCATTCTAAGCGATCAAGCGTACGGGATCTCTCTAAAGCCCGCTCAAAACTGTCTAACTTGGCATCAATTGTTAGAGGTTCGCCAATATAACCTTGAATTGCTTCCTGGGTTTTCAAACCATTACCAGTAATATAAACTACTGTAGTTTCATCTGGATCAATTTTGCCAGCTTCGACTAGTTTTTTCAGAACAGCAACGGTTGTACCCCCTGCGGTTTCCGTAAAAATGCCCTCGGTTTCTGCTAAAAGTTTGATACCTTCGATAATTTCCGCATCATTAACTGATTCAATATTACCATTGGTTTTTTGGGCTATTTCTACAGCATATACCCCATCTGCCGGGTTGCCAATAGCAATTGATTTAGCAATTGTATTTGGTTTAACTGGTTGAATGAAGTCTCTACCTTCCTTAAATGCAGTCGCAATAGGAGAACAACCTTCCGCTTGAGCGCCACTGAACCGGACATCTTTATCTTCCACTAAACCAACTTCTACAAATTCTCGGAACCCTTTATAAATTTTAGTGAATAGAGAACCAGAAGCCAAGGGTGCAACTATATGATCTGGTAATTCCCAACCTAATTGTTCTGCAACTTCAAAACCTAAAGTTTTAGAACCTTCGGAATAATAAGGACGCAAGTTAATATTCACAAAACCCCAACCATGGGTATTGGCCACTTCTGAACAAAGACGATTAACTTGATCATAGTTGCCTTTGACTGCCATGAGCGTAGGACTATAAATCAAACTACCAATGACCTTACCAGCTTCTAAATCCGAAGGAATAAATACACAACAATCTAAACCAGCATGGGCCGCAATTGCTGCAGTAGAATTGGCTAAGTTACCTGTACTAGCACAGGAAACAGTCGTAAAACCTAATTCCCTGGCTCTACTGAGGGCAACTGATACCACTCGATCCTTAAAGCTCAAAGTGGGCATATTGACGGCATCATTTTTAATATAAAGTTTATTTAGACCCAGACGACGGGCTAGACGGTGGGAACGTACCAAAGGAGTCATTCCTGTGCCTACATCTATAAAGTTATCAGTAGCAACCGGCAAAAAGTGACGGTAGCGCCAAATAGAATTAGGACCAGCTTCAATAGTTTCTCGGCTGACCAAGCTCTTAATAAGATGATAATCATATTTGACTTCTAACGGTCCAAAACACAATTCACATACATGAGTCGCTTTTAGTTCGTATTCTGCTCCACATTCTTTACACTTCAAAGCCTTGAGAATAGAAACATTCGCTTGGTTGAGGTTTGTAATCGCCTGAGTCATAATTTTCGTTCCCCTGGATATCCGTCAACTTTGGAATGATACTAACACAAAGTAAAATTCTCGTCAAACATACCCGACTATTTTTATCGGGTTTAATTCATTAATTTTTTAAATGCCTAAACTTTCTCTATTATTTCCCCACTCATAAAAACGATTTTTGTCCCTTTTAAGTGATTTTTAGACTGTTTTCCTACTTTATTATAGATATTACTGTCACCTATTACCATGGTCATGACATACAAAGTTTTTTATTTTTCATAAGCAGGGAACAGAGAATTAATTTTGGGTGTACTTTATGAGACTGAAAAGCCATATACTGAAGCTATATATTTGCTAAGATACAGCTACATCTTTATGAAATATAAATATTTTATAAAGATTTTTGGCACTTATGTAAAAAAAATAAATTTTCTTGCAGAAATTGTATATTCTACCCTGTCCATCATACGGATTCTTCCCCTTCGTAGCTCCTGCCCTTGCTGAGGGAACAAGAGCTGGACAAACTATTAGTAACACAGCAACAGCGACTTACAACGATCCTAATAACCCCAACACAACTCTTAATACTACATCTAACCCAGTTGTGGTAACGGTGGCAGAAGTAGCAGGTATCACAATAACAAATGTTGGTGTAGTAGATAGCACACCAGCCGATGTAATTAAGGTTGGTGATACCCTTACTTACACATTCGCAATTAAGAACGTGGGTAACGACCCCACTAGATTCCGCATACCTAACCTAGCCACAACTACTGGACCTGTTGTTGCTGGCAACTTATCTTATAGTATCAATGGTAGTTATACACAGATACCTGGAACTGAAGTTATTACATCTTCAATCCCTGTGGGTGGAACAGTCTTGGTTCAAGTCCCAGTCACAGTCCAGGCTGGTGCTAATGCTAATGATGCGATTAACGTAAAAATTGGTGATACACCTAACAACGCTCAAAACGTACTCCGTGTTAACAATGGTGGTGACGTTTACACCGTAGATAACCCTGATGCTCCCACTATTATCGATGAAATACCTGGTGTACCAATTAACGGCACACGGGAAGCTAGTAACACACAGATAAGTACAGTTGTTGGTATTAATACTCCTGCATCAACAAACAATATGTCCTTGGCTACTTTGCTGAAAACTAATACTTACAGTAATAACAACACAACCAATAGTATCACGGACGATACAATTACTTACAATTTGAGTTTACGAGTTGAAGGTAGTGACGTAACTGGACTAGGAATCACACCACAACCACTTACCGGTTATGCAGGTATAACCGTTGATAGTGTCGCCAACAAGAATTACATTTTAGTTTCCGACGTAATTCCTGCTGGTACGGTATTATCAGCAGCACCTACTGCCCCAACTGGGTGGACAGCAGTTTATTCTACCGCCCCAGTTACTGGAGTAAAGCCACAGGATGTTGTATGGACTACAACTGCTCCTGTTTTGGGAACCGTAACAAGAGTCGGTTTCGTTAAAGAGACTCTTACTGCTGGTGATAATATTACTGCTGGTACTACTGTTACTGGCTTCGCTATTCCGCTTGCAATAACAGGAACACCAACAACATTGACTATTAACAGCATTGCTCAGTTAGTTGGTGAAACACCTGGTGCTGGTGCTGGTGCACCACCAGTGTATGACGAATCAGGTGACCAAAATCCCAGTAACTACAGTGGTTCTGCTGGTAACATGACACCTGGAGCAGCATCCACGAATGGTATTCTACCTACAAATGCAGCCGCTGTGCTTGCAAGTATCATCGATGGGGTTGCTAACCCAATCACCCAAGGAATTGACACAAATAACAATAATACTGGTACAGGACCTGGTGGTGAAGACAACCAACTGATAATTAGTGTAGTAACTACACCTACTACTGACGTACTCAATGGACCAGAAGGAGCGGCTAACGCTACAGGTCCAGGTGCAGATAATAATACTGACTTCACTAACAAGTCTTCCTTGATTCCAGCCGGGACAAATCCTGGTTCTACAATTGACCCAGCACCAGTCACTTTCAGTAACACAGTTCAAAATGATACTGGTGCTACCGCAGTTGTTACACTAGCACCAACCGTACCAGCAAATAAGTTTGATTTACCAACAGGGACAAAAGTAACTATTACTAATGGTGGTAATTCTGCTGTTTATCAATACAGTCAAACTGCTGCTATTCCATTCACCCTCATAACTGGCACCCAGATTTCCATTCCTAACGTTGCTGCTAATGGTACTGTTAACTATGGTGTGGAAGTAGATCTGCCAACTGGTACGAAGCTGTCAACAGATACCTTGACTGACTATACAGGTGATACAGAATGGGGCTATCCAGTACCTATTACCGCTACTATTGGTAATGCAACTAACATTACAATTGATAGGGTATATACTGGCTTCTTGCAATTGCTCAAGTTCTCGCGGATTGTCCTGGGAACTGGTCCAGCCGTGATAGGAAATCAAGGCAACTATAATACCACACCAGCTTATACTAATCCAGCTACAGGCCTAGTCATTGACCCTGATCCAACCGTAGCAGACGAAGCTAGAACACCATCTCCTGGTAACATTATTCAGTACGAAATCCGCTACAAGAATATATCTACTGCACAGGGTACTGGAACCAATAACGTGATTCTGCAGGCTCAGAACGTTGTGATTACTGAGGATGGTACTCTCAGCACTGTTCCTGGTGATGGTAAAAACAACTGGGCAAAAGATAATGATAGCGACGGTATCATTGATACCAGTAATATGGCATCAGCAACTACTGCTACTATTACTGTTAATAATAGTACTACTACTCCTAATCCTACTACTGTTACTACTACTCCCGCTGGTGACGGAGTTCTTGTTACCAAGTATGTAAATAGTCCTACTGGATCTATTGCACCACAAGATTCGGGAACATTGAACTTCCAACGCAAATTAAACTAGGAAACTATTTAGAGGGTGTTTGAAAAGTCATGATTGATGTATTTTTGAACCCTCTCGAACCCTCCCAAAAGCACCATAAGAGCAAGACGTTGTTCATTTCTTGCAATGTTTAAGTTAAGCGACAGCGCGACCAAACGCTCATGTTGGGTTTTCTACAAATCTTATTTCCCTCCTTTATAAGGGGGGACTAAGGGGGGTAAAAATGGATTTTTTCTTATTTCCCCTCTTTATAAGGGGGGACTAAGGGGGGTAAAACTGGATTTTTTCTTATTTCCCTCCTTTATAAGGGGGGACTAAGGGGGGTAAAAATGGATTTTTTCTTATTTCCCTCCTTTATAAGGGGGGACTAAGGGGGGTAAAAATGGATTTTTTCTTATTTCCCTCCTTTGTAAGGGGGGGACTAAGGGGGGTAAAAATCGTGACAACTGATTTTAAATAATAGGAAGTATAAAAATGAAACATTTTTCCATAGTTAGTTTAAGTGCTTGCGCCCTGGTCATTGCTGTACCTTTTATTAACCCTGTTACCGGAATAGCACTTATATCTCAGTCTACCAGTGCGCTTGCTCAAAGTAATAATCAAAATCAACCACTGGAGTTAAAACTGTCAGCAAAAAAACAGGTAATTAGTCAAGACAAACAAGGTAAGCAAATTAAAACCTGGGAATCTTTACAGAGTAATACTGTTAGTCCAGGGGACATTTTGCAATACACCTTGACAGGAATTAATAACGGTAATAAACCCATTGCAAATGTGACTCTTAATCCACTCATTCCTAAACAAACGGTGTATGTGTTGAATTCAATAAAGGTTTCTAATCAAGATGCCAAAGTGACATACAGTATTGACAATCAACGCACTTTTGTAGAAAAACCTACCGTGAAAGTAACTCGCAATGGTAAAATAGTCACCGAACCTGCACCAGCAAAGGCTTATACTCACATTCGGGTATTAATTCCGTCTATCCAGAGCAAAGAAACTTTTACCGCTGTTTATGAAACTCAAGTTCGTTAATGGTCAGTGGTTAATGGTCAGTGGTTAATGGTCAGTGGTTATTGGTCAGTGGTCAGTAGTCATGAACAACAAACAACTGACAACTGACAACGAACAACTGACAACCGACAAGAGTAATTTTTAAGTTATTAAAGATGAGATGTACCCGTGAATATTCATTGGCTAATCAAAATTTGGAATTTTCAAGGTGGTTGGTCGAAAATTCTAACCGCCTGTGTATTGCTGGGAAGTATGTTACAGACTAGTGTACCTGTAGCTGTTGCACAAACCCAACTGGGAAGACGATTTAATTTTAACAATCAAGCTAGTTATACCTACGGTTATCAAGATACTGATAAAAATAATCAGCCAGTAACTAAAATTGTTGAGGGGACTTCTATCATGGTTCCAGCGGATAACTCCTTGATTGACCCTATCGGCCAGATTCTTGGCTGTGGAGGGGCGCTTTTACCTGACTACACCGGGTTTTTCGTCAGTCTTCATGAACCTAGTGGACCAACAGGTACGGACCCAGGACAATTAGTTTCTTTGACAACCAGCGAAATTCCTGATATCCCTAACAATGGTGTACCAGCAGGAATACCACCAAATAGCAAAAACATTAATCCCTATCCCGTCGGTAATGACCCCATACAGTATAAAGGTGTGTATAACTTTTTGCTTGATGCTACAAAGAGTCAAGTTAATATCGGTAAAACCTACATTCTTGTAATTAATCCGCCTATTAATTCCATTTATCAGCAGCAAATGGTCAAATTAGAGATATTAAGTAATGCAAATAATATTGTTTCTTATAGGGCTACTTCTTTAGATGGTAAACCCATTAGCGTCAATAATAGTACCACCATTACAAATATACAAATCGTAAATAACGCTGCAACCGACCTATTAGGATTCAAGTTTGATCTGAGAATGTGCCAATCAAATCAAATACGCATCACAAAAACAGGCGATCGCGCTACAGCAGAACCAGGAGATACGGCGATTTATCGGATTTCAGCGAAAAATACCTCTCAAGATGTAGCGCTAAATAACATAGTAGTCACAGACATCTTACCACTAGGGTTTAGATTTCTACCTAATTCCGTACGAGCAGAATTAGATGGTAAGGTGGTAGATATTAAAACTACTCAAAATGGCAGTACCATCAAATTTAGTGCTAATACAACTATTGAAACTAATAAAAGTATTAATATAGCTTATGCCGTACAACTAACTAATGATGCTCAACGGGGGACAGGTCTAAACAGTGCTACTGTAATTTCAGCTAGAAAGGATGATCCTAATATAACCGTTAAAGATGGACCTGCAACACACTATTTGAAAGTTCGCGGGGGAATTACCAGTGATTGTGGAATAATTATCGGCCGGGTATTTGTCGATAAGAATTTTGACGGTGAACAACAACCAGGAGAACCAGGAATCCCCAATGCAGTCATTTATCTAGAAAATGGTAATCGTATAATTACTGATGCCAATGGTTTATTTTCCCTGATAAATGTTCTACCCGGCCCCCATACGGGAGTTTTAGATCTGAGCAGTTTACCAGGATACACCCTAGCGCCCAATCGAAAATTCAAAGAACGAAATAGTCAATCTCGCTTAGTACGAATAGCACCTGGTAGCATGGTAAAAATGAATTTTGCTGTTACTCCCACATTCCAAGAAGAGGGGGAAACACCATGAAATCTTTAGGTTATCATCACTATCTTATTAAACTACTAGTAGGAACTGTATTCTTGTCCCTTAGTTCCGCACTATCTCATGATTTAGCCAAAGCAGAAAATACAAATCAATTAACAAGCACCGAAAATCAAGAAGACAAAAGCGCGGATAGTAAATCTAGTCAAACTATAACTTCCCCCCGGTCAGAAAACACAAGAGAGACTAATATCACAGTTCCAGAAAAACTAGATACTCTTGTTTCCCCCCCTAGCAAAGAAGAACCGAGGGAGGCAAATATTCCCCTCACCAACGCCTTAGATTCCAACAAATCCATAGTTCAGGAATCCGTACCCACACCTATTCCCCTAGACCCAAACACCGAAAGTAGGGGCGAACGGCCGTTCGCCCCTACCAAAATTGTAAAAATTCTTACTCCTAAACCAGAGGAAGTTTTAAATAGCCTTTCCACTTCTGTCATTGTCCAATTTAGTCTTGGTAGTCAAATAGAATTACGAGTTAATGGACAGTTAGTAGAACAGTCCTTACTTGGCCGCACAGAAACCAATCCTGATACCAAACTAGTAACGCAAACTTGGTATGGTATCGGCTTAAAAGAAGGACAAAACGACCTATCTGCGACCATAGGAGAAAAAACCGACACAGTACAGATATCCGTCACAGGAGCAGCCACTCAATTAAAAATAGAAAGTCTGTCCAGTCGCATTCCCGCTGATGGTCGTTCTACCGCTATAATTCAGGGGCAACTATTAGATAAAGATGGTAATCGATCCAATCAAGACGCTGTTATAACTTTAACACCCACAGCCGGAAAATTCATTGATGCTGACCTTAATCCAGATCAACCCGGTTTTCAAGTCCAAGCCAAAGAGGGGCTATTTACCGCCAAATTACTAGCAGATAACAAAGCCCAGACGGTGAGAATTAGCGCCATTACCACGGGACTCGAAGCCTTTACCCAATTACAATTTGAAACTGCTTTACGTCCTAGTCTATTAACTGGTTTCATAGATCTACGACTCGGCGCAAAGGGTACAGACTATTATAGTCGGTATCGTGATTTCTTACCAGTTGATCGGAATAATGATCCGCAATTCGGTTTTAATTCTGCTATTTTTGCCACCGGTGCTATTGGTGAATGGTTGTTTACTGGTGCTTATAACAGTTCTCGCAGTTTAAATGAAGGTTGTGACTGTGATACTAATTTATTTGCTACCGGTTCTTCTAATAATCAGACTTACCCCGTTAATGGTGATAGTTCCAAATCCGAACTTGTTACCCCGTCCATTAGTAGTGTATTTGCGCGCTTAGAACGTTCCTCAAAAGTTCCCGGCGCTAATCCCGATTATTTGACCTGGGGTGATTATAATACTGAGGAATTTGCACGACCATCACAGCAGTTTACCTCCATCAGTCGCCAACTAAACGGCTTTAAATCAAATTATAACCTAGGCAGTCTAGCCATTACAGGATTTTATAGCCAATACGTTAAAGGTTTCCAACGAGATACCATAGCCCCGGACGGAACTAGTGGTTATTATTTCCTGTCCCGACGGATTTTAGTGGGTGGTAGTGAAAACATTTACCTAGAATTAGAAGAACTAAATCGTCCAGGAACGGTGCTCAAAAGGCAAAAATTAGAGCGCGGAACAGACTATGATATAGATTATGATCGGGGAACTGTACTTTTTAAATCGCCCATTTTTAGAACTGCTGTGAATGAATATGGACAAATACTAGTCCGCAAAATCATAGTTAGTTATGAATATGATGCCAAAAACTCCGACGGTCAAATTTATGCAAGTCGTCTGCAATATAACTTGAGTGGAGCAGACCAAAAACAAAGTTGGTTAGGAACAACCTTTTTACAAGAAAGTCAAGGTCTGCGAGAATTTCAGATTTATGGAGCAGATACCCAAATATCCTTTACAAACGCTGGTAAACTCACCGCAGAATATGCCCATTCTCGGAACACTTCCGAATTATTGGGACCAGTTAGCGGTCAAGCCTATCGTTTAGAACTAGAAGGACAGTTATTCTCATTTTTGACAGGACGGACTTATTATACTTCAGTAGATACAGGGTTTGCTAACAATGCCACGACCAGTTTTGTTCCTGGCCAAACTCGTTATGGAGTGCAAGCCGTAGGTAAGGTGACAAATAGTACAAATCTGCGGTGGCAATATGACCATGAAGATAATTTTGGACTTGCACCGGTGGCGAGGAATACCTTTGAAGAATTATTTACCCCCCAATCTCAAGCAACCACAGGAAGTGCTGTTAATAATTCACTAACTACTGTGACTGCGGGAGTACAACAGCGATTTGGTCAGTCTAGTGTAGATCTAGATTGGATTTATCGTCAACGTCAAGACAGGATGAGTTCTAGTAATTCTAACACCAATTCCCAACAATTGCGATCGCGGTTAAATGTACCTTTAGCTAAAAGTCTCACCTTCCAAGCCCAAAATGAGCTTAGTCTGACCAGTCAACAAGATAGTGTTTACCCGGCTCGTACTACCTTTGGATTGAATTGGGCTGCTATGTCTGGGGTTAATGTCAGTTTAAGTCATCAAATATTTAATGGTGGTCAATCTAGTGGTAACTCTGTCACCAGTTTAAATCTCAATGGTGAGCAAAAACTTGGCGCGGATACTTCTTTAACAGGACGGTATTCTATCGTTGGTAGTTCTAATGAAATGAGTACCCAGGGAGCTATTGGACTGAAAAACCGCCTAACTATTGCTCCGGGCTTGCTTTTAAATGTTGGTTATGAACACGTATTTGGTAGTTTCTTCAACCGTAACGCCAGTAGTCAACAATTTTCTCAACCCTTTGCTTTTGGACAAGCTGGTTCTTCCGTTAGTTTTAATAGTGGTGATAGTTATAGCGCTGGTTTGGAGTATACAGATAATCCTAACTTTCAAGCTAGTACCAAATACGAATATCGCAGTTCTGCTGGTGGGACAAATACTGTAATTACAAGCGGTATTACAGGTAAAGTTTCTCCTTCTTTGACGGCCTTAGCTCGTTATCAACAAGCTAGTTCAGCTAATCAAAATTTAGGTTTAGGAGATTCAGTAAATGTGAAAATGGGTTTGGCTTATCGTGATATTAATAGTGACCAATTTAACGCCTTATTCCGCTATGAATATCGTCAAAATCCCGCTACAATTCCTGATTCTATTCTTTTGGGTACAGGTACAGGTGCAACAGATCATACCTTTGCAGTGGAGACTATTTATGCTCCTAATTGGCAATGGGAATTTTATGGTAAATATGCCTTTCGCAATAGTACCTCCTATTTATCTAATGAATTGGTGGGGACAAGTTCTGTAAATCTGTCTCAACTCCGTGCTACCTATCGGTTAGGATACAGTCTAGATTTGGTAGGAGAATCGCGGTTAATTACTCAAGGTAATTATATGGAGACAGGATTTGTATTAGAAACTGGTTATTATCTAACTCCTAATTTGCGTTTAGCTGCTGGTTATGCTTTTGGTAAAGTTGAAGATAGAGACTTTTCAGGAAGTCGTGCTGCTGGAGGTGCTTATTTAGGATTGACCGTGAAACTTAATGAACTATTTGAAGGTTTTGGACTACAAAAGGTTGCTCCTAAACAACAACAGGAATCTGTTACTAAGGAGACCCCCCTTAGTCCCCCCTTGCTAAGGGGGGAAAGGTAACAATGAACTATTTGAAGGTTTTGGACTACAAAAGGTTGCTCCTAAACAACAACAGGAATCTGTTACTAAGGAGACCCCCCTTTCCCCTTGCTAAGGGGGGAAAGGTAACAATGACCCCTCTTTCTCCTTGCTAAGGGTGGAAAGGTAACAATGACCCCCCTTTCTCCTTGCTAAGGGTGGTCAGTGGTCAGTGGTCATTGGTCAGTGGTCAGTGGTCAGTGGTCAGTGGTCAGTGGTCAGTGGTTAGTGGTCAGTGGTCATGAACAACGAACAACGAACAACTGACAAATGACAAGGAACAAATAACAACGGACAACAAAGTATGATTTTATTAAAGTTAATTTTTATCTGGTCTACGGTGACTTCTCCGCGCTCTCTTGTCCGCAGAAAGTCTTTTAAATTATTGTGTTTTTTGGCGTTATTATTAATCTCTCTACCGCTGACAGTTTTAGCCCAATCTACAAATAAAGGACTAAAAATAATCGTCAATGGTAATGAAGATAGTCCCGTAACTCCTGATCTTGTTTTGACTTTGCGTGAGGCGATTTCTCTGGTTAATGGTAGTTTGAATATAAATCAGTTAAGTGATATTGAAAAAGCTCAAGTTAGCCCTAGTCAATATTCACAAATTGGGTTTAATTTACCCCCTAAACAAACTACAATCTATCTACAAGAAGTCTTACCACCTCTATCTATTCCTGGTTTAATTATTGATGGGACAACTCAGCCAGGATATAATCAAAAGCAGTCACCAACTACAGAAATTGCAGTTCCTAGACCAGTAGTTAGTATTACACCCGCTAACGGAGCAGAAGTTTATCGAGGTTTGACCATTACCGCTAATAATGTCACAGTTCGTGGTTTAAGTATTTATGGTTTTAATTCCTCTCACCGCGACACCGAAAGCTCTCCTCCAGCGGATATTTTTATCGCTCATTCTTTCATTCTACCTCTTACCTTCCAATTAAAACCCTATGGGGATAAAATTACAGAAACTGAAAATAATTCCCCTCCTGAAAATGTTGTTATTGAAAATAATTGGTTAGGAATTACCCCGGAGGCAAATATCCCGACTAGAACTTCTGCTTTTGGGGTATATGTATTTAATAGTGTGGGCACTAAAATCCATCGTAATCGTATTTCCTATCATGATGGTAGTGCAATAATTACAGGAATTAGTGCTAAGAATCTCAAAACTACTGAAAATATTATCACGGCTAATGGTATGGCCGGAATGCCAGATGCAATTCGCTTAGATGGTATGATTGATGGGTCAGAAGTTAGTAAAAATCTGATTTGTGGTAATGATGGTAGTGGGGTATTTTTATTTAAAACTCAGGGTTCTACTCGCATTTTCCAAAATCAAATTAAAGCCAATGCTCGGAGATTGAGAAGAGCAGCTATCTATCTCATGGGCAATAATCATCAAGTATATGATAATCAGATTAGTTATCAAGCTGGAGCGGGAATTGTCGTTGGTTCTTATCCTAAAAGTGATAAAAATATGATTCTCAATAATCAGTTTTGGAATTTGGAGGGGTTGAGTATTGACCTCAATTCTTTTCATAATGTTGAGAACATTGAGGTTCAACACTGGCAAAATGGAGATGGTCCAAACCCACAGCGCAATTCATCTAATCGTCGTTTAGATACGGCTAATGCTGCTATTAATACTCCACGATTTTTGAGTCGGGAATTTTTCTCAGGTCTGGGTTCTACTGTCGAAATTGATGGTATGGCTGACCCCTTTTCTCAAATTGATGTTTATTTGGTTAGTGGTAAGGATAATTATGGGACTTTAAATAAATTTTTGGCTGCTGGTAAGGCCGATAAACAAGGTAAGTTTAGTATAAGTTTGGCTAATTTACAAGGAGGTGATCGTATTAGTGCGATCGCTACTTTACCAGAATATGGGACTTCTGAACCGGCTTTTCCCTCTCTGGTTCGTGATTTGGCTGGAGGAATTAATTCTTCTGTCAATGGTCTACAAGTTCCTAGTCTTCAATGTCTCACCCCACCACCGGAAATACCACCAGAAATACCACCCACAATACCACCGACAATACCACACACAATACCACCCACAATACCACCAGAAATACCACCTACTCCCGTCAAACTTAAAGTTCCTAAAAATGTCCACTTTGCTTTAGATAAGTATAATATTAGTCCTGCCAGTGCGAAAGTTTTAAATAAAATTGCCCAGGTCTTACGTGATAATCCGTCAATTGTTGTAGAAATTTATGGACATACGGATACTCGTGCTAATGATAAATATAATATGCGATTGGGAGCAAATCGGGCTAAATCTACCAGAAACTATCTAATTCGTCAAGGAATAGCCCCAGAAAGGATGACTATTCGTTCTTTTGGTGAACGTAAACTATTAACCCCCGGAAGCGAAAAGTTAGATCATGCTCGTAACCGTCGCGCGGAGTTTATTTTCCAAGATATTCGCGGTATAGAAGTAATTGTACAAGAAGAGGATTTGCAGTTGGAATAAAGGTGGTCAGTGGTCAGTGGTCAGTGGTCAGTGGTCAGTGGTCAGTGGTCAGTGGTCAGTGGTTAGTGGTCAGTGGTCAGTGGTCAGTGGTTAGTGGTCAGTGGTTAGTGGTCAGTGGTCAGTGGTCAGTGGTCAGTGGTCAGTGGTCAGTGGTCAGTGGTCAGTGGTCATAAACAACGAACAACGAACAACGAACAACGAACAACGAACAACGGACAACGAACAACGGACAACGAACAACAAAACTTATGCTAAAAAAAAACAAAACGCCCTCCGGGAAATTATACCAAGAAATTAATTACCAGTCTGGCTTTTATGATCTGTGTATGGGGACAAAGCCTACAACCTGTAAGCGCTGAAGGTAGTAGAGATTTAGTTAAGAATTTCGGATACAGACCCTACACCGAATGGTTACCCGGTGTCAGCATTGCTGATATTCCCCGAAAAACACTCCTAAAAGTTCACGTGCAAGCAGGAGAAACCATTAACCTTGGCTCTAGCGTGCATACAAGTTTTGGTGGTGGTACACAAGATATTGTCTATAGAGATCCCAGTGGAACTACAGGTTCTTGCGATGTTCGATCTGATACTGGCTTTGGCTTTATTAACACGTTCGCTAAAGAAAGCAATGGTCCTTTCCCTCTTGCTGGTGGTTACACTCCTTGTACAATAACAGCCCCAGCAGCAGGTGTTTATGAAGTTGAGTTTCATGGTCCGTCGGAGACTTCAACGGCTAATCCTCCAGCTCGTGCGTATAATGTCCAATTTCCCACAGATGGGACTCAAGAGGCTACAGTAGCAGCTTGGGATATTACCGTCACCAGTGGTGGTGTTGAGCAACCGGGGCGGGTATTTACTAGCTATCTCTCCCTGAATATGGGAGGTAATTCCACTATTGCCTTACCTCAACTCGGACTCAATTCCATCCTTTTTGTGCAAACTAAAGATGGGTATCGCTATCAAGTTATACTAGATAGACTTGACCCTGGGAATTTTATCTTTTTTGGCAACAATCGAGGATTTATTGACAACTTCGATAATAGCAATCTTTACCGTTCTATCACAGCCCCCACTGAAGATCTGAACTTTAACGGTAATGTGGGACTTCATTTACCAACACTTGCAGATACACCTACAAACGTTACCCATAGAGTCTTTTTTAATAGACCTGATAGCGTGACATTAGGGGGTTTAGGGATTCCACTCACAGCGATTCTCCCTCAAGCTCCAGCTGATTTTAAATTCACAGGTATAGCTGGAAACACTACTAAAGTTAATCAGGGAGGAATTTTTACCTTCACTACTAATCAATTTGGTAGATATCAAATTGTTATTGATACTAACCAGGATAATATTTATGGCAATAGCAATGACCGCATTTTGACAGGAGGTATAGTATCCGGTCTAAATACTGTCAACTGGAACGGAAGAGACCAAGCTGATACTGCTCTACCTGTGGGAATTTATAATGCCAAGATTTACGTTACTGCTGGAGAATATCACTTTCCCCTGTTAGACGCTGAGAGCAATCAAAATGGGCTTAGAATCATCATGGAAAACGCTCCTGGAGCTTTTAACAATACCGCGAAAGATTATGATGGTGCTGATATAGACAACAGTACCGTATACTACGACGATAGTAACTATACAACTAAAAATGGTACACCTGTTAATTTAGATAGGAGGAATACAAATGAAATTGCTTCTGATCCCCGTAATGCTCTTCAAGGGCGTAGCAGTAGTGCATTTGGACGGCATCAATGGTTAAACTTGTACGGTAACCTAAGGGGTATGGATACTTGGATATATTTCTTAGATCCGGCCGGAACTGCTACTCCAATCGTCATTGTTGCTGCACTTCCCAACATTACCGGAACTAAAAAAGTAGAATTTAAAACAGATGCCGATGGTAGTGGCTCAGTGACAATAGGTGATAAGATGGAATACACCATTACTTATACTAATACTGGTGATGGTGACGCTAATAACTTTGTAATTAAAGACACTTTACCAACCCAGTTGACTTATGTACCTAACTTACCTGACAGCTTATCCATTGTTTCCCAGACTCCAGGAAACACCTTGGGAATTAATGGTAGTTACAATGGTACTACTGATGTTAATC
The DNA here is from genome assembly GCF_014698755.1 of Aphanizomenon flos-aquae FACHB-1287. GTDB lineage: Bacteria > Cyanobacteriota > Cyanobacteriia > Cyanobacteriales > Nostocaceae > Dolichospermum > Dolichospermum flosaquae. The sequence continues at coordinate 7,587 of NZ_JACJTO010000050.1, read as the reverse complement.
TGATTAGTCCTGGTACTTTGCGTGCAGGTGATACAATCACTATTAGACTTCAAGCTACAGTTAATGCTGTTGCTGCTAATATTAGTAACCAAGCGAAAGCTGATTTTACTCCAGCTAATACAAGTAGTGTTGTTACTACCTTAACAGATGCAGTATCAACTGCTGGTAGTGTTACTAACCCAACAACAGGTGGACAGATTGTTACACAAATTGCAAACAACGGTATAGAAACGGGTAATGATCCTAGTAAGACTGAGGATGATGATCCTACTTTATTTACATCTGTGAATAATCCGCCAAAGTTACTATTAGTGAAAAGAATTACGGCTCTTAATGGTGATTCTACTAACTTTAATGTATTTGATCCTTTAGACGCAACAAATCAGGTAAGCAGTAATTGGCCTAGTGGTAATACCACTTATCTACGGGGAAAAATTAATGGTGGTCAAGTTGAACCGGGGGACATTTTAGAATATACCATTTACTTCCTGTCTGCGGGTGGTGTGCCAGCAGCGAATACGAAGATCTGCGATTTAGTACCAGATGGTCTTGAGTTTGTACCTACAGGTTTCAATACTGATATTAGTATTCCTCCTAATACAGGGTCAGATTTCGGTATTGTTTTGGGTTGGAATTCTACTAACATTGGTAGTTTACCTTCACCGGCTACACCTTTAAACGGAGCATCTTTATTGAGATTAACAGGTGTAGGGGATGGAGATGGAGGTGAATTTTTCGCGGCTGGTGCTACACCCAGTACAACCTGTACAGCAACGAATACAAATGGTGCAGTTGTCGTAGTAGTTGGTGGTACAACAGCAGCAACGGGAATACCCAAGGCCACAGCACCGGGAACGCCAACAGGTGCTTATGGTTTCTTTCGTTTTAGGGCTAAGGTAAAATAAACAGCTTAATGTTCAATTTTCTGATCTCAGTACATACTTATACCCTTTTTCCTTCCCATTCCTCATTTCCTCTCCAGAAATAATGAAACAGTTATTACCAAAATCTCTTATGCTATATTAAACTTCGATAAACTGGAAAACCGTATGAAATATAACATAATATCTATGTATTCCTAGATAAATACTAGGATATCTATGGTTTTTAAGGTTTAATAAAGACTAAATCTAGTATTATCGAAAAGTCGGAAATTAGGTGTGGTGTGGAAATTAAGAGAGGAGTGAATTAAATGGATTTACGTGGAGATGCCTTAAAAATCCTCAAGGATACCAGTAGAACTTTTTATATCCCGATTAGTATTTTACCGTCAGGACTACAGGAGGCGGTAGCGTCAGCGTATTTGTGTATGCGAGCCATTGACCAAATTGAAGATGATCCAAATCTGGATAATGGTACTAAAAAACGCCTGTTACAAAATATTAGTTTAACATTGCAATCGGGAGTAGATGGTTTTCCGCTGGATGCTTTTGCGGTAGGGTTTAAAGGTTACGAAAATTCTTTACAAGAGGTGAGTTTACGCATTAGGGAATGGTCAATATTAGCACCGGAAAGCATTGCTCCGCGGATTTGGGATGCAACTGCGGCCATGGCTGATAGAATGGCTTATTGGGCGGATAGGAATTGGCAAATAAAAACAGAAACGGATTTAGACCGTTATACATTTAGTGTAGCTGGGGCTGTGGGCTTGTTACTGTCTGATTTATGGAATTGGTATGATGGAACTGAAAGTAACCGCACTCAAGCCATAGGGTTTGGGAGGGGTTTACAAGCGGTGAATATTCTGCGGAACAGTGGTGAGGATTTAAGTCGTGGGGTGAGTTTTTACCCAGTAGGTTGGGATAATGAGACTCTCCAAAAATATGCCCGTCGTAATCTGATTTTAGCAGATGCTTATACCAAATCTTTGCCAATGGGACCGGCTTTGCAATTTTGCCAAATTCCTCTGGCTTTAGCTCATGGTACTCTGGATGCTTTGGCTAATGGTAGGGAAAAACTCAGCCGTAGTGATGTTGTTTCCCTGATTGAAAACCTCATGGGTGTGAATGCTAAAGCTAGTTAACTCAAGTTGCTATCTGGTTGAGACTGGTAATGGGTAATGGGTAATTGGTGATATAGCAATTCCCAAGCTCATTGACCGAAAACGGGACACAAGCCCCGTCCTTCTAGGACGGCTTTATGTTAAAATTTGGTCATAGTCGCCTTATGGCATTGGGAGACTTTAAACGGACATGGAGAGACGATAAGACCACTTGTGGCGTGTTTCATTGAAGTGTCAAGAATCACCGCACCTTCAGGTCAATGAGTATGTCAAAAGTAAAAAATTTGTGTGTGTGTGAGATATGAAAACTACTTTATTTTTGAGTCCACCGTCCTTTGATGGTTTTGATGGTGGTGCGGGGGCGCGGTATCAAGCAAAACGGGAAATTACTTCTTTTTGGTATCCGACTTGGTTAGCCCAACCTGCGGCCTTAGTGCCTGGTAGTAGGTTAGTTGATGCACCTCCCCATGGACAGACGGTGGAGGGTGTGTTAAAAATTGCCAAGGATTACGAATTGGTAATTATGCACACTAGTACACCGTCTTTAGAGAATGATGTTAAGTGTGCGGAAGCTATCAAACAGCAAAACCCCAATGTACAAATTGGCTTTGTGGGGGCGCACGTTGCGGTTTTACCAGGGGAAACTTTACAGGAAAATCCGGTAATTGATTTTGTTTGTCGCAATGAGTTTGATTATACTTGTAAGGAGTTGGCCGAGGGGAAACCTTGGGAGGAAATCAAGGGTTTGAGTTATCGGGATAAGTTGGGTAATATTCATCACACGGAGGAGCGGGCTTTAATTCATGATTGGGACGCTATGCCGAGTGTATTACCAGTTTATGCCCGTGATTTAGATATTAGCAAGTATTTCATAGGTTATTTGCAACATCCTTACATATCTTTTTATACTGGGCGGGGTTGTCCAGCGAAATGTACTTTTTGTTTGTGGCCGCAAACTATTGGCGGACATTTATACCGTCATAAAAGCCCGGATGCGGTAGGACGAGAAATGGAGGAAGCCAAGGTTTTATTTGGTGACAAAGTGCGGGAATATATGTTTGATGATGATACTTTTACCATTGACAAACATCGAGCGATCGCTATTAGTAAACACATGAAGCGACTCAATCTAACTTGGAGTTGTAATGCTCGGGCAAATTTAGATTATGATACTCTGAAGACCTTACGGGATAATGGTTTAAGGTTATTATTGGTAGGTTTTGAATCTGGTAATCAAGAGGTTCTGAATAATATCAAGAAGGGTATTAAATTAGAAGTGGCGCGAGAATTTATGAAGAATTGCCACAAATTGGGTATTACTGTCCATGGGACATTTATTATTGGCTTACCGATAGAAACGAAAGAGACTGTAGAAGAAACAATTCGTTTTGCTTGTGAGTTGAGTCCCCATACAATTCAAGTTTCTATTGCTGCACCTTATCCGGGTACAGAATTGTATGAACAAGCGCGGGAAAATGGTTGGTTTGCGAATGAGTCGTTAGTAGCAAGTTCCGGTATTCAAACTTCAACTTTGCAATATCCCAGTCTTTCCAGTGGGGAAATTGAAGACGCGGTAGAAAAAATGTATCGCAAGTTTTATTTCCGTCCTAAAGCAATTATTCCAATTGTGCGGGAAATGCTGGGAGATAGACAAATGTTAGTGCGTCGTTTGCGGGAAGGTAAGGAGTTCTTTGGTTATTTGAATGAACGTCGAACTCAGTCAGTCGCACACGCGCAACCTAAGAAAACTGCTGTTGTTTAGGTTGTATAATGTAATGATGGCTAATTTATTGTCATCATAATTAATTGTAGGGATGAGGTTAATTTCGTCCTTACTACTACACAAAATTTTGAATTAATATGCAAAGTAATTTTGCTGCTTACTACCAAACAGAATTTGGCGCTGCTTATTTAGGAAATAGTCTGGAATTAATGACAGATATTCCTGATGAAAGTATAGATTTAATTTGTACATCTCCACCATTTGCACTACTTAGAAAAAAAGAATATGGTAACGTTGATGCTGATGAATATGTAGAATGGTTCAAAGATTTTGCAGTACAATTTCACCGCATTCTCAAACCTACAGGTTCATTAGTAATTGATATTGGTGGGAGTTGGGTTAAGGGAATACCAGTTCGTTCTCTTTATCATTTTGAACTTGTTGTTTCTCTGTGTAAACCACAAAAAAAGGGTGGATTAGGTTTTTATTTAGCACAAGAATTATATTGGTATAATCCCGCAAAACTTCCTACTCCCGCAGAATGGGTAACAGTTCGCAGAGAAAGAGTTAAAGATGCTGTAAATACTGTTTGGTGGCTGTCTAAAGAACCCCATCCTAAAGCTAATAATAGAAGAGTTTTAAAACCTTATAGTCAAGCAATGAAAAATCTTCTTAAAAATGGCTATAAACCTAAATTAAGACCATCAGGCCATGATATTTCTGATAAATTTAGTAATGATAGAGGTGGTGCTATTCCCCCTAATATTATTGATGGACGTTCTAGTATAGATCAAGAGGAAATGGGACAACCAACTCCAATTCCAGAAGATTTATTTTTAGCAGTTAACATGATTTCTGCTTCTAATACTGCTTCCAATGATTATTATCAAATACGCTGTAAAGAGGAAGGTTTTAAACCACATCCAGCTAGATTTCCTCAAGCTTTACCAGAGTTTATTATTAATCTTTGTACTGAACCAGGAGATATTGTCTTAGATCCTTTTGCTGGTTCTAATATGACAGGTAGAGTGGCAGAAACATTACAAAGAAAATGGTTGTCTTTTGAAATAGATGAAAATTATGTTAAAAGTTCACAATTGAGATTTGAAAAAAATGCTCCTTTGGTTGTTGAACTCCCAGCAGATTTATTAGCTATTGATTTAGAAAATTCTTTTAGTAAATCACAGACTATTCAGTTAGGATTATTTTAACAGCATTGACAAATTAAATTTTACTATGTTAGGTAAATAGCAAATGGAATCAAACAACAATACCAAAAAATTAAAAAAATTTACTTATGGAGATCAATTTGATCCAAAGAAATTCTCATTAATTGAAATTCTAGAATTATGTAAAAAGTGTCAACCCAATCGGGATATTCTAGAAGCTAGTATTGCTGAACGTTATTTTTCTCAACATTCTCAACAAACATCATCTAAACTAGCATCAGAAAATATTGGTAAATTGGCAAAGAATTGTTTCTTATCAATTAAAGCATATCAACTAATTGAAGACTTACAGGAATCACGTCAATATAAACTTACTTCTCTAGCGGAAGAATTTTTATATAATACTGATAATAGTGTAAATCAAAAATTTGCAGTTCATATATTAAATAATTTAGGAGGTATGGCTTTATTAAAAGCCATTGATGCGCTTAATAGTCGAGGAGAAGAACCACAATTAGAAGCAATTAACTATGAATTACAAGAAAGGGGATATAAAATATCTCCTGGTGGTACTGTTGTAAGTACCATGAGAAGTTGGTTATCTCTAGCAGGTGTTTTTGAAAGGAAAACGGAAATTAATTGGGATATTGTTTCTGATATTTTAGGTATTAATAAAGATTTTATTGATGAACTTTATGCACTAAATCCAGAGCAAAAACACTTTTTATTGAGTCTACTAAACTTAAATATACAAGAATTTACACCAGCTAATAAAATAGCACAACATACAAGAAGTATTTATAAATTAAGACTCACAACTAAAAATTTAGTGAAAGATGTAATTCAACCACTGGTAAATTTTGGGTTAATAGAAACAGAAAAAACTACAGATGGTAGAGGTGCTAAACCTAATAATGTCCGATTAAGTAACAAAGCTAGAACGGAAATATTAACACCATTATTAAAATCTATTGCTAATGAAACGAGAATTTCAGAGATTGAACTTAATCGCACTTTTGATGATGTTGTCAATGAATTAAATCATCCAGATAAACATATAAAAGGTAAAGCATTAGAACTTCTAGCAATTTGGATGATTCGTCTTACCAGTTTAAGGTTTACAAAATGGCGTAATAGAGATATTGGCAAAGGAGAAGTTGATGTTTTAGCAGCTTCCGATAGGTTTGTTTATAGTCGTTGGCAAATTCAATGTAAAAATACAGCTAAAGTTGATATTGATGTTTTAGCTAAAGAAATAGGTTTGACATTTGTTACAGGGGCAGATGTAGTTATGATTGTGACGACTGGAGAGTTTACAAGAGAGGCTTATCAATATGCTTATAGAATGATGGATGTATCTCGTTATTATATGATTCTGTTACAAAAAGATGATATTGAGGCTATTAAGAAAGATAAAACAAGTATTGTAGAAATTTTGGATCGAAAAGCTAGAAGAGTATTTTCTAAAAAAGAACTGGATATCTCAGATGAAGAATTAAATGAAATTGAACAAGAAGAAGATTCGATAGATGAATTGATAGAAGATGATTAAGATAATTTTTATAAAAAGACAATTCTAGTACAATTAGTGGATAATTAATCCTATGAATAAATCTCATTTTCTTGTTATTAATGCTGATGATTTCGGATTTTCCCATGATGTGAATGCTGCTATTATTCAAGCTCACGAAGAAGGTATTTTAACTAGCACTAGTTTAATGGTAACTGGTGATGCTGCACAAGAGGCGATCGCTTTAGCAAAAAATCATCCTCATTTAGCAGTTGGTTTACATCTGGTTTTAGTTTGCGGTAAATCTGTTTTACCACCAGCACAAATTCCCCATTTAGTAGACTCTCAAGGTAATTTTTCCCATAACCCCACCCAAGCAGGATTAAACTATCAATTTAATCAAGCTACCCGTGCAGAATTGCGGTTAGAAATAGCTGCTCAATTAGAAAAATTCCGTGATTCTGGTTTAAATCTGTCTCATGTTGATGGACATTTACACCTTCATGTACATCCTGTTATTTTGAATATTTTAACAGAATTTGCAGGAGAATTTCAGATTAAATTTATTCGTTTACCTTCAGAAGAATTGACAAAAAATCTCAAAATTGATAGACGGAATTTATTAATTAAAATAGTTTGGTCTATTGTGTTTGGACAATTAAGAAATTATGGAGAAAGTTTATTAAAAGCTCATAATATTAAATTTGCTGATAGGGTTTATGGATTATTACAAACTGGTAACATGAGTGAAGAATATTTACTGAGTTTGATACCGCAAATTGAAGCCGAGTTAGTAGAAATTTATGCTCATCCTGCTTTAGTGAATACAGATATAAATAACGGTGGTGAAATAGAATTAAAAGCTTTGTTAAGTCATAAAGTGCGGGAATTGCTGACTGTGAAGGGGTTTGAGTTGAGTAATTGTGCAAAAGTGACTTGTTTATAATTCAGATATTCATAAAACTTAATAGTACAAGATAATTTTTGCTGTACATAAGTCATATTACTTAATATTACTTAATATTACTTAAAAAAAATTATTTTTTTGATATAAAAAACATATACTGATTCAGAAGTGTTGAATGTTAAGAAAAGCCTGATAAAAATAGCCAAAAATATGTTAAATTTTGGGCGAAGGATTAAAATATTTTGATTAACCATGATCATAAACTCATTTCCCAAG
>NZ_JACJTO010000005.1 GCF_014698755.1 Aphanizomenon flos-aquae FACHB-1287 | reverse complement strand
ATAATCATTTTTGGGTAGTCCTTCCAGGATATTTTTGACAATCTTGGGAAATGAGTTTATGATCATGGTTAATCAAAATATTTTAATCCTTCGCCCAAAATTTAACATATTTTTGGCTATTTTTATCAGGCTTTTCTTAACATTCAACACTTCTGCTCCTAGTCTATCAGTAGCCCATCTAAAAAAACGAGAATACATATCATAAACTTTAGTTTTTTGTGCTGTACTTTCCTTAACATAAGTAGCCTTAATTAACTTATCTATTTCTGAGTATGCACGATTTTTGTTATTATCATTTTCATTCTGTTGATTTGCATTATAAGGAGGATTACCAATAATCACAGAAATAGTTCTATCATTCTGTCTTTTGATTCTCGCAGTATTCTCCACAGTCATAGCAAACAAATCCAATTGCTTACCCTCAAAAGAGGTATTATCCAAAGTATCCACAAAACAAATATTTTCAAACTCCTCATACACCCCCATTTTCTGCTTATAGGTGTATTCAATATTCAAATTCGCAATATAATAAGGTAAAATAGCCACCTCATTACAATGAATCTCATGTTTATATTTGTGCTGTAAACTATGGGTTGGTAAAAAATCAATTAACTCCGTAATAAAAGTCCCCGTTCCCGTCGCAGGATCTAATATCTCTACCTCTTTATCTGCTAACAACTTCCCAAAATGTTTATGTACTAAAAAATCTGTACTTTCAATCATAAACCGGACAATTTCATTAGGAGTATAGACAATTCCTAATCTATCTGCTGCTTTGGGATTATAAGCTTTATAAAAGTTCTCATACAATGCTTTTAAAAACTTCTGTTTTTCTTGATGATTAACAATATTCGCCGCTGTTCGTCTAATTACTGCATAATATCTTTCAATACTTCCTAAGGTATTTCTCTTTAAACTTCCTGTAAAAAAGGTGGAAATTACCCCTTGTAATTCCCGCGCAACGTTATTTTCTTGATGAAATTGTGACTCACTAAATATATTAATAAAAATGTCTTCCGTTAAAATATGTTGAATAATCATTTCCTGAATATCTAATAAAGTAATTTCAGGATTTATGGACTTTTGACAAATATTAAAAAACTTATTTCTAGCATTTTCAAATAATATATTATTACCCTCTTGACATTTTATCAACTTTCTGAGAGAATCTAAGATAATGGGTAAATCTTGCCTAAATATATCTATCGCTTCCCGAAAGTCCCGCACTTCAGGACGGACATAATTAATAAAGTTATTAATAATACCATCTACCGCGTCAGCATCGCCCATAGTTACGCGCTGAGTTTCTTGTCCAGATTGAATTAAAACCGCAGTTTGCGAATCTTCAAATAAAATATTACTATCGGGATAACCTTTATTTAATTTTTTGGCAATTTCTTGATCTAAATTATCATATTGGTCTTTACTTTCCCAATAACCCCAATCTAAGCGCAAAGCATCTTTAATTGTACCATCGGGATAAACAATTTTACCATTTGGTAGTTTATAATCTAGTTCGGGAATGAGGAGAAAATCACGGGGTTTACAATATTCGTTTAACAGATTTTGGAAAGCAACGCGAATAGATGTTTCTTTGCGAGAACCACCATATCTAATGATTTTTTCTACTTCCGCTTGATATTGAGTCACCAGGAGTCTAGACATAGTACACCTCAAAAAAAGATACAAACATAGCCATTAATAAATTGAACAATAAAAATCTGCTTAAACCCTTACCCATTGCGCCCTTGCACAACACAAGATTATTATTGATTTATCAACGCCTAAATTTAAATCATACAAAGAAAAAACCAACTCTGTACAGATAAACTCCTGAATCATGGTAAACACTATAGCCTGAATACAGGTTATAATTCTTTGTGCGGAGCAACTTTACAAAAATTTATGAGTAATCCCCTTGTACAGGCCTTTTTCGTAGGTAGAGCGATCGCTGAAGTGATTAATGAACGCGTAGAAGTCGCCTTGACTGATGCTTTGAGTGAACTTGGTAAATTTGATGCTGAAGCTAAAGAGCAGCTACGCCAGTTTACAGAAGAAGTAATCGCCCGAGCTAATCGCGCAGCAGAAACGTCAGCAACTGGAACAACCACAGATAACACATCTGGGGGAGATTCACCAGACCTACAGACCGAAATTGACGAATTAAGGGCAGAAATTGCTCTATTGAGAAGTGAACTACAAAAGTATCGCAATGCCGCAAGATAGGTAATGGGTAATGGGTATTAACTTTAATGTCAAACCCATAACCCGACTGGGAAATCATTCCCAGTTTCATCCTTTGACATACTCACCGTCCTAAAGGAGCGGTGATTCTTGACACTTCACTGGAACGCGCCACAAGTGGTCTTATCGTCCCTCTATGTCCGTTTAAAGTCTCCCAATGCCCTATGGCGACTATACCCAAATTATAACATAAAGCCGTCCTAGAAGGACGGGGCTTGTATCCCAGATTTTTGGTCATCTAAAAATGACTAAAAAATCTCAAAAATCCACAGTTTATGTAAACTGTAATTATGATCCCGGAAATTAATTTCTGGGCGGGTGTGAAAGCTAATTATTTGTAGCTGACAATACCTGAACCCTATTCCCTGTCCTCCACTCCCTACCTTCAATCAGATGACTCCGTGACAACCCGACGGTATAATAAAAATATGGAACAAGGTTACTCAGATCAAGCATACCGTTGGAATCGGGAAGAATACTCTACCAAACGCCGCTTTGTCGATATTTGGTCTTTTGTCTTGACCTTAATGTTCAAGATTTGGCGCTATAACAAGGCCTGGAGTTATTCCGGTGGTGTAACAGAAGCCAAACGAGCAGCTAGACGCAAAGCCCAAGCTATCTGGATTAGAACGACGTTTTTAGATTTGGGTCCGACTTTTATTAAAGTGGGACAATTGTTTTCAACTCGTGCGGACATTTTCTCTGCGGAATACGTAGAGGAGTTATCTAAGTTACAAGATAGAGTCCCAGCATTTAGTTATGAACAGGTAGAAGGAATTATTGAACAGGAATTAGGTAAAGCTGTTCCCACACTTTTCCAAGATTTTGAACCTGTTCCCCTCGCTGCTGCTAGTTTGGGTCAAGTCCACAAGGCCACCTTGTATACTGGTGAGTCCGTAGTCGTTAAAGTACAACGGCCTGGACTAAAAAAGCTGTTTGAAATTGACTTAGGCATTCTCAAAGGTATTGCTCGCTACTTTCAACACCATCCCAAATGGGGACGGGGTCGGGATTGGATGGGTATATATGAAGAATGTTGTCGCATTCTCTGGGAAGAAATTGATTATCTGAATGAAGGACGTAATGCCGATACTTTCCGCCGAAATTTCCGTAGTTTTAATTGGGTAAAAGTACCGAGAGTTTATTGGCGTTATGCTACCTCCAGAGTAATTACTTTAGAGTATATACCTGGTATTAAAGTTAGTCAGTATGAAGCCTTAGATGCTGCCGGTGTAGATAGAAAAGCGATCGCTCGTTATGGGGCCCAAGCTTACCTACATCAACTGCTGAATAATGGTTTCTTTCACGCTGACCCCCATCCTGGTAATCTGGCAGTTAGTCCCGACGGAGCTTTGATTTTCTACGATTTCGGGATGATGGGAACAATTAAATCCAATGTCCGCGAAGGATTAATGGAAACCTTATTTGGTATTGCCCAAAAAGATGGCAACCGTGTGGTAAAATCTTTAGTTGATTTAGGAGCGATCGCCCCAGTTGAAGACATGGGACCTGTCCAGCGTTCTGTCCAGTATATGCTGGATAACTTCATGGATAAGCCCTTTGAAAACCAATCTGTGGCAGCTATCAGTGAGGATTTGTACCAACTCGCTTATGATCAACCATTTAGATTTCCAGCAACTTTTACCTTTGTCATGCGTGCCTTTTCCACCCTTGAAGGAGTTGGTAAAGGTTTAGATCCAGAATTTAACTTTATGGAAGTTGCCCAGCCCTATGCCATGCAACTGATGACAGATAACAATAGTTCTGAGGGGAATAGCTTCTTGAATGAATTAAGTCGTCAAGCAGTCCAAGTTAGTAGCACTGCTTTAGGATTACCACGGAGATTAGAAGATACTCTAGATAAAATAGAGCGAGGGGATATCCGGTTTCGAGTTCGCTCTGTCGAAACTGAACGTCTGCTCCGGCGACAAAGCAATATTCAATTGGGCATGACCTATGCTTTGATCATTAGTGGTTTTACAATTGCCGCGACAATTCTCCTAGTTAGCCATTATATATGGTTAGCAAGTCTGATTGGTTTAATTGCAGCCTCAGTTGCATTCATGCTGATTCAGTTGCTTTTACGTCTAGATCGTTATGATCGAATGTATTAATTAATTGTTCACTAAAAACCTATGAAACTTGACTCTATTGGTTGTACAGATCCAGGGCTTGTTCGCTCTTATAATCAAGATTCCTATTATATTGATCCCGCAGGGCGATTCTTTATAGTTGCTGATGGTATGGGTGGTCATGCAGGAGGAGAAGAAGCCAGTCGCATTGCTACCACAGAAATTTGTTTATACCTAGAGCAAAATTGGCAATCCCCCGAATCTGCCTCAAAACTTTTAAAACAAGCTTTATCCACCGCTAATCAAGCTATAATTCGAGATCAGCACAGTCATCCTGAACGTTCTGATATGGGAACAACGGTTGTAGCAGTGGTAATCCGTCCATCTGAATCCCCCGTATGTGGTCATGTTGGTGATTCCCGTCTCTATCGTTTAAGAGAATCACAATTACAACAAATCACAGAAGACCATACCTGGATTGCCAAAGCTATAAAAATCGGTGATCTTACCATTGAGGAGGGTAGGGTTCATCCTTATCGCCATATTTTATCTAATTGTTTAGGTAGGGAAGACCTTAATCAGATTGATGTGCAAGAACTAAATTTAGAAAATGGTGATCTTTTACTTCTCTGTAGTGATGGACTCACGGAAGAACTTATCGATCAGCAAATTTTAGGGTACATTAAGGATACACACTCACTAGAAAAAGCCGCTAATAACCTCATTGAAGCTGCTAAAAATGAAGGTGGACATGATAATATTACTGTTGTCTTAGTGTCCGTTGTCCGTTGTTAGTTGTCCGTTGTCCGTTGTCCGTTGTTAGTTGTCCGTTGTTAGTGGCAAGAAGCAATCCATATTACCTCTTGCCTATGATTACCCATTCCCTAAAAAAAGTAAATACACTTGACAATTTGTTCAATTTGAGCATTTTTTCCATTAATAATTTGATAAAAATACTTTTAATCTCCAAAAATTACCACAGGAGCTTAATTTTCTATAATTCCCAAATAAACAGCAAATAATGGGTCAATAAATCATTGTTTTCATCTTGATTCCTCCATTTGACCCTTGAATATTACCGGTCGATAACTACTGTTTCTCAAAGAATCTTTGCCAAAATTAAAGTATCTCAATTTAGATCAACTCGTTTTCAGCGGGATAGATTCCTATAGCAGTAGATTTATTACCAATACATACTCAGAAAAATAAACCTAAAAAGATGGGCAAATTGTCAAACATTTGTTATCTTTCTTAATATAGAGAAACAAATGTTAACCAAAACCTAGCCGAAGAATTACTGCTTAGGAATTTCACGAGATTAAGCAGATGATCATGAAACCGTATCTAGACAGGGGTTTTACTTCTCATTTCTAACTGTCAACCCTTAAATTCCCTGGTCAATTTCCATTTTATACGTTGTTTGTTTTGGAGTTCATTATGAATCAACGAACCGAACTGTCTTTAGAACAGCAATTTAGCATTTGCTCCTTTGCTACACAAGTTCAACAGATGAGTCACACACAAGCTCAAGACTTTTTAGTCAAGCTTTATGAGCAAATGGTTGTCCGTGAAGCAACATATCAAGAAATACTTAAACACAATTGGGGTCTAGACTCAGGTTCTCACATGGCATAGACTGATTATAACAACAGATTAGATAGTTAGGATATCAATTGTATACTGCCAAAGGGCTGAGAAATTGACCCCTTTCCAGACCTCTCCCCATCCTTGGGTTGAGGTTAATTTTCTGTTGACTTCCTGAGTTAATAAATATTATAATCATAACAATATGGCGATCGCTATTGATTTTGGCACAAGTAACACAGTTATCACTCGTTGGAATCCTGTTACTCAACAAGCGGAAACCCTGAATCTACCGGGTTTATCAATGCAACAATATCTAAATCCTCCACTAATTCCCAGTTTAGTTTATGTAGAAAATGCCAGCTTAGGTAAAATTATAGCTGGTCAGCAGGTGCGCGATCGCGGTTTGGATACAAAAACCGACCAAAGATTTTTTCGTAACTTCAAACGGGGGATAGGTGCAGATATCCAGGGTTTTTTACCGGAAATAGATGGAGAAAATATTACCTTTGAACAAGTAGGAAAATGGTTTTTAACTCAGGTAATTGCAGAATTAGCGCCCTTAGAAGGGGGAATCTCTTCCTTAGTTTTAACCGCACCTGTAGACAGCTTTGAAGCTTATCGTTATTGGTTAGGGAAAGTTTGTCAATCACTACCCATCGAAGAGGTGCGGATATTAGATGAACCTACTGCTGCGGCCTTGGGTTATGGTTTAACAGATCAAGGTGCTTTGTTAGTTGTTGATTTTGGTGGTGGAACGTTAGATCTATCTTTAGTGAGTTTAGACCAAGGATTAAAGACGAAAAATAAACCCCTAGGATTTCTTCTTAAATGGGGAGATAGGAATCTAAGTGAAAATTCTCAACAAAAGACTAAAACAGCCCGCGTATTGGCGAAAGCAGGGCAAAATCTGGGCGGAATTGATATTGATAATTGGATAGTAGATTATTTTGCTAAAACCCAAGGACTACCGGTTAGTTCTCTGACAGTGCGATTAGCGGAACGGGTAAAAATTCAGTTATCTACCCATAATCAAGCCAGTGAAGTTTATTTTCATGATCAAACCTTTGAAAGTTATGAAATGGATCTTGATCGTTGCACCCTGGAAAATATTTTACGGGAAAATGGATTTTTTGACAAATTGGATGATGTGATGATGACACTGTTACAACAAGCGCGACGCTACGGTATAGAAATTGAGGATATTAATGCAGTCTTGTTAGTGGGTGGTACAGTGCAATTACCAGCGGTGCAAACATGGATAGAAAAGTATTTTACACCAGAAAAAATCCGTCGTCAACTGCCATTTGAAGCGATCGCTCAAGGTGCGTTACAAATAACTCAAGGTATAGAAGTCAAAGACTATCTTTATCATAGCTACGGTGTGCGTTATTGGGATCGCCGTCATCAACGCCATAATTGGCATCCGATTATTAAAACTGGACAACCCTACCCCATGACTCAACCTGTAGAATTAGTTTTGGGTGCTTCCGTGGAAAATCAACCCAGTATCGAGTTAATTATAGGGGAATTAGGGGCAGAAACAGGAGGAATAGAGGTATACTTTGATGGAGATCGTTTAATTACTCGTCAACTTCATAGTCAAGCCACTACAGTTAAACCCCTAAATGATACAATCAGTGGTAGTAAAATTGCTGAACTTAAACCCGCTGGTTTTCCGGGGAGCGATCGGATTAAGATCTATTTTCAAGTAGATGAACAAAGGTTTTTAAGGATTACTGTTGAGGATTTATTGACAAATAATACCTTAGTAGAAAATCAACTGGTAGCTAAATTGAGTTAAGGATTAAGTAGATTACCTTATTTCTGAATTACCACCGTTGTTCCCACATTAGCCCAATTAAATACCCATTTAGCATGACGAGGGGAAAGATTCACACAGCCATGACTAACAGGTGTACCAAATTTGCTATGCCAATATGCACCATGAATGGCATAGCTACCTTGATAATACATGGTATGGGGAACATCGGCAATATTATATCCTCTGCCCTTCATCCTAGTTTTTTTCAGCTTAGTTTGAATCTTGAAAGTACCAGTGCGAGTAGATGTAGCTTTTTTTCCTGAAGAAATCCTCACTGCATACACAGGTTTATTTCCTTTCCACGCAATTAATTTTTGTTGGGAGAGGTCAATTTGAATCCAACGCTGATCGGATTTTTTGAGGATTTGAACAGTGTTAGGAGTTTTCTGTGGTGGAGAATTTGCCCATACCTCACCAGCTACAGAAGTAATAATAGTAGCAGAAACTGCTGTACCTGCAAGTAATATTTTTAAGAGATTCACCCAGGAAGTACAGGTATAAATTAGGCTTTTCATGGTAAACACACTCATTGGTAATTGGGAAAAATGTTTATTTCTCCTTTTTATTCTCCCTTACCTAACCCCTAATGTAAACTCTGCATGAGGATTTGTACTTGTTCTGTAATTGCTGGCCAATTTTCTGCTAATACCCATTTTTGTGGGAATAATTCACCACTTAATCCTACGGCTACTGCACCAACTTGTAAAAAATCCTGAGCATTTTCTAATGTTACACCGCCCGTAACTATTAAAGGAATATGCCCAAGGGGTCCTTGTAAGCTTTTGATATAGCTAGTTCCTCCCAGTGATTGCACGGGAAATACTTTAACACAACTAGCGCCATAATTCCAAGCGGTCATAATTTCCGTCGGTGTCAAAGCGCCGGGAATAATCGGGATATTTTTAGCGACTGCGGCTTGAATCATGACGGGATCGGTGTGGGGACTGAAGAGGAATTGGGACCCACAGCCGATCGCCTCTTGTAACTCTTGGACATTAAATAACGTTCCCGTACCAATTAAACAATGGGGTAATTTAGCGCGGAGTTGGGAAATTAATTCGGGGGCGCGATCGCTATTCCAAGTAATTTCAATGAGCCTCATCCCCCCAGATGCTACAGCTAAAGCCATTTGTTCACCCCATACCATTTTTTGGGCGCGAATAACAGCGATCGCTCGATGTATTTTTAACTGTGACAACCAAACTTGATTAGACATTTTCACTGTGATTTGTAGCCAAGAGGTTAAAAACCTCAAAATAATCATGACCTAGGAACAGTATCTTAACATTCCATCCTGCCTATTTTCCCACTATCCCTTGATCAAGACGAATAAACATCAAAAGCAATACGTAATATCCACACATTGCGGGTTTGAACATAAACTCATTGATGCAAGTGTTTTCCTGGTTTCTTGAAAAATCTCTGTAATTTAAATTTCATGAGCAGTGGGTAAAAGTCCAGGAAATGGTAAGATGACTGAAGATAAATATATTTAGTTAAAAATGAATCGAGTTTTTTGGATTACTGCGTTAATTGCCTTTATTAACTCCCTGAGTTTGACAATTTTAATTCCCATCATTTATCTCTATGGTAAACAATTTGGTTTAAATGATTTCCAAACCAGTTTATTATTCTCCATTTACTCTATTGCTCAGTTTTTTGCCACTCCAGTTATTGGTAAACTCTCTGACAGATTTGGACGAAAACCATTATTAATAATTAGTTTAGCGGGAACAGTAATTGCTAATACTATAGCGGGAACTGCGACAACAGCAACATTATTATTTTTAGCCAGATTTTTAGATGGTATCACAGGTGGAAATGCGTCTGTTGCCCAAGCTGTGATTTCTGATGTTACCGATCAAAAAAATCGTGCTCAGGCATTTGGAATTTATGGTGCAGCAATGGGATTAGGCTTTATCCTTGGACCAGCAATCAGTTTATTAGCCCAACAAATTTCTTTAGGAACAGCATTTTTAGTTTCTGCAGCAGTTGCAATGATAGCCGTATTAATGACAATCTTCTTATTACCAGAAACCTTAAAAACCAAATCTCCAAAAGCTACAAATATCTTTGATTTAGGGTTGGAAAACTTAATTAAAGGTTTGGCTATGCCCGGTATTGGCATTTTGTTATTAATTAACTTTTGTACAGGACTAACATTTACTATGTTTACCTATGCTTTTCAACCCTATTTTATTAAGGTTTTAGATCAAAATAGTAGATCTTTAACACTCTTATTTCTAATATTTGGCACATTAGGAGTAATTATGCAAACTTGGGGAGTATCTGTTCTCAGTCGTAAATTTAATGTCGTCAAAATATTATTTTTAGGCTTATGTATTCGCAGTTTATCATTTTTGTTAATGCCTATTTGGCCTAACATTAATTATTTTATCATCGTTAGTATATTATTTGCGTTGTTTAATGCTTTAGTTCAACCGATGATTAGTACATTAATCTCTCTCAATGCTCAACCACAAGACCAGGGAACTGCTTTAGGACTAAACGCATCTTATTTAAGTATTTCTAATGGTATTGGTCCGGTGATTGCTGGTATGATAGTTCAACAATCTAAACCTATAACTTATAGTTATCCTTTATATTTAGCAGGAGTTTTGACTTTTTTAGTTTTAGTTTTAGCCGTAGCTACGCGCAAAAAATACAGCAATGCTATTTGATTCGTGAATTTACAACAGATTTCATTGAAAGGAGCAATTTGATCGAAGTTTTCGGTAAACTTCAAGAAATTTAAACCTTGTCCTTATCCTGGAAGAAAATTGCAGTACCTTGTCAATAATACCACTTTAGGGTAATATATAGTTTTGGTTGTAACAACATTTATTACAACAACTTTTCCGATTATTAATTCAACACTCCCACAATAACTACACGAGACGAAAATATGCTGTTCTTTTTGAAATTGATTGATTATTTATTAGCCGCAGTTGCCATCGCATCATTTGGTATTATTTATTTTGATTCTAGCAATCAAGAACATATAATCGTTGCCTCCGTTGCTTTAACTCTTGCTATTGGTTTATTTATCTTCAATAGACAATCAGTAAATAGCGCCAAAAGGAAAGCAGAAAGAAATCAGCTATCGAAAAGGGCTAAACTTTATACTTCTTTATTAAGTAAAGATACTCAGGTAGATCATAACACAGTTTTACCAGCCCGAACTAAAGCTTTAGAATATTCTCAAGAATTGATTGACGATTATAAAAGTTCTAGAGATCTTAACAGAACCCTATACTACGTTTTGCAAATTTCTACCGTGATTTTATCAGGTGTGACACCAATTTTAGTTCTAGTGGATAAATTGGAAGCAGGACAAAACTGGTTAAAATGGCTACCTGTTATCTGTCCAGCAGTTGCTTCCATTGTAGCCAGTGTTGTCACATCATTTCCTTTTGAAAAAAATTGGATGGCTGCTAACACAGCAGTAGAATTGTTAGAATCTGAACAAGAGAAGTTTATTTTAGGAATCACTCCAGCCTATCGTTGTTATGATATTCCAGAAGAAGATAAACAACAACAAAAAATTAGTCAGGCTGTAGAACTGTTTATTAATCAAGTGAATAGTATTCACCTCCCCCAAGCACAACAACAAACTGATTCAGACCAGGTAAATAAAGAAAGACAAGACTCACCAAAACTTGAAGAAGCAACTACAGAAGAAAAAGTAGCTGCATAGTTTTGGTATAATCACCAATTCACCAGCATATCTCAGTTTATGGGCGCACTTACTGCGCCCCTACGGAATTTCTGAATGATGAATAAATGTCAGTTATTCCTGACATTACGGTTTATAGTAAAAAAACAGTTAAAATAGTATGGACGCTCTCTTCTGGAGAGTTAACCTGCTAGTGATGTGATTAATTACAACTTTGTATGAATTTAAATAGCCAGTCTGCCAATTCTTCCGATACATATTCCCAACGCTTGGCAGACATTGTGGGAACATTAATTGCTCTGATCACCCTTATTTTACCAGTATTTATCATTGCCCACTATTCTTCAGCCAATGTTGAGAACAATCAGCCATCCTTAAGCTATAACCTATCTATTCGTGGAGATTAAAATATACAGTAGAATTCAGAAGAAGAAAAAGTAAGGAGCAAGGGTAGGAACAGTTTTTCATCTCTTCTACCCTTTTTTGTTGATCATTTTAGAAGGAATCTGGGGGAAGAGATCCACAATGCCCTAAAATTTGAGACTGGGAGCGAAAATAGCTTGCTACCGTTGATTCACCTTTAGTAAAGGAGTTTTATTGTGGATTTATCTCTGATTCCTGCCCAACCAAAGCCAGGTGTGATTAATGTCCTGATTGAAATTGCTGGCGGAAGTAAAAATAAATATGAATACGATAAGGATTTACAAGCATTTGCGCTCGACCGTGTCCTCTATTCTTCAGTCAAATATCCTTACGACTATGGTTTTATACCCAATACCCTAGCTGATGATGGTGACCCATTGGATGGTATGGTAATCATGGATGAGCCAACATTTCCCGGTTGCGTTATTGCTGCAAGACCGGTTGGTTATTTGGAAATGATTGATGGTGGCGACCGCGACGAAAAGATTCTTTGTGTTCCCGATAAAGATCCGCGCTATGCTCATGTCAAGTCTCTCAAGGACATATCTCCCCACCGATTGGAGGAAATTGCCGAATTTTTCCGCAGTTATAAAAATTTGGAAAAAAAGGTAACGCAAATTCTCGGTTGGCAGGATGTGGATAAGGTGGCCCCTTTAGTAGAAAAGTTCATCCAAGCGGCTAAAAATAAAGCATAATAGATCGTGGGTAGTAGTAATGCAAATTACTCATTACCCATGAAATGGATACAAAAAAATATATTGTGGGACAATCAGTAACAATGTACTGAGTCTAATTACTAAAGTTCCCTGGTTGCAAAAAAAAAATTAAAATCAAATGCAGCGCACTCTCTTATCGGCAAAAATTCATAATTGTACCCTCACAGGAGCAAATATTAACTATGTGGGTAGTATCAGCATTGACGAAATGCTCTTGAAAAAAGCTGGTATATTTCTTTATGAACAGGTACAAGTAGTGAACGTTGCTAATGGTAAGCGGTTTATTACTTATGCTATACCTGCTCCGGCTAATTCGGGGACGATTGAATTAAATGGAGCGGCGGCACGTTTAGGAGTTGCTGGCGATCGCTTGATTATAATGACTTATGGGCAGTTTACCATAGAAGAGTTAAAAGGTTACTCTCCTACAGTTGTCATTGTGGGTGAGAAAAACCAGTTATTAGAAGTGCGACATTATGATGATCTGCTTAGTAACCTCTAACAGCCTCAGAGGTGGGCGAAAAATCACCTAAAACAATTCTCTAAATTTAATTCTTCAACTCTTAATAAATCACTATCATTAGAAACGAGAATAAAATTTTTAATAATAGCAGTTGCAGCAATTAAAATGTCTTCTGTTTGGATTGGTAATCCTCTTAATCTGAGATTTACATGAATTTCTGCGGGTTTTTATAAAATTGCTAAATCATCTAAGAAAATGATTTGAAAATCCTTACAAAAATCATCAAATTTTTCTAATTGTTTAATTGCGTTGACTGCAAATAAACCTCTTTTAACCGCAAAATAAGTAATACAACTAATGGATATTAATTCTTATTGTGAGCGTAATTCTTCTAATCTTTTCTTAATTACGAGATTATTTTTGATAGCAAAAGAAACAATGTTGGTATCTAATAAATAAGTCATTTTTTATTTCCTTTTAACTGCTTCGTCAAAAATAGCTATTTGTTCAGGAGTTAAATCATAGACTTTATATATCGTAGTACAGAAGTGTTGAATGTTAAGATTTTGAGGATTGTGTCCAAGTTGTGCATTGGTATTGGTGATACCAAATTTGATCAATTAATGACTCTATTCTCAATAGACAATGGATTTTACCTGGGTAAAACACAAAGATTGTAAAGTTTTATTGCAGGATTCAACACTTGTGATCGTAGTATTTTTTAGTTGTCTGATGTCTGTTCATTGCTCCAGTGTTAATTTTTGAGTAATAGATTGTGTCATCAATTAAACTTGCCGTTTGTATTAAATTCTTGTATAACTGAAGTTCTTGAAGCTGAAGGAGCTACTATTCTGATGTTTAAATCAATTATTAATTGGTTTTTCTCAAGAGTTATATTTGCTTCCTGTACTAAAAGTTTTACAGATACACCGTCACCTATTTCAGATTCAATAGAAGGCTGGCTTTTATATCCTGCTTCCTCAAGCCATTCAGTAATATTTCTCCAGTTTTCTACCTTTTCATCAGATTTATCTACTAAACTTTTCACATACTTATACAAAGTATTGCAAAGGTCTACTTCGACACCTTTAACATTTTTATTCAGCCTCTCCGCTATCTCAGCGGGGCTGTAACCACAAAGTAACCCACGTAAATGTAGTTTCTCAACAGGTGTGAGCCGTTTACCCTTAGCAGATGCAATATCTGTGTATAGAGTTTCTAAATCCCAGTAGTTCGTGGCTTGAACAAAGCGTTCTTCAGTAGATGCCATTGTCAACATTGTGTACATAAAATTTACTAATCTTATACTAGCCTAACTTCTAATATTGGCTAGTAGACACCTAAATTCCGCAATGATAGTCTAGATTTAGATATTTTTAGGATTATTTTCATGGTTTCATTTTATCCTGGTCAGAAAGCTAATGAACTAGCTAAGGGCGCTCAAGAGCGATATGAACGCGCTTTAAAATGGTTGAAAATTGAGGAAGCAGCAACAAATAAGTTAGCAGAGGAGTATGGTGAACTCCAACTACAGGTGATAAAAGAAACTATTAAGCGGTTTGTAGATTTCGTTGAGCGCACTGGGAGAAAGGCTTCTGAAAGCGAGAGGAGGCTTTTAGAGGGTATGGATTTTTCGGTTCAACAGATTAAAGAATACAAAGCTGCTGCGGTAGGAGCAGAACAATATTTCGGCGCTGGGGCTAAATCCGTAGGAGCAGCAGCAGCAGGTTATGGTGGTGCTATTGGTGTTGCAACTTCAATAGGAGCAGCAAGTACAGGAACAGCGATATCAGGCCTCAGTGGAGCAGCAGCTTGGAATGCAACTTTAGCATGGTTTGGCGGTGGAGCGATCGCTGCTGGTGGCGGTGGTATGGCTTTAGGTACTGTTGTGCTAGGCGGTATTACCATTTTACCAGCTTTAGCGATTGGCAGCTTTTTTGCGGCTAGTGAAGGTGAGAAAGCCATGACAAAAGCACGAGAATATGAGGGCAAAGTGAATAAAGCGATCGCTGAGATTAATCGAGCTAAAGACGTTGCGAAAACTGTAAAACAGCGGATTACTGAGTTAAGAGGTGTGTTTGAATCTATTAACACTCGTGCTGTTCAAAGTCTAAATGAACTTGAATCTCAACCTTTTGATTCAAAGAGAGATGCTGAGAAGTTTCAAAAAGTGGGAACTCTCATGAAGTCCCTGATAGAAATTTTGAAAACTCCAGTATTAAACAGTGATGGAAAACTTAACCTTGGCACTGTCACCATCATAGAAAAATATCGCATCTTACCAGGTAAATAGAAATGACAGTCAAGAAAGTTCATGTAGAAGTATTGGGTGCAGGTGTAGATGCTGCTAACACCTTACGAGCTATCGTTGAAGCCTACACTGAATACAAAATAGTTGCACAAGAAGAAACGACTAAACGACGTGGTATAGAAGCCTGGGAAACAGCTACAATTGCTAAGATTCAAGCTGATCGTGATGTTCTAATTAAGTATCTTGAAAACTCATTTGATGAACGAGCTAAGAATTTTAGCTTTCTGTTTGAAAAAGTAGATCAGGCAATAGCAAATGGTGATAATAACCAATTAACTTTAGCTCTGCATTCTATCACAGAAATAGCAAAGTCTAGTCCATTTAAAGATTTTGCTAATTTGCAATCAGTCACAGCAGCCCTTGATGATCCAGACCATGAATGGGTTATTTAAAACTTTTAAAAATCTTTCCTCGTTCCTAGTCTCTGACTAGGAATGCAGTTGATGAGACTCTGCCTCAACTAGAGGTGCAAGCTTGATTCCTACTCCTAGAACTATAGTAGTAATACTGACTGTTTGAAGATATATGTAACCGAAAACACTGAATTTTTGATAGCGGGACTAGTTTAAGCATTCTGTAACGTACAAAAGTTATTAAACAATTTATTCTGCACTACTACTTATCTATAAAACTCTGATTCTCATTTACTATTGATGTGATCGATAGCGAAATGCTGCTGCAAGCAGATCACATTCCTGTAACTTTAGGTCAGGTTAGCTCTTGGCCTATACCGAAATAAGTACCCAGTCTAGGTCAAGGCCTAGAATTTATCAAAATCATTTATAATGAATCAGAGCAGGTAATGAGGGAAAAATTGAGGTGCTACAACTGTTTTATCCCGAAACGACGGGAGCAGGGGGTTAATCAACAGCAGAGAGAATATCTTTCTTGCCGACAACAGACAACTAACTAATAGCCATTCATAGACAGGAAGTGCTAAAATTAGCGTTTCGGTGTCGGAAATTGTGAACATGGGTGTCATAACCCAGTCACTTCCTCATTAATCAGTTGCAAACTCACTAACTAGGAACAGGAGAAACAGTTCTCAAAATGATCAAATTGCGTTTAAAAAGATTTGGCAAAAAGCGCGAAGCAAGTTACCGGATTGTTGCTATGAACAATCTTTCCCGTCGTGACGGTCGCCCCCTAGAAGAACTAGGATTTTATAACCCCAGAACTGATGAAGTTAAATTAGACATTCCTGGTATCGTTAAGCGACTACAACAAGGAGCCCAACCTACCGATACAGTTCGTCGTATCCTCATAAAAGCTAACGTTTTTGAACAGGTCAGTGCAACAGCCGCATCATAATTTTGAGATTAAATCCCTAGCAACCAGTCCCAATTATGTTGGGCTGGTGAAGTTTCTGGTTCAGCCGTTTTTAGAATCTCCAGAATCTCTAAGCGTTGATTGTGAAATGTCTCAAACCCTTAATCGGGCTTGGGTTCGCATTGCTTTTAATAGCACAGATAAAGAAAAAGTGTTTGGTCGCGGAGGAAGAAATATCCAGGCAATTCGCACTGTCATTGCCGCCGCAGCGGAACTAGCTGGACAGTCAGTATATCTGGATATTTACGGCGGTACTTCCCACAGTCGAGATAGTATGTCTTTTGATGAAGAACAGGAAGAGCGGATACTACCACCCAAGTCCAAAGAAAGAGAGAGCAATATTCCCAAACCTGTTGTCAAACCACGTTTACGCTAGATTATAACTAGTCAGTTTAAATTGTTGGTGGCAGGTTAAAATTATGGGAAAAATGGAGACGGGGGACAACAGCATTGTCAAATCTTGGCTAAAAATTTCGTGGTTATTACGGATTTACAAGCCAAGAATTAACAAATGTTGTCAGCCTATTTCCCCATCATAAATATATTAATTAACGAAAATTTTAGGATTTTCAAGGAAAATATTAATTTTGTCAAAAATCACTTTTCACTTAATTCAGCAATAATATGGCAGATGATTCTATACTTCAACTGCCTAATATGTCTAGTGCCATTGCTTTAGCAGGATATGGTGAGGCTAATATCAAGTTTTTATCTCAACAAACAGGAGCTAATTTAGTTCTGCGGGGACAAGAATTATTAATTTCAGGAACACCGAAACAAATAGAATTAGCGAAGAAGTTGGTACGCTCTCTAGAAAATTTGTGGAGTAAAGGTAATAATATATCCAGTGCGGATATTCTCACAGCCCGTCAAGCCCTTGATACCGATACAGAAGACCAATTACAGGACTTACAGCGCGATATCCTCGCTAAAACTCGTCGAGGGTTAGAAATTCGCGCTAAAACCTTTCACCAACGCAAATATATAGATGCACTCCGCAGACGTGATTTAACCTTTTGTATAGGTCCTGCAGGAACAGGGAAAACCTATTTGGCCGTAGTAGTCGCAGTTCAAGCACTACTTAGTAATCAATTTGAACGACTGATTTTAACCCGTCCCGCAGTGGAAGCAGGGGAAAAACTCGGCTTTTTACCGGGAGATTTACAGCAAAAGGTTAATCCCTACCTGCGTCCCCTTTATGATGCCATTAATGAATTTATAGACCCGGAAAAAGTCCCTAATTTAATCGAACGGGAAATCATCGAAGTCGCACCATTAGCCTATATGCGGGGACGGACTTTAAATAATGCTTTTATAATTGTTGATGAAGCTCAGAACACTACACCAGCGCAAATGAAAATGGTTTTAACGCGCTTAGGTTTTAATTCCCGGATGGTGATTACGGGTGATATTACCCAAACTGATTTACCATCATATCAAAAATCTGGTTTAGATGTAGCTTTACAAATTTTAAAAAATGTGGAAGGAATTGCTATTTGTGAATTTTCTCAGCAAGATGTGGTGCGTCATCCTTTAGTACAGCGTATTGTTGCGGCTTATGAGAGGTATGAAAAGTAGTAAATTGGTCAGTTGTCCTTTGTCAGTTGTCAGAGGTTATCGGGTTTTTTTAAGTCTTTGTAGTTGATTTAGGCTATATTTTCCTACTAGAAAGGAAGTAAATTTCAAATTGCACAGTTATCCAAAAAATAAACAATTATGACAACAACATTGAAGGAATTTTTAGAAGCTTGTGAAACCTTGGGAATGCTGCGTTTAATTGTCACCAGCAGCGCCGCTGTTTTAGAAGCTAGGGGAAAAATAGAAAAGCTATTTTATGCTGAATTACCAAAAGGTAAATATGCAAATATGCACACCGAAGGTTTTGAATTTCACTTGAATATGGATCTAATTCAACAAGTAAAATTTGAAACAGGGGAAGCCAAAAGAGGGAATTTTACAACTTATGCAATTCGGTTTTTAGACGTAGAAGAAAAACCTGCATTAAGCCTATTTTTACAATGGGGTAAACCCGGAGAATACGAACCAGGACAGGTAGAAGCTTGGCAAGTTTTAAAAGCAAAATATGGAGAAATTTGGCAACCTTTACCCCTAGAAACCTGATAATTTGAACAGATATAGATTCCTAACTCGTTGCAGAAGTCGGGAATCTTAAATGTTAATTAAAATAATTATCAGGTAGAATAATTTTAATCCTATGGATTTCCAAAGATTAATATGTTTGTCAATACCCAAATAAATCTCTCTTACTTACCTGCTTTGACTAAATCGAAGATATATAAAAATATTGCACCTGTGATATTTGGTTTGATATTATCAGCAATTATGCCCGGTGTTGCCAGCGCAGAGACTGTAATGGAAAAAGTAGCACGAACAGGGGTATTAACTGCTGGTACAAGTAGGGACGCTTTACCCTTTGCATACTCTGACAGTCAGGGAAAATTGACTGGTTATTCTGTGGATATGCTAGGTTTAATTCAGCAGCAATTAGAGAAAGAATCGGGTAAAAAAATTAAACTTAAATTAGTTGCAGTTACCCCGGCCGAAAGGATTCCTAAGATTATTAACCGACAAGTTGATATTGTTTGTGATGCTAGTAGTTTTACTTGGGAGCGAGATAAAAAAGTTGATTTTTCTATTAGTTATGGTGTCACAGGTACTCAAATCTTAATTAAGAAAAACAGTAATTTAGGTTCACCAGAATCTCTAATTAACAAGCGTGTGGGTGTGTTAGCTGGAACTACCAATGAACAAGTAATCAAGCAAATACAACCCCAAGCAAAGCTTGTATATTTAAGAACTAGACCGGAAGGATTTGCAGCTTTGGAACAGGGAAAAGTTGACGCTTTTGCATCTGATAGTATTCTTTTAGAGGGATGGTTGCAAACAGCAAAAAATCAAGATAGTTTTGCAATTGTACCTCCTCGTCCCTATTCACGAGAGGGTATTGCTTGTATGGTACCTGAAAATAACTCTAAATTTCTTAATTCGGTGAATTATTCTCTTGTCAAGTTTATGCAGGGATTTGTCAATAATAACCCCAAATATGTAGCGATTTTTGATCATTGGTTTGGTTATCAAGGTGTTGTATATTTAAATCGAGATTTACGTGATTTAGCTGTGGAAACTATGCAATTAATGATAGAGTTTCATGAAGCAATTCCCCAGAAAGATTTGTAAACTGTAGTTATCATTTGCACAAATTCAAAAGCCTATTCCCTCAGGGAATAGCAGTATAATTAGATTATTAATTCATATTAATTATTCATATTTATTCAATTATTATAAATCATCATGTTTTCTTAAATCTTTTCTATTAAGATCTAATATTTCTGTAACAACCTTTTCACGTCCATCTTTTCCATCAACACGAGTTAATTCAAGTTCTTCATCCCAATAAAATTCAAGATATTCATATATATCACAATCTTCATCAGTGGGATCAATTAATAATGGAGTCCCATCACAATCAAGAGGAAATTTATCTCCTTTCCGATTATTACAAACTTCACAAGAATAAAGAAAGTTATTCCAATCAAAAGTTAAATCAACATATTGAGATTTAGGTCTAAAATGCTCAATTCTTCCTGATGAAAGTTCAACATTCCGTTCACAAAAAGCACATTTACTAGAAAACATATCATATAGTGGCTGCTTTACAGGATTTTCCCCATTTCTTATACCTGGATTGTATTTATTTTGAGCATTGTCTACTTTTTTCTTTGCTGCTTCAATTTTTTTCTTTGCTTCTTCAATTTGTTTTTTGGTTGGTTTAGGACTTTCCTCTATTTTTTCAAGAGCGATAATAGCTTCTTGACGTTCTTTAATAGCTTCTTGAAGTTTTTTTAACCATTTATCAGCATTTTTTTTCAGAATACCTGGTGTGCTTGTTCTTTTAACTGGAATCATTACGAGTTTTCCTCTAAAAACTTATTCATTTTATCCTCTAAACTACCCGGTTCTGGTTTACCTCCAATGGGTCGAAATTCTTTCATAAATTGTCTTAATTCTTCATATTCCTCAATTTCTTCTCCTTGTAAATTATTTCTATTACTTGTCAGGTAATCATAACGATCAATTTTCTCTTCTGTAGCTGGAGAATGAGTAGAGATTAAACCAAAAGCAGGACTTCTTAAAATATAATCAACATCATAAGCTGCAATATTCTCAACTTCCTCAATTTGGACTTCTCCATTAATCATTTTTACAGTTAAAGTAAGTGCATCATCGCCAGCACCAGCAGCAACAAAAGGACTATGAGTAGCTACGAAAAATTGTAGGTTAGGAAAAACGGTTCTTAGCTTTTTAGCAATCAATCTTTGCCAAACTGGATGTAAATGAATATCTAATTCATCTATTAAGACAATACCTGATGCTTGACGAGGATCGCTTAGATCAGAAAAGCTTTGAAATAAACGCCAAATTAAATCCCCAACTAAAGCGATAATACTACGAAAACCATCTGATAATTGAGTAATAGGAATTAACTGATTTTCTAAGGAAAAAAGAATACTTCCATCATTTGTAATATCAAATTTAATATTTCCAGGTAAAAGTTCGATAATAGCTTTTTTTCCTAATTCCATCATCTGTTTAGATTTAGCATCATCAGGATTTTTAGCAATACGATAATCTAAATAAAACATCCATTCTTGAAAAGTTTTCAAACTATCATCTTCTGCAAACTGTGTACTAAAATTACTTTCACGATCTGGTCTTTTAAGTTCTCTTGATACTAGATCTTCTTTTCTACGAGAAAGCCGACGAAAAGGACCATAACCAGCAGCAAACCACCCTTGAGAATCTAAAGTAAAGGCATTTATTCTTAACCAGTCCAGAGTTTCTGAATTTTTGGGATTGGGATTTAGTGTATTTGGTGGATAATTTTCTCTACCAATTCGGGTATTTTTATTACCTATGACAAAATAAGAATAATCATAAGAGTTTTTGTTCCCACGTTTATTTCGCATCATTCCTTTATCATCATTATTTCTTTGTATTGTCGCTGTTAATTGACCATATTCCGAATTATTCCTTACCCAATCTTGAGGGGATGATATAGATGATATAAGTTGTTTAGCCCCATCTGAACCAGCTAAAAGCAAGGCAATTGCTTGAAGTAATGTACTTTTTCCTACTCCATTTTCACCTAATAATGTAATCCACTTGTAGGGCTTATTTTTATTGTGAAATGAAATAGTTTGTTCTCGAAATCCTTTGATATCTTTTATTTCAATACTCTTTAGCCACATAATAGTGTATCTCTCTGAAGAAATATTAGTTTTAATCAACTCTTTGGGATAATTCAATTTTAACTCATATCGAGTAGTTTAGATCAAAAAAATACAATTATATAAAAACTATAATACAATATTAGGTTGGGACAAATGCCCAACCCACAAAATGAAAAAACAAGAAATGTCTTTACATTATTACCTATTTACTCAGTTTAAAAACACCGAGCTACTAACTAATTGTCCCTGATTTGCAGACGGCAAAAACTTCTCTCCTAGCAAATCCTGGAAAGTTTTGACATCATTTTGCCAGTTACCAATTACTTGTCGTAAGTCTTGGATTTTTTCTGTGTTGGTATTTCCTAATAGGGGATAATTCAAATTACCAGAAAATAAAATTGCTGGTGTTATCTCCTGCTCCCCAACCTGGACGTTTACTTGATTAATAGCTAGGTTCAAAGTTCCTCGTTTTAAAGGATAACTTAACTGTAAAGCAGCATTAACTTTACTTCCTCCAAATTCCTGCCATGATCCAGGAGCTAAAAGTTTGCCACATATATAATTGTAAGCATCCTCTACTGATGGAAAATTTACAAATGCTTTAGGATTAATTCCCACAGCTTGATACTCTATTTGAGACAACTTTTCTATTAATTGCAGTGCAACTGTTGCTAGTTGAATTTCTGCCGGTGCTTTTCCCCCTATCATCTCTAATACATTCAGTCGGTTAGGTTGAACAATGATTCCTACACCGTTTTTATAAACCAACTGAACCAAATTATTATTGTAAATTGGTTGATTGGCTAATTCCCAATCCGTTGGGATAATCCCTGTATATTTCAGGAAATCTGGGTTTAATACTGCGGGATTAAGATCTTTAGCAGCAAGAGCGATCGCTATTTCTGAAAGTTGTAAACTATTACTCATACACTTCTGGTTATTGTCGAATTGATTAGCTGTATAAACACTGCCTAATCCAGTATAAGTAAAAAATCAAGTATTTGTAATTATTTATTATATTTCAGTACTAATATAAAAATATCCCCACAACTGGTTAATCACTTGACAAATATTGCCATAGTTACTACCAACTGCGGGGAAGTCAAGACTTTTAACCCTATTTCCTATTACCCATTATCTTTGATTAGGACATCGCTTGAATGATGTAATCAAAGTAAGGTGCAGTTTCCATAGCGTCTTCTGTATTCAATAAATCCAAAGACGCTTGTTTGAGAGAAATAATCGCTTCTACCATTCCAGGAACAGGAACGCCCAGAGAATTGTACATTTCTCGCACACCAACCAAACCAATTTTTTCAATAGGTTCTTTATCACCAGCAAGTACACCGTAAGTAACTAAGCGTAAATACCAGCCAAAGTCCCGAATACACAAAGCCCGCTGCTTTTCACCGTAAGCATTACCACCAGGAGCGATAAAATCAGGGCGTTTTTGCCAAAGTTTTTTGGTGGCCTCTTGAACGATCTTTTTCTCGTTTTCTGATAGGGTAGAAGCGATTCTAGTCCGCTGCATACCAGTTTCCAAAAATGCTTTGATGTTTTTGAGTTCGCCACTGCTGGGGTAACGCAGTTCGTCGTCAGCGCGGAGAATAACTTGGCTAATGACAGTCATGATAATCTAAATGACCTGAAATATTTATATTTGCTAGTTTACCGACTTAGAGGGACATTCGTGAAGTCTGTGGGAAGATAGGGATAAATGAATTTACAATTCGACACTGGAAAACTCTCACTTCCCCGTGATAAAACTCCCTATTCTCTCATAACTGACTAATGACTAATACAATGTGGCAACAAGATGAAATTATCGAACTGGAAATTACTGATTTAAGCGACACTGGTGATGGTGTAGGACGCTTTGAACAGCGAGTCGTCTTTGTTTCAGATACCGTACCAGGCGATCGCTTACTTGTCAAATTATTCAATGTTAAGCCAAAATACGCCTATGGTCAAATACAAGAATTATTGCAAGCCTCGCCTCAACGAGTAAGACCAAGCTGTATTGTTGCTGATAAATGTGGTGGTTGTCAATGGCAACATATTAAATATGATTACCAGTTAATAGCCAAACAAAATCAAGTAACTCAAGCTTTAGAAAGAATTGGCGGTTTTGTTGACATACCTATAAATCCAGTATTAGTAGCTGCCGCATCCCTTAATTATCGTAACAAAGTTACTTATCCTATTGGTGTATCTGCTACAGGTCATGTCCAAGCTGGATATTATCACAAAGGAACTCATAAACTAATAAACCTAAATCAATGCCCCGTTCAAGATACACAATTTAACCCCTTATTAGCTGAAGTAAAATTAGACATTGAAAAGCAAGGCTGGCCAATTTATAATGAAATCCATCATAAAGGCTTAATTCGCCATTTAGGTTTACGCATTGGCCGCCGCACAGGGGAAATACTGCTAACCTTGGTCGTCAAAGATTGGAAATTACCGGGAATTGAAACCCAAGCACAGCAATGGTTACAGCGTTATCCTCAACTAGTGGGCGTGTCACTTAATCGCAATAGCGATCGCACAAATGCTATATTTGGATTAGAAACCCGTTGTCTAGCTGGAGTTCCTTACCTACGAGAAAAATTCGCCGGACTGGATTTTCAAATTCGCCCAGATACCTTCTTCCAAGTGTATACAGAAACAGCGGAAGCACTATTAGAGGTAATTCAGTCAGAACTAAATTTACAAGGTCACGAAGTCCTAGTAGATGCCTATTGTGGTATAGGGACATTGACTTTACCCCTAGCTAAACAGGTAAAGCATATCATCGGGTTAGAATTGCAATCAACAGCAGTAGAACAGGCAATTGTCAACGCCCAAAACAATGGAATTAATAATGTCACATTCCAAGTAGGTGCAGTGGAAAAAATTCTCCAGAATTTAGAAATTATACCAGATGTCGTCTTACTTGATCCACCCCGGAAAGGATGTGAACCTAACGTTATCAAAACATTAAGAAACCTCAAACCGTCTCGAATTGTTTATGTCAGTTGTAAAGTAGCTACCCTCGCCCGTGACCTAAAATTGCTTTGTGAAGATGGAATGTATAAAATCACAAGGGTGCAACCTGCGGACTTTTTCCCTCAAACTGCCCATGTAGAAGCAGCCGCTTTTCTGGTGCTATCGGAAAATAATTAGGACAAGTTAATTTTGCATAAAAATTAAAAATTTGTAGCCTAGTGGATACTCATAATGCTAGAATAAAATTAGATGAAGATAGAAACTCATTTTCTTTTAAAGAAATCGAGGCTGCATAAAATGTTAAGAAAGGAATAAGATTGTGTTAAATACAAACCAGTAGTTAAAGAGATTGTTTTTCCTTGTTGTTCAAAAATAGCAGTGCTTATGTATCTGGTAAACAAACAATGTGAATTCTCGTCTTAAATTATCGGCCAAGAGCATTTTTATAAGTTTAGTTTTACAGACGTAAATTTGCCGGCAGAATGATTACCTAATTCTGATCAGAATGCCTGAAAAAGCTTTCCAGATGTTTAGCTAACTAAAAGCTACGGGGTTTCTCAAGTGATTACCATTTCTCTTCGTCCAGTTGGGCGTTACTGGGGGACAATTAGTTTTGCCTCCACGCTTTATCTTTGTCCAATCCTAGATTTACTTTTGACTGATATTCCGGCAAAACTACAATCAGAACTGCGACTAGGACTTCAAGAAGCCCTAGTAAATGCCGCTAAACATGGGAATAATCTTGATCCCGGAAAATTAGTTGTAGTCCGTTTCTCATTGGTAGATAATCAGTATTGGTGGATTATCTCAGATCAGGGTAGCGGTTTTACTCCCTCCTTGGAATCCTCTAGTGAGCCCGATAACTATTTACCACCAGACGAAGCAGAAAGTGGACGAGGTATGTCCTTACTGCACCAGATTTTTG
Source organism: Aphanizomenon flos-aquae FACHB-1287 (assembly GCF_014698755.1). GTDB lineage: Bacteria > Cyanobacteriota > Cyanobacteriia > Cyanobacteriales > Nostocaceae > Dolichospermum > Dolichospermum flosaquae. Next base: position 130,889 of record NZ_JACJTO010000005.1, on the reverse strand, counting down.
ATCAAGTAGAATGGAATCGCACAGGCACAGAACTCAGGCTTTGTAAGCAAGTAGAAAGCCGTCCTTTGTTATCTTTGCGAAGGTGAGAGGTGACTGGAAAAATTTCTTTTTTCTGACTTTTATGAATTACGTACAAGGGAATAATGAACCACTTATAGACGCAAAAAAGACGAATAAAAGCGAGTTTGACAGATATTTGAGCTAAGTCCTAACTCTGTGATCTTAGTGATTATGCGGTCTTAAAATGGTTTATCTAACCACACAGCCCCTAGACGGCAGAGGAGGGAGTTACTGAAGCAATTACAGGGCTATATTCCCTTGTGTCCGTGGGTAGGACAGGGAGGGGCAGAAATTGACTTGTCTAGCCAGCCTAAAGCCTGTTCTATTCTGGCTTGTGCCTCTTGGGGGTCATTTTTAACCAAAAAGACCATAGCGGCGGCAATCTGTTCACTAGCGCGGGCATTGCGATTAGATTTAAGACGATGCCAATCCTCTGGAGTGATACTTAATCTTTTCATGAGGGCTTGTGCCAGTTCTAGAGTGCTAATTTCATCTAGTGGACTAATTTGCGACATAAGACTAAGTGCTAAATCAAAGTAAAAGTTATGATTTAACCATCATAGCTAATGACTAATCACCAATGACTAACTTAGAGGAAAATTTTCAGCGGGATTTTGCACAGGAACTAGAGAAAGTAGAAACTTCACTGCGATTCTTGAAGGATAGATACACCCAAGTGCAAAATGATCAACAACAACAGGCACAATGGCAACAGAAATTAAAAAATTTAAAGCAAAATAGCAAGCAGACTCCAGAAATCAAGAACGAATTAACCCGGCTGCAAAAACAGCTAGAAACCTTAGAAATCAACCTAGAAAGCCAGTTGTTTTCTTGGAGTAGCCTGAAAAGACCTTTTTGGCAAGCTATCCGTTTTGGGGGTTTGGGCGTTATTATAGGTTGGTTACTGAGGTCTTGGGTTGGATGATTGGTACAATTCTCAAAGAAAAAGAAAAGATCCCCGAATTTTTGAAGAAGTCGGGGATATGATAATTTAAAAAAAATACAAATTGTAGAAAATGCTAAATCGTCGTATTGCAGAAATATTAAGAAGTGGTAAACCAGAAGAAACTTTGGTAGTCCAAGGTTGGGTAAGAACAAAACGCGAATTAAAAGGATTTGCATTTCTAGAAGTTAATGATGGTTCATCTTTGGGAAATTTGCAAATCGTTATTAATCAAGATTTACCAGATTATCAACTAATATTAAAACAAATCAATACAGGTGCTTCTATAGAAGTATCAGGAGTCCTAGTAGCTTCTCAAGGAAAAGGACAAAGAATAGAATTAAAAGCAGATACAGTGAAAGTATACGGAGACGCTGATCCTGATATCTATCCTCTGCAAAAGAAACGTCATTCCTTTGAGTTTCTAAGAACCATAGCTCATTTGCGTCCTAGAACTAACTCCTTTGGTGCGGTATTTCGGGTGAGAAATGCTTGCGCGACTGCTATTCATCAATTTTTTCAAGAACGGGGATTTTTATGGGTACATACTCCTATTATTACTGCTAGTGATTGTGAAGGGGCTGGAGAATTATTTACTGTTACTAATTTTAATTTAAAGAATGTTCCCAGAACTGAAAATCAAGAAATTGATTATAGCCAAGACTTCTTTAGTAAACCTGCATATTTAACAGTTAGTGGCCAATTAGAAGCCGAAATTATGGCTATGGCTTTTACTAATGTTTACACTTTTGGTCCTACATTTCGCGCCGAAAATTCTAATACTTCTCGTCATTTAGCTGAATTTTGGATGGTTGAACCAGAAATGGCTTTTTGTGATTTAGAAGGTGATATGGATTTGGCTGAGGAGTTTCTGAAATACATTTTTAAATATGTGATGGAAACCTGTCTAGAAGACATGGAATTTTTCCATGAACGCATTGATAATACTGTTTTAGAAACTGCAAATAATATTATTAACAATCAATTTGCAAGATTGACTTATACAGAAGCTGTCAAACTTTTAGAAAAAGCCGATGTCAAATTTGATTATCCTGTGAGTTGGGGTGCAGATTTACAATCAGAACATGAACGCTATTTAGCCGAACAACTGTTTAGAAAGCCTGTAATTGTGACAGATTATCCCGCACAAATCAAAGCTTTTTATATGCGGTTAAGTGATGATGAAAAAACCGTCCGTGCTATGGATATTCTCGCACCGAAAATAGGGGAAATTATTGGTGGTTCACAACGGGAAGAAAGGTTAGATGTTTTAGAAAAAAGGGTATTAGCACAAGGTATGAACCCCGAAGATTTGTGGTGGTATTTAGATTTGCGTCGTTATGGGACTGTTCCCCATGCTGGTTTTGGTTTGGGGTTTGAAAGATTGGTACAATTTATGACGGGTATGGGGAATATTCGGGATGTTATTCCATTCCCTCGCACACCAGAAAACGCGGAGTTTTAATGATTGTAGAGACGTTGTAAATCACGTCTCATTTGAAAATATTATTTTCCTAATTTATGAACTTCTCCCGGAAATATCGGAGACGTTTATTTACGTTGCTATGATTTGGATAATGGTACGGTGACTGGCATAAATTTTGATTTCTCAAAACTTTTCAAACCCCCTTTTATTGATAAAACATCATTTCATAGAAGCCAAAAAATCCAGGATAAAATTAATGAATGGAAACAGAAAAATTTAGCAATTTTTTGGTTACTATCCCACAATAGATTATCTTGTTTATGGGGTTCTATTATACAAATTTTGTACAGTTTTGCATAAATTATAAACTCATTATCATTCATCTGCATTAATCTGCGGTTAATTATTCTTCAAATCCTAACCACAGATAGCACTCAAGAACACAGAGAAAAGAAATCAACCAGAATAGACTGAAATTTGCTAACCTGGAAGTAGTGCAAACACTGCTGAGGTAGTGTTGTTCTCTATGAAAATGTTTATTTGAGCAAGAATTATGACGGACTTTAATTCTCATACCCTGCGTTCCTATACTCAGGAAGATGTACAGGAAATTCTACAATTAGCGATTTCTCGTCAAGTCAATGACAATAATCAAGAATTTTCCTATCAGCAGATATTGGAAATTGCAGCAGAGTTACAAATATCACCTGATACTCTGCAACAAGCGGAACGGGATTGGTTAGTTAAACAAAGCGAAGTTGAACAGCGCGAAGCTTTTAACATTTATCGTCGTAGTAAATTTAAAAAGCGTCTAGGAAATTACGCAATTATGAATATTTTTTTCCTAGCTATAAATTCTATTAGTGGTGGTATTTCTTGGTCACTTTACATTTTAGTAGGTTGTGGATTGGCTATATCCTTAGATATTTGGAATACTTTTCAAACTAAAGGTGAGGATTACGAAATTGCTTTTCAACGATGGAATCGTAACCATCAAATTAAACAAACAATCAATACAGTTTTAAGTAGGTGGTTGAAAGTGTTTAGTCCTTAATCCTAAAATCTACTAGAAACCAGGGCTATTTCATTCTAAATTTAGATCGTTTTTGGATGAATGCTTTTAAGGAGAATTTGTGTTTTCAAGAAACAGAATAAATACAGTGAAATATTATCAACAACATCCTAACGCTTTTTCTCTTCAATATCTCCAGGACTTGTGGGGAGAAATCCAAGCTTGTCCTTATTTTGCTATTAATAACCTCAACCGAGATTTTATTAATACTAAAGGCTTTTCTGTTGTATTTCAACGTCAAGGTTTAGCAGAAGTTATCCAAAAATTCCCCTATTTTAAGCCTTATTTAGATTTAGCACTTTTACCTAATTGTAATGCTTTTTATCTGAATCCTTTACTATTGAAAGCAGGTTCTCGCGTTGATCCCCATATTGACCGGTCTTTGCGTTCCTATTGTAAAACTGTTGAACCTCCTGCATTTGTAAGTGTGCTTTATGTGCGTGTACCGGAGGATATGCAAGGGGGAGAATTGGTGCTAAAATCGCAAAAACGCCAAGTTGGACAAGTTAAACCCCAAACCAATTCTTTAATTTATTTTCAGGGTGATTTAACTCATTCTGTGAATGCAGTTACAACTGTGGGAAATCGGTTAAGTCTTGTGTGTGAACAGTATTGTTTGAGTGAAGATGAACTTGAGGAAATACCACAGTTTACATTAGAATCTAGGGTTAATCAAGGGAATGGGAAAAAACAAAGGAAGTAAGTTATAATATAATATCAACAATTTCAGAAGTGTTGAATGTTAAGATTTTGAGGATTGTGTCCAAGTTGTGCATTGGTATTGGTGATACCAAATTTGATCAATTAATGACTCTATTCTCAATAGACAATGGATTTTACCTGGGTAAAACGCAAAGATTGTAAAGTTTTATTGCAGGATTCAACACTTGTGCTTTAGCTCAAATCAGACGAATTTTATAAAAATGAAATACAACTTTCATCCTGCTGCGTTAACAGAATACTCAGAAATTGATTTCTGAATTTTCACACAATATGATGAAAAATTATTTTCAGTAAATCTCCTTGAGAAAAAGGCTTTTCTAAATAACCATTAGCTTTCACAAACTTAGCTTTTGCTCTATCTCTTAATCCCATTCTTTCAGTCATCAAAATCACAGGAATATTTTGATAATGTGCGTGTTTTCTTAATAAAGAACAAATTTCATAACCATCTAAATTAGGCATTTCTATATTTAGTAAAATCATATCTGGTTGTACCCGTAGAATCTCCATTAACGCTTGGGAAGAATCCATAAATTTCAGCACAGAAAATATTTCCTCATCTAAAAATTCTTCCACAGTATTTAATATGCTATAATCATCGTCCACACTCAAAATACTGTATTTCTTCCTCTCACTAACTAGAGTATGATTCTGCTGATTTATATTTACTTCCAAATCAACTTGTTCAGAATTGCTTCCAAGTAATTGTTCCTGCTGTTTATCAGGTATATTAAGTTGATGGTAATTTTCCAAAATCAAATTTTCTGTAACATCAACCTTAACCCCTGATTGACATTGTTCCACTAAAGTTTTTAAATTCAAATGACAAAATTTAGGAAGATTATCTAAAAAAGTATGAGGAACAAATTCATAACTACCATATTTTAAATCCAGCAATGATTGTAAAACCTCCAGCGCTAATTTTTCAATTAACAAAGCGGCCTGATAATGACTAATATATTTTTGATTAACTAACCAACAAATGGCTAAATAATCTGGATTTGGGATAGACTGATTCTCAAGATCATTTTCAAAAATCATCTGTACCTGTTCCTTAATACCCAGAGGAAGAGTAGAAATTTTCTGGCTCAATTCCTCTAAATTGCGGTAAAGAGATGCAAACATTTCCCCAGAGTAACCAGCGTAAATTAGCTGACCCTGATCAATATATATTGACCATGCTCCCGACTCACTAAATACCTGCAAACAACCAGTAAAGGAATGATTAGTAATCTTTTTTAATAAGCTTATTGGTTGTAATTTTTGAAAAAATCTATATCTAGTAATAGGAATTATGTTCATATTTTCAAATTGATCATTAAAATTTTCTCCCATGATCATTGAATCATCGGATTTTGCCAAGGTTTTGAATTATAATTATTCAATGATTACTTTTAGGTTACTATAGATTTTTTGGAGAAATAAAAAAGTATCTTAAAATAAGATGAAAAAATGAAGTAACCAGGTTCTCTCAGCACATTTTTAATCTCAACGTTTCTAAAAACACCCAATACCTAATCGTGTCTGTAATTAATAATATCCAAGTTAGCAAAAATAGCGATCGCCTAGATCGTTACCTATCCCAAGAGTTATCAGATTTATCCCGTTCTCGCATCCAGCAATTAATAGAACAGGGTCACGTCCAAATTAATAATCTCATCTGCACATCTAAGAAGATTAACCTGAAAACGGGAGATCTCATTACCCTAGAAATTCCCGCTACTCAACCCTTAGAACTCATAGCAGAAAATATTCCCCTAGACATCCTCTATGAGGACGATGAATTAATTATTCTCAATAAACCCGCAGGTTTAGTTGTCCACCCCGCACCTGGACACCCTGACGGCACCTTAGTTAATGCTATATTAGCGCATTGTCCCAATTTACCAGGAATCGGTGGCATTCAACGTCCGGGAATTGTCCATCGTTTAGACAAAGATACAACCGGAGCAATAGCGATCGCTAAAACCGACCTAGCTTATCAACACCTACAAGCGCAATTACAAGCAAAAACCGCCAGAAGAGAATATTTAGGTTTAATTTACGGTGTCCCCAAAACAGAAACCGGAAGTATAGACTTACCCATTGGCCGCAATCCCCAGGACCGCAAAAAAATGGCCATAGTTTCCCTAGAAGATGGTGGACGGAATGCTGTCACCCATTGGCGAGTAAAAGAACGCTTTGGCAACTATACATTAATTCACTTTCAACTAGAAACAGGACGTACCCATCAAATTCGCGTCCACAGCGCCAAAATTGGTCATCCTATTGTCGGGGACCCGATTTATAGTTCTGGCCATTCCCTCGGCGTAAATTTGCCAGGACAAGCATTACACGCTTGGAAACTCCAGTTACAACATCCCGTTACTGGGGATTTAGTCGCAGTCACAGCACCTCTTCCCCGGAGTTTGACAACCTTACTAGAAGTCCTGCGCCGTCGCAGTGGCATTTATTAAGAATTTATGAAAAAATAGGGATTTGTTCTGAATTTATGAATATAACTTTTTTCCCTTTAATATCCCTACCTGGGGAAAAAACAGAAAAATTTCCAAACATTGAGAAAAGTAAATTTAATACTTCTTAACAAACCTTAGAAAAACCATATACAGGAAAAAACTGCTGTAATCCAATGAGAAAATGGGTTTTCAGGAAGATTAAAACAATCTTTACTTACTAAGTATTGAGTTTCTTTTCAAAAAATGTAAAGTTATGTAACAAAAGCATCAAGATATTCTGAGTTGTATTTCTTGTAAATAAAGGATTTGAGGTGTTTCCGAGACCTTCATCTAATTTATTCATAATTTTTAACAAATAATGGTTCTATAGCATTGTATAAACATAAACTGTAGGGGTTAAACAACAGAGGAAAGTTGAAAAAGCAGGCAATTAATCAAGTTTGCCAGTTTCTCATAAAATTATCTTTGACTCTCATAATTTCTGGTTCATAAACTGTAAACTAGTAGATGAGAAGACAAACTGAGAGACGCTTTGATTTGACTCCGTTGCAAACAGATCCAAATTAGTTTTAATTTAGACATCTCTCAACTAAGTAATTTAGGAGATTAGAGTCCATGACATTAGATGTATTTTCCAAGGTTGTTTCCCAAGCTGACGCTAGAGGCGAATTCCTCAGCACCGAACAACTAGATGCTTTAACCGCAGTAGTAGCTTCCGGCAGCAAACGTTTAGATGTTGTTAACCGCATCACCAGCAACGCCTCCGCCATCGTTACCAACGCTGCTCGTTCTTTGTTTGAAGAACAACCCAACTTAATCGCTCCTGGTGGAAATGCTTACACCAACCGTCGCATGGCTGCTTGTCTGCGCGACATGGAAATCATCTTGCGCTATGTAACCTATGCAGCAATTGCTGGTGATGCTAGTGTTCTTGATGACCGTTGCTTAAATGGTTTGCGCGAAACATACCAAGCTTTAGGTACTCCTGGTGCTTCTGTAGCAGTTGGTGTTGGTAAAATGAAAGAACATGCAATCGCTATCGTTAACGATCCTAACGGTATCACCAAAGGTGATTGTAGTTCTTTGGTTTCTGAAGTTGCCAGCTACTTTGACCGTGCTGCGGCTGCTGTTGCCTAACAATTACAAATAGCTCGAATCTTAATTGAGCTTCTTCCAACAAAACAAGCAAGAAACTATCTAGGAGATTTTCACCAATGAAAACACCAATTACCGAAGCAATCGCATCTGCTGATACCCAAGGACGCTTTTTAAGCAACACCGAATTACAAGCAGTTAATGGTCGTCTAGTTCGTGCTGCTGCCAGCATGGAAGCTGCTCGTGGTTTAACCGCTAAAGCTCAACAATTGATTGATGGTGCTACCAGTGCTGTTTACAGCAAATTCCCTTACACCACATCTACACCAGGTAATCAATACGCATCCGATGCTCGTGGTAAAGCTAAGTGCGCTCGTGACGTTGGTCACTACCTACGCATCATCACCTATAGCTTAGTTGCTGGTGGTACAGGTCCTTTAGATGAGTTCTTGATTGCTGGTTTGACTGAAATGCACGCAGCTTTCGACTTATCCCCTAGTTGGTATGTAGAAGCTTTGAAATCCATCAAAGCTAATCATGGTTTAAGTGGTCAAGCTGCTAACGAAGCTAACACCTACATTGACTACGCAATTAACGCTCTTAGCTAGATAGAGTCATGCCCGGAGAGGGATACAATTGTTAGATGGAGTTACCCCTTGAGGGGTTCGCCAGTTATTCATGGGGGTCACTGCATAAGTTGGAAAATATTTCAACTAGAAATTAAGTGGCATTAACATCTCCAAGATCATTCTGGTTCACCTAGCAATTGGATCTAGCTCCGGGCATAGTTTTATCTAGATAGCTGATAATTCCTAATCAGAGCGTGAAAATCACTAAAGGGGAAAAATATGGCAATTACAACAGCAGCATCCAGACTGGGGACAGAGCCTTTTAGCGACGCAAGCAGAGTTGAACTGCGCCCCCATGCCAGCAAAGAAGAAGTCCAAGCAGTAATTCGTGCAGTTTATCGGCAAGTTTTAGGCAACGACTACATATTGGCATCAGATCGCCTGATTAGTGCAGAATCACTTTTACGAGATGGCAATTTAAGCGTGCGTGAGTTTGTTCGCAGCGTTGCTAAATCAGAACTCTACAAAGCTAAATTCTTCTACAATAGTTTCCAAACTCGGTTAATTGAACTCAACTATAAACATTTGTTGGGTCGCGCACCATACAATGAGTCTGAAGTAACTTACCACTTAGACTTATATATTAACCAAGGTTACGACGCAGAAATTGACTCCTACATCGATTCCCAAGAGTATCAAAATAGCTTCGGGGAAAATGTTGTTCCCTACTATCGCGGGTTTGATTTTCAAGCTGGACAAAGTGCCGCCGGTTTTACGCGGATGTTCCGTTTATACCGTGGTTATGCCAACAGCGATACCGCTCAAGTCGAAGGTACTAAATCTCGTTTAGCGCGGGAATTAGCTAGTAATAAAACTTCCTCAGTTGTTGGACCATCTGGTAGTAATGACAATTGGGGCTTTCGTGTATCTACGGACAATGCTCCTAAGCAAAATCTCGGTAATGCTGTAGGGGCATCAAATCGCACCTATCGAGTTGAAGTTACAGGCCTTCGCAATCCTGGATACCCCAGCGTCCGCCGTAGCAGCACAGTATTTATTGTTCCTTACGAACGCCTTTTAGACAAAATGCAGCAAATTCATAAAGTTGGCGGCAAAATTGTCAGCGTAATTTCCACGTAAGAGCCGGCGCTGTTCACCGATAAAACTGATCATAGGAGATATAGAAGTAATGTTCGGTCAAACCACACTTGGTGCTGGTAGTGTTTCTTCATCTGCAAGCCGCGTATTTCGTTACGAAGTTGTCGGCCTAAAGCAAAACCAAGAAACCGATAAAAATAAATTCGACATTCGCCGCAGTGGTAGCGTATTCATCACCGTACCCTACAGCCGAATGAATGAGGAAATGCAACGGATTAGCCGTTTGGGTGGCAGAATTGTCAAAATTGAAACTTTGACCGTAGCAGGAGAAAACTAACTTCCTGGCAATGATAGAAACTAGTGGAGAAGAATATTCTGCTAAGAATGCACCAAATCTCACCCCAGAGATAGCTATTGCTAACCTGCAATCATCAGATTTAAGTCTCCGCTATTATGCTGCTTGGTGGTTGGGTAAGTTCCGTATCAGTCAGCCAGAAGCCCTAGACGCATTGATTAGGGCTTTAGAGGATGAAGCCGACAGAACAGAACTGGGAGGTTATCCCTTACGGCGTAATGCTGCTAGGGCACTTGGTAAATTAGGCAATTTAACAGCCGTACCAGGTTTGATTAAGTGTTTAGAATGTAGTGATTTTTATGTCCGCGAAGCAGCAGCCCAATCTTTAGCTATGCTCCGGGATAAAACCGCATTACCAGCCCTAATTAAACTGCTAGATGGGGGAGTTGACCATGCAGTACAAGTACCTGGTTTTCCCCACCTTACCCAGCCCTATACAGCAGTATTAGAAGCCTTGGGAGCTATGGGTGCAACTGAGGCTGTTCCTCTGATTCAGCCTTTTCTCAATCATTCAGTTCCCCGATTGCAATGTTCCGCCGCCAGAGCTATGTACCAATTGACACAAGATTCTGTTTATGGTGAGTTACTTGTGAAAACTTTGGCAACAGGTGATTTGAAAATGCGTCGGGTTGTTTTGGGGGATTTGGGAGCAATTGGGTATTTGGCCGCAGCAGAAGCAATCGCCCAAGCACAGGTGGAAAATAGCTTTAAACTTATAGCTTTGAAAGGATTATTAGAGTATCAACTGCCAAAACAGTCTGATACTTTTGGTATATCTGAACAAGCTATCCGAGTTATGAACTTGATGGATTCTCTCTTGTAGTTAATAGTTGGTTGTCAGTAGTTATTGCCACTGACAACTGACCACCGACAACTAACAACTGACAACTGACCACTGACGACTAATCAAATGGATGAACTAATTCGGGCTGTCAGCGTAGCAGAAACACCTGAACAAATGGTGACAGCGGTTAAAAATCTGGCAGCAGCCCAAGATCCCTTGGTAATTCCTACATTAATTGCCGTCTTTGGTTATAACAATCCAGAAGCAGCGATAGTGGCAGTAGCAGGATTGACAGAATTGGGGGAAATAGCGGTACCACAACTGCTAGACCAAATTGATGATTATAACTATGGCGCACGGGCTTATTCTATTCGCACAATAGCCGCGATCGCCGATCCTCGTGCTTTAAGTGTTCTCATTGATACTGCACTAACCGACTTTGCCCCCAGTGTCCGTCGTGCTGCTGCTAAAGGACTGGGAAACCTACAATGGGAGAAACTAGACATTTCTGAAAGTCAAATAGCCATTAACCGCGCCCTAGAAACACTTCTGTTGATTTGCGAAGATACAGACTGGTCAATTCGTTATGCTGCTATTGTTGGGTTACAAGCTTTAGCAAAAGTAGCGATAATGCAAGCGCCTATTTTTGCTAAATTTCAATTAATGCTGACTAAAGACACTGAAAAAGCCGTTCGCGCTCGCCTTCAGTTGGCCTTAGCACAGTAAACTGATTTTTATACCATATAACAAGGTAAAAGTAAAGATGTCAATACCACTACTAGAATACGCGCCCAAATCCCAAAATCAGCGAGTAGAAGGTTATGAAGTTCCCAACGAAGACACCCCAACTATTTATCGCTTAGATCGAGCTACTTCAGATCAAGATATTGATAGCATCATCTGGGCTGCATACCGCCAAATTTTCAGCGAACACCTGATTTTAGCCAGCTATAAGCAAACCGCTTTAGAATCACAACTGCGAAATCGGGCGATTACCTTGCGTGATTTTATTCGGGGTTTAGGTAAATCAGAGGTGTATCGCACCCAGGTCGGAGAGACAAATTCCAATTATCGCTTAGTTGACATCACCTTAAAACGGTTCTTAGGCCGGGCTGCTTACAACAAAGATGAAGAAATCGCTTGGTCAATTGTCATTGCTACCAAGGGGTTAAATGGGTTTATAGATGCTTTGTTAGAATCAGAGGAGTATTTAGACAACTTTGGTGATGACATTGTTCCTTTTCAACGTCGTCGTTATGGATCTCGCCCCTTTAATCTCGCTAACCCCCGTTATGGTGCTGACTGGCGCGATACTCAAAACATTCGCGGTATAGGTGGTCGTTCCTATTATAATATCCGCACATCTGGACAACTAACTACAGCAGATATCCGTCGAGCAATTCCTGCTAATTTCTTCGCTATGGCGGGGTCAATTATTACCAACGAATGCAACTACCAACGCAGTTTGGCCACAGCCCAATCTTTTGTTAGTAGCGGCGCAATCCCTGATACAAGCAGAGATAACCAAGAACAACCCACAATTAAACCCGTAGCAGTTTCTTTACCTTATCGTTACATTCCTGCTAATGCTAAGAATTAGTTAGTTATTAGTCATTATTAGTCATTGGTCTTTAATAAGAACAACTAACAACTGACAACTAACAACTGAACAACTGACAACTCACAACCGACAATTAACAAAGATGACAATACCTTTACTAGAATATAAACCCAGTTCTCAAAACCAGCGTGTTTCTGGTTATGAAGTCTCCAACGAAGATACACCTACAATTTACCGCATTGAAAATTATGCCTTTGGTGGAGAAGTAGAAGAATTAATTTGGGCGGCTTATCGGCAACTTTTTAGTGAACACGTTATTCTCAAATTTTACCGCCAAGTTCATCTAGAATCCCAAGTCAAAAACAAAGCTATTACCGTCTGTGATTTTATCCGGGGTTTAGCTAAATCTGAAGCTTTTCAAAGTTTGGTAGTTCAGAGTAACTCCAACTACAGATTAGTAGAAATTGGACTAAAACGGTTATTAGGTCGCGCACCTTACAACAAAGAAGAAGAAATCGCTTGGTCAATTGTCATAGCGACCAAGGGTTGGGGTGGTTTTGTTGATGCTTTGCTAGACTCTGAAGAATATCAAAGCAACTTTGGGGAAAATATTGTTCCCTACCAAAGACGACGTTATAAAGATAGACCCTTTAATTTGGTAACACCACGATACAGCGACTACTGGCGCGACCAACTGGAAGAAGCTCGTTATAAATGGGGTGACATCAAAAACTTTTTGGATATGGCAAATTCCATTAAGATTAAAACAGTGACTTACACACCAGTTAGCACTGCTAATATCCAAATTCCTAACACCACAAGAGAAACAACATCAATAGGTATTCCTGTTTCTATTAGTTCTGGTGCTAGTTTTCCCCTCGGCTAAATAGTTTTTTTAACTAGCTGGGAAATTTCGGTTGAAAAAGTGACAAAGTTTGCATTTTTTTAAGGATTTTAATTTTAGTTAGTTTGCTAAGTGTAACAACATTTTGAGATGCCAACTTTACCAAAAGGCAGGTTTTTTAAAATGGCAATTCCTTTACTTGAATACAAACCTACAACTCAAAATCAAAGAGTTAGCAGTTTTGGGACGGCAGATATTAACGAAGACAATCCTTATATCTACCGAATTGAAAATGCTAACTCTCCCGGCGAAATTGAACAACTAATTTGGGCTGCTTATCGCCAAATTTTCAACGAACAGGAGATTCTCAAATTTAACCGTCAAATTACCTTAGAAACCCAACTCAAAAATAGGTCAATTACGGTTAAAGATTTCATTCGGGGTTTGGCAAAATCAGAGCGATTTTATCAGCTAGTTGTGACACCGAATAACAACTATCGCTTGGTAGAAATGTTCCTAAAAAGAATTTTGGGTCGTTCTCCCTATAATGAGCAAGAAAAAATTGCTTGGTCAATTCAAATTGCTACTTTAGGTTGGGGAAAATTTGTCGATGTGCTGATTGATAGTAGTGAGTATGAACAAGCCTTTGGCGAGTATACCGTACCCTACCAACGCAAACGCATGACCACAGACCGCCCCATTAGCTTTACCCCCCGCTATGGTGCTGATTATCGTGACCGGGCAGGTATTGTCCAAAAAGGTCGGTATATTCATCAATGGCGTGGGTTTTCCTACCCAAGCTCTGGGCAAAATGTTGATTGGGGAGCATTGTCTGCTGTATTACTAGTAATAACCGCAGGCATCACTTTCTTATTTATCCTCAATTGGTTAGGAATTAGTGATATCTACTAACCTTTTCAGGGGAAAATAAGATCAAGAGGAAATAGGGAATCAGTAATAGGGTAAAACTATTCTCTATTCCCTATTTCCTGTTTCATTATCTTTGTTTAATTTGATCATCAAAGGAGAAAAATAATATGGCATTGCCATTACTTCAGTACAATCCAAGCAGTCAAAATCACCGAGTGAGCAGCTTTGGGATTGCTGACCAAAATGAAGATACACCTTATATCTATCGCACTGAAGATGTTAGTTCTTACACTGACATGACTAATATCATTTGGGCTGCTTATCGCCAAGTTTTTAGTGAACATGAAATTCTCAAATTTAACCGTCAAGTAACTTTAGAATCTCAACTAAAAAACGGTTCTTTGTCAGTTCGTGATTTTATCCGGGGTTTAGCTAAATCTGAAGCTTTCTATCGTTTAGTTGTCTCTGTTAACAACAACTACCGTTTAGTAGACATCACTCTCAAACGGTTATTAGGTCGCTGTGCTTACAACAAAAAAGAAGAAATTGCTTGGTCAATTGTCATTTGCAACAAAGGTTTTAGTGGCTTCGTTGATGTTTTATTAGACGGCACCGAATACACCGAAAATTTTGGCGACAATACCGTACCCTACCAACGTAAGCGTTTTGTAGATCGTCCTTTTAACTTGGTAACACCCCGCTACGGTGCCGACTTCCAAGAAACAGCAGGTACAGTCAAAACCGACTGGCGCTTCACTTTGGAGAACTTCTACACTGCTAAGGCTAAAGAAAAGCGCATGGCAGAAGGAGATCCTCGCAAATTTGCAGCTATGGCCGCTTCTGTATCTGGTAAGGGTAACTACGCTCAAAAGCTATCTTCCTTTGACATTGATTACCTAAATGCTGTTCCTTATCGTGGTAGACGCTAGTACCGCTTTATCGGAATTAAAAATTAACAATTGAAAATTGAAAAAGCAAATGTGATCAGGTTTTTAGTTGTTTTTAATAGTTAGTTAACTTCCGCTGTTGTGTACTGAGTTGATCAAAAAAGTTTCAATTTCTAGGGTGTGTTAGGAAGATAATTCTTGACCCACCCTAAAATTTCCTATAACTCAATTAACTTAAAGCCCCAAATTTTGAGAACAGTGAGCGCTATTTCTGGATCTATTCCCTCATAAGCCTCCCATTCAGATTGCGGATCTTTAGGATGTCCATCACCTACATGACCTGCAATTTTTATTATAGGAATATTCACCAAGTAATCACGTTCCATTCCTTTAGGGAGAGCTAGTTGAATTCTGCGCCCTAAGAACTTCGACCCGCTGGACTTGGCTATAGATTCCCGAACTAAACAAATATCACCAGCAGTCCCCCAAGTGGTTTGGTAGGTGTGGAGAAATGATATATAACTTTCTGGCTTGATGGCTCTTTTGAAAACTTGCATTATTTAATCCTTATTGATTCTTTTTTCCATAATTCCATACAACCTCGAGTACCTGCTATATTAAAATTTCTCGCTTTTGCTCAAATAAAACAAGGGGTTTGAACCCCTTGAGAGAGTTGAAAAAGTGAACCGTATTATTGTTAACACTTTCACCCACTCACCGCTTCCCGTTCCTTCCATTCCCTTTTTTGCTAATTTACGCAGGTGTAAACTGTAATGATACACCATTCATACAGTAGCGTAAGCCAGTTGGTTTAGGACCATCATTGAATACATGGCCTAAATGTCCACCACAATTACTGCAATGAACCTCAGTTCTGGTCATGAAAAATGATCGGTCTGTAGTCGTAGCAATTGCTCCCTCAATTGGCTTAAAAAAGCTCGGCCAACCAGTACCACTATTAAATTTAGTTTCTGAAGTAAATAGAGCTTGTCCACAACCAGCACAGACATAAGTACCAGGTTCATATTGCTTATCCAGAGGACTGGTATGAGAAGGCTCTGTACCATGTTTCCGCAACACCCGAAACTGTTCCGGTGTCAGGATACTCTTCCACTCTTCCTCCGTTTTCGTAACTGCAAACTCTGTATTAGAAAGCGCCATTGTTTCTGAACTCCAATTGATATAACGGGAAAAAAAGGCTGTACCGACTAATACGGCACCCATTTGCAAAAAATAACGTTTGTCCATAATCCTATTATTTGCTATTATTTGTTATTTTTCTTTTCCTACCCTAACCAACTCTAGCAAGTTTCTCAATTTTCCCAGAAATTGAGAAAAATTAACTCAAAACCTCTTGCCTAATTGAGAATTATATGTAATAATCTACAAATAAATCTTGGAAACTACTTCTCAATTTTCCCATAAATTGAGAAAAATGAACTCAAAACCTCTTAACTAATTGAGAAAAATATGTAATAATCTTTTTTTAAAGTAATTCCCTAAAAATGTCTTGCCTAATTCAGAAAAATATGTAATGCTTGTAAAATAAATTTTAAAACTACTCTATCTCTATCGGATTACCGGTCTTTAAAACCCAAAAACGCTGAAATGTCAAATTTGTATCTCTATCTAATCACGACTACTGATAACCGAAGATTGATTACAAATTAAGAAATTACCATGAGACAAGAATCTGATTTACTCTCCGAGATATGTGATTTTCTCTACCCTCGTAGTTCCTATTATGGTCAGTTTAAACCGGAATATTTAGTTTTTAATGCTAATCTCCAGGAATTTGCTCAAAGGGTAAATTATATTTGTAATTTACAAACATCTGGTAAAATACCTCCACAGGAAGCTTACCAAGAAATTCGTAGTTTGTGGAAACAATTAAAACAGGCTAAAAAACAATTAGAAATTGAATAAAGATTTTTCATAAGTAGGTTTTAAGATAATGAGAAATGATTTAGAATTAGCAGCCAAAGATTACATTATTTTAGCTCAGTCTTTAGCAGGAGAATTTGCCCAAACTGCTATGGAAAGAGAGACTCAAGGAGTTACACCAAAACAAGAACGGGATAGTTTGCGACAAAGTAACCTACTTAAATTGATTATCCCTCAAGAATATGGGGGAATTGGCGCAAACTGGATAACTACATTCAAAATAATTCGGGAATTTGCTAAAGTTGATAGTTCCTTAGCTCATGTTTTCTCATGTCATCAAATTGGGGTAGTTATTCCCCATATTTTTGGTACAATTGAGCATAAACAATATTACTATAGCGAAACTGTTAATCATAATTGGTTTTGGTGTAATGATCTTAATCCTAGAGACAAAAGAGCAGTTATTACAGCACAGGAAAATCATTTTTTACTTAATGGTAGTAAAAGCTTTTGTTCCGGTTGTGTAGATTCTGATATTTTACCACTTTCAGCTATTGATCAAACAACGGGAGAATTAATTATTTTAGTCATTCCCAGTCGGAGACAAGGGGTAAAAATTAATACTGATTGGCATAACATGGGACAACGCCAAACTGATAGCGGTAGTATTGATTTTGACAATGTGATTGTTTATCCCCAGGAAATCATTGGTGCTAGATACAATCAAAATTCTATTTTTGCTACTATTCGTTGTTGTATAACTCAACTCAACCTAGCTAATATTTACTTAGGGCTTGCTGAGGGTGCTTTTGCATCAGCTAAAAATTATACTCAGAACCGTAAAAAACCTTGGTTGACATCAGAGGTGGAATGTGTTACCAAAGATCCTGTTATTCTTCACCACTATGGTAATATGTGGGTAGACTTACAAGGGGCAAAGGCCTTAGTTGACCAAGCCATAGAATTACTACAAGCAGCTTGGGAAAAAGAACACAATCTTACCCCAACACAAAGGGGAGAATGTATGATAGCAGTGAATACTGCTAAAATTGCAGCCACCAAAGTAGGTTTAGACATTACCAACCGCATTTTTCAAGTTATGGGACCATCTGCTACGAGTCAAAAATATAGCTTTGATCGTTATTGGCGACCTACGGTTGATTATAGACTGCGGGAAATTGGTAAATGGGCTTTGAATGATGAATTTCCCCAAACAGGCACTTATTAATTTTAATTTCTTTTAATGTTATTCTTTAGTTTACAATCAGAAGTACAACCCTAATGTGCCAACTTCTAGGAATGAACTGCAACGTACCCACAGATATTTGCTTTTCCTTTGAAGGATTCTCCGCACGGGGGGGAAAAACAGATGAACATAGCGACGGTTGGGGAATTGCTTTTTTTGAAGGGAAAGGATGTCGGATTTTTTTAGATGCTGAAGCTTCCATAGCCTCACCAATTGCTGAGTTTATCCGTCAGTATCCCATTCATTCTACTCATGTTATCGCCCATATTCGCAAAGCGACTCAAGGGGAAATAGCCCTAGAAAACTGTCACCCTTTCCGTCGAGAACTTTGGGGAAGATATTGGGTATTTGCTCATAATGGTAATTTACCAGATTTTTACCCGGAAAACAATGGTATTTTTCAACCTGTGGGTGCTACCGACAGCGAAAGAGCGTTTTGCTTAATACTCAATACTTTGCGATCGCATTACCCCCAAGGACAACCACCCCTAAAGGAACTTTACCACACATTACAGACAATTACCAAGGAAATAGCAGCTTGTGGATCTTTTAACTATATACTCTCAGATGGGGATCACTTTTTTACCCATTGTTCCACTAAACTTTGTTATATTATTAGACAAGCACCCTTTGCGGCCGCTCACTTAATTGATGAAGAAATGACTGTAGATTTTAGTGAATTGACTACACCAAGCGATCGCGTAGCTGTGATTGTAACTACACCACTTACGGATAATGAAGCTTGGACACCAATTCAACCAGGAGAATTACTAGTATTTGAGGATGGTTTACCACTACAAAATATCTAGATTTAACTGGATATTTGCCAAAAATGCTCATTTTGAGGACATGAATAAGAAGAGGGATAAACGAAAACAGCAACCCCTCTTTTGTATTTTACCGTCTTCCACCTTGAACTTTGTCAAAAATAGCACCATCTGCAAAGAATTTCTTCTGTACGCTATTCCAACCTCCAAGATCAGCTACAGTGTAGAGACGAGAAATATGGGGAAATTTATTTTTTACTTCTTTGGACACAGTAGAATTAACTGGACGAAAACCAACTTTAGCAAATTCACGTTGTGCTTCTGGAGTGAAAAGGAACTTGACAAAAGCTTCAGAAACCTCACGATTTCCATGTTTATCAACATTTTTATCCACAACTGCGACAGGTCCCTCTATCGAAATATTTACTGGAGGAATTATGTAAGAAGTATCTGTTTTGCCTTGCTGTGCAGCTAAAATGACTTCGTTTTCATAGTTTATTAATACATCACCCTGTCCTTTTTTGTAAAAAGCATCACTTGATTCTCTGGCATCTTTCGGTAATACAACTACGTTTTTAAAGACATTTGTCACGAATTTTAAAGCCTGGGTATCATTTCCACCATTCTTAACTATAGCACCCCACAAAGCTAGAAAGTTCCATTTAGCACCACCAGATGTTTTTGGGTTTGCGGTCACAATTTTAACATCAGGTTTTGTTAAATCAGCCCAAGTTTTGATATTTTTCGGATTACCTGCGCGAGTTTCCAGAGCAACTACTGAGCGAGTAACAATAGCATTATTTGGAGCTTCTTTTTCCCAACCTGCTTGAATTAAACCAGCTTGTTCAATTTTTTTAATGTCACCAGCTAGTGCTAATGCTACCACATCTGCACCTAAACCGTCAATGACAGCGCGGGTTTGAGAACCAGAACCACCGTAACTTTCCCGAATTACAACATCTTGATTTTTGTCTCTTTTCCATTTTGCTACAAAATCAGGAATAATTTTTCCGTAAGCGGCCTTGGTAACAGCATAGGAAACTAAGGTAATTTCAACTTTTTTAGGACTTTGACCAATTATTTGCGTTCTCTGGGTTGAATTTGCGAATACAGGTAAAATTGTACTGATACTTAAACCAGTTGCTAAGAATAAAGCGGGAAATAATGGCTTTGTTGTTGCAGAATTATTTGTCATGGTGTCCTTAACTGGATATTAATAGAATCTACGATACTCCTGTCGGGATATCGTATTTATTTGCTAGAAAAAAGCATACCAGACACAATAAATAAAATCAATAGTTTTTACACTTAAAATCAATCATTTTCCTATCGGATATTGTATGTATTATATATTGTAAGTATTTTTTAATAATTAAATTGCTTAAAAATCTTATTTGGTAAGTATTTCAGCAGGATGTATTATAAAGTAATTATTAAATTAAAGTGTTTAAAGTATTAGATTATTAAGTAATTATTCTTAATTAATCATAATGAAGATGATCAGAAATTGATAAATGAGAAGTAAAGATGTTGTCATTTGTCCCACATACTGCTAAAATCTCCATATTCCCTATCGTCAATATGCAGTTTTAGCTGGTATTGATCACCAAATACTTATAAAGGGCTTGTAATTAAAATCTTGCGCTTTAGCAAAATTCAAAAAGATTAATTAAAGGATAAAAGATGAATTTGTGGTATAAATTACTAAAAATATGGCAACAGACCTGGAGAGCAAATTCCCTCAAAAGCTTTGTATCACTTGTTTTAGTAGGAACTGTATTAAGTGTATCTCTTGCTGCTTGCTCTGGGACAAAAAGCAGTAATTCACCTGATAAAAAAGGGAACGTAGAATTAACACTTGTATCTTATGCTGTTACTAAAGCTGCTCACGCGGCAATTATTCCCAAATTTGTGGAAAAATGGCAACAAGAACATAAGCAAACTGTAGAATTTAAACAAAGCTATGGTGGTTCTGGTTCGCAAACCAGAGCTGTAGTTGATGGTTTAGAAGCAGATATTGTTCATCTAGCACTAGCTTTAGATACGCAAAAAATTGAAAAAGCGGGATTAATTCAGCCTGGGTGGGAAAAAGAATTTCCTAATGACAGTATTGTTACTAAATCTGTTGCAGCTTTAGTAACCCGTGAAGGTAATCCCAAAGGTATCAAGAACTGGGTTGATTTAGCTAGAGATGATGTTAAATTAATTACCGCAGATCCTAAAACTTCTGGTGTGGCGCGGTGGAATTTTTTAGCACTTTGGAATTCAGTAATTAAAACAGGTGGAGACGAAGCAAAAGCAACGGAGTTTGTGACTAAAGTTTATAAAAATGTCCCTGTCTTAACAAAAGATGCTCGTGAAGCTACAGACGCATTTTTTAAACAAGGCCAAGGTGATGCTTTAATCAATTATGAGAATGAAATTGTTTTAGCCCAAGACAAGGGTGAAAAAACTAATTATATTCTTCCTGATGTAAATATTTCCATTGATAATCCTGTTACTATTGTTGATAAAAATGTTGATAAACATGGTAATCGTGAAGTAGCAGAGGCTTTTGTTAAATACTTGTTTACTCCTGAAGCACAAGAGGAATTTGCGAAAGTGGGATTTCGTCCTGTAAATGAAACAGTGGCTAAAACCAAGGAATTTGAGGACAAATATCCGCCCATAAAAACCTTAAGTACAGTTCAAGAATTAGGAGGTTGGGATATAGTTCAGAAAAAATTCTTTGCTGAAGGGGCAATTTTTGATAAAATTCAAGCTAAGAATAAACCGTAGTTGACAAGTCCTATCGATTATAAATCACGGCTATACAAACAAAGTCCGTACGCGGACTAGGAAAATTTAAAATCCACGCGCGTTTTGCTTGTGTAGTCGTGACTTCCAGTCGCCTGAATTTTCTAAATAACAACTGACAACTGATTAAATTATGGCTGTATCTTCTTCTGTAAAAACTAATATTAAAACTCCCGTTTGGAGGGTGTTTTTAAATAATTTAATTCATCTTCCTTGGACTTGGCGAATTACTTTGGGATATTTAACTATCATGTTATTTATTCCCATTATGGCCATGTTTCTCAAGGCTGGTACGGAGTCACCGGCGAAGTTTTGGGAAATTGCTACTAATGATTTAGCATTGGCAACTTATAGCGTAACTTTTGTTACATCATTATTTGCGGCTTTGCTTAATGGCGTATTTGGAACTTTGATTGCTTGGGTATTGGTGCGGTACGATTTTCCTTTTAAACGGATTATTGATGCTACAGTGGATTTACCTTTCGCGCTACCAACATCTGTTGCTGGTTTAACACTGGCAACTGTTTATAGTGATAATGGCTGGCTAGGTTCATTACTAGCACCAATGGGAATTAAAGTTTCCTTTACTCGTTTAGGTGTGGGAGTAGCTATGGTATTTATATCATTACCCTTTGTCGTACGAACTGTACAACCTGTACTTCAAGAAATGGAAGCAGAAATTGAAGAGGCGGCTTGGAGTTTAGGCGCTTCTCAATGGCAGACTTTCTGGAAAGTGATTTTACCTCCTCTATTTCCGACGATTTTAACCGGTGTGGCTTTAGGTTTTTCCCGTGCAGTGGGAGAATATGGTTCAACAGTAATTATTTCTTCTAATACACCCTATAAAGATTTGATTGCACCTGTGTTAATTTTCCAACGTTTGGAACAATATGACTATGCCGGTGCAACTGTAATTGGTGTGGTTTTATTAGGAATTTCCTTGGTGATGTTATTAGCAATTAATTTCTTACAAGCTTGGGCAAGAAGATATGACAATAGATAAAGTTAAAAATCTAAAAAAACAAAGTTGGGTACCAGCAGTTTTAATTGGGGTGGCAATTTCCTACTTATTTCTGGTTCAATATATTCCCGCTATTAATGTTTTTTTTGAAGCCTTTAAAAGGGGAACTGGACCATTTTTATCTAACCTGACAAAACCGGAATTTCTCCACGCAGCTTGGTTAACTTTATTATTAGCTGTAATTGCTATTCCTGTAAATGCAATTTTCGGTTTATGTGCGGCTTGGGCGATCGCTCGGCATAAATTCCCTGGACGTGCTATAGTTCTTAGTATCATCGACTTACCCTTTTCTATTTCTCCAGTTGTCGCCGGTTTAATGATAGTTTTATTGTACGGTAGACAAGGCTGGTTTGGACCTTGGTTAGAAGCATTAGATATTAAAATCATCTTTGCTTTTCCAGGCATGGTTATGGCTACAGCTTTTGTGAGTATGCCTTTTGTGGCCAGAGAAGTAATTCCGATTTTAGAGGAATTTGGAAAAGACCAAGAAGAAGCCGCCAGAACATTAGGTGCAAATGATTGGCAAATTTTTTGGCGAGTAACTTTACCGAGTATTCGCTGGGGTTTACTCTATGGTTTAATCCTCACAAATGCTAGAGCCATGGGTGAATTTGGCGCAGTTTCTGTGGTATCTGGTAACATTGCTAATACAACCCAGAGTTTACCATTATTTGTGGAAGATGCTTATAAACAATATGAAACCGAAGCGGCTTTTTCTGCGGCTGTAATTTTGGCACTTTTGGCCGTTGTTACATTAATACTCAAGGAAATTCTAGAAAGAAAAACCCGTATTAAAGAAGTTGAATAATTCGTAATTCGTAATGGGTAATAACTCAACTATTAAATTACATCTTAGGAGTTGTTATGAATAGTAAAAATCAGTTGACAAATAAGAGCATTCTCGTCAGAATTTCTCAAGATCATTATCAAGAACCTGTAATTTCTCACCTAGTTTCCGAATACGGCTTGACTGTAAATATCAAAGCTGCAATTCTTGGACCAAATGGTGAAGGTGACGGTTGGTTTGATTTAGACTTACAAGGAACAGAAGCACAAATTCAAAACGGGTTAAATTATCTCCAAGAATTAAAAATAAAAGTTTGGGATGAAAATAGTATTAGTAATTGGTGAAAAAATTGTAGGATGGTAATAGTAATTAAATCAAAATTAATGGTAGTGGCTCAACTTTGATATACTGTTAATTAATTTGCACAAATATTTCGGGTTGAAGGTTAATACAATGGTACTCGAAGCCCCGTCTATCAAAGCTAAAACAACCATCACCTGGGAACCTCTACCAGCTAATTTTATATTACCAGATGATCCTGTGGAAAATATTCAACAACCCGCCCTCGCAGCGGCTCTAACCGATGCTTTGGGAGCTTCAGGATATATCCAGCCAGAAATGCTAATTGGCTCGAATTTGGGGCTGGTAGCAACAGTTAATAAAAAAATTGTCGTCAAAGCTCCAGACTGGTTTTATGTTCCTCAAGTACATTCCGTACCAGAGGGGGTAATTCGTCGCAGTTATACCCCTAATACAGATGGTGCAGCAATCACAATTGTGATGGAATTTCTCTCAGAAGCAGAGGGAGGAGAACTATCCATTCGGTCAACCCCACCCTATGGGAAACTGCATTTTTACGAGCAAGTTCTGCAAGTACCCACTTATGTGACTTATGATCCCTATGATAGTAGTCTAGAAGTCCGTTATTTGCAAGATGGTAAATATATTTTACACCCAGTAGATACCCAAGGGCGGCTGTGGATTCCACAATTGGAATTATACCTGGGAATCTGGTCTGGGGAAAGGTTGGGACAAACCATGAACTGGCTGCGTTGGTGGGATAAATCAGGTAATTTACTACTGTGGAGTTCAGAACAAGCAGCACAAGAACGCCAAATATCAGAACAAGAACGCCAAATAGCAAAGGAGGAAAGACAAAGAGCAGATAGAGAATATCAAAGAGCAGAAAAATTAGCTGCTAAATTGCGGGAATTGGGAATTGAGCCAGAACCGTAGAACCTTGTAAAATCGTAGGTTGGGTTAAGCGACAGCGCAACCCAACACAATTCTACAAATTCCAACCGTAGGTTGGGTTAAGCAACAGCGCAACCCAACACAATTCTACAAATTCTAACCTTAGATTGGGTTAGGCAACAGCGCAACCCAACACAATTCTACAAATTCTAACCGTAGGTTGGGTTAAGCAACAGCGCAACCCAACACAATTCTACAAATTCTAACCGTAGGCTGGGTTAAGCAACAGCGCAACCCAACAAAATCCTATAAACTGGAACTTAAACCCACACGAAAAGTAAAACCAGGACTATAAATCCGATTTACCTTTTCATATTGTTCACCTAATATATTTTCTAGGTAAAAAGTCACTCCCAAGTTTTTATTTACAGGAATGCGACCACCAAAATCTAAATTAAAGAAAGACGGTGCAAAATCTGTATTTTTGTCTCCAGCACTACTGTTATTAAAAATAGAACGACGAGAACCACTATTATAAGTAGCATATAAATTACCCTCCCATCCATCTTTTTGATAACCAATGCCAGTTTGTAGCCAAGAATAGGGAATTAATCCTAATTGTAATCCTTTTTCTGTGCCAGTTTTGATTTGAGCATCTGTATAAGTGTAGTTAAGAAAAGTTGACCAATTACGACTAACTTTTAATTGTAATCCTGTTTCTAAACCATTGGTATCAACTAAACCTATATTTTGCCATTTTCCACTAATTATTCCCAAACGATTATCTAAACTATTTCCAAAATAAGTAAATTGTCCTAACAGTTTTTCCGAGAATTTGATATCTACTCCCGCAGTCCAATTAGAACCAGTTTCTGGTTTTAAATCAGGGTTAGGATTCCAATTATGAACCGTATCAAAAACATATAATTGATCTAATCCAGGATTCCGTTGTGCCCCCGCCCAACTACCACGAAATGCGACTATTGGATTAACATTATAACGTAAACCTCCACTGGGATTAAAATAACTACCAAATTGGCTATCAAAGCTTTGTCTTAACCCTAAATCTATTTGGAAAGTATCGCTAATTTTCCAAGTATTAACAGCGAATAAAGCTGTATTTAAAACACTTCTATCTTCTTTTTCATTTTTAGGAATTAGGACAGGATTCGTACTCAAAACATTGCCAATTAAATCTGTATTTTTTAGGTCTAAACCCCAGCGCAATTGATTATTTTCAGTGAGTTTCCATTCATGATCTATCCTGGTTTTGAATTGTTGTGTATCTAAAATTCCAGTCCTGTAAAATGTCGCTCCTGTTGGTCCATAAGTGCTAAAATAATCTCGATTGTAACCCAATGTAGTTGTTAAATTGGAATTTTCATCTTTACCTAGTCGAGTTTTCCAAGATAACCCAACGTTCAAACCATCATGATCTAATCTATCTTTTTGTAAGGGGAAACCAAAATAAATTAAACCTCGACGACTACTGAGAGTAGTTACATCTAAAGTTAAAGAATTTTTAGGATCTAAATCTATACCCACACTACCAAAATAAGTGCTGGTAGACGTATCTGCATTAGATAAATATCCTTGACTATCTCTATTCGCAGCCCCGACGGGAACAGGATAACGGTTATCTATAAAGAACCTTTGAAAACTAAAATTGTATTTTACCTTATTAGTTGAACCACCATAAGTTAACTGTTGATTATTTAAATTTAATGAGCCAAATTCTAAACTTCCAGTTAGTTTTGGTTGACCATAACCTGCTTTTGTGATAATATTCACAACTCCACCAAAGGCTGAAGAACCATATAAAGAAGAAGCAGTACCACTGTATAATTCTACCCTTTCAATAGCCTCTACAGGAATGCTATTTAAATCTGTTGCACCATGATAGGTACTAATATTTGTATTAATTGGTCTACCATTAATTAGAAATACAGATTGGTCAATAGAAGCTCCTCGATAATATGTACCTGTGTGAATATCTGCACCATGTCCTACATTATTAATTGCAAAACCGGGCATTTTTTTTAAAACATCAGCAACGCTGGTTGCACTCTGTTTTTTAATTTCCTCTTTTTCAATTACATAAGTAGGAGTAGATTCGGGGAGAATGTCTTTTTCTCCAATAGTTTCTACAAATATATCTGCATCATTTGTAGGAGTTAAATCTGATTCTGATTTAGGTTCTGTTTTAACTTCGTTTTCTCCTGGTTGTTGAGTTAATAATTCAGCATTTGTGACAGGTAATTCAATTTCATTTAAATTAGGAATATCTGACTTTACTGTATTCTGATCATGTTCGTTATCAGCAGCAACTCCAGGAAGTGCTATCAGTAAACTCAGCAGGGAGACTGGTAAGACAAAAAAACTCTTATTCATATTGCTCAACTCACACCCGGTAATAACAATCACTAATTGAGATTTTCCCTATTAATAGAAATCCTGTCAAAAGACAATCTGTCATAGTTGTAATCTTCAATAGGTCTGGTATCTTATAAATCACTATTAGACTCAGTAGATGATTTACTTTCAGAAGGTGCAGATGCTGGGTTACGTCTAGTTGTATTTTCGGTAGGAACATCGGTAATAATAGGAGTTGTTTTTCTTTGATTACCTTGAGAAGATTCTACAGAATTAGAAGTAAAAGTTTCTTTTTCAGGTTTTTTCTTAGCGACTTCTCTCTCTTTTTTTGTTTGACGTTCTTGAAGTTGACGGTGACGCTGTGTCCCTTTAATAGCAAAATTAACTGAGGCTTTTACTCCTTCTCTTCCCCCTTCTGTGGGTGTTAATTTCCACTCTTGTGCAGCTTTTTGAGCAGCTTCGTCTAGTTCCCTATCTCCACTAGAACGGATTAGTCTTACCTGCGTAACGTTGCCATTCAAATCAGTATTAATAGAAACTTCTGGATTTCCTTCCGCGCCCCGCCGTCTAGCACTATCTGGGTATTTAATTTTACACTGAATACAATCTGCACGATTCAATGTAGAACCATTTTCCTTGGGAGGTTTGGTCGCGGTAGCTACTGGTGTATTTTCTGGTTTTTGTTTATTCCCAATCTCATTCCCAACACCATTACCAGAACCTTTTCCTACACCAGTACCTACACCATTACCAGAACCTTTTCCTACACCAGTACCTTTATCTAAATTATTTCCCAAGCGATCGCCTAAATTGTTTAAACTATTTATATTCTGGGGTAACTGTGTGGAAGTGGTAGAATTGTGAGGGATATCTGCGGTTTTTGTATTTGCTTGGGGTGGAGTAGACGCGAGGTTATTGGAGTTTTCATCTAATTTCTCTATTGGGTTGGTTTTTACCGGGTTTGTTCTTATCGTCGGCTCAGAACTGGTATTTTCAGTTGGATTAATTTTTACCGGTTTTGGTGCTGTCCTTGGTTCGGGACTGGTAAGTATTTGAGATTGTTTTGTAATAAAATTATTACTGGTTTTTGGTGGGTTTTGTTTAGTTACGGGTGCGACAGAAGACTTTATTATACTGATAGCTGTTTTTGTGGGTATGGAAATTCCACCACCTTGATTTCCACCTCCAGCGTCAGAATTTATTTTTGGTAGCAATTTTGTCTTTACTAATGGTTCAACTACTTTCTGGGGTACGGTTTCCAGAATTGTGACTTCAATTGGTTCTTCTCTAACTTCAGGAACTCTGAGAAAAAACCTATTAATACTTAAAGCTAGTACCCCAATATGTAATGCTACTGAAGCCATGAGACTATAGCAAAGAAAAGTTTTCAATGCTTCAGCTTCTTTTTCTCGCTGTTGTATAATAAAAGTTGATAACCCCATATTTGATAGCTAGTTTTGATAATTAATTATTTGTTTGAAAATTGAGAATACAGCAAAAATTGATTAATAGTCCGCGCAGGTAGACTTTTTTTTGTGTAGTAGCGATTTATAATCGCCATATACTTGGTAATCAATTAAGTTCAGTAAAAATACTTGGCGGGACTCAAAGCCCCGCACATTGTTAAGCCATTAAATCAGACATAAACTTACTTTTCCCAGCCATTATCAGCTTGTTCTAATATATAAGCAGCAACATTTTCTATTTGGTCTGCTTTTAACCTCTTACCAAAAGCTGGCATAGCTCCTTTACCGTGAGTAACTTGGGCGATAATTGCTTCAGCAGAGTACATATTGTACTTTTCTAAAGCTTCCTTTTTCAAGGTTTTAGCACGATTAACTAAATTTCCGCCTCCAACGTGACACTGAGCGCAATTAGCCTTAAATAATGCGGCTCCACTAACTGTATCTGCCGCTGAAGCGGGACTGGTAAAGGCAAAAGTGAAGATAGCTACGCTTAACAGTAATACGGAGATAATTTTTTTCATCTGGTGTTCTCTCTACAACAATATCTGACTTGATGCAAATATCCTCTATAATTCTCATTTGATTTCGTTGCATTAGTCAAACGACAGGCTGTCAAACTTGGCTCTAATAATTGAGAATTGGGGATTAATTGGTTGATATTTTCATGGTTTTGGCAAAATGTAAATTTATGTAAATTTAAATTTTAGATTAGCAAAAATAAATTGATAATGAAGGATAAAAGAGGAGTTTACCAAATTTATCATTGATCTTGATCTTTTAAACTTCATTTTTGATTTGCTAATTGGATGAGATCCTTTTCAGTCACACGACAAATCCGCCAATCTTCTAAAATATCTGCTCCCATATTCCGGTAAAATGCTTGGGCTGAGACATTCCAATCTAAAACACTCCACTCTAAGCGCCCACAATCCCTTTCTATAGCTATTTGAGCTACTTTTGCCAAAAGTGCTTTACCAATGCCTTGACGGCGATATTCTGGCAAAATAAAGATATCTTCCAGGTAAATTCCTGGTTTAGTGAGAAATGTCGAATAATTATGAAAAAATATGGCAAAACCCACAGCTTTACCCGCAAATTCAGCTAGGATTGCGTCTATATATTTTTGTGAACCGAATAAATGATCTTTGAGAGCTTCAGCATTACCAATGACAGCATCAGATAGTTTTTCATATTCTGCAAGTCCTTGAATTAATGTAAACAAGGTATGAGAATCGCTAGGTTGGACAAAGCGGATAATTAAATTAGTATTAGCGGTCATTAGTCATTAGTCCATAGTCTATTGTCTACAGTTCGTAGTTTATATCTAAATGGATAAATTTTTTAACCACTGACCACTGACTAATGACCACTGACTAATAACTAATATCTTATACCAACCATCCTTTTAAACGCTTGGCTATGTGAGGACGACGTAACTTTCGCATCGCCTTACTTTGGATTTGACGGACTCGTTCTCGGGAAAGATTAAACATATTACCTACCTCTTCCAGGGTACAGGGTTCGCTGCTGATCAGTCCATAGCGCAGGGAAATAACATCTTTTTCCCTAGGTGTAAGTACATCACCTAAAACTTCCCAAATCTCCTGACGCATCATGTTTTCGTTCATTTTTGCTTCGGGAGACTGGTTATCTTCATCTTCCAGCAAGTCCATTAACTCTGTGTCTTCTTCTTTACCGACACGGTGGTTAAGTGAAAGGGCCTGTCGTCGGAGTTGTTGAAGTTGACGTAGTTGGTGAACCGTAATTTCCAAAGCCTCGGCCATTTCCGCTTCTGTAGGATTACGAGCGAGTTTTTGCTTGAGTTCCCGTTGAGCCTTTTTTAGTTTATTAAGTTTTTCAACAATATGGATTGGTAAGCGAATAGTTCTGGCATCATTAGCGATCGCCCTTGTAATCGCCTGTCTAATCCACCAATAAGCATAGGTAGAAAACTTATATCCCTTATCGGGATCAAATTTTTCGGAAGCGCGGTTTAAACCCATTGCGCCTTCTTGAATTAAATCAAGAAAAGGGACACCACGATTTAAATATCGTTTAGCAATAGACACAACTAACCTGAGATTGGAACGAATCATTTTTCGTTTAGCGACTCTACCCTGATACAAGCGGCTTTCCAGTTGCTTTTCTGTCATTTGTAACCGAGAAGCTATCTGGATTTTACTAGGGTGGGATCCCAGTTCCAATTCTAAAGCTGCTTGCAATTCCTTAACTTCCTCTAAAAATCTGACTCGTCGGGCCAATTCCACCTCTTCATCGGGTTTGAGTAGTGGATAACGTGCCATTTCTTTAAAAAATGCGCCCACAGCATCATCATTTTCGGTTTTATTATATCCCGAAGGACGGGCCGCGGCCATGTCATCGCCATCGCGTTCTTCTGATTCCAAGTTTTCGATAATTGCAGTATCTTCATATATTACCTGATCTAAGCTCTCAATTGATGGTTCTTCATGATCAGTAATATTCTCTAGTATTTCCATTGTCCCCAATTCAGCAAGATTCATAGTTTCCTTTAGGGATAGTTGCTTTGTTTGGTACATAATTTCATGACAACAGCCTCTTTCAGGCTGGGTAGTTTTCCCTTGAGGACAAATACACCCTTACTATTAGCAAAATACTTTCTTTTTGATCATTCCTAATTAGGAATGTAAATCAGTATTTGTCCATTATTTTTAGTTTTGGCTAGATACAACCTATAATCATTACTGATTTTAGCACTCAGAAAAAGTTAGTACACAAGGGCGTTCATAAACTAATCATTAAAAATATCTGAAAAGCTTCTATGCTCTGCTTTCCTAATTTTTAATTATTAATTGTCCCGTGTTACTAGCTTTTTCAGAAGAGAAATAGACATATTCTTGATTTTTTCCCATTTATCAAATATATCCAGCCTCCTCAAATCAACATTTTTCCAAAAATATAGAGAAATAACCCTACATATCTATCCTAAATCATCTGCGAAAAAATCAGTTGCTTGTTGCCTGTTGTCTGTGTCTAAACTTCATGAAAAGGTAACAAATCAACGAAAAATAATATATGTTAAATTTTTCGTGTATTTTTTGCAAAGTTTTTAGGTTTGTCCCGTTTGGAGGATGATAGTTATTAAATAAATCACCATTTTGGTACTAGAGTTATTTATCTCTACGAAAATTTACTAAATGATACAAATTACAAAAATGTAAACTTCTAATCCGGATAATATTTATCGTTTAAAAGCATCTCATATTCAAAAAGTATTTAATATCTACCAATAGATCGAAACCCTCTATACCTTATTCAGTATTTTAATTTCACGACTGATTAATAGGATAATAACATGATTATATATTATTCCATGTTTAGGGGTTAAAATCCTTGTTATATAGGAATTTTCACAATAACTTAATCTAAAGTTTATTGTCTATTCTCAATCTTCATCTTATTACTTATTACTGGTGATTACTGATTACCTAAACCTATTTCTCAAGTTCAGTTTTGTGAATATAGGTAGATAAATCAATTTCCAATTTTTAATTATTTATTACCCCCATAGTTAGAGGTAATTTACCCAGCAAATTACATCAACATCAGATTACCAAGTATGATCGATATTTGAAGTATTGTAAAATACTATTTACATATAGTAAAATCAAAGGATATAGTTAAGTTAGGTTGTCCGAAATCAACCAAGTCTGTGAACAAAATATTTATTCATAAATCGGGGAGTTATGTATAGCATTAGTAAAAGATCATCTGCTATCGCTGTAGCTGAACTGAGGGGATCATATCAATCTCAACCAAAGCCGTATCAATGGGTAGAAGTGCTTGTAGACTGTCCAGGATGTTTAGACCTATTTACCTATAAAATACCTGAACAACTACAAATCAAAGCAGGGGACATTTTAAGTGTTCCCTTTGGTGCAACACAGATAGGTGCCATAGCTATTCGCTTATTAACCGAACCTCCCGCAGATTTAGCACCAGAGAAAATCCGAGAAGTAGAAGATGTTGTTAGTCCAGAATTTTTCCCTCCCGGTTATTGGACATTACTCAATCGCGTTGCAACCTATTACTACACACCTATTATTCAAGTAGTTCGCGTTGCTTTACCACCAGGATTGTTAGGGAAATCCCAACGTCGTCTTAGGTTGACTTCTTTGGGTAGAAAAAATATTAATATTTATATCAACCCTACAGCCCAGCAAATAATCGCTCTTCTACAAAAGAACCCCACCGCAGATTATAGTTATCACTACATTAAACAAAAAGTTAAAGCTGCATATCGGGGAATTCAGGAATTAATCCGCTTAGGATTAGCAGAAAATTATTTAGAACCGCCACGACTTACCCAACCCAAATTAGCAAAAGCAGTTACACTAGTAGGGGTGCAGGAATTACGCCCTGAAGATAACGATTTAAAACCCCGTCAACAAGAAATTATCGAAATTTTACGCAGACAAGGGGGGGAAATGTGGCAAAGTGAATTATTGCAACTTTGTGGTACCAATACCTCCGCACTCAAACCCCTAGTAGATAAACGCTATATAGTCATTGAAGACAGGGAAATATTACGGAGAGAACAAGGACCCACAGTCACCAGAGATTGGGCAAAATCCTTAACACCCGCCCAAAATCACGCCTTACAAACAATTAATTCCTTAACTGGATTTGCTCGAGTATTGTTACATGGAGTGACAGGTTCAGGAAAAACTGAAGTATACTTGCAAGCCATATCACCATTACTTGAACAAGGGAAATCTGCTCTGGTCTTAGTGCCCGAAATTGGACTTACACCCCAACTTACAGACAGATTCCGGGCTAGATTTGGTAGCAAAGTCCACGTTTATCATAGTGCCCTTTCCGACGGTGAACGTTTCGACACCTGGCGACAAATGCTCACAGGAGAACCACAAATCATTATCGGTACCCGCAGCGCCATTTTTGCTCCCTTACCCAATCTAGGCTTGATTGTCCTGGACGAAGAACACGACAGCAGCTTTAAACAAGATGCTCCCATTCCCACCTATCATGCCCGTACCGTGGCCCAATGGCGAGCCGAATTAGAAAATTGTCCCGTGATTTTAGGTTCTGCAACTCCCTCTTTAGAAAGTTGGGTAAGCAGAAATCATCAATATTTATCATTACCAGAACGCATTAATTCCCGGCCATTACCCCCGGTGGAAATTGTGGATATGCGTCGAGAGTTAAAAGAGGGAAATCGGTCTATTTTTAGTAGAAAGCTGCAAAATGCACTACAACAATTAGAAGAAAAACAAGAACAGGGAATATTATTTATTCATCGCCGGGGATATAGTACATTTGTATCTTGTCGAAGTTGTGGATATGTGTTAG
This sequence comes from Aphanizomenon flos-aquae FACHB-1287, assembly GCF_014698755.1. Lineage (GTDB taxonomy): Bacteria > Cyanobacteriota > Cyanobacteriia > Cyanobacteriales > Nostocaceae > Dolichospermum > Dolichospermum flosaquae. The sequence goes on along the minus strand of NZ_JACJTO010000005.1, from coordinate 97,263 downwards.
AATGCCCTAACTGTGATGTATCCTTAGCTTATCATCACGTCGCAGCAGAAGCCCCAGAATTATTACGCTGTCATTATTGTAATTATGGGCGCTTGTCTCCTCCCTATTGTCCCGAATGCAGTTCCCCTTATTTGAAGTTTTTCGGTAGTGGTACTCAGCGGGTAGCGCAGGAATTAACTAAAGAATTTCCCAATTTAAAAATTATTCGCTTTGATAGTGATACTACCACCAAAAAAGGTTCACATCGTGAACTTCTCAGCCAATTTGCTAGGGGTGAAGCCCATTTATTAGTAGGTACACAGATGTTAACGAAGGGGTTAGATTTACCCCAAGTTACTCTTGTGGGTGTGGTGGCTGCGGACGGATTATTGCATTTATCTGATTATCGCGCTAATGAACGTACATTTCAAACTCTGACCCAAGTTACAGGTAGGGCGGGAAGAGGGGATGATCCAGGTAGGGTAATTATCCAAACCTATACCCCAGAACATCCGATTATTGAAGCGGTGCAAAAACATGATTATCAATCTTTTGCTAATACCGAGTTAGCACAAAGGCAAGCTCTAAATTATCCTCCCTATGGAAGATTAATTTTATTGCGTTTAAGTAGTTTAGATGCGATTCAAGTCCAAAACACAGCCCAAATTATCGCTACATTTTTGCATGATAAAGATGGGGTTGAAATATTAGGACCTGTACCGGCTAATATTTTACGAGTTGCAAACCGTTATCGCTGGCAAATATTACTTAAATTTGCTCCTGATGCTTTACCAAATTTACCAGATTGGCCAGAAGTGCGATCGCTTTGTCCCGCTTCTGTGAGTTTGGCAATTGATGTTGATCCTGTTAATATCATGTAGTTGTGTAAAATGTGGAATGGTGCGTTAAATTCTATTAACGCACTCTAGAGGATCAGCGATCGCTATCACATACTCCATCTGTAGGTTCCTTCCCTAATTACCTTATTTTACCGGAATTATATACGGTTCAACTAGCAGCAAAATCGGTAAATTTCCGTTTGTATGGAGCTTTAAAACCCAAAACTATATCTTGTTTAGGAACTCCAGCTTCTACTAATTCATTAGCTACTCCGATTTCTGTGCCATCGCGTTCAATCCAAATTTTGCCATCTTTAATTTCTACGTAAATAATACAACCAAATATTCGCGTTAGTTCTTGCCAACCAATATTAATAACTTGATAATGATCGCGCTCTGTATCAAATATCAATTTGACTTCTGTTTGATTATTTGGGCGATTTCTTGCGTGACCTTCCAGAATTGTTTGGACTATTTCTTTGTAATTTAGTCTCTCCATATCACAATCTCCTCTTGATCTGGGTTAAAAATCAGTAATTTTAGGTCATATTCGCCAATTATTCTTTGAATAAACTTCCGACTAAAAAACTCATCATAAACATCTACCGGAACGGCTAAATACAAAATCCGAGCAGGTTGGGTCAACCTCAGCGCTGAACGGTAGTTAAGACATTGACCAAGTGCTAGATGAAATTCAGTTACGTCTGAGGCTCCTAAAAAAGATTTTATCTCTACTGCTATTTTTTTACCAGTTTTTTCAGCAGCTAAAATTCTCTCTGCTGTTAAGTCTATGTAAAAATCAATATCCTCAACTTGAATAAATAGATGCTCGTCAGTAATTGTCCATCCATCTTTTGTCAGGGCTGTTTTAACTGTATTATGAAATAAATCTTTAGCTGGCATACATAAATTAAACTTATTTAACCACTGTTAATAGCATAATATCTCAGATGAAAGGTTCAAAAGGCAATTAAAGATTTAGAAACATAAATTATAGTAACAAAACCTAGTTTATACCAAATTAAGTTGATTGATTGGTGAGGAAACAAGGGAAAGGCTATCAACCACGGACAAAAACGTAGGGTGCGTTAGCGACAGCGTAACGCACCGAAAATCAGTAAATAAACATACATAAGGTGCGTTACATTTCATTAACGCACCCTACAAGCTGAGTTGCTCATTTGATCTCTCCTTTTACGTGTATTGGTTGTCAACTTTTGAGTTCGTTTTTTATTAGGTTAGATAAAAAAACTGGTAAGTTGGGTTAGTAGTAAGTTGTGAACTATGCTAGGACTGGAGATCGCTCACTTTCACTCTCATACCTCAAGCTGTGTTTTTTCCCCCCACACTATTTAGACGTTTTACTCCCCCCATTTGTGAATTTTTCGAGTTAAGGACAAATTTCCCCCCCCAAAAAAACCACCCTAAATCGCCATAAACCTTACCCCTCTTACCTTTTAAGCTTCTCCAAAATTGTCTCGAAATTCCCGCAGCACTAACGCACCCTACAGAATCAAAACTCCACAAAAAAAGTTATTATTTTTCTACAACTTCAAACAGCCAGATTGATGTTTGGTCTTTTTGTCTGATAAAAGCATTAACCCCAAAAGAATGATTAAGGAGAGATTTATCACTAGGATCTGTCATTTTATCCCAAGTTGATTTTGCTGGCTGATTGCCATTTTGATTAATAACTCCAACATTAATTTTTTTATTCCCTTCAGTATCTAATGAAGTCGAAAATTGTAAATTTCTTTTTTCTTTACCTATTCCACAATCAACTCGATAATTAGAAGCAAAAGAAAAAGTATCACTATTAAATCTTTCAGCGACTAGTCGCAATGAACCGACATCACCGAGAGGCCATTCTAAAGATTTATTATAAACACCTACAGGTCTAAGAATACATTGAGTTTTGTTAGCTATTTCAACAATCCTTTTATAGGTTATGGTCATTGGTATTTCTATACTTTGATTAGGAAGAATTTGCGGTTGTAGATCAGATGAACTAACTTGATTATGGTCTACATAACTTATAGGTGAAGAGTTGGCACGAGTATTAAAACTACCAAAGGCAATAGTTACAGTCAACAACAAAGCAATAAAAACTTTAGCTAGAGATTTCATAAATTAGATATCCTTAGTTAACTCAAAATGACAAATTTTTCAAAATCAGCAACTACTAAAAAAGAGGTAGGAAAAAACATACCTACCTCTTTTTAGATCAATTAGATCAAGTTATCTCACTTCATATATCCACTGAACTCTGCCCTTGTCATTGCCCATCAACGCTCTACCAAAGAATTCACCATTTGTCACATTTTTGTCATCAGAACCTGCATTCCTCATATTCTGCCAACATGTTTTTGCAGGAGGGTTGCCAGAGTTATTTTCTGTACAGATATTAATTTTTCGGGCTCCTACAACAGGCCATGAAGCTGCAAATTGGAAATATTTTCCAGTATTTCCAACTGCATAGTTAGCAGCAAAGCTAAAATACCCAGCACCACTCTCTGTCCAATCTCTATATTGAGCCGTTAATGGAGGAACATCAACAAGAACCCAATTTCCTAGGTCATTGTGAGAACCCGAACGGATAAGATCATGCTTAGTTTTATTAATTATCACCATTTGAAATTCCTGTGTCGAGGTGACTAGCCCTAAAACTTGAGCTATGGTTGTATTAACATCAATTGCAACATTGACGTTAGCGCCCACTTTAGCATGGGCATTGCCAGAAAAACCACCGAAGGCAATGGTTATAGCCAATAGAAAAGCAGTAAAAACTCTAGTTAGAGATTTCATCCTCAAAAATCCTTGATAAGTTGAATGTAATTGTGGTTTTTTCTTCCCACACTAGTTAGACGTTTTACCCCCCCCCATTTGTGAATTTTTCGAGTTACCGGCAAATTTCCCCCCCAAAAAAACTGGACTAAATCGCCATAAACCTTACCCCTCTTACCTTTTAAGCTTCTCCAAAATTCTCTCCACCTCCCCACGCACGGGATACAACAACTGCTGACTCAAAGCCCCTTTATAAGCCTGTCTAGACCCTGATTTATCCCCCAAACGAAACATCACCTTCCCTAACCAGTAATCAGCCATGGCTGGGTTAAATAACCTCAACTCCTGACATCCTTGAGCAGCTACCTCCCACCACCGTTTACTAGCCTTAGCATTTTTCAAAACTCGATAACTTTCCCCCAACCAAAACGCCGCTGGTACGGATTGCAAATAACTGCCATCTGGTAAAAGCTCCCATGCCTTTTTTAAGGCTTCCAGGGCTTCCCGATGTTTACGAGCCAAAATCAACACCTGGCCATGACGCAACCAAGTATCCGCTAACTGGGGTTGTAGTTTTGTTCCCTGTTGGGAAACCTGACAACCCCGTTCAATGTCTGGAAAATGTTCCACCAATACCCGCCCCGCAGTTGTCCACATACTCCAGCATTCAGGAAAGCGCGTTAACATCTCCTCCACTATGGAAGCAAGAATCGTTTTACTCTTCACTGGATCAGGTGCAAAGGGTAAAATTTCACACAACCCCCGATAAATTTCCCGGTCATGGGGATACAGATAATACGCTTTCACCATCATTTCCGCCCCTTGCTGGTATTTCCCTGTGTGGAATAAACTCAGCCCATAATAATACCAACCATAAGGATAATTGGGGGATTCTGTGGTAAATTTGGCTAATATCTCCACCCCTTTCGCCCAATCCCCTCGTAAAATGTGATAGTAGGCTAAGGATTTATGGACTTCAACACAATGGGGAATTGTTCCTAGTAAGGAGGTAATCATTTTTTTAGTGATTTTCCCCTCTTCAGCGGATACCATTCTCGCCAGCAAACGTTGATCAATTTGTCGTTGTATTACCCGAAAATCATCACCAGCTAGGTCTATAAGGCTGTTAAACCTCTCCTTTGCTGTTTGTATATCCACCACCGCTATTAGGGCATCATAGCTGTAAATCAGGGACATAACATCATCTGGATTGATTGCTAAAACCGGCTCTAGGCTGCGGATAATACCCAGGGGATTTTCTACATTTTGATATACCTGTGACAAAGCCAGTCGGTGAAATACTTGATCAGGTTCTAAACTAGCCGCTAAATTAAAGGCTGTGAGAGCTTTTTCATTGTCACCTTTGCAAGTTGCAATCAATCCTTGTATATAATGCTGAGTTACCGAATTTTCAGACAAAAATAGGGCTGTATCATAGGATTGTAAAGCCTCTTTTCTTTGTCCCATTAACTGCAATATTTTCCCCAATTTTAGATGGACATCAAGTAGTTGAGGTTGTCGTACAATTACTTGATTATATTCGATAATGGCTTGTGACCAGTTTCCTATTTCGTAAAGCAAATCAGCTAATTCTAATCTTTTTTCCCATCCTTGAGGATATTTTTCAATGTACTTGTTTAAAGTGATAATTTTCTGTTGTTGTCTGGCTGATTTTTCTGCTATCAATAACTGAGCATTCATCTTTATACCAGATGAATCTGTGAATTGTACCAATGATGTGGTAAGGTTTCCAGACATATTAAAGTTGCTTTGTAGTCAATTTCTTCTACTATTGGAATCACGATTTTTAATGATGAAAAGGAATCAAAAGAAGTGTTATCTTCCCCCGCAAGATATTTATTTAAATCCCGTTTTAGAATCCTTCGCGCTTCTTGAATACGTTTACGAAGGTTCTCTTCAGAAATGGTGAGTTGTTTAGCGATATCTGGATAGGATTTGTTTTGACAACAACGTAAAATAAAAGGATAGCGTAATCTATCGGGTAAAGATGCAATTTTATACTTGAGATATGCCTCCAGTTCCACATTCAAAAGCTGGGATTCAGGAAGTTGTAAATTAGGAATAAGTATTGTGTCGTCAATCTTATCAATTGTTGTAACTTCTAATTGACGTTTTCGAGACACATCTATGCAACAGTTATAAGTAATTTGAGCTAACCACGATTTAGGATGTTCAATGTCATTTGTAGATTGTGTCCATTGAGTCCAAGCTTTTAGCATTACGTAATTTACTGTATCTTCCGCATCATGGTAATTACCGTTAAGCCATTTTAAACAACAGTTGTAAAGATAACTTTGATGTGAGTTCCATAATTGCCAAAAATCCTGATGATTATTGGGAATTTTATCGCCAAATTGGCTTTTTTCTGGCAATATATTTCCGTTTTTCACTTCTGACGACAAAAACAAGAGTTCTTGTTTTGACTCTACCGACATAGATGAATTACTGTTCATTTTTAACAAGATGAAGGATAATGCACTGTGTACAGTATAATTCAGAGAAGTCCAGGTATGTATAAATTATTGTTAAAATTTGTCATATAACTTACTAATGTTATGAGTTACATATATAGCGGGCAAGATGCCCGCACCACAAGCCCTAACTATTTACAGAGAGACATTTATTAAACTTATTGTCTTCTTTTTACGTCACCTTTCATCAACCTGTATTTCTCATACCAGCAGCAATTCCGTTAATAGTTAATAATGCTCCTCGCAGTAATTCCCCTTTGCTGTAACGAGAGTGAATTACTCCAGTTGTGGGCGCATTTTTCGATTGACGTAGACGTTTTAGGAGGGAAACTTGGATAAATCCTAAAGGCACAATTGTCCCATTTCTTAATTGTACAGAACGTTGCAATACTGGATCACCATCTAATAATTTTTGGTGTCCTGTGATTTTTAAAACTAAATCTCTGGTCAGAAAGAACTCGCTAGAAATTTGCTCAAAAACTTTCTCAAATCGGGGTTTATCTTCGGGGTTTGACAATTCATCAACATAGTGACGTGCCATTTCCATATCTACTTTTGCTAAAGTCATTTCGGCTTTAGAAATCACCATTTTAAAGAATGGCCATTTCAGGTAAAAATAGCGGAGTAATTTCAAATGTTGTTCTGGTTCTACATCCAAAAATTCTTGTAATGCTGTTCCAATTCCATACCAAGAAGGTAATAAAAACCGGGTTTGTGTCCAACTAAATACCCAAGGAATCGCTCGCAAACTACCTATATCTTTTTTACCAGATGGACGACGGGCTGGACGAGAACTAATTTGCAATTGACTGATTTCTTCAATGGGGGTGACTTGGTGGAAGAAGTCAATAAAATCAGGTTGTTCATAAATTAGGTTACGATAGTGTTGACGCGATGCATGAGATAACTCTTCCATGATCTCATTCCAAGGTTCAATGTCATCAAACCCTGTTCCTAGTAAACTGGCTTGAATTACAGCAGCAGTGATGGTTTCTAAGTGATACAAAGCTAAATCTAACAAGGAATATTTAGAAGCTAATACTTCTCCTTGTTCAGTAATTTTAATTCGGCCACTAATACTATGACCTGGTTGGGCTAAAATCGCATCATAAGCAGGACCGCCACCACGGCCTACAGAACCCCCTCGACCGTGGAAAATCCGCAGATTTACACCATAACTTTCGGAGATTTTCTGGAGTGATTTCTGAGCTTTATGAATTTCCCAGTTACTACTTAAAAATCCTGAATCTTTATTACTATCGGAATACCCTAGCATTACCTCTTGTAAGTTAGGATTAAGAGTAGCAATAGATGGAGGTGTTTGTTCTTCACTGTTGTTAATTGCGGCGTAACCACCAGCCAACATTGCCCGATATAAAGGTAGTTCAAACAGTTCTTTCATCACACTTCTAGAGCGTTGTAAATCTTCTACGGTTTCAAAAAGAGGAACTACGCGAATTGTGCCTACTGCAACTACAGGATCAAATAAACTTGATTCTTTGGCTAAGAGTAAAACTTCTAGTACATCGCTAACTTCACGGCACATACTAATAATATAAGTTTGACAGATTTTAATGCCAAATTCTTGTTGGAGCGATCGCAAAGTTCGGAAGGTTTGAATTACATCATTGGTTTTTTCTGAAAATGGTAATTCAGCGGGAATTAATGGCCGTCGAGTTTGTAATTCTGAAGTCAACCAAGCTATTCTTTGTGCTTCTGATAATTCGTTGTAAGATTGGGGTAAAAGCTGTAAATATTCGAGAATTTCATTTAAAGCATCAGCATGACGGGATGATTCTTGACGAATATCTAATTGAGTGAGATTAAAATCAAAGATTTCGACTTGACAGATGAGATTTTCCAATTCTCGACAACTTAAACCTGTTTCTTTTAAGTTGCGTTGAATTAACAATAATTCCGCTAAAAATTCTGTACCATAACGGTACATAGATGCATCTTCATTGTTTGGCGTTTCTCGATTATATAAAGCCAAATTGCGATCGCGGGCATTTTCCAGGCGCTTGAGGATGTAAGATAACTTGAGGCGGTAGGGTTCTTGACGAAAACGCAAAGATAGATCATCATAGACACTACTTAACTGAGATTGATCTAACTCTAGAGATTCTAGCAATTCTGGCAGGACATCACTCCAGTGCATAGATACACTCAATAAGGCGACTAACTCTTTCACTGACTTAATATACCGCTCTAAAACCATTTTTCGCTGATAGCAAGCGGTTTTCCAGGTTATTTCTGGTGTTACTGAGGGATTACCATCTCGATCTGAACCTACCCAAGAACCAAAGGAGCAAAAATTTGTTGTCGGTGGTTGTAACCAGGGAAAGGTTTCCGCCAAGGAATATTTAAAACGTTTGTATAGTTGCGTAATACCATCAAACAGCACCTCCTGGAAGTAATGAAGGGCATAATCTACTTCATCTAAAACCGTTGGTTTAAACTGATGCAATTCATCGGTGCGCCACCAGAGGCGAATTTCTTCCAGTAATCTTTCTTTTACTTCTAAGGTTTCCCAAGGATAGCTACCAGCGCTAAATTCAGCTTCATCCATTTTTTGTAACAAATGTACCACCTGACGCTGTTTATCCCGGATAGTATGACGAACAATTTCTGTCGGGTGTGCAGTGAAAACTAAGCGTATATCCAGTTGAGAAATTAGGCGTTGAATTTGTTGGGGAGGGACATTTAACTTAAATAAAAGGGGAAATAAAGCCGCGAATGTACCTTTTTGGGAAGTTTCCGAGGTCATTAAGTCCCTAGCTGTGACGAAAGATACTGGTGATTCTTCCTCTTGATGGTTAGAGGAATAAATTATACTGGGGAGGTTTTCTTGATCAACTTGGGCTGTATGGCGGTTTAATTGCTGTTTTTGCTCGTATTCCTGCTCAATGATATTAATCAACTGGAAGTACAATGCAAAGGCACGGGCTGCACGAATTGCTTCATTGATATTCAATTTTTCAATCAATTCTACAGCAGAGGCGGCGAGGTCGTTTGTGGCTTGTCCTTCTGGGGAACATAGGTCGCGTAGTTGACGCAAAAGATCAACCATTTCTTGACCGCATTCTTGCCGCAGTACGGATTCCCACAGTTCTTCGACTACCTGTAGACGATGACGCAGGAATAACTCTGAGTGTAGCACTGGAAAATCAATATGTTCAGCTTTCATACTTTTGATCATACTCTCAAGATACTCAAAACATCTAAACTACCTTTTTGAGCATCCAATATCAAGCTGTTGGCTTTTTTCTAGGAGTTACTCACAGGTGACTTATCTTACTTTTAACTGCTGTTGATTCATTTTCGGTGGGAAGGGGCAATTAAAATCAACCGCTTCACCAAATGCCTACTGGTTATTTTAGGATAAAGTTCACTTTTACTCAAGGCTAAACAGGAAAAAAGCTGTAGCTGGGAAGGGGAAAGGGGTCAAAAGTCTTTTGGTGTGTTTTTTTTAGGTAAATTTTGTATTATACTCCTATGGGATTTTTGCAGATGGCAATTAATTATACTATACGCTCTAGCTTTAAGTAATATCATTCTGCTAGTTCTAAATTACGAAAGTAATTGGGAATATTAAAAGCAAGTGCATTGATAAAATTGTGTTCTGTGTAGTGATTTGAAATGTTTTTATGCTGTAAAATCGGGTAGTAGTTCTGATAGTCCTTGAACTAGTTTATTTTGTGCATATTCTTCTAAGGTTGTAGCACTAATAGTAGTAGGACGCATTTGGGTATGAGCGATGTCATTGCGGTATTCTGTTAAAGTTGACCATAAAGCTCCTAATTTTTCAGTGCTGGTAACGTACTTAACAATTTCTTGATTAAAATTAGAATTAGCACCTATCATTTGTCCAAGTTGTTTTTCTATTACTTCTCGTTTTATTCTATCTCGATAATTAATAGTTCCATCAGCTATACAAATGGCAGAGATTAACCATTCTCTACCTAATAGAATTGCTTGACAACTTAGATTTTTCGCAATATACCAACGTAATAAAAGAAATTGTTTTTGTAATTGTTCTTTAGGACTACTTTGGTCAATATTGAGGGCAAATTGACTGTAATCATTTTGAATTTGGCTCAAAAGAAGTTCAAATGGTTTAGCAAATGCGCCTACTTCTTCTTGTAGTTGAGAAGTGGGAATATTTTGGAGTTGTGCTGATTCTGTGATCAAATCAATAGGACGAATCAATTCGATAGAACGAGATAAAGCTTGAATGCGATCGCCAAAACTTTTTAATTTAGTTGGTATTACATTTGCTGTTTTTTGTTTACCACGGCGATAAAAGTCTTTTTGAATGGTACTTAATAGTTTTCCTAATTCTACAGATGAGCCTGTACTTAAAAATTTATCAGTAGCGGTTAACCAGTCTAATAATTTAATGGCAGGAGTTAAATCAAAAATAGGAGGTTGTTCACGGTTTGCATCAAATGCACCGTAATAAACTCCCACGATTTCTACATTTCTAGCTTTTTGTAAAAATGCTGCTGCTAATAAGACTAAAAGAGGAATAGAGCGAAAAGCATGGGTAATATCAAATAAAACTTTGGCGTTAGGTTCAACAGAATTAACAACTGCATCAAATATTTCCCATACTTCAGTTTCTACTTTTCCTGAAGGAATGAGAACATCTTGAGATTGAAAGCGATCGCCTAATATTTCTTGTAGAGTATTCCAATGTGCTTCTTTTGCTTCTTTTGTCACTAATACTGTTACTTGATCTGGTTGAAAAAATTCACATAAAGCATGAGCTACATAACGAGTTTCAACCTGTTTTTCTTGCCAAGTATAGCAAGTTTTTTCATATCTACCTGTTCCTAAGACGGTTAAAAGTTGCATTTTTATCTCCTTGTAATTTTCCTGTAGGGGTAAGTCATCAATCATTAGTTTCAACTGATAAAAAATGTTTTATCTGTTGGTTTCCAGACCCGCCCAGAAATGAATTTCCGGGCTAATAGCTAAAGTTTACTTTAGTAAACTAAATATCTCTGAGTCTTTTTAGTCATCTAAAGATGACGTTGGTTATGAGTCGGGATATTGTTTCTCTTGTAGTGTTTTGTGTACATCCTAAAAACCTGTAATTCACTTATTAACAAGTTAATTTTTTCTTTTAAATCAATCTACCTAAGCGTTCGCGTAGTTCTTTTGTTGCTTGTTCCAAATGTTCTGGTTTATAACCTGTAGTTTCCACAGAAACAGCAATCTTTTTTTCTTCATTTTCATATAAGTGAATCCAAAATATATGACGACCATCACCAGTTTTTCTTGTAGCTGCTTTCATGCCATTTTTAGGAGCAGAGAACGCATTTTTATCAAACCTTACATACTCAACCCAAGGAATATCTTGCAGCATTTTTTCAACTTTTTTCCATGTTTTTGGTCTATGATGTCCATAGGAATCATTTTGAACTTTAATAATTTGTGATCTATCTAGACCAGATTCAGGTAAATTAGCAGGTTTTATTAATACTTGAGGTTCAGCAGTATCAGATAAATATGGTAAATAAATGAGAGCTTTATATTGTTCATGAACATAGCATATAGGAATTTTAAAGGCATTACCTATTACTGCCATAATCATTGTTTGGGCTTTAAAACCACCTGTTGCGGCTAGAGTTACATTTCCTTTAGATTCTAGAACTAATTTTTTCAAAAATATCGCCATTTGTTCTAGTGCTGAACCTGATTCATCTAAATCATAATTAATTCCTGGTATTGGATTTAGTGAAACATTTTTTTGACCACGAATATTTTCTAGATATTCCTTTAATACTTCTGCACATTCTAAACCAGATGGAGTATCTGAGTGTAGTAATAAAATTTCATCATTAAAGTTAGGATTCAGTCGCCATATTGTATTTGTTTCAGCACTAATAAATTCTGGTTCTATTTCACTCATCCATTGAATAGCTATTTGACGATCACCTATGTTTTTCTGTCCAACCCAAGGACGTTTTTTTTCTGAATTATCATCTCGATTAGTAAGAAGTGAAGTTCCTACAGTCATTATCATGGTTTCCATAATCTTTTCATTCCTTAAATTTTCAGTTTTTTATAATCGTCTGTCCCATTCCCAACCGTGTCTTAATCCCCGTACCAGCAAACCGCGCATATTGAACTAATAAATTAGCCACATTTGCTAATAAATGATCAGCACGTTGAAAAACTTGCAACCTCACATCACCAACAAATCCATTCACGTAACCCTTATGTAATTGATAACTTCGGGTTTGAATTTTGTGATGTTTAAGTAATACTGCATTATTCAAATAAGCAATTAATTCATCACCTCCTAAATAAACAGGTGCAAAATTATTCCAGCGTTCCAACCAACTGCGGAACATTAATGTGGGAACGGGTAGAGGTAAATTTGAACCAGCTTGAGAAAAAGCCGTAGGAGTAATAAACTGTAATTCATGATTTCTGACAGGTTCGGGTTCATTTCCTACGAATTTTGTATATAGTTGTTCATAACTGGTAATTTCATCTTCTCGATTAATAATATTAAATTTTGCTCCCAAAAATTCTAATGATTCTCCCAATTCCAGACAATTAATAGCTTTAGCTGATATTTCATTTAATCCAGACAAAGATAATTGGTAAAATTCTTCTGGCGCAAAGGTGATAAAATCTCTAGATGAAATATAATAACCTGTTATTCCTGAGTAAGAAACTGAGGGAGTGATTTCATTTCCCATTTCTAGATTTAGCTTTTGATGTAGTTGTTTTATAAGTTCTAACCCATAGGGACGGGGTAAAATTGTTGATGTGGGTACGGTTAAGGTAAATGTAGAATTGATTAGCATTTTGATTATCAATTATTATTTATTTTAAACTTAATCCACCCTGGTAAAAACTTAATATCTCCATCAGAACCCAGAATAGTTCTGCGAGATTTTGGTGCTTCAAAACCAGGTGCTTTTAAACCACAAATATCACGAATATTTTCTCTCAGTTCATCATCAAAACATAATCCTATTGTTGTTCCTGTCATCCCACTACCCCAACCTAATCGCATTCCATAAGGACATTTTTCCGGTTCGTAAAAATCACCAATATTACTAAAATCTAAGTTTCTACCAGATGCGTTAGGATTATTTTCTATTGCACTCCAATAATCATGTTCATAATCCCATTGTTCTTGAGCAAATTCTTGGCATATTTGTAATAATTCATCAATGTTATTAAATGGTAATTTCATTCCTTGTTTATGTTTAAACCAAGTAAGCATTTCTTTGTCTAATGTGATAGTAAATTCTGTTTTTACATTTCTTACCATTTCCACATAAAGAGGAGCTTTGTATTTTGCTCGATAATCATCAAATCTACTAGAAACTATCACTTCTACCACTACTGGTAAGTTTATCGGAATTGGTTTACCTGTTTTTCCAGAAACTTCTGTTTTAATTAATGATTCTGAATCACTAACTTTTAAACATCTCAAAAAATCAGTATTCTGAGATTTGCCAGAAAAATTTTGTCCCTGATAATTAAGTAAAAAGTTAGAAAATAAACTATCCATTAACTCATCATCAGCAAATGTTTGATTACGTCTAATTCTTAAGTCTCCTAATCTTTGCTTGAGTTGTTTTTCAATTTCACTAACTCTGCTAGTTTGAGGAATTTTATATTTATCTGGATGTTTTAATAATTGATAAAGTATCGCGGTTTTTATTGCTCCTTTAATAGATGAACCAGGGATGAATAAATATCCCATACCATTACGAATCATTGGACGTAAATCTGTAACTCGTTCCGCTAGTTTTTGACTAATCAAATTTTCAGGAAAAATGGGATTTTCATTGGTGTCTTTAGCTTTCCACCATTCATTACCAAATGCTTGTTCTAATAGTTTAGTGATATTTTGATTGTTCTCAATTGCTTGAATATAGTCATTGAGAAAACTTCCTCCTTTTTTTAATAATGCTTTGGATAATGCTTCTTGATTAGGAAGATAGACTTTTTCAGCAGTTTGCACATATTCAAAGGGATTCAACCTAGATACAGATGAACCAATATGTAAAATGGGACTGGTTAACTGTATTTTTCTAGTTTGATAGAAGTCAGGTTTTTTTAATGCTAATTTATCAACAATTGTCATCTTCTTTTTCCTCTTCCTTTTTAGTGTTAATGGGTAGAGTTAAACTAATACCACTACGGTAAATTTGATGTTTTGTAAATTGTTCTGGTGTTACATTGACTAATTTTCCTGGAAGTGAGGAGGTAAAAACAGAACCTTCACTAAACATTCTTACCATTTTTCGTCGTGTTTGACTTTCTACTATCCAACCTCCTCTTTCTTGGATTTCATAACTCGAATTTTTAAGAAAGTCCGGTGATATAGAATAATCCCAAAATAAGCTCATCAAAGTGTGAAATTTACCATGTTTATAATTAATAACTTTGTCCCAAATTTCCGGTAAATCTAATAAATCTAACCATTTTATCTCAAATCTACCCGCACCACTAGAACGTTCTCCTCCTATTCCTTCTTCTCCTAAAAGATGTAAAGCTGCTTGCAATTTATCAGCTAATTTTTCACCTTCTGGAGAAAGTTCCAATAGAAAATATAACCCTGCGGAGTTATTATCACCAGCAAAGTGAACAAAGCCGGTATGATAAAGGTTAGTAGCTGTAGTAACTCTATCAATTCCTATTTTTGGGAGTTGATGAATTTTAAAGGCTTTTTTGTAATCGAATGTTCCTGCTGTGTTTAAATCTCCGATAGATTCACCTATTTTGGTATATTTTATCAATTCTTTAGTATCAGCATTTTGATCAAATCCTTTTCCTTGATACCATCTTTGCCAAATTTCCAAAGGTAAATAATTCAGCTTTTTGTAGGTTTTAAAAAATTCTAAATCATTATCTGGGTAGTTGATAGGAAATTTGAGCGGACGAGGAAGATAATAAATAGTATTTTTATTGCTATCTTTCTCTACTTCTCGATAAATAAAGGTGGAACTAATGCGAAATGGTGGTATTAGTTCAGGAGTTTTTTCTGTGGGAAATAGCTGTAATAATTCTTCTACTGCATCTTTCCTAAACAATCGCGCATAGTTAGTAATCCAAGCACTAAATAGAGTATCAGAACGGACGCGATCGCTCGTTTCTTCCATTCCTATTCCTACCTCCCCAAAATGCGCTGGATTATTGCCAAAATTGAGTTTAACTAATTTCCAAACACTCATGATTAATTCCCTGGTAAACTTATCTGCATTTCATCGCTTAAATTACCAAATTTTTTGAGTAGATTTAATGTATCTTCAACTGCAATTATTGGCTGTTTAAATTCGACACCATCCTTTACTACTTGGAGATATTGCTTCAAATCTCGCCAAAAACATTGGTAGTTTTTGAATCTAATTTTGCCGTATCCACGAGAACCATGTCCGCCTAAAGCATCATCTTCTAAAAGTGAGAGAGCGATCGCAATATTCCGCAAATCTTCCGCAGCTTCACGAAATGCTTTTTGTAATTCTTCTGGGGTAAGATCATCCGTTTGGCTACCCTCAGCTTCAACTGTGTATACTAGCTCAAAATCAAATTCTGCTCCTGCTGGGACTCGTTCGATTTGACGGGGATTTGCTGCTGCTGTCACACGATCTAAACCGTTTTCCCATTTCCATTCCGTCATGTATAAACCTGTGTCTACTCGCTCTAATTTTTTAGCTGATTCTTCAGATAAGCGACAATCTCGTACAATGATTTTTGCTGGAGAATTACGACCCCTTAGAATCTTGCTATATTCCACCCCAGAATAGATTTCAGTAACAAATTGGTCATTTTGTTTAACTCTGTCTAAATTTTCTGCTATTGCATCTGTCGTTTTTACCCAGAAATCAGAACCACCTGTTGAGCCAAATAATCTACTGATAGGACAAGTCCGCGCTCCTGTATAAGGAATTGTGTGAAGTTCGGTGTATCCATCAACTAAATCATCACTTTCATAACGAAAAGTATCTCTACTTCCAGCACGATTTAAAGGCTTATTGTGAACTCTTTCTAAAAGAGAGCGAAGTTTTCCTTTTATAGAAGAACCAGGTAAGTAAGGATATTGGGTAATAGGGTCACGCGCCACAGGTTTATCTAACCCCCCGATATCCATTTTTCCTTCACCACCTCCAATATGTAAACCAGTCTCTACAATCAGAATTCCTTCAATACGGAATTTACCAAGTAATTTTTTCTGTTGCAACATTGACTTTTCCTTATTTTGACTTATTTGTTTCAGCGGCTTTGTGATAAGCAATAATAGATTCAATTAAATTGACCAACCGATAGAAATCAGGTGTGTCTTTGACTTTATCTATTGCTTCTGAAAGCACATCATTCAATGGCTTCACTGAATTTATTTTTTCATTATTCAATGGCTTCACTGAATTTATTTTTTCATTTTCTTTGCGAGCAGTAGCATAGGCTAATTTAGGTTTGAGCAAATATACTTCTGTTTCAATGCTTGAAAATCTTTCGTCTTTGTCTTGAGAAAGTTTTACTTTTAGACGATTTACTGCATCCAAAAATTTGCGAATTTGGTTTGTCTTTAATCCTAATTCTTGAAGATATTCACCTAATTCTTTAGCTTGGTTAACCAAGCAACGAATATCATAGTTTCGCAATAATTCATCTTGTAAGTTCTTGATAGTCTGAATCATTTTTTTGTCAGCAGTTATCTTCATTTTTGATTCCAATGGTTTTGGTGATGTTTCAACTGCTTTAGCTGTTAGAGATTTTATCTCTGGTTTAGGGTTTAATTTTTTGGGTGTTTGTGTCATGATTCTGATCCACGATTTAATAATTCAATCCAAGTAGCAATAGCTCGAAAATATGGCGCATTATAGGGACTCAACAATGATTTACGAATGGGGATAAACCCATCTTTATTTACGATTTCATGAGGTAATCTTGCCAAACTATAGGCTATCTTCGGTAAGTGCAAATAATAACGGATATCCTTAATTTCACCTTCATATTGCTCTTTTTGTCGTTTACTCTCAATTTCTTGAATCTTCAAATTTTGCATTTGAGCAGTATCTAACAGATTACGAACAAAACTACGAGTATAATTGATTTCTATTTCCTGTTCTTCCAACTTTTGCACCAATGGGAAGATACCAAATAAATCAAGATTTGTATTTACTCCTAAATATTGTTTGATTTCATGATCAAATATTTTAATATCTGAAATATTGATATTTTCTCCTCCCAACCATTCATCCCATTTAAAAACTTCACCAAATAAACCTAAACTATTTCTACCATTTCCTTTGGCTGCATCTTCAGCATGACCAGAAGATTTTGCTGCTTGATAAAGAGGAAATTTAGCACCGTCAATGCTGATTCCACCTGATAGAGTAATATCTGAATTGTATCCTGTATAAGCTCGAAAGCATTGATAAACATCAAAAGCAAAATTTACTGCTTCATTCCATGCACCAGTAATAAATAAATCATCGCCCCCCGCATATATGAATAGTATATTATATTTCTCATCTTTTGGCAATAATTGTTTAAATTTGAAATTTTCAGGAATATTGCCGATTCTTTTCTTTGCTAAACTATTGAGATAAACCTTAAAGAAATAGCTCATTTGCCGTGAAAGTCCTGCTAATCTAGGTAGTGTTTGATTTTTACCTAAACCTTTAGCAAATATTTGTCCTAATCTATCTACATCCATTCTTAGTGATGCAACTCTTTTAATTCCTTGGGCTTTTTCTGCCATTTCTCCCGCCCGCATAAAGCCGAAATCTTTTTGATATTCTAATTTCTCTTCACTACGCTTTCCATAATTTCCTAATAGTAATGGCACAATGCGTGATGATTTATAGTTTTCTATCTCCCAATTATTAATGAGAAATATTATTTCACTATCTTGAGATATATTTACAGCATCTTCTAATTTAGAGAAGAAATAGTAGTAATTATTAGCAAGATCAATTCTATCAACAGAACCTTTAACTCTGAATTCTTGAACCTTCGATCTTTTAGAACGTAATACAGCTTTTACATCAAATAAATTATCTCCTAATTCAAACATTGTCCGACACATCCAGCAAGCAAGTGAAGAGTCTTGATTTAGGTCAATTAAAGGTTTTAAACTCTGTAAGTCGTCACGATGGCAAATTGTACAAGGTTTATGACTACTAGTAACTTTTATAAAATCATTAATTTCATGGGAGAATTTACATGATTTATGTTTAGCTAACTTTTTAGTTACTTTCGTCCAATGTTCTGCAAATTTAGAGGTTTTATCTTCCGCTTTAGCTTCTAGTTTCAGATCATCTTTAGGGAAACATAAACAATCTAAAGCCAGAAACACTTTACCTTGAAATTCATCCAAAAACCATTTATTAAATTGGTGGCGAACTTTTTCAATGATACTTTTAACTTCTGGTTTTCCAGATGCCAAAATATATAAATTACCACCACCTGCATAAATGACATTAGTACGAGTTAGTTCTAATTGTTCTAAAAGTTGTTGTACTATTTCTTCCGTAACTAACTCTAAATAAAAACTCCTCGCTCTCAATGATTTCAATGCACCATCAGAAGATATGGTATAAATGAATTTTTGAATTCCTGACAAATCACCAGCAATTAAACTAATTTCTTCAGCAGGATTGTTAATTAAAGCTGTTGCGACTGCGGCTGTAGTTCTTACCATATCTACCAACGCCACATTAGATTCATTAGATTCACCAAAGCTAAGACATGAACCAAATTTTTCTAATACCAACATCAATAAAGAAAGATTGTCTAAATTATCTTTGAGATATTTTGAAAGTTCTTGATTAATCTTTTCTTTAAAATCTTTCTGTTCTGTTTCGCTAGGTTCACAATTTAATGGATAAGGAATATCAGGATATTCTTTATTATCATTGTCAATTGCCATTAATTTGTGGTAATGAATTTTTGATGATTCTTGTTTAGGTTCATCACATAAATTCACACTGTCAAATAACAAGCGCAATGTTCCAATTTTGATATTATCTTTCCAACCTAATATATCCTTAGCTCTTTTAACCTCTGGATATTCATTACCCCGAAAAGTATAATCAAATTTAGCCCATTGTGCTAGAATTGCAACAGCTTCTTGAAAAACTTGTAATGCAACTTTTTCAGAACTTGTCATCATAAAAACTCCCTACCAGTAGATAAACCCCACCAAAGCCCAAATCATCGGACGGACATATACATCTTCCTTGCGTTTTTAGCCCCTTACCACATCCAAAGCATTACAGAAAATTTTATCACATACTGCCAGGGTATTGTCAAACACTATTAAAAATAGTACCGTCTAAACTAATATCGTAGTTACTCATTCTACAACTCTCTTACAAGATAATTAAGACACAATCACCGTAATTTCCTCAAACCTTAATCAATTAAATCCCCTAATCTATAGGCAGGATTATGTGTAATACAAATTACGTACTTACTTAGTTTTGGGTCAAAAAAACCAATTGCTCCGTAAATATGAGCTAATTTATGCGCCAATACAAAAGCCACAGGTATAGAAATTGGTCCATTGATTCTCAGTAATTGTCCCCCCGCTAATTCCCCCGATTGTATCATTTGCTCTAACTTTGCAGCAGCATCTTTAACAATCTGGTCATTTTGAGCAGGTTCACCAAAACTCACCCGCAAAATGTCGTTTTTTAACTCAATGTTGTAAGTAACCATTACCTGTTTTTATTCACTAACTATTACATTATATATTGTATTGGTGGCGGCCTATTCCAGATTAGTCTATATTGGAATGGTACTCAGTTCTAAGTCCGTGTCTGATCACAATTCACAGTAGCGATATGGTAATCATAACGTAATTCCGCGTTTACCAGCTTGGCAACTCAGGGTAGAAATTCTTTGTCCTGCCAAAATTGTCTCTAGATTCCTCTCTATGTTTATGTTTCAGACCACGGGATTTCTACATCTTTAATCCCCTTCAGGGGACTCAAACAAAGAAACAGAAATAATAATAATCAATAACACCTTACCCTACCCAGAAAATAAAACCATGAACAACAAAAACAAATTACTAAAAATTGCCACCATTACCCTAACAACTTATACCGTTACAATCGGTACAGTTATCGCACAAACAAAACTCACGAGTCAAGCAAAAGTAACTATCAATAGTATTGGACCAGTGAAAGTAGGTATGAATATACCTCAAGCCACCGCTGCTGCCAAGACTCGTTTATATGTTGAATATGCTGGTAACGACGAGGCTTGTTACTATATAATAGGAGAAGGGGATCTCAAAGGAGTCTCATTTATGGTAACAAAAGATGAAACTAAAAGTCGTGATAAATATGCTACCAGTGATGTTATTGCGAGAATAGATATAGACAACCCAAAAATTACTACAGTTTCCGGTGCAAAAGTTGGTGATACAGAAGCGCGTATCAAATCACTGTACCCTGGACAAATTAAAGTTACACCCCATACATATAATGGTCCACAAGGACACTATCTAACTTTTGTCCCCAAAAATAAAGCCGAACAAAACTATCGGGTCATTTTTGAAACAGATGGTCAGCGTGTCACTAGCTACAGAGTAGGTAAACTCCCAGAGGTAGAATATACAGAAGGATGCGTTTAAGTTTATTTGTATCCTTTCTCTCTTTAGTGAGATACAAAAATACTCCTCCACGGTCTTAACCGGACAAGAGAAACATAGGAGAAAGCGCGAGTTTATTTATTCTACACAACCCTCCCTTTAGTAAAAATACAGTGTGCTTAAGCATGGGTGATGTCTATTTCCTCCGCTTCTCCTAAAAATTAGGTCTTAAGTACCCTAAAAATTTAGTCAATTTAGCCAAAGGAGACTCAGTTTTCAGCTTAAAAGCCAGAATTTGGGTTTTTTGTAATCCATTAAAATTATTATCGCTGATTAAAATTAGTGATGATTGTCCGTCAGGTAGTTTTGCACCTAAGGTCATTCCCTCAATATTATCTAATAATACATCTAAAGTCCGTAAATCCAACAGGAGTTTTTTACCTAGTGGCTTGATTTTATCAGGTTGAACTTTAGCAATACTGTCTAAATTGCGAATATTCGTAGCTTTTTCTAAGGAAACCTCAAACAGAAAAATTGTAAATCCCAAACCCGTGAAACTTCTTTCTATACTGAGAAAATTTCCCTCATTATCCAATGCCAATAAATCTGGTAAGCCGCTGGTAAAATTGCCAGTAAAATTAAAAAAAGGTGTAACTGGTTGTGTCTGATAGAGAAACTCCCGTTCTGGCTGCTTAGTTAAGAGATTATACTCCAAAATCCGGGAAGAACTACCAACACCAGGTTTAGCGTCTTTACCATCTTGGATTATAGCATTTTCCGTAGCTGTAAATAAGAACTTTTGATTCGGTGTAATCGTCAGACTTTCAAAGGCCAAATTATTGCGGATACCTTTTTGTTTTTGGGAATCTGGTAAAAATTTATCCAGAACTGGTAAAGTAGTAATTGTTTGACCAGAAGCCAAAGCAAATTCTTTAATAAAGGGATTTACCAGTTTATCTACATCACCTTCAGAAGAAACAAATATAGTATCCTTATCCGTGAGAGCAATTCCTTCTGTATCAGTAGTATCAACAGCAAATGGTCGATTATTGGTGTCTAATAAATTAGTTACACTGACAGGAATAACATCATTATCCGTTAATTTACCCTTGCTCAGGTCAATGGTTAAAGTATAAAAACGCGGCGGGGCTTTTTGTCCTCGATCATCGGAAATTGCGTAGTATAGATTGCTTTTGGCATCATAAGTAATTCCCGATAAACCGCCAACTTCCGTTTTTTGAAATATTAAACCTGTGGGTAAAGTAGCCTCTCCAATAAACTCTATCCCATTGATCATTAAAGAAGCAGAGGCGAAATTAGTAAACAGAAAAC
The DNA here is from genome assembly GCF_014698755.1 of Aphanizomenon flos-aquae FACHB-1287. Classification (GTDB taxonomy): domain Bacteria; phylum Cyanobacteriota; class Cyanobacteriia; order Cyanobacteriales; family Nostocaceae; genus Dolichospermum; species Dolichospermum flosaquae. The sequence goes on along the minus strand of NZ_JACJTO010000005.1, from coordinate 75,256 downwards.
TAATAATAATTAGTGGTATTATGAAAACGAGAGGACGACGAAGCATAAAATAGTCAACTTTGTGATAAATTAATATTATTCGACTGATCCTTAAAAAAGCTAACTAGCCAATCCTTGACCGTGCGGGTAGCGCGACAGTCATCCTCATTGTAATCTTGAATAATTGTTAATAAACTGCGATCGCCTGTTTCTAACCATTTATCATACCAATAAATACATTTAGCCCCATTAGCCTCCTGTTCACGCCATGTAAACCCTAACCAACGAGCAATAGCCTTTAACGCATAACTATCTATTGGTAAGGCCACACTTTGAATTAACTGCTCATAGATATCAATAAACCGACTCAGTATAGGACGGATTTGCGAATGTGGTGTACGATAGAGTTTACCAAGGTTCTTCACTGTATCTACCTCATAAGCACAAAAATGATAAATTGGTGCTTGGGGGTATTGATTCACTAAATTCAGAAATTGTTGCCAAATTAGCTGTTCTTGCTCCGGTGTTTCCGCTAAAAAAGAATAAAACTGTTCATTTTGAGCCACCCTATCCACCACCAAAACACCCAAAAGATAATTTAAGTTTAAATCGGGTTGGGCTTCAATGTCAAAATAAAGTTCAATAGGGGCTGTAAAGGTGAGATATTCTTGAGAAAAGGAATTTGCTAGAATTAAGGGCTGTTTTGTGAACACAGACTGAGCTTGAATAACCAATTTAGCCGCCACACCCCGATCAAATCCTGCCAGGTTTTCCAAAGTGCTAGGATGGGTATGAGCCAGGGATTCTAAACTAGTAATAGCGAGATTTTGTAATTGAGTATAGCGAATTGGTGTAACACCGGGCAATAGAGAAAGGTGTTCTTGGGCTTGAGCAATACTATGGCAATAATTATACCAAGGACAAAGACTGCATTTTTGCCGAGAAATAAAAATTTCTGGTGGATCTACTGACTCAATAACTTGAGTATATTCATCTAAAATATCTAACATTTGTGGTGTCCATTTATCCAAATCTACCACATAAGTTTGATCTTTATCCCGCAATATCAGTCCGGCCTTACTCAGAGTCACGTCCTGAACCGTAGCCAAAACTTCAGCGTGAAAAGCCACAAGCACCTGATATTCTTGTTTAGGACGTTTACCCAATTCAATATCAACTGGGACATAGTTCCAAGCGCCAAAACGGGATTCCCCCGGCTGTTTCACAAGCAAATCCGGGCGACTGAGCAAAGTATATTTTTCTCGATATGTCGTTAATAAGACACCGCGACGAATATAACTCACTCCCTGCTGCATCAGGCTGATAGTTGCTGCTGCGCCCGCTGTCCAATCTTTTGGCGGATAATCAGGTTCATAATAACATAACTTTTTGACTATTCGCTGATGATGCAGCATTTTATCCTGTTGTATTTTCAGCGCTAACTCATTGGGAACTTCTCGCTGTTGGTAATCACCATAAATGTCTAAAAAAGGCCGGCGCTGACAGCGTTGAAATTGCAGTAAAAGTTGAGCATTAATTAACATCCTTTTAAGCTAACAATAATTCAGGGAATCTGAAATTAGGGTATATTGTTCAAGCCTACATGATTTTCTCAGGTTTTGGCTAATTTCACCTGCACCTTTTCCCAGCCTCTATTAACCATGAAAATCCTTGTTTGTTGATTTTTGCAACTCTTAATCAATTATCTGCTCATTTTTGGGCTAGATATTGCTACACTGAATTTCATACAAAATCATAATTGTTGTAGTTTGCACCTTATGAGAGCATAAAGATCAGCTTTCTGGTGTAATCAAGAAAAGAAAGATAAAAGAGCAAATCAAAACATGGTAGACTCCCTCAAAAAACCAGGCTTTGACGAAATCCGTTCTGGAATTAAGTCCCCCGCCAAAGAAACCCTTTTAACACCAAGGTTTTATACAACCGATTTCGACGAAATGGCGCGAATGGATATTTCCGTCAATGAAGACGAATTACAAGCGATTTTGGCAGAATTTCGCATTGATTATAACCGCCATCATTTTGTTCGGGATGCTCAATTTGAACAATCCTGGGATCATATTGACGGGGAAACTCGCAAATTGTTCGTGGAATTTTTGGAACGTTCTTGTACAGCGGAGTTTTCTGGCTTCTTGCTATATAAAGAACTCGGTCGTCGCTTAAAGGACAAAAGCCCTGTTTTGGCAGAGTGCTTTAACCTGATGTCACGGGATGAAGCCCGTCACGCTGGTTTCTTGAACAAAGCCATGTCAGACTTTAATCTTTCTTTAGATTTAGGGTTTTTGACCAAAAGCCGTAGTTATACCTTCTTTAAGCCCAAATTCATATTCTATGCGACCTATCTTTCTGAAAAGATTGGTTATTGGCGTTATATCACCATTTATCGTCATTTAGAATCCCATCCTGAAGATCGGATTTATCCAATTTTCCGTTTCTTTGAGAACTGGTGTCAAGATGAAAACCGTCATGGGGATTTCTTTGATGCGATTATGAGAGCACAACCGCAAATGTTGAATGACTGGAAAGCAAAACTTTGGAGTCGCTTCTTCCTGTTATCGGTATTTGCTACAATGTATCTCAATGATATTCAACGCAAAGATTTCTATGCTTCCTTGGGTTTAGATGCAAGGGAGTACGACATTCATGTAATTAAGAAGACCAATGAAACCGCCGGTAGAGTCTTCCCAGTCATGTTGGATGTGGAAAACCCAGTATTTTATGAACGTTTGGATGTTTGCGTCAAGAATAATGAAAAATTGGCAGCAATTTCTGAGTCTAATACGCCTAAATTCTTCCAATTCTTCCAAAAACTGCCAATTTATGGATCTCATGCTTGGCAGTTGTTACAATTATACTTGATGAAGCCTATTGATATGGTTTCTAGTCATGGTCAAGCTCGTTAGTTAGAGTTTGATTTTACTTAAATGTGGTTTTGTTAAACACAAGGCCACTTTTTTAATATTGCTGATTGCAGAGATAGGTTAGCCTCACGCTAAGGCACAAAGGTAAGAGTATAGTCTATAATTTTGTCAATTAATATTGACCAATTATTTTCCTATATTGCGTTTGAGTTTTTCTAATTCATCTTCGATTTCCCAACGCCGAAATTTATCTTCTAAATCGTCAAAATTACTGTTATAATTAGTAGCTGTATTCCAACCCTGAGTTTCAGTTTCTAACCGTTGCTGGGCTTGTGCTTTGGTTCTCGCTGTTTGTGCTGCCGCTGCTTTGGTTTGTACTTCTTGGCGACGCTGTTGGATTTTGCGAAGTAGTTCTTGAGATTGGGTAATGCGTTCCTTTAAACCTTGCATATGTCCCCACATTTGATTTCCTTCTCGCAATAGTGCAGCTTCTCTTTCTTGGGCTGGGTTAATGAGGTCTTGTCTACCTGCGGCTTGGGCTTTTTGAATACGGATATGCCATTTTTGAATCTCTTGGGCTGTGGCTAAAATTTCTTCTTGAGATTGCTTTTCTTGTAATTGTAACTCAGCAATTAACTTTAATGTATCCTCTTCTTGTTCTCGCAGTTGTTCTAAAAGTGCTTCTAACTCTAAATGAGGATTATTCCGCAAAAATTCTTCTAACCGACTTTCTAAAAACCGACTTAAATCATCAAATAAACTCACTGTTAACACTCCAAATATTAGATATATGTCTATTTTATAATAGCTAGTTGATAATTGGTAAATTTTCCCACCCCACTTTTATGCACCCTTTCTCCTGACAAGTTAAATTGGTGTTACCCAATATTTAATTCCCTGAACAATTTTTTGTTGTAATCCAAATTTCGGTAAATCATTCTCACTCCAACCTAAATAAGTCCAATGGGGAAGATCATTAACTACAGTTTGAAACCAGCCATTTTCATTTAAAGCCTGTCTTTGGGTTGGTGTTGATACTTGTAAATCAATTGCTAATCCCCAAAGATGTTGTGAGGTGCCTGGAGGTGCAACTAAACCAAGAATTTTTGTTTCTTTTCCAGCTTTTACTCGCGTCAATGTTTCACTATTTGCATATTTATTCCAAAATCTTAAATTAGTGATAAAATTGCGAAGACAATCCCCAGCATAACCTGATTTAAGATCAATTTTTGCTAAAAGTTTGGCTTTATTTAAAGCTGCTACCGCTGTTTTCTGTAAATAACATTCTTGAGTACCATCTACCAAAGATATACTGATTGTATCTTGAAAAGACTTTGTTTCTAATTCATTATCTAAAATAACTTTTTGTGGTAAGTTAATTCCTAATTCTTGATTAATAAATACTGTTCCATAGGAACGCAGTAAGGTATACTCAAAAGTATTAAATTCGGGAATTGTCGGCATTTTATTGGCAATTGTTGCTAAAAAACGTTGTTGATCATTTAGTTGTTGATTGGGAATAAATCTTGTATTTACAGATGTTTTTGAATAATCACAAGATTGCTGAGAGTTATTTAGGCATTCCTGGACAACTTCACGAGTTGGTAATGACTGACTCTGAGAAATTTTGTGAATAGAGACTAAGCTAACACTAACAAAAATAATTATCGTGATGAATGCTGCTATTTTCAGAATTAGTTTCATGAAAATATTACTTGTTTTGAAAATTTCGATTTCATCATATCGTCAAACCTAATCATTTTTTTGTATTATTAGGTTAATTACTTTCATCCTCAATCATTTTTATCAAGATGATAAATTTTAAAAAACCCCCCATCCAAACTTTAATCATTTATGCAATACTAGCAATCATCGCCATAATTATGCTGTTTCCATTGTTATGGCTAATCAGTACAGCATTAAAATCACCTACGGAAAATATCTGGCAGTCACCGCCACAATTATTACCCAGTCAACCCACATTAGAAAACTTCTCCAAGGTTTGGCAATCTCTACCTTTTGGAACTTATTTATACAATAGTATCCTAGTGTCAGTATTAACAGTTAGTTTAAATTTGTTGTTTTGTTCCTTAGCGGCCTATCCCTTGGCCCGACTGTCATTTGTGGGACAAAATGGAATTTTCATTGCCATTGTATCAACAATTATGATTCCCTTCCAAATTGTCATGATTCCTTTATATATTTTGACAGTACAACTAGGGTTAAGAAATAGTTACTTAGGAATAATTTTTCCCAGTTTAGCCTCTGCCTTTGGTATATTTTTACTCCGGCAAGCCTTCCTGGGTATACCAAAAGAAATTGAAGAGGCTGCCCGCTTAGATGGTAGTTCTGAGTTAGAATTATGGTGGCACATCATGTTACCTGCCATTCGTCCAGCATTAGTGACCTTGGCGATTTTTGTCTTTATTGGTGCTTGGAGTGATTTTTTATGGCCTTTAATTATCATTCAAGATGAAAGTCTATATACTTTACCCTTGGGAGTGGCTAAGTTAGCAGGGACATTTTCTTTAGATTGGCGGTTGGTGGCTGCTGGTTCAGTAATTTCTATCACTCCCGTGTTATTATTGTTTTTGCTACTACAAAAGTATATTGTCCCTACGGATACGGGTAGCGGAATCAAGGGATAAATTAAATTAAATATAATTTAATTCCTAATTAATTTTTGAGAGGATGTTTTAACAGTCAATGGCTAATTCTCATGTACAGTTATTAGTTTTAAGCAATGGTCACGGAGAAGATATGATTGCTGTGCGGATTATCCACGCTTTACAACAATTATCCTCCCCACCAGATATTTTTGCTTTACCAATAGTGGGTGAAGGACGTGCTTATAAAAAAATAGATATTCCCATAATTGGTAAAGTAAGAAATATGCCCTCTGGTGGCTTTATCTATATGGATAGCCGCGAATTGATGCGCGATGTAGGTGGTGGATTGGTGCAGTTGACGGTTAATCAAATTCAATCTATCCGCAGTTGGGTCAGTTCACAAACAAAGTTAGGTAATCCTAAAGCTATTTTGGCTGTGGGGGATATTGTGCCCTTGCTATTTGCAGCGGTCAGTGGCGCTAATTATGCCTTTGTGGGGACGGCCAAATCAGAATATTATGTACGCGATGAAGCGGGATTATTACCGAGAAAATCAAAGTCGACATGGTGGGAAAATTTCTCTGGTTCAATTTACCATCCTTGGGAAAGATGGTTAATGAGTCGTAGCCATTGTCAGGCTGTGTTTCCTAGAGATGCTCTGACTACGAAAATTCTCAAAAAATGGGCAATTCCCGCCGTAGATGTGGGAAATCCCATGATGGATGGTTTACAGACGACTTTTACCGCACAGCAGTTTTATCGTCCCCATGCTGAACTTGAAGAAGTGATTAGGCCTTTGATTGTGACTCTGTTACCCGGTTCTCGCGCCCCGGAAGCTTACAATAATTGGGAAATTATGATGATTGCGGTATCTGCGTTGATGGCTAATTTACGACAACCAGATTCCGTATTTCGAGCAGCGGGAACGATGATTTTTTTAGGGGCGATCGCTCCGGGTTTAGATTGTAGTATTTTATCCCAAACTTTACATATTCAAGGTTGGCGACCATCGACGGAATCTCCAATACCTATTTCTGACCCCGATAGCTTGATTTTTAAACAGAAAAATGCCTATTTTATCTTAACCCAACAGGCCTATAATGACTGCTTACAATGGGGGGATCTGGCCATTGCTATGGCCGGAACTGCGACAGAACAATTCATCGGTCTGGGAAAACCAGCGATCGCTATTCCTGGTAATGGTCCTCAATATAATGCCGGTTTTGCAGAAGCTCAAAGTCGGCTTTTAGGACCATCTCTTACCCTTGTCAAGCAGCCATCACAAGTTCTCCCAGCGATCCAGTCCCTACTCAAAAATCCCGACCTTTTACATGAGATTGCCAAAAATGGCACTCAGCGCATGGGATCTGCGGGTGCTGCACGACGGATTGCAGAATGTTTACAGGAAAGATTGTTAAACTACTAACCCAGAGCGTAAAGCCCGAACCGCTGCTTGTGTCCGATCATCAGCACAGAGTTTATTGAGAATATTGCGAACATGAGTTTTTACTGTGCCTACGGTAATATATAATTTCTCCGCGATTTGACCATTGCTACAACCACCCACAATCAATTCTAAAATTTCCAGTTCCCGTTGAGTGAGGGGGTAAGTTTCTAAAACCTGTTCGTATTCTACTTCCAGGGCTTCGATTTTGACTGTTTTTGGTTTCTCCAATGATTGATGATCACTGGGGACGGTTTGACGCATTTTTCGTAATACTATATTAGCGATCGCTGGATCAATCCAAGAGTTACCATTGAAAGTTGCTTGTACAGCTTCAATAAATTTATTAACACTTGTATCCTTCATATAATAAGAATCTGCACCCGCAGCAAAGGCCGCCAGAACTATATTTTCGGCATTATTCATGGTCAAAATCAAGATTCTTGTCTGAGATTGTCCTGTTTCCGTTTGATAACGTCTAAATTTGCGCGTCAGTTCAATCCCGTCCATGTCAGGTAAGCCAATATCTATTACAGCTACATCTGGTTTGATGGTTTCTAGAAGTTTTAGTCCTTGGGTCGCATTGGCCGCCTCACCAACTACTTTAAACCCACCGTGTAACTGCAATTCGGTTTTGAGTCCCATCCGGGTTAAATCATGATCTTCAATCAATACAATACTAATTTCACTCATTATTACACCTTATTATACCCAAGATCATCAAATTACTTATGTAGTTGTAGCCATAGATAAAAGAAAAAAAGCTTGTTACTTGTTGTATAGTAACGAATTTATCAAATCCTTAGTATATATGATCTATAGGTTTATAAGCATCTACCTAAAGTAATAATAAATAACTGATTTTTGAATTTAAATAGATGTAAAAATCTAGCTAAAGGTGTATGGATATTTCTTCCAAAATAGCTGAAATTGTGTAAACAAATCAGGAAAATTACAGTTGTAAAATGATCACCAAATTGACAAGACATTAAACCTCTGAGTTACCTAATTACATAATATGGATATTAAAAGTCAAAAAGCTGATATGGTAGGTTGTTGTAATAATATATCCCCGACAATTCTGGGAAGTATTGTAAAATATGACTTATACTGAACCATCTGATCAAGATAGAAAACCTTTTCAGGCCGATAGCTGTACTAAGAACGTATTTATACTTACAAACTAGGTGATTCTTATTCAAGAAAAATGACCATTATTTAAGTAAAGATACTCATGAACATAGTACATAATGTTTCCATGCAACTCTCACTAATGGGTGAGGACAGTTAATGAATTACTAATTTACAATGTCTTTAATTAGATAAAGTATTTTATTTTACTTGGGGGAGTAAACAAAAATGATGTTTATTATTTGTATAATCTAGAAAGCATCAAAATAAAAGGCTCTTGAGTACATGATCAGCAAAATCTGAAAAAATCTCTTAAAGATAGCTGTGTATAATAAATGAGCGAGTATTATAGCAAAATATTCTCTCTTTCTTCTGTTTGCTGTTGCTGATTGGTAATTTGAAATAACAATTACCGAAGAGCCAAATAAAAATGCTGAAATGCTGAATATGAAGGTGAATATAAATTTGTATTGAATAGTCAAAAGAAAAACCGATGGAAGAGAATTTAAAAATTTTAGTTGTTGAAAATAATCAGGTAGACGGATTAATAGTTAGTCTAGCTCAGACTAGAACAAATATTAACATAGAAATTGATGAAATTAAAGATGTAAATAATGCTTTCTTTGCCATCATCAATAATTACTATGATTGTGTATTTCTTGACTATCATTTACTAAATGAGGACGGCTTAACATTAATTGATAAAGTGCGAGCTTCAGGGATTAAAATTCCTTTAATCATTCTTATAGATTCAGAAAATGAAGAAATAGCTAGAGAATGGATAAAGTTAGGTGCTAGTGAGTATTTTATTAAGTCTATATTATCTCCAGAAACCATAGCTCAAATTTTACGCAGTACAATTCGTATATATAATATGGAAATGCAGCTAACTTTAGCAAATCAACAACTGAAAGAAAATTATGAACAGATAATATTGCGGGATAAAAAGATAATAGCACACCAGGAACAAATTAAACAACAAAACTTCAAACTTTTGGCAGCATCTAGTTTAAAATTACAATTTTTAGCCAGCATATCCCATGAACTAAGAACTCCGATGAATGCAATTATTGGATTTTCGCAAATTCTATTACGTCCTAACTTTGGTCAATTGACCAATAAACAACTGGAAATGGTAGAGAAAATTCTCAATAATGGTAAAAATTTACTAATCAAGATTAACGAAATTCTTGATTTTTCTCAATTAGAATCCGGGAAACTAGAACTAAAGCCAGAAATATTAGATCTATCAAAAGTCCTTAGTAATGCGGTGACAAAAATTTCCTCCTCAGCTAAAGCCAAAAATTTATCTTTACTGGTCAACATCCTCTTAGAGAATCCATTAGTATTTAATGATCCAGCCCGACTAGAACAAATTTTACTTAATTTACTTTCCAATGCTGTTAAGTTTACGGAATTTGGAACTATTTGCGTAGAAATCCGAGAAACATTTAAAAATCAAGTTATAATAACCGTGAAAGACACAGGAATAGGTATTGCTGCTCAAGATCTTCAAAAGATTTTTGTAGCATTTCATCAAAGTGATCAAGGAATCAGCCGCAAATATTCAGGTACGGGTTTGGGTTTAGCTATTATTGATTCACTAGTCTGGATGATGGGAGGAAAAATATATATTGAAAGTCAATTAGGGGTGGGTTCAATGTTTCAAATAGAATTACCGCGAAAAATCAATTTAGAAACAGATTTAGGGAATGTCGTTTTGAGTCCTTACCAGCATCATATTAACTATTTAAAGTCGTAAACTACTAACAATTTAATCATGTCTATTCTGAAAAAAAGCCGAATTTTGTCTGTTGATGATGTTGAAGATAATTTAACTTTAGTGAGAACACTTTTAGAAGATGAAGGATATTATGTTGATTCAGCTATAAGTGGTGAAGCAACTTTAAAAAAGTAGAAGAATTACCTCCAGATTTGATTATTTTAGATGTGATGATGCCCGGTATAGATGGTTATGAAGTTACCCAAAGGATTCGGAATAATCCCAAAATAAAGTATATTCCGATTTTACTATTAACCGCACATCCTGAATCTAGTGTTATTAAAGGTTTAGATGCTGGTGCTGATGATTTTATTTCCAAACCCTTTGAAATAGGAGAATTATTAGCGAGAGTGCGATCGCTTTTAAGATTGAAACATAGTATTGATGAACAAGAAAAAATGACCCTACAGCGAGAAGATTTTGTTTCTCGTCTTACCCATGATTTACGCACTCCCCTAATAGCTGCTGATCGAATGCTAAATCTATTTCTGCAAGAAGTTTTTGGTCCAGTTCCTTCAGCAATGAAACAACCAATTAATGTAATGATTCGCAGTAATCAAAATCTTCTGGAAATGGTTAATACATTACTAGAAGTTTACCGTTTTGAAGCTGGGAAAAAAAGCCTCAATTTTGAATTATGCAACTTAACAACAATTGTGGGTGAAGTAGTCAGTGAACTAACTCCCTTAGCATTTGAGAAAAACCTAATTTTAAAATTGGATACCCATGAATTAAATTCAACGGAAAATCATCAAGTAATAGTTAAAGGAGATGGGTTAGAACTAAGACGAGTATTCAGTAATTTAATTGGTAATGCTATCAAATTCACTGATACAGGGAGCATAAAAATTCGCATTTTTGAAGCCTTATCCCCAATTAATAATTTTAATCAAGTAATTATTCAAGTTCAAGATACAGGTTATGGGATTGCAGCGGAAGATCAAGGCACAATTTTTGAGCGATTTCGTCAAGGTAAGAATCAAACATCAGGTAGTGGTTTAGGACTACATCTTTCCTCCCGTATTGTTGAAGCACATGAAGGTAAAATAGAACTTTTATCGGAACTGGGAAAAGGTAGTACATTCACGGTTAAATTACCTAAAATCACTGGATAATTATCGCAAGATTTAGGAAAAAGAGTTCTATAAAAAGCACATTTTTTGAGAGGGTTTGTTACTTGAACCCCAGGAGAATAATACTTTCACCATTCTTTTCACTCTCTCAAGAGTTTTATATTAATGAATCTACTGCACTTCTAAAGCCGGACTTAGCTCAAATTTTCTACCTAGTAAGCGGTGAATAATTGCTGCTAATTCCTCAATCATATAAGGTTTAGTAATATAATCATCAAAACCAGCTTCGAGCATACATTTTTTGTCTTCATTTCCAGTTAAAACTGTCACAGCAACCACAGGAATACGACAAGTCAAGGATTCGTACTTGAGATATTGAATAACATCTAGTCCACTCATACCTGGTAAAAAAATATTCAATAAAATTAAATCAGGTTGGTATTTTTTAGCTATAAATACTGTTGTAGAACTTTCTTTTTGACAAATAGACTGACAGCCAAGTAACTCAAGAGCATAACTCATAAGCAGTGAACTATCATCATGATTTTCTACAACTAAAATTAAAGGTTGTTGATGTTTTTGCCCTTTTTTATCACTCATGAATGAACGTGCTAGATACATTTCCTCGACCGGGTATTTAATAGGGTAGTAATCCTTTTTTTCGGGATAAGACGAAATCGTGAGTCACCCTTATTGGTGATTTATACTAACCAATTTGAACAGGAAATAACCATCCACCTTTAATACCTTTAGCAGATATATTTCATTATATGCAAAAATTTAAATAAATTTATTCATAAAGATCAATAAATTTATAGTTTTTCCCTTTCTTATAAAAAATATCACAATTACTTAAGAATTAATTCTAACATAAAATCAGATTTTCTTGCCAAGGGTATTGACAATAGAATCAATAAAGGTGAGAATTTGTATGTATCTTTTTATATCTCACAAGGTTGAACGGATTAGAGATTTTTAGTTTAAAGATACTTTTATGTGAGGATTATGTGAGCTTATGAATAAACAAGAAGAACCAAATCAAACACCAGTAACACAATTATTTTCTCATCTGAAATTTGAAAATAATCAATTTCAACATCAACCCGGTAGTGTATTTGGAAATACAGCCTTAATTGTAGGAACTACTATTGGTGCAGGAATTCTTGGACTACCTGCAGTAACGTTAACCTCAGGAATTATACCATCAACAATTCTATTAATTATAGTATGGGTTTATACATTAATTTCCGGTTTATTAATTGCGGAATTAACTTTAAATGTCATGCACATTGAAGGAATTACCCATATAGGTTTATTAGCAATAATCGAAAAGATTCTCGGTAAAATGGGAGCGAGAATTGCCGGAATTGCCTATGTATTTAATCACTATGCCCTTTTAGTTGCATATATGACCGAAGGAGGAGAAGTATTAACAACAACAGTTAATCAAGTTTGGAAATTAGAAAATATTTTACCTCACTGGCCAGGAATCATCAGTTTTTTCTTAATATTTGGTGGTTTGATGTATTGGGGAAAAGATAGCTTAATTGAAAAAATTAATGGGCTATTTATCATTATTTTATTAGCTGCTTTTATAGGTTTATTAATACTAGGAGGAATGCAATTTAAACCCTCTCAATTATTAGTGCAAAATTGGCAAGCTGTAGGTAGCTCTATTGCTGTTATGTATGTAGCAATGTTTTTTCACAGTATTATCCCATTAGTTGTAACTCAATTAGAAGGAGATATTGTCAAAATTCGCCAATCTATGATTATTGGTTCTCTAATTCCCCTATTCATGTTTTTAGCCTGGAATGCCATTATTTTAGGGTGTATGACTCCAGATACTTTACAGGATAATTTTGGCAATGAAAGGGCATTTAACCCACTACAAATTCTCCGAAATGGTGAATCTGGACAATGGTTTGCCATGCTACTATCAATTTTTTCGGAATTTGCAATTATCACCTCATTTATTGGCATTACCTATGGTTTAGCAGATTTTTTTAAAGATGTTTTCACCATTACCAAAAGTGAGATTTCTCGTTTACCTCTTTATTCTTTAGTATTACTTCCACCTTTAAGCTTCGGAACATTAAATCCTAGCATTTTTCTTGATGCCCTAAAATATACAGGAACATTTAGTGTTTCCATTTTGGCGGGAATTATGCCAGCATTAATGAGTTGGAAACAACATCAAAAACCAGCATTTATAAATAGTAATTCTCAAACCCTAGTTCCTGGAGGGAAAATAACATTAATAATCCTAATTATAGGGGGATTATTCCTCATTGTGAGGCAACTTTTTTCAATACAGCGTTTTCCGCTCTTATAAGTTACAAAGTTTGACATTAAACTCTTGTGGTGCGGGCATTTTGCCCACTAGATATGTACCTCATAACATCAGGAAGTGCCGGATTAGGAACTGCTATATATCAATTTTAAAAGTGAATGAAACCCCTCTTATCGGGTAATGATAAGAGAGGGTTTGGAGCTAAAGTCCGGTAGGGTAATCGGGCTATTTAATATTTAATATTGATCCTGCTTTAATCTAGTCCCCCCTAAGATATATAAATTCATAATTATTATCTACAATTGGTATCATTATGGGACTTTGTACAAAAAATCCCTTGCTTGTAGAGAGCAAACAAGGGAATGCGTTGTTAAAGGGTCGTCAGGTGATCGGAATATTTAATTATTTAATATTTATTGAATATGTCTTAATTCCTCCTTTGGGTACATAAAAATTTGGAATATCAAAACATGATTTTATATTTTTGGTTATTAATATACAACAGTTTCCAATTATATACCGTCTCTTATCCCACAACCTTGACAAGATTACACCAAGAATACTAGAATGGGTTGGAGTACGTAAATTAGTTCCCTGCTAATTAATTAACAGATAATCGTGACTACCGCAATACATTGGCAGCAAAAAGTAGGTAATCAAAGGGATTGGGTGTGGCGTGGTTGGCAAACCCGTTATACTTATATTCGTCCTCCCCATAATTGTCCAAAAACAACACCCTTAATTTTACTTCATGGTTTTGGTGCTTCCATTGGTCATTGGCGACACAACTTAGAGGTTTTAGGTAGATCTCACACAGTTTACGCTCTGGACATGATTGGTTTTGGTGCATCGGAAAAAGCCGCAACCAGCTACAACGTAGAACTATGGGTAGAGCAAGTTTATGATTTTTGGAAAACCTTTATCGGTCAACCAGTGGTTTTAGTCGGTAATTCCATTGGTTCCTTGATTTCCCTGGTCGCCGCCGCTACCCACCCTGACATGGTAAAGGGCATAGTCATGATCAGTTTACCAGACCCCAGTTTAGAACAAGAAATGATCCCGACCGCCATGCAACCTCTGGTCAGGGGAATTAAAAGTATATTGACTTCCAGATTAATATTGAAACCTATATTTTACTTTGTCCGTCGTCCTAGTGTTCTCCGCTTTTGGGCGAGTTGGGCTTATAAGAATCCCCAAGCTATTACGGATGAACTTATAGACATTTTAGCCGGACCACCTCAGGATAGAGGTTCTGCTCGTGCCTTTAGAGCCTTATTTAAAGCAACAACAGGAGGTAATTTTAGTCCTAGTGTCAAGAAAATTTTGCCAAATTTAACAATTCCCATGCTGTTAATTTGGGGAAAAAAAGACCGATTTGTGCCTCCAAAACTAGCGCATCAATTTGTTGCCTACAATCAAAAATTGCAATTGCTATATTTAGAAGATGTCGGTCATTGTCCCCAGGACGAATCACCAGAACAAGTTAACCAGGCAATTTTAAATTGGATTGACAATTGACAATTGGTTAATAAAGCTCCTGAACCCATTCCCATTTAACTAAAATTGACTTGTGTTGTATCAATATCTGTACTACCATTAACAGTATGAGCCACAGAAACCATTTTGTTGAGAATATCCTGATTAGAAACTTGACCTTTTAAGACCACAGTGCTACCTGTTTGAGCAACCCATAAGTTATCAACATCATTAAGATCCGGATCTTGATCAAATGCCAATGCTACCCGCTTTGCCAAGCCACTTTGGTCATATTCTCCATTTAATCCTATACGTTCTGGGGCTATTTCTTGTGTAATAGCATCCTGATTAGAAACTGGATTAACTTGGGCGTTTTCCGATTTTTCTAACCCAAAAAGTCTTTGTAACCAACCCATAAATACTTTATTCCTGTTAATTGTCACCACTGAGAACAATATATGCTTTTGATTTCAAAACTGCATCTACCTTTGAAAATAGATACTTCAGCTAGATTTTTAGATAACTTTTTCCGAGGAAAGGAATGATTGTAATTATTAAGTATAAAATAAGAATTCAGTCCGACAACTCAGCGTGGTAAAAACTCGCTTCGCAGTTATGAGTGTCGGTCTACGTTCATGCCATGCTCCCTTAGTTGCCGATGAAACATACGCTGTCAGTAATTGTTGAAGATGAAGCCGGGGTTCTATCCCGCATTGCTAGTTTATTTGCTCGTCGGGGTTTTAATATTGAAAGCCTTGCTGTGGGACCTGCGGAACAGGAAGGTGTGTCCCGAATTACAATGGTTGTACCTGGTGATGACCGCATTATTGAGCAACTTACCAAACAATTGTATAAATTAGTTAATGTTCTCAAAGTGCAGGATCTTACAGAAATTCCCTGTGTAGAAAGAGAATTGATGCTTCTCAAGGTAAATGCTACTAGTAGTAATCGTTCAGAGATTATCGAATTATCTCAGATTTTCCGAGCGCGAATTGTTGATGTTTCCGAAGATTCTTTAACCTTGGAAGTTGTGGGTGATCCTGGTAAAATGGTGGCGATTGTGCAAGTTCTCCAAAAATTTGGACTTAGAGAAATCGCTCGTACAGGTAAAATTTCTCTTACTCGTGAGTCCGGTGTAAATACTGAATTACTCAAGTCATTACAGACAAAGGTCTAGTACCGTCCGACGGAATTAAAAATTAAAAATTCTGGTTATGAATTTTTAATAATTGATTGATTTACACCGTTATGTATTAGCTTGATTATAAAGAAGTTAACAATTGAGGTTTTCAATGTAATTAGGCAGCAAATAAAGTGTAACTACTATGTTTGCTGCTATTATTTTAATTTCCAAGGAAAGTTATCTCAAACCGGCGTGCAATTATGGCAAAAATTTTAGTTACAGGTGCGGCTGGTTTTATAGGTTTTCACCTCAGTAACCGCTTATTAGAAAGGGGAGATGAAGTTTTTGGTTTGGATAACCTTAATGATTACTATGATGTAACTTTAAAACAAGACAGACTCAAGCGACTTTTAGAAAAACCAGGTTTTAGCTTCCATTTATTAGATTTAGCAGACCGGGAAGGCATTCCCAAATTATTTACTAAATCTAATTTTGATCAAGTTGTCAATTTGGCTGCACAACCAGGGGTTCGCTATTCCTTAAAAAATCCCCATGCGTACATAGATAGCAATTTAGTAGGATTTGTCAATATCTTAGAAGGTTGTCGGCATACAAACGTACAACATTTGGTATTTGCTTCTTCAAGTTCAGTTTACGGTGCAAATACAAAAATACCCTTCTCTGTTCACGACAATGTAGATCATCCCATGAGTTTATATGCAGCTACTAAAAAAGCTAACGAATTAATGGCCCATACTTACAGTAGTTTATATGGCTTACCAACTTCAGGATTACGCTTCTTTACAGTTTACGGTCCTTGGGGTCGCCCTGATATGGCCTTATTTCTCTTTACCAAGGCAATTTTAGCAGGACAACCTATTGATGTTTTTAATTACGGTAAAATGAAGCGGGATTTTACTTATATTGATGATATTATTGAAGGTGTAATTCGCGTAGTTGACCACGTTGCCGAATCAAATCCCAACTGGTCGGGAAATACACCTGACCCAGCGACAAGTTATGCACCATACAAAAATTACAATATCGGTAATAATCAGCCAGTGGAATTAATGCACTTCATCGAAACCTTAGAAAATTGTTTGGGAATCAAAGCAAAGAAAAATTTGCTCCCTATGCAAGCTGGTGATGTGTCGGTAACTTATGCTGATGTTGATTCCTTAGTGGAAGATGTTGGGTTTAAACCCAATACCTCAATTGAGGTGGGTATTGAGCGATTTGTGCAATGGTATCGGTCTTATTACCAAGTTTAGTTTAAAAAATATACAGCGCCAATCTCTCTATAGTGAAAGTTGGCGCTGTACGGTTTTATATTTATTCGTTATCCGCTAGGGTCTTTTTCGGCTGACCCTGATATTATCGACATTAATCATCGCCTATTTTTTTTCAACTATGTACTTTCTTAAGTATTTCTTTATATTTACTTTCCTGACCAATTATGGATCTTTATGGAGATTTCTATCTCAGTCACAGGTCCAATCAAAATTCCCATCAATGTTTTTTATTGGTGATAGACGCGCCTAAAATCTCTGAGATCCAGACTTCAATATTGCGGATAGGATGGGAACGGAAGGCAGTAAAATCAGGATGGATAATTGGTTCAACTAAAATAGTAAACATTCCTAAGCGATTACCCGCTAAGACATCTGTAAACAAGCGATCGCCCACCATACCTACTTGATAGGCGGGTAAATTCATTTCTTGTAGCGCTGCTCTAATTTTCCGCCGGGAGGGTTTAGCCGCACCCAGGTAGTAAGGTAAATTCAGAGAACGGGCAATACCACCAATCCTTGCTTCACTTAAATTATTACTAACTAACCACAATGCTGTACAACTACGGATTTCTTCTATCCATGCTTGCAGTTCTGGAAAGGTAGAACCGGCTGTTATGGGTACTAAAGTTTCATCTACATCCAATACTAGCCCTTTCAGCCCATATTTTTGGATTAGATCTGGTGTCAGCGTTAATACTGAACCTGGTAAAGTCAAGTTAGGCTCTAATAGATGATTGCGAGTCATAATTTTTGGATAGTTACCTTGAGCTTCTTAAGTATGGAAGTCAAGGTCGACCTTTTACTCCCATACTTAAATT
Organism: Aphanizomenon flos-aquae FACHB-1287; assembly: GCF_014698755.1. Lineage (GTDB taxonomy): Bacteria > Cyanobacteriota > Cyanobacteriia > Cyanobacteriales > Nostocaceae > Dolichospermum > Dolichospermum flosaquae. Next base: position 57,356 of record NZ_JACJTO010000005.1, on the reverse strand, counting down.
TTGATGCTAATTACTCAACTTCATTAAAAAGATGTTCTTCTAAGAGGGGTTGAAATTTACGGAACTCTTCGGGAGAAAGTAATTCTGGTTCACCGGTTTTTGTAATTCTGGCAAAAAAGAGCAAGGGGTCGAGGGGAGTATAAATTGCATACTCCTGTTCATCATGATAAAAAGTGGCAATTTCCATTAATTGCTCTGGTTCTAAACCGTTTTCTTCATCTTCAATTTCTAAAGTGAAGAACTTCGATTCATCTTCAGGAGGCAACTCACCTGCTACAGTCAAGGCATAAGCAGTATTCTTGAGAATCAGATTTTGCTCAGAAAGCACAGCTTGGGCAGTGCCGAAAATTTCGTCTATGATTTCATCATCTTCCACCAAAACGGCTTCTTCTTCGTCCCCATCAGCTTGCCAAGCAAAAATTTCTATTGGTGCATCTACGGGGAGAAGGAGAACATATTTTTCCCCCTCTACTGAAAGTGTATGCTCAATATAACATTCTAGTGTCCGTTTTAGCTCGTCTGTTAAAATCAGAGAACTTTCGGAATCGTGATCATTGTCTTCAGAAAATTGAGATGAAACCATAGCTGGATTATGGAACTGTAAAAATACCCTTAAATATGGAAATCATTGAACCGCTAAATGATAGCCCTTTTGACATAAATCACTTCCCGGTGTTATGAGGTACGTATCTAGCGGGCAAGATGCCCGCACCACAAGAGTTTTATGATTCAACTTTGTACCTCATCTTCAGCGGAAAACGCTGTGTCTCCTCTTTCTTTCATGAGAGAGGATTCCTTAACGCTTCATTGGGTTGTACTATCAAAATAGTCTTAGCCCCTCAACGTTCGTTTAAAGTCTCCCAATGCCATCAGGCGACTGAACAGAATTCTACCATAATAGTCGAAAAGCCATTCTAGTAGATAGGGCTTGTCTCCCATTTTGGTCAGAGGTGGTTTTCTCCCCAAGCGTTAACTTTCCTCCAGTGGGCGAGGTAGTTGCATTGCTGCAAATTTTGATTGAGTTTAAATCCTGTGTCGTCTAGCTCCCATGAAGATTTTACCTATTCGGAGGTCACGAACTAGAACTATGGAATAGAACCGTATATCTTCAATTGTCAAGGTACAGAGGGTCCGTTAGGCAGCTAGGTTTTTAGACAGGTTAATTACCGTTCCTGTTGTGAAAAGTGTAACACCATTAAGTACAAAGGCGATAACCCTTTACCTACTTTAACCAATCTTTACAAAAGGAAAAACTCTAGGCGGTTAAAACCGCAGGATTCGCTTATATCTCAGTACGCTTTGTGACTGAGTTTTACTTTTACTGAGTATTCTTGTAATATTTTTTATACAATTAAAGTTAAATCCGCTGAAATTGTCAATCAATTGCGTCTAGCGTCTAGCCATTGTTGTAAAATCAAGGCGGCAGCTTTCCGATCAATTAAACCCTTATTTCTTGATGGAGAGCGATTTTCAGCTATCAGCAATTGTTCTGCTTGATGGGAAGTTAATCTTTCATCCATGTATTCTAGAGGAAGTTTCAGCGCGTCCGATAATCTAGCTGCAAATTTTTGCACATGACGGGCTTGAAAACCAATAGAACCATCCATTGAATAAGGTAAACCCACCACTAGAATTTGTACTTGTCGTTCGTTAACTATTTGCTGAATTTTCTCCACATCTTCGACAAAAGATTTACGCTCAATTGTGGTTATACCTGTAGCAATTAACCCAGTTCCATCACATCCAGCTAAACCGATGCGCTTACTACCAACATCCACACCTAAGGCAGAAATAAATGATTTTGATGGCTGTTGATAGATCACGCTATTGTTGCTCCTGGGGTGTATCTGTAGCTGAATCTGATGGACAAGGTGTGTCCATTATATGGGAGTTTTGGTGAGTGAAAGCCACAATGTCCGAGGGGATTGGTATGGGTCTTTCTGGTTGTACCTGCTGTGGTTGCGGTATCCATGACATACCCCCAGGGATAGGTTTCCTGGTTGGTTGTAGTCCCTGTAACATTTCTTGCCACTGAATCCCTTCTAAGGAGACAAATTTTGATTCTCTGAGTTTATGCCAGACTGAGCGAGACATGATCAGGGTATGTTCTTTACGTTTAGCCCCAACGCGCTCTAAATATTCTTCTCTCTCTGGTTGATAGTCAGAAGAAGCCAATTGTAATCCTTGTTGGGGAAAATCTTGGGCAATGCGGGCTAATTGAGACAACAGTTCAGGATACAACCAAGTATAAGCAGGATGTACCGTTAGAGTGGCTATATGGGGCTTTGTCCCTGTGCGATCAAGTTGCACCTGAAAATAACCAATGGCTGCTTTCCGCTGGGGTTCAAAGACATAACCGCTGACAACTTCTGTTTTTGTCATCCATTGCTTGAAGGCCTCACTAATGGCAGCAAAGAAAGTAGTTTTAAAATCATGGGTGTGCCGGTCAAATACTTGCCTGACTAAAGGTGGCATTGATGCTGTATCTAATTGATATAGTAAGGGAGCATCAGCATTACTGACTGGTAAGAGATTGGGTAAATCCGGTTCGGTTTGAATTAATTCTGCTAATAACTGGGGACTAATTTCCCAGTATGTCATTTCTGCCAGACGTTGAAACCCATTGTGGCGATATAGTGCTAAGGCATCAACGTCATTAATATTAACTTCTAATATCCATGTCCGCGCTTCTAAAATTGATTCAAAACAATGGCGCAGAAGTTGTGAACCTATGGACATTCGATCGCCAATTTTTGCTAACATTACCCGGTCAATTCGCCAAGTGCTGCGGGTACGGTTAAAGGGCGATACTTGAATCATTCCTAATAGCACCCGTCCTTGTTCGGCAATATAGCCCCAAAAGCGGTACTGTAAAGGGTTAGGAAACCAACTTAAGAATTTAAGTAATCCGTACCAACGTCGTAGCCATTGCATTTGCCCCATGACTGCACCAGCTTCTTGGGGAGAAAGATGGGACAACGATTCTTGAGTTAAATGATCAATTCCATCCAGGTCCCTATGTTGGACTGGTCGGATAATAACACTGAGGTGTCGAGGGAGTAGTGAAGTCATTTTGATTCAAGCCGCCATTTAACCTTTACAAAATACGATGATTGATGTAATGCTGCAATCATTTTAATGGTTTTTTGCTCTAAGTTCTTATTTCCAAAGAGTGATTTTCCTAACTAAATATGTAAAAAAATATAAAAAGCAGAAATCGTGAGTGTACCTGTGGGTTAAAAACTACAAGATCTGCCCCTATTCTAGCTTATTTTTGGGAAAAATACCTTTAAATCTAGAACCCTTGGCGAGAAGCGAATTTTTCAAAGTCGGCTTGGGTTTGATGAAGTAATTGTTGACGACTATCTTGTATTGTTTGTTTGCTGTTGGGAACCAAGTTAGGAACTAAGTTACGAGCTTGTAGTGCCATGTGTAGTTGTAAATGAGCAACGTATTCACTTGTATCCTGATTATCTACAGTCGCGCTTGTTAATAGATTTGATTCCATTGCCATTGGGTTCTCCTTGGTGAATTTGGTGTAATTGCTTTACTAGACTAGATCAAAAGTTATCATCTTGTTTACCTAGCTTCTTATTTCGTAATGAAGGGAATAGACAAGAGGGAATATTTTTTCCTAATGATAACCGACTACTGACCACTGACCAATAATTAAACACCATGACTGAAGCAACAGGACTACGTCTGAATACTCAATTTTCAGAAATTTCTCCCAAAATTCATTATTTAGTGGGAATGTCTCAACCAGAAACCCATCTATTTGAGGTAACTTTACACATTGTTAATTATCCATTAGCCGTTCTCGATTTAAAAATGCCTGTGTGGACTCCTGGTTCATATTTGGTGCGGGAATATGGCAGACATTTACAAGATTTTGCGGCTTTTGCTGATCATCAACCTTTATCTTGGTATAAGGTTAGTAAAAATCATTGGCAAGTTGCAAAAAATAATGTTTCACAAGTAACTATTTATTATCGTGTTTTTGCTAATGAATTAACAGTTCGTACAAATCATTTAGACGCAACTCACGGTTATTTTAATGGGGCAGCATTGTTTTTAAGAATCCCCGGTTGGGAAAATTTACCTATACAAATAACTGTAATTCCTGCTAACCCTAAATGGCAAATAACTACTGGTTTACCAACAGTTGCAGAAACCACAAATACTTTTTTAGCCGCAGATTTTGATACTTTGGTTGATAGTCCTTTTGAAATTGGTAATCATCAATTATATAAGTTTGCTGTTTTAGATAAACCCCATGAATTAGCAGTTTGGGGAAAAGGCAATTTTCAACCACAAAAAATGATTGTTGATTGTCAAAAAATCATTGAGGTAGAAGCACAAATGTTTGGTGGTTTACCCTATGATAGATATGTATTTTTTCTGTATTTACTTCAGCAGGGCTTTGGAGGTTTAGAACATAAAAATTCCTGTTCCTTAATTTATCAACGATTTGGATTTCGGACTCAAGATAAGTATGAGCCGTTTTTACAATTAGTAGCCCATGAATTCTTTCATTTATGGAATGTTAAAAGAATTCGTCCTCAAGGTTTAGAAGTATTTGATTATGACCAGGAAAACTATACAACATCTTTGTGGTTTTGTGAGGGAACAACCAGTTATTATGATTTAATAATTCCTTTACGAGCAGGTATTTATAATACCAAAGCATATTTGAATTATTTGAGTAAGGAAATTACTAGATATTTAAAAACTCCAGGACGAAAGGTACAACCTTTATCCGAGTCGAGTTTTGATGCTTGGATTAAACTTTATCGTCCAGATGCTAATAGTGGTAATTCTCAAATCTCCTATTATATTAAAGGGGAAATGGTATCACTTTTGTTAGATTTATTAATTCGCGTTCATCATGGAAATCAGCGTTCTTTAGATGATGTAATGCGGCAAATGTGGGAGCAGTTTGGTAAACAGGAAATTGGTTATACTCCAGAACAATTAATAGCAGTAATTGAGTCTGTAGCGGGTATGGATTTAGGAGATTTCTTTAACTGCTATTTGCATGGATTAGCAGATTTACCTTTTAATCAGTATTTGCAACCTTTTGGTTTACAATTAGTAGAAGAAAAGAATGAAGAACCTTATTTAGGGGTGAATATAAATACTGAAAATGGACGGGAAATAATTAAATTTGTCGAAACTGGTTCACCGGCACAACAAGCGGGAATTGATGCTGGAGATGAGTTATTAGCAATTGATGGTATTAGAGTAGGAAATCAGTTAAATGAACGCTTGAAGGATTATCGAGTCAGTGATTCCATTGATATTACAGTCTTTCATCAAGATGAATTGCGGACTTATTCTGTCATTTTAGCTGCATCAATTCCTGGGAAATATCAACTTAAATCTGTGGAAAATCCTTCCTTATCAGAAATGGAAAATTTTAGAGGTTGGTTGGGTGTACCTTTGACAAGTATTCAGTAATATTATCAGAGAAATTTCTGAATCAGAATCTCTAGAATTAAGAGATTAACGGGATAAAAAAATGCAAAATATAGATAATTAAATCCCGGAAATCTTTAAACATTTTTAATTCTGATTCAAAGAAATTTCTGGGTTATTTATTTTGACTTTTTAATACTCCTGGTTCTTGCTGAATTGGCAAAATATCTAAAGTATCAATTTGGGAACAATATTTCAGGTCTTCCAAACATTCTAAACCTAATAATCGTTGACCATGACTAGCTTGATGAAGTAGTCCTAATAAGTCATTTTGCCATTGGGAATAAAGAGCAATCGCACCAATTACCTCATCATTACCACTAATTTCTGTTAGGGAACAATTAGTTTGTTGCCAAATACTATGAGCGATCGCTCCAGCACATACTGTATCCTCTAAAGAATAACTACCCTCCCAACCAGAACCAACAATCCAGACAGTTTCCGGTTGCTTTTCCAAAAGAAATTTCACCACAGATGCCCGATTAATTAAAGCTGCTGCAAGGACAATAGGGGCGTTTTGTATCCGTTTTAAAGCCCGTGTACCATTGGTGGTACTGATAAATAACCGTCGTCCTGCAACTAATTCCGCTGTGCAATCCAAGGGTGAGTTACCTAACTCAAAACCAGCTACTTTAGCTCCACCCCGTTCTCCAGCCCTTAATCGCTTTTCTGAAGGCCATTGTTCACTCACGGTCATGAGTTGATCTAAATCGCTGAAAACCTGTACAGCTTCCCCTCCAGCGGCTAAGACTGTCGCCATGGTGCTAGTTGCTCGCAGAACATCAACAGCGATCGCGCATTCGGGAACTATATCAATTGGGGTTAATTCGGGAGTGTGATATATGAATATCTTCACGTGCTGGCTACACCTATTTCATAAGACTGCGGTAATATTCTAACTACTTGATGACCCTAACGGATGATACTATTTATCAATGAATTATATGGAATAAGTCAGAGGTAACAAGTAGCAGGGTGTTTTAAGTGATAATTTACACCCTATTTTATTGTTATTTTGATTAAAACTTGATAGTTGTACCAGCAAAAGCTAAAGTACCCCAACCAATCATTAACGCTAATCCTCCTAATGGTGCAACTGCTCCCCAGGATTTGATACCTGTTAAACTGAGAGTATATAAACTACCGGAAAAAATCACTACACCAATAATAAATAACCAACCACTAACCAAAAGTATAATTGGTGGATTTTCCCAACGACTGATCAAAATGGCAACTAACAAAAGTGCGAGAGCGTGGTACATTTGATAACGAGCAGAAGTTTCAAATATTTCTAAAGAGCGATCGCTAATTTTTTCCCGCAAAGCATGAGCACCAAAAGCGCCTCCAGCAACAGACAAACCGCCAAAAATCGCGGCTATAGTTAAAAAAAACTGTGTCATCTGACCTATTAAACATCAAAATGATATGATACAGCCTTTTATTCAGTCTGAATTTATAGTAATTTCAACTCCCATGTAGATAGCTGATTCAGTCCATGCCCATAAGTCAGATTATATTGCAACGGAGTAATACTGATGTATTTATTTTGAATAGCATGAACATCGAGGGGAATGTGAGTTGGTAAATTTAACTCTAGGGGTGGTTCTACATCCTCTATCACCTCTCCAGTTAACCAGTAATAAGTTTTACCTCTAGGGTCAGTTCGCTGGTCAAAAACATCTATATAGCGTCTAACTCCTTGTCTAGTGAAAGTAACACCAGCAATTTCCTCCCAAGATAAAGGCGGAATATTAACATTAAGTAACATTAAATCTGGCAGAGGTTCAACAGCGATTTTAGCCACCAGAATTTCGGCAAAATTAGCCGCTGGTTGAAAGTCTTTATGAGTATGACTAGTTAAACTAAAAGCAATGCTAGGAATACCTTCTATCAAACCTTCCATTGCGGCCGAAACCGTCCCAGAATAAAGAATTTCTGTCCCTAAATTTGCACCCTGGTTAATTCCAGACAGCACTAAATCCGGTGGAGAATCTAATAAAGCCCATAATGCCAATTTTACACAATCAGAAGGCGTACCATCACAAACCCAAGCTTTAATTTGAGGATCAAAACCCGATTCCACTATTTCAGCCCGAATTGGTTGCATCAAAGTTAACCCGTGTCCAGTTGCTGATCGCTCTCTATCTGGACAAACTACAGTCACTTCATGACCCGCAGCGGACAAGGTATTGGCTAAGGTGCGAATACCCAAAGCAGAAATCCCATCATCGTTACTAATTAGTAATTTCATTATGTCAGTTGTTAGTGGTCAGTGGTCAGTTGTCAGTGGTCAGTTGTCAGTGGTCAGTTGTCAGTGGTCAGTGGTCAGTTGTCAGTTGTCAGTTGTCAGTGGTCAGTTGTCAGTTGTCAGTGGTCAGTTGTCAGTGGTCAGTTGTTAGTTGTCATTAGGAAATAATATTACCTGTAACCTGTAACCTGTAACCTGTAACCTGTCCCCTGTTCCCTATTCCCCTTTCCCTGCTATAGACTAATGACTAATCACCAATGACCAATGACTAATGACTAACAATTTAGAGGATCAACTTTTAGCATTACGCCAGGAGGGAGAAACAGCCATAGCCGCCGCTGATACCCTAGAACGCCTAGAAGAACTCAGAGTTAACTATTTAGGCAAAAAAGGAGAATTGGGGGCGTTATTGCGAAGCATGGGGCAAATGAGTGCAGAAGAACGTCCTAAGATTGGGGCGATCGCCAACACAGTCAAAGAAGCCATTCAAAACAGCCTAGACCAGCAACGCACATCCTTAGAATCCGCTCAAATTCAGGAACAGCTAGAGGCAGAAACCATAGATGTCACCATGCCCGGTATTTACCGTCCCCAGGGTCGAATTCATCCCCTCAATGGCATTATTGACCAAACTCTAGATATTTTCGTCGGTATGGGTTATACTGTTGCCCAGGGATCGGAAATGGAAACAGACTACTACAATTTTGAGGCGCTTAACACTCCTCCAGATCATCCAGCCCGTGATATGCAGGATACCTTTTATTTACCAGATGGTAATTTGCTGCGGACTCATACCTCCTCAGTGCAAATTCGCTACATGGAAAAAGAAGAACCACCCATTCGAGTTGTGGCCCCAGGTCGAGTATATCGCAGAGATGATGTAGATGCGACCCACTCAGCAGTTTTCCATCAAATTGAACTTTTAGCCATAGATGAAGGACTGACATTTACAGACCTCAAAGGAACTGTAAAAGTATTTTTACAATCAATATTTGGTGATTTACCAATTCGTTTTCGTGCCAGTTATTTTCCCTTTACTGAACCTTCAGCCGAAGTAGATTTACAATGGAAAGGACGTTGGTTAGAAGTCATGGGTTGTGGGATGGTTGACCCCAATGTATTAAAATCTGTAGGTTATGACCCAGAAGTTTATAGCGGATTTGCTGCTGGTTTTGGTGTAGAACGTTTTGCTATGGTATTACACCAAATTGATGATATTCGCCGTTTGTATAATAGCGATTTGCGTTTTTTACAACAGTTTTAATTATTTACAGCGTTTTCCACTGAAGATGAGTTACAAAGTTGAATCATAAAACTCTTGTGGTGCGGGCATCTTGCCCGCTAAATATATACTTCATAACACCGTTGCTCAAATGAAGATGAGTTATAAAACTCTTGTGGTGCGGGCATCTTGCCCGCTAAATATGTACTTCATAACACCGTTGCTCAAAATCCCCCTATCCCCTAAAGTTAAAAATGCTGCGTTATTCTTAATCATGTCTGACTCCCAAGTAAGTGCTGCTGTTGCTAAACTCTACGATACCTACCCATTCCCTCCCGAACCCATACTAGATGAACCACCACCAGGTTACAATTGGCGCTGGAATTGGTTAGCTGCTTACAACTTCTGCACCGGGAGAAAACCACAAAATCAACATATCCGTATCTTAGATGCTGGTTGTGGTTCAGGAGTAGGAACGGAATATTTAGTACATCTTAACCCCTACGCGCAGGTAGTCGGAATAGATTTAAGTGCTGGTACATTAGAAGTAGCAAAAAAACGTTGTCAGAGTTCCGGTGCTGATCGTGTAGAATTTCATCACCTGAGTATTTATGATGTAGACAAGATACCAGGACAATTTGATTTAATTAACTGCGTTGGTGTGCTTCATCATCTACCAGACCCCATTCGTGGTATTCAATCATTAGCGAAAAAACTCGCCCCAGGTGGATTAATGCACATCTTTGTCTATGGAGAACTGGGAAGATGGGAAATACAACTAATGCAACAAGCGATCGCTCTCCTGCAAGGTGATAAACGCGGTAACTATCAAGATGGTGTCCACATTGGCAGAAAGATCTTTGCTTCGTTACCAGAAAATAACCGTATTGTCAAGCGAGAAAAAGAAAGATGGTCATTAGAAAACCAGTGGGATGAATGTTTTGCTGATATGTACGTACATCCCCAGGAAACTGATTACAATATTGATACATTATTTACATTAATAGACGCTGCTGGTTTAGACTTTGTGGGGTTCTCAAATCCTGGTTTTTGGCAATTAGAAAATTTGTTAGAAAAAGCACCGGAGTTAATTGAGCGAGCAGCAGAACTCACAGAACGTCAACGTTATAGATTAGTAGAATTACTAAATCCAGACGTAGCACATTATGAATTTTTTCTCAGTCGTTCTCCCTTACCCAAAACCGACTGGTTAGCAGATAACAGATTATTAGCAGCTATACCCGAACTTAACCCCTGTATAGATGGTTTTCCCAGTCAATGTATATTTAACTATGATTATCAAATTGTTAAGTTATCAACAGCAGAATTTGAATTTATGCAAAACTGTGATAGTAAATCTACCGTAGCAGAGATTTTAACCAAAGTGGAGTTTAACTTAGATGGAGTTAGACATCTTTGGAAACAACATCTCATTTTACTGACACCCGGTTAAAAGGTGCTTTACTTTGTAAAGTATAACTTAGAATTTTATTGCTGGCAAAACTCTTACCGGACTTTCTTTAATACTAATAAATCCACAAATATTCGTAATTATCCGCCCTTATGTACCGATATTTAATTTAAATCCTTCCTGAGCAACTTTAAATATCAAAACTCTGTCAATTAAATATCCGTTTTAGGATACAGCAGTTCCCGGCATCTATCAAGCAAGCCGAATATACTGTATTTTTCCTTTTGCCTGAATAATACTTTTCGGAGCTTTCTAATGGTTAATTCTCGTCTTGTTGCCACACTCTATGTTAATCCTGTTACAGGAAAAGATACTAATAATGGTTCTCGCCCTGCTCCCTTCAAAAGTATGACCTGCGCCCTCAAAAAAGCGAAAACATCAACAATTATACAGTTAGCCAAGGGAACTTATAGCACAGCTAACGGTGAGATATTTCCCCTAGTCATTTCACCAGGAGTCTTAGTAGTAGGAAATGAGGCAAATAAAGGTGAGGAAATTATCATTTCTGGTAGTGGGGAATATCAAAGTCCTAGTTTCGGGGCGCAGAATATCACTTTACTATTATTAGGTGATGCCAGTCTTTTAGGTGTGACAGTGATTAATCCTGCAACTAAAGGTACTGGACTGTGGATTGAATCATCAATACCCACCGTAGCCAATAGTACATTCAAGAACTGTACCAGAGAAGGAATTTTTACCACAGGTAATGCTAAACCAGGGATTGTAGATAATTTGTTTATTAATAATAAAACAGGTGGGTTAGTTATAGCTAAAAATAGCAAAGGAGAAGTATTGCGGAATGTATTTGAAAATAATCCCTTAGGTATAGCAGTTAGTGATTTTGCAGCCCCTCTGATTGCCAATAATAGACTTTCAGCCAATGGAACAGCCATTGCCCTATCTCGTGGTGCTAAACCCGTATTACGGCGAAATCTCATTGCTGGTAACACCCAAGGAGGCCTTTCAATTGCTGGTAATGCCATTCCCGATTTAGGTAGTCCCCAAGACCCCGCAGACAACATTTTTCGAGAACAGGGTAAATTTGATTTACAAAATGTTACAGATCAAAAAATCACCTCCGTTGGTAATCAATTAAGTATTACTCAAGTAATTGGGGCGATAGACCTTCTCGCTGCTACCGCAGATACTCCCAGTCAAACGGGAATTAGCAGTAGATTTGCTGATTTAGAAGGACATTGGGCGGCTGCTTTTGTAGAAGCTTTGGTTAGTAAAGGTTTTATTGGCGGCTTTCCTGAGGGCACGTTTCAACCAGCTACACCGATTACCCGCGCCCAATATGCGGCCTTGATGACAAAGACATTTGAACTACCTGAAAGTAAGCAATTAGATCAATTTAAAGATGTCAAATCAGACTTTTGGGCGGCCAAAGCCATAGCCAGTGCTACCGATAGAGGCTTTTTAAAAGGCTTTCCCGATGGCACATTTCGACCTAGTAATAATATTACCAAAATCCAGGCCTTAGTGTCCATTGTCAACGGTTTAAACTTGAGTGGTGGTAATCCTAACGTCTTAATGGTATACCGAGATCGCGCCCAAATTCCCAGTTACGCTACCAATGCCACTACCGTAGCTACACAAAAACTATTAGTTGTTAATTACCCCCAAGTAGATCAATTAGAACCATTGCGGGAAATTACCCGGGCTGAAGTGGCAGTTTTAATTTATCAAGCATTGGTGGCCACAGGTCTAGAAAATCCTCTCCCCTCTGCCTATATTGTCAAACCAGAGACAGAGATTCCCTCCTTTTCCGATATTGTCGGCCATTGGGCAGAACCATTTATTCGCGCCTTAGTTAGTATGAACTTAACCCAGGGTTTTACTGATGGTACATACCAACCAGATCAAGTTATGAGCCGTGCCCAATACACAGCCTTAATTGCGGCGGCTTTTAATCCCCCAGCTAAACGTCCGTCCCCAGAATTTACAGATATAGCCAAGGATTTTTGGGCAGCTAACGCCATTGAAATAGCAGCCAGAGGCGGTTTTGTGGGCGGATTTAGCGATCGCACCTTCCGTCCTACCCAAAACGTCCAACGACTACAAGTCATAGTCTCCTTGGTCAACGGACTCGGACTTGCGGTAACTGAACTACCGGCAGCTGCGCCTCGCCATCAAAAAACCTTAACCTATATTGACGAAGATAAAATTCCCGAATATGCCCGGACAGCAGTTACTATCGCTACCCAGCAAAGAATTATTGTTAATTATCCAGATCCCAATTTACTAGCACCGACCAGAGAAGCCACCCGTGCTGAAGTTGCAGCAATGGTATATCAGGCATTAGTAGCTAGTCAACGCACAAAAGTTATTAACTCACCTTATGTTATTTTGCATATCAGCAATTGACGATTAGAATGGAAAACACGGCCTATCAGTTTTGCAACTTGTGAAAAAAACTCATGTAGCTAAAAATACGTTAGGCTAGATGCGATGGGTGAAATGTTTATACCTATTGCCTATAACTCACAACCCATGTTAACAACAGACCCAATCACTCAAACTTTTGCCGTTCCCGCGGAATTAGCAGTTAAGTTATTAACTCACTATAGCTTTGATCTGAATGGATACAATGTTAGTGAATTAGTTAACCAATGGCAATCCGCATATCCTCTTCATTGGTTACATTTAGCAGTTATTGAAGCTTTGTATCAAGGTCGTTATAAAGCCATTTCTGTACAGCAAATCTTGACCTTTTGGCAACGAAAGGGAGAAACAACCTATCATTTCAATATGGAATTTGAACGGATGATTTGTAGCAAATTCCCTGAACGCCTCACTTCTGCGTCTCTACCAATTTTACCAGCCACCAAACAGGAAATCAGGATGGAAGAATATAAACATCTCCGGTTATTACCTGCCCCAGTTAGTTATAAGTATCAAATAAATAATAATTTACAGCCAATTGAGCAAATTCCTCCCCAATCTGTCCCACAGATGATGCTATCACCAACTGCCAATCATCCCCCTATTGGTCAGTTTATGCCCCAAAGGAGTGACTGTACTGAATCTTTCACGTCTAAGCTTAAAGCCCTCACTAGTGAAAGTTTGGAGCTTGTTTTTTAGTAAGTTATCCATTGTCCGTTATGAATTAGGAATGACGAATAATGTACAAAACATTAAGAATGGAGTTTGAGAATGGTTTTAGACCACAGTCACATACAGCAAACTGTTTATCGCATTTTAGACGCTAATTTAGATCGCGCTCGTGAAGGTCTGCGAATTATTGAGGAATGGTGTCGTTTTGGTTTAAATAATTCCGAATTTTCAAGTATATGTAAACACCTACGCCAAGAGTTAGGGATTTGGCATACTGTGGAAATTCGAGCAGCAAGAGATACACCGGGAGATCCAGGAACGGATTTAACTCACCCTCAAGAGGAAAAACGGGTTGATATTACATCTCTATTACAGGCTAATTTTTGCCGTGTCCAGGAAGCGTTGCGGGTATTGGAAGAATATGGCAAACTTGATGACGGGAATATGGGGATAGCTTGTAAAAAAATACGTTATCAGGTTTATACTCTGGAAAGTAATTTGATGGGTTATCAACGTCATCAGTTATTATGGCGATCGCATTTATACCTGGTAACCTCTCCTGTAGATAATTTACTGGCAATTGTGGAAGCGTCCCTTCAAGGTGGATTAACTCTGTTACAATATCGAGAGAAAACCGCTGATGATTCTGTGTGTTTAGAACGGGCTATGCAGCTACGGCAGTTATGTCATCATTACGGTGCTTTATTCATTATAAATGATCGAGTAGATTTAGCTTTAGCTGTAGATGCTGATGGTGTCCATTTGGGACAACAGGATATACCCATTGCTGTAGCGCGTCAATTACTAGGAAGTCAGCGCCTTATTGGTCGCTCCACCACAAATCCGCCAGAAATGCAAGGGGCAATTAGCGAAGGTGCGGATTATATTGGTGTGGGACCTGTGTATGAGACACCGACTAAAGCGGGTAAAGCCGCAGCGGGTTTAGAATATGTTAAGTATGTTTCTCAAAATTGTCAAATTCCTTGGTTTGCAATTGGGGGAATAGATATGAGTAATTTAAATGATGTCATGAATGCGGGAGCGCGACGGGTAGCTGTAGTGCGATCGCTTGTCCAATCGGATCAACCTACTCTAGCAACTCAATATTTTCTTTCTCAACTACACAGAATTAAATAAATCAGGAGTAGTGACAGTAATTTCAAGGTGATACTTTTGAAAGATTACTATAGCAGAGAACAGAGTTAAAAATCTTTTGGCCTATGGTTTTTTAAGTAAATTCTGTATTTCATTCAAGTGCATACCGCTATAGTAGCAAACATCAGAAATGGATTTCAAGAATGTAAAATTGACAATTGGAGATTAAATACCTATTTTATCCCCTTTATGCTTTGATACTGCACATTCTAATTCTGATTAAATCATTATTTTCATCAGTTCTCAATTTAAACTTTTACCCCTTTATGTCCAATCAAATTAATCTCCAAGTCAATGGAGAAACTCATCATTGTATATCCCCAATTACTTTACCCGAATTACTCCAACAGTTGGGTTTTAATCTTCGCTTAATTGCAGTAGAATATAACGGTGAAATCTTACATCGTCAATTTTGGACAACAACTGAAATCAAAAATGGTGATTGCTTAGAAGTAGTCACCATCGTTGGTGGTGGTTAATTCAACAAACAAGAATAACCAGATTCAGGACTATATAACCAACGATGATAGGTTTTCCTTTTCGCTAATTCCTTACCTTGACGGCCGAGTTTTTCCCGAAGCTGTGAATCTTGACACAAACGATTAAAAGTTTGTAAAACCTCATAACCAGAATCGGGATTTACTAACAAGCCATTTTCTTGATGATGAACTGCATCTAAAACACTACCTAAACGAGAAGCGATTACAGGTTTACCAAAATAACCAGCTTCTAAATAAACCAGTCCAAAATTATCTCTGGTTTGATCCTCATGATAATCTGAATTTAACATAGCAAAAATATCACAAGCTATATAATAACCGGCTAAATCCCGTTCTGGAACATATCCTGCAAAATGTACTCTTTGATCAATTCGTAACCTTTGAACTTGGGATTTTAACTGGGTTTCACAAGATCCTTTACCACAAATAATGCAATGAACATCTACACCAAAATTTAGCAATACGGGAATATTATCAATTATTCGATCAAAATTTTTATATTTAACCAAATTACCCACAGAAAGAATAACTATTGCTGTTTCAGGAATATTGTAACCCTGACGGATGCGTTTACGCAAATCATCAATATGACTAAGACTAGTAGGATTACCAAATCTTTCTGGTCTCACGACTGGGTTAATAACATGAGTGGGTGTATCCAAGCGAAAAGTATTTCTTAAAGAATTGCGAATATAAGAACTATTACAAACAATTCCAGCAGCGCGTTTGAGAGTTAATTTTAATAACCATCTCCACAACGGATTACTAGCTACACTTAATAAATCATTCCCATGTAAATAGATAAAAAAGCGAATTGGTAAAATATAACTGAGTACGAATAATGCTGGAAAATCATACCCATGACACCATTCAATATAGCGGTAATGATAGCGAAAATATAACTTAATAGCCAATAAAAAAGTAGCACTAATATTAAAACCAGATTGGATCATATTTCCTAACCAGTTATCACACCAATTAGGAAAATTAAACCAACGATAAATGGGAAATTGTTGAGATTTATCAAATTTTTTATCCCCAGGACAACCACCAGCGAGAACAATTACCCGATCTGGATCTTGTAAACAACGATTATAAACATATTCACCAATTACAGCCTCCTCTGGGCAGAATGTTCGGGAAATAACGAGGATATCTGGATAAGTTGTTTTATCTCTAACTTGTGACCCTAGCTGTGATATATTTTCCATAATTAAGCTTGATAAATTAACTGGAATTAGGGCATTATCTTAAATTCTTGTAGGGGTTTAGTATTGCTAAACCCCTACTTTATATAGAAATAGTCAACAAGTATTATGAAAATTGTTAAACACCTAGCGAGCAAAACCATAAATTGATCACCTATTTTGCCGCTAATTATTGTTTAATTTGTTCGGTTTTATCAATACTGGATAAGTTATCTGCATAATCAAATATAGCTATGATTTATTAATGATCTTCCCAAGAGATTACTCAGAAACTACTCGGGAAATTGTTAAATCCAACTATTTCTTCTATAATACTGTAAATATTGTCTATTTTAGTGCCAAAACGCCAGAAAATATTAGTAGTTTTGTAATCTGTGTCATAGCATTTACTGCCAAATAATGATTTAATATTGTCCATTCTTTTTACCTTGGTTGCTTACATGATGTTTATGATTTATCATGGTATTAATTATTGCGTTCAGCCCAGTTTAAAGTTGAATACCCTTAAATGATAATCATGGATATATTGGCCACAATACAATCTATTTTCAAGGTTAATTTCTCAAATTAACTTAACAATTGATAGATAGTAAATGTAAAATTTTTAATTGTTACTTTGCTTACATTGCTGACGAAAACTATAACCCCCTAAAATATAAGTGCTAAATATTCCGTCTCTATCCGGAAAAAATTAGTTAGTAGAAAAATTAGTAAAACTCGTATCATTTACAAAACTATTGTTTAGATACTTGAGCAATACTTATCAGTAACAGGATTTACATCTAAATAAACAAGTGCTAGAATCTTAAATAACAATGTACCTGTCCAGCTATACAATTATCACTATGGCCTCACCGAAGATGAGAAATAATTAATTGTTAATTGATTCCCAAATTTTTTGATAGTGAGGATGTTTGCTGGTACGGTTATCAAGACCAGAAATCTCTCCCTATTTCCTCCCTAACCAAGATCAGAAGCGGTAGATTAGAGATAGCGCACTTCTTCAAAACAGGGGAAGTCACCATAAAAATACAGTTGTTGCCATAAAGGTCTTATGAATAAAAGAATACAAGGATTCCTCAAGCCCCTATTTAAAACCGTCTTTATCATTAGCTTAGTGCTAACTTTGGCCTTTAGTCATGCTAATGAGGCCTTAGCAGCCCGTTCCGGTGGTAGAATTGGTGGTGGCTCTTTTAGAATGCCTACTAGCCGTACCTACACCCCCCGGACAAATATGCCTAGTGGTGGCGGTTATTACGCCCCCTATGGTGGTGGTTTTGGCTTTCCGTTTCTTTTGCCCTTGTGGGGTTTTGGGGGCGGTTTTGGCGGGTTGTTTGGGATTTTAATCTTTTTTGCTATAGGCAATTTTTTAGTCCAAACCTTCCGCCGTGTTACCAGTGGAGAAACGGAAGAAGTAAGTTATAATAGCAACTCTTCTGTGTCTGTCACCCGGTTACAAGTTGGGTTACTAGCTCAAGGAAGAGATCTACAAACTGAATTAAATCACATTGCGGAAATTGCTGATACTAATACCCCAGCGGGAAGAAGTGAAGTTTTACAAGAGGCTAGTTTAGCTTTATTACGTCATCCTGAATACTGGGTATATGCAGGTGGTGGAACTCAACAAGCCAAGTTAAATTCCGCAGAATCTCAATTTAATCGGTTGTCTTTAGCCGAACGGAGTAAGTTTAGCGAAGAAACTCTCTCTAATGTCAATAATCAACTAAAGGCTGTTCGTCAGGAAGCTTTATCTGGTGAAGATAACCCCACCCGCTTAATTAGCCAAGGTCCTGGAGAATACATTATTGTCACTTTATTAGCGGCAACTTTGAGTAAATGTGAAATTCCGGCTATTAATAATGCTGATGATTTGCGTCAAGCTTTACGTCAAATTGGTAGTCTTGGTGGTGAACAACTATTAGCTATTGAAGTTTTATGGACTCCCCAAGCGTCAGGGGATACATTGACATCAGATGATTTATTTGCGGAATATCCTGATTTGAAGTTGGTTTAATTGAGGTTTAGAGACCAAAACAGTTAGAAGTGACTTGTAATGGAAAATTGCGACATTCGTTTTAAGATTATTTATGTCACAATTGAGGAAACTACCATTTTCAATCCTACTGCTGTACAAGCCCTAACCTGTCTCAGGGTTTGCCAGATGGTCTCTAACAGCTTTCTAGACATCCACTTAATTCGGTTTAATGAAATTAAGGGATATGTATACATTGACAGCAGGTGATGAAATGGAAATTTTAATCTTTCCTGAAGGAAATTGGAGGTTTATTGATGAAACCTAATTTTGCTCAAATGTCGAGGTCTGAATTAAAAGCTTATGTACGGATAAACCACGATGATTTGGAGGCTTTAGATATTCTGGTTAGTCGTCGTACTCCTGATTCAGAAGCTACATGGTATGCGCCAATGGTGACAGCAGAAGGTGTACCAATAGAAGAAAATATCCGGTTAGGGGAACAAGTTATTCAGGAACGAATTGCCTTAGAGCGCGAAAAGCAGTTAATTAGGACTGACATAGAAAGGGAGACGGAATATAACCGTTTGATTGAATATATGATTATTGCAGCAGAAAAATATATAAAACTTCCTTTGATAGAAGAAAAAAACAAAATCAATCAAGAATCTCAGAATCAATAGCCTTTGATAAGGCTATTCTTCCGGGAATATTAACTATTTAGGAAATTGTCCTTCTCGCACTTCCACAGCGTAATCTTGTACAGCTTTGGTAATTGTTTCTCGTAAGTTTGTATAAACTTTGGCGAATGGTGGTTGTTTTTCCGAAAGTCCCAAAACATCAGAAGTTACTAATACTTGACCATCACAGCTAGAACCTGCACCGATACCGATAGTGGGAATACGGATTTTTTGAGTAATTTGCAGCGCTAGTTTTGTAGGAATGTGTTCTAATACTATAGCAAAAACCCCGGCTTGTTCGAGAGCGATCGCTTCATTAAAAATTCTCTCTCCTGCTTCCGGGGTTTTTCCCTGCTGTCGCAGTCCTAATTGATGGATTGATTGAGGTATTAATCCCACGTGGCCCATAACCGGAATCCCCACTTGAACGAGTCTGGTAATAGTTTCTACCATTGCGGGATAACCACCTTCTAATTTTACCGCTTGCGCTCCTGTTTCTTTTAGCACCCTACCAGCAGAGTGCATGGCTTGGGAAACACTTTCTTGATAGGTCAAAAATGGTAAATCTACTACTACTAAAGCATTTTTAACACCACGACGCACAGCTTTAGCATGATGGATCATTTCATCTAAGGTTAGTGGTAAAGTAGTTTCATAACCAAGGATAACAGCAAGAGAATCACCAACTAGAATCAAGTCTACACCAGCGACATCTAAAAGTTGAGCGATCGCATAATCCCAGGCAGTTAAGGCAACAATCGTCCGTCCCTGTTGTTTCCATTGAGTTAATTGTTGGGTGGTAACTGCCATAAATAATTGGTAACTGTCATAAATAACTGATAATTGTCAATTGTTAATTGTTAATTGTTAATTGTCAATTCTTCCCTATTGTACATAGCGACCAAAACCAAAATGAGGTTGAGCTTGACCGACTGAAGGCATTAACCAAGCTAAACCCTCCATTGTTCCTACCCATAATTTATTACCAAGATCTGGTACAAGGGTCAAAACTCGACTGGAAGGAAGTCCAGCTACTTGGTCTAATACTGCTCCTGTATGTGGGTTTAATCGGAATAAACCATTGCTAGTACCAACCCATACACTACCATCTTTGGCAAATTTGACTGATGTAACATTGCGTCCGCGCATGGGAGTTACAGAGCGTAAGACAATACCATTTTTGGGGTTAATAACTAACAATTGATTTGGCATTCCTGCCCAAATTAACCCTTGGGAATTAATAGCTAAAGCTTGGACAGTTCCTCCTGGTAGATTTTGGATTCTCTTCATTATTAAAGCACTGGCGGTATTTACCTTGACTATTCCCTCTAGAGTCCCAGCCCATAGTTGACCATCAGCATCTAAGGTCATGGTGTTAACACTGACACCGGGCATATTTTTAACAGTGGTCATGATCATACCTTGGTCGGGACTAACCAGGGTTAAACCGGCATCAGTTCCTACCCACAAGTAACCTCGTTTATCAATTAATAGTGATAATACTCGTTTGGAGGGTAATAATAAATTTTGGGCTGTAATTTGACTGGTTTGGGGGTCTACTCTTGTTAAACCTTCATTGTTTCCTACCCATAAACGGCCTAATTTATCTTGTACTAAGGCACTAATTATAATATTTGGTAAACTGATACGAGAAATTACCCTACCTGTATTCGGATCAATGCGTGATAATCCCCGCCACGAACCGACCCAAAGATTACCTGTAGGATCTCCTAGTAAGTTACTAATCCGATAATCTACTCGTATTTCCCTTTCTTGTAATTCTCTCTCGTTTGGTAGGGGTTTTACTGTTTTTGGTGGTGGTGCGGCTGGATAGGTGGGGGTAGAATTGAGTTGATTAAGATTGGGATTTTTGTCAATATTACCAGTATTATCAATTTTTTGGGCTGTGGCTGGTGTTACCATGGTCGGTAAAGTTATTAAGCCCAGTAAGGCGGAAATTATTAATAAGTTACTTTGTTGGTGAAATAAAGTCACGGTGATATTCCTGCTCATAAAAGTATCCAATTAATGACTTAAAATAACATAAAAAGTTTTGGGTGTAGATAGAAGAAATAATATATTACATACATTTTCAGGACTATCGTTACTCGCTGCTAGTGGGTAGCAACCAGCATACATACAGATGGGGGATATGTGGTTTAAGTAGGTTGACATTGGCGTTAATATAGCTAGGTAAGAGGCAATGGGCAAAATTACCAATTACCAATTACTAATTACACACCTAATAATTTGTAGATAATGTTATTGATAATAGTAAGAACAAAAGCGCCTAAAACAGCACTCCAAATACCAAAACGTAACCGGAAGCCATCTATTAACCAAGCAGCAATACTGAAACAAGCAAGAGCAATCATGAAAGTAAAGATACCAGATAATAAGTCAAAGGTGTCTAAATTTGGTATCACGAACAAAATTTTGAGAACTGGTTTAACTAATGCTGTAATAATACCTAAAACTACTGCGGAAAAAAGTACCTTTTCTGGAGTATCAATTTCAACCCCCAAGGGTAGTTTACTAATCATCCACAAGCTAAAAGCCATGACTAACCAAACAATTAATAGTGTCACAATATCCATTGCCATAACCCCTGAAACGTAAATGGTGATAGCTCCTACGGAATACCGCAGGTATTGAAGATAAATTACCTGGTTGACTTGGTTTATTGATGTGAAAATCTTTGTAGCTTAACCAATTATTTATAAATTAGCAGAATTTCTGACTATAACTGGAATTTGTTCTAGATATCTTTATGTTTCTTCTTTTGATGCAAATGTATATTTGCAAGGGTTAGATCCCTGACTGTTTAAATGAGTCGGGGATCTTGTTTTTCATAACTAATTTAGGATTGCTATATAAACAATACTTGATTGTTATGGTAATGGACAAGGGGTTAAAACACCAATTTTTCGTGTTTATTTACTACCATAGAAAAAGGCAATTTCTTTTTCTTTTAAGGCTGCAAAACCAGCGTCAATTAGCTTTTGATCAAGTTCAACTTGGGGAATATGTTTAGCACCAATACGGACAATTCGAGAACGCATGGTATTGGATACACCACTGCGTTGTCTATTGGCTTCTAAATCCATAACTTGTTTATACAATTCTAACTTGGCTGTGGGAATAGGAGAACCATCAAAATCAATTCCCTGGGTAATTGCTTGATCAATAGCATCAGCACCTGTGGTGGTTTCTGTAGTCATGATAACTCATTTTCAAAGATATTGAACTATTTTACCAGGGAATAGGGAGCTAACAACTAATAACTAACCACTGACAACTAACCATGTCTTTCTTCTTGTTTAATATCTTCCAATGTAGGTTGTAGTACCACTAAATGTAAATTATATTTAGTATCTGCTTGTAAATAACGTTGTTGTAGTGGTTGCCATTCTTGCCACAATTGATAACGATTTGCGGCTAATAGGGTCGTTAACCCACTTAATTCAGTCTCAAGTTCTGATTTAAAGATATTGTTTAACCACCCATGTAAAACTATGTTATCTTGAATCATGCCTAAGATTTCTTGTATATTTTTCACGTCGTGAATATGAGCGGTAAAAGATTCACTATATAATTCAGTAAATAACTCCATTTGGTAGCGGAGACGTTTGGCTTGTTTCCGCAAATTATGTAGAGTTTCAGATTCTGTTTTCAGATGTTTTTCTAATTGGCTGGGTGTCCATTTTGTTTGTACTACTATTTCTGATTTAGCAATTTTAGCACCAATTAACCATCCTGGATGTAAACAAAATTGACTAACTTCTGGTGAGAGTAAATCTGATAATACATAATGAATTGGGACTGATGAAAAAGTTTGATACCTGGGATTTTTTAACCAATTTTCACATTCATTTTTAAAAGATTTATAAACTTGATCTTTAAATATTTTCTGAACATGATCAACTGCAATTTCTCGTTCTTTATCCAATTCTGTAAAAGCTGTTTCTAGATATTTTTGTTCTTTTTCCAGGACATGGGGTTTGTAATTCTTTTCCAGACTTTCTTTGAGTATATCTAAATCTCTGAGACTGCCTAAAGTTCTGGCAAATTTACCAATATTTTTATCAGTAACTGATTTTGGTAAATCTAAATATTTCTCAAATTTACTAACAGCAGTTCTTAACCGTCGCATTCCTACACGCATTTGATGTAGTGGTTCTGGATCTTCATCTTTTTTAACTGCTTTTTCCCATTTTATAGTTTTTGTAAAGTGTTTTTCAATGGCTTGGTGTGCAGTTTCACCGAGGGTTTTGATGGATATTTCTGAGGAGATTTTCATAAATAAAAACAATTGGCGATATTATCTATTTTTTCGATCATATCACTAGAAAAAATCAGTCATTACTCCTATATTTTCTTTTGAAATAGGAATAATAATTTGATATTTGAGCTATTATTAACTCATACTTAATTCCTACTTAAAGATTAGTTGAAATAGCTTGTACAGGACAGGTAGGAATACATTGTTCACACACAATACAACGCGATCGCACAAAGGTGAGTTTATATGTTTCTGGATTAATAGCTAGAGCTTCCGTGGGACAAACTCCCGTACATAAACCACAGTCAACGCATACATCTTCATCAATGATAATTTCACCCAAACCCAGGGAAACATGAATATGTTGGGATCTCATCCATTCAATTGCGGCATCTAATTGATCAATATCTCCCAATAATTCTACCACCAGTTTACCAATTTGATTAGGGGCAACTTGGGCGCGGATAATATTCGCAGCAACATTAAACTCCTTTGCTAGTCTGTAGGTAACTGGCATTTGAATCGCACGCTTAGGAAAAGTCAGGGTAACTCTTTTTTTCATTATGTAAGAAAACAGTAAACTAGATGATGAACTAAGTTAATAAGTCTTAATTAATTATGAGTACCGAAGTTCCTGTAAATTCTAGTAATCGCATCAAAAACTTCTTAATTGCTATTGTAGCGATCGCTTTGGGAATTGTCCTCTTCTTAGGGCTTAAAACTGATTCTACATCAGTTTCCCTGATGGACTTGAGTAAAACTGCTATTCCCTTAGAAGTAGCTGTGAGCAACGGAAAACCCTCTCTGGTCGAATTTTACGCCGATTGGTGTAGCGTTTGTCAAAAAATGACCCCCGACATGGACAAACTCAGAAAACAGTATGAAAACAGCCTAAATTTTGTGATGTTGAATGTTGATAATACCAAATGGTTGCCAGAAATGCTCAAATATCGAGTAGACGGGATTCCTCACTTTGTATTTTTGGGTAAGCAAGGGGAAACTATCGCAGAAACCATTGGTGATATGCCTCGGACTATAATGGCTAGTAATTTAGAGGCCTTAATTGCCGGTTCTACCCTTCCCCATGTTCAAGATAATGGTAAAACCTCCCAATTTTCCGCACCAGTCGCAACAGATGGTAATCAAGATGATCCTCGCAGTCATGGTAGCCAAGTTGTAAATTAGGTGATTGGGGATAAGGAATTGGGATGATTTCAGGTAAAGGATAGAGTTTTAACCGCTGGGAAAATTAAACCGGGTAAGATGGTGTATCATTGTCTTTTTTCTCAAAATTTACCATGGCTACAATTAACGACAACTACCTGAAACTAAAAGCTGGTTATCTGTTTCCAGAAATTGCGCGACGGGTAAATGCTTTTGCACAGGCTAACCCAGATGCGAAAATCATTCGCTTGGGGATTGGTGATGTCACTGAACCCTTACCGGAAGCCTGTCGCATGGCCATGATTAAAGCTGTGGAAGATATGGGCGATCGCTCAAGTTTTAAAGGATATGGACCAGAACAGGGTTATAATTGGCTAAGGGAGAAAATCGCTACCCACGACTTTCAAGCGCGAGGAGCAGCCATAGAAGCCGATGAAATCTTTATTTCCGACGGTTCTAAATGCGATTCTGGCAACATTTTAGATATTTTTGGCAAAAATAACGTTATCGCTGTTACAGACCCCGTATATCCGGTTTACGTAGATACTAACGTTATGGCGGGTAATACGGGAGACGTGAATGAAAAAGGCGAATATGGTGGTTTAGTTTATTTACCTGTTACTGCTGAAAATAATTTTACGGCAGAAATTCCTAGCCAAAAAGTTGATTTAATTTATCTTTGCTTTCCTAATAATCCCACAGGTGCAACTGCTACGAAAGAACATTTGCAAGCATGGGTAAATTATGCTAAAGTCAACGGTTCAATTATCTTTTTTGATGCTGCTTATGAAGCATTTATTAAAGATCCTAGTTTACCTCATTCTATTTTTGAAATAGAAGGTGCGAGAGATTGTGCAATTGAATTTCGTTCTTTTTCTAAAAATGCCGGGTTTACTGGGACTCGTTGCGCTTTAACTGTTGTTCCTAAAACCCTCACAGCTAAAGCCGCTGATGGTTCTAATGTTGAACTTTGGAAACTTTGGAATCGTCGTCAGTCTACTAAATTTAACGGCGTTTCTTATATTATTCAACGTGGTGCAGAAGCAGTTTATTCAGAAGCAGGACAAACACAAATTCAAGCTTTAGTAAACTTCTATTTAGACAATGCTAAAATCATTCGTCAAGAACTCACAAACGCAGGTTTAAGTGTTTATGGTGGAGTCAATGCACCTTATGTATGGGTGAAAACTCCCCATGGTTTATCTAGTTGGGAATTTTTTGATAAGTTATTAGAAACTGTGAATGTGGTGGGAACTCCTGGTTCTGGTTTCGGTGCTGCGGGTGAGGGTTATTTCCGTATTTCGGCCTTTAATAGTCGGGAAAATGTCGAAGAAGCTATGAAGCGAATTACCGCTAAGTTTACGGTGTAATTCAAGTTTAATTATTTGTGGTGGGTCATTCCCACCCTAATTTTGTTAAACTTAATCAATCAATAATAATAATAAATGCTATGAGTGTAGCTATTCCTGTTTTCAAAGCCGTTAGTCAGATACAATTAACGCCTGGTAGTACAATTAATATTCCAGATGTTAGCTGGGAAGAATTTGAGGCGATTTTACAAGAACTGGGAGAAAAAAGAGCTTCACGAATTGCCTATAATCAAGGTAATTTAGAAATTATGGTTCCTTTACCTGAGCATGAAATTTCCAAAGATCTAATTTCTGATATTGTTAAAATATTGTTGAAAGCTAAAGGGATTAAATATCAACCTTTTGGTTCAACAACTTTTAAAAAACAAGGTATAGCAGGAATTGAACCAGATGCTTGTTTTTATATTCAAAATTATCAACAAATGATTGGTTTGCGGAGGTTACAACCTGATCATCTACCACCAGATTTAGCTATAGAAATTGATGTGACATCAAAAACAACTCTTGATGCTTATGAAGCCATTGGAGTTCCAGAATTATGGATATATGATAGTGGTAAATTGGCTATTTATTTGTTGAAAAATGGTAAATATATCAAATCTGATCAAAGTCCTTATTTTGAACATATAGCTATTACTCAGATTATCCCTAATGTGATCAAAAGGAGTTGGGAAGTAGGCAGTTTTCAGGCTTTGGAAGAATTTGCAGTAAAAATATAATCCATATCAATGTTATGCATTGGTATTGTAATGACTCTATTCTCAATAGACAATGGATTTTACCTGGGTAAAACGCAAAGATTGTAAAGTTTTATTGCAGGATTCAACACTTGTGGTATAATTCCAATATGTAATATTTCTCAAAGAAGAAAATTCACATGAAGTTACTACAAGTTCAAGTACCAGATTTCCGCGTTTTGAAAGATGTTGATATTAAGTTTGATAGAAGGTTTGTCCCTAATATCTTTCCTTTAGGAAGTCTCAATGGAGGTGGTAAAAGTACACTTTTACAATTAGTTTTTGTGTTATTACATTGCTGCACAAATCCAGAAAGACACCATTATATAGAAAATTTACTACATGGGTTTACATTTAATAATGATGGTAGTGACAGAGTATTAGCTATTATCAATATTTGGGATGGTGAAAAAGAAGTTGAAATTAAATTTCTGGTTGGTGATTATCCTATTGAAGATATAGCAGTAGATTTAGATGATGAATACCATAATAGAAATGGGATACATCCTCCCGTTTTGCGTGAAGAACACATAATATATATATGTTCTTATTTTTTATCGGTGGGTATGGGTGAAAACCGTTTATTATGTCGAGTTAGTGGTAATTTATATAGATATCAAGCAAAAGATTTGTTAGACGAAATATCAAATAAAATATTCTTAGCTGCTCCTATTACTCAAGTTTTCTTATTTATTTCTCGAGAGTCCAGATACCGATTATTTGCAAAAAATGGTGGTGGAAATTACGATTCAGATTTAAAATTATCTAAATCAAAACTACCAGGATTTTTCACTTATGATTTTGCTCCGGTAGATTTATTAATTAAAGCATTCACAAGTGCTAGAGATGAAGATTTTATAACTGCTATTGAAACTGAAGGTGAGTATGGTAAGAGATATAAAGAATTATTAGCTGAGTTGAATTTATTGTTAGCTAATAAAAAAGTGAATATTTCTACAGATTTCTCCAAAATCACATTCAAGTTAGATACAAATGATGGAAATATTGAACTTTATCCTGAAGATTTAAGTCATGGTGAATTAAAGAGATTGAGTATTTACCTATGGCTAAAATATAATAAAATCGAAGATGCTATTGTTCTCATGGATGAAATTGAAATAGGATTTCATCCAGATTGGCAATATCGAATAATTCCAGATTTAGAGCAATGGTCTCCTAGTAATCAATATATTCTGGCCACTCACTCCTATGAATTATGTCAGGCACTTACACCTGGCCATGTCAGGGAACTAGAACCAAAACTTATCAAATCAGATAAGAATATTTCACTATGAATACTTATCAAGAAATACTCATACAACATTGTAAAAAAATTCTTGGAGATAGAAGAATTAGGAATAAAATTGTTGTTTTATGTGAAGGTCAAGGCAGCATTTTAGATGATAAGACAGTAGCAAATTATGGAAAAATGGAGCAGTGGCACGATGCCTATTTTTATAGAAAATGCGTTCCAAACACATGGACAACATATATACCAATATTTTTTAATTGTAAAGGTAGATCAGATGTTATACAGACCTATTTTAAGCTTTTGGAATTGCATGAAGAAGATGCTCAACAATCTTACTTAAATCCTAATAAGCTATTTGCTATAGTTGATTTAGATTTACAGTCCCAAAATATTGATAATTACCATTTTTCTAATACGGAGGAAATTTTCTTAAATCTTTACCAGCAAGGTCAAGTTAATGAAGAAAATGCAAAAAATCATCGCATTTGGGTGACAGGATTAATTCACAAAGAATCATATTTTATGATACCCGAACTGCAAGAAGTCTTTAATAGTCAAATAAACTCTCCAATGTATAATTGTCAAAGTGTTATTCTTGAAGATATTTATATTACTATGGCAGATGCTATTATTAATAGCAATGATTTAAACAATAACTTATCAACCGTCTCTAATCGCATTAGTCATTGCTCAGGATTAGATTGTACAGATTTAGAAAAGTTGCGCGATTCCTGGAAAGAACAGTTTGAAAATTCTCCAGATGAAACACACAAAAATGAGTTAATTTATGCCTTATTAATGCTTAAAAAAGTTAAGGATAACAAAACTCAAGAGGATTATTGGGAAGACATTAAACCACCAAGTGATTGGACTAATACAGAGGAGGTATTTAGGGATGAATTATTAAGGCAAATAGCTAAATTTTATTCAGAGCAGAGTAATTATGCTAAATATCATATTCCTACTTTTATGCAATTTTTAAAACATTTTTCTACTTTGAATTAATTTCACCCTATTCTCTCCTTTCCCCCGCAGTTCTAATCAATTCCCCTATCAAAGCCACAATCGCAGTTGTAGAAATTAACATCACACTTAAAGCATTAATATCCGGTTTAACTCCCGTTCTAATGCGGCTAAAAATTTCCATTGGTAAGGTATTAGTACCACTTCCCGCAGTAAAACTAGCAATTAAAAAATCATCCAAACTCAATACAAAAGCCAATAAACACCCAGAAATAATCCCCGGCATTAATTGCGGTAATAAAACTAAAATAAAGGCTTGTATGGGGGTTGCACCTAAATCTAAAGCGGCTTCTTCTAAATGAGGATTAATATTATTCATGCGCGAAGAAACCACCAAACCCACATAGGATAGACAAAAAACAATATGGGCAGCGATAATAGTCCAGATACTCAAAGGAATAGCAAAAGCTGCTAAACATACTAACGTAGAAACAGCGATCGCAATATCAGGAATTAACAACGGTAAAGAAGCAATTCCCTGATATAATTTCTTACCAGGAAATTCATAACGCGCTAACCCCACAGCCATTAATGTTCCCAAAATTGCGGAAACTCCCACAGCACAAAAACCCACCAATAAACTATTATATAAACCCGATAAAATCCGTTCGTCACTAAATAATTTTCCGTACCATTCCAGGGTGAATCCTTGCCATTTAGCACTGTAAGGTGACTGATTAAAGCTATAAAAAGCTAGTACCAGAATGGGTAAATACATAAACACAAATACCACCAGGGCAAAAACTGCTGGCCACGAAACACGCGGTTTTTTAATTTGTTTGTATATATTCATGCTGCTTAATAGATGCAATTTTTTATTTGTCGTATTACATGATACTGATTTTTTTATTTCAAGTCAAGTTAAAAATTAGATTATAAATATAAATATGATAATTAGATTATTTTTAATTTATTTCTTAAGTATCAGACATTTACATTACCTCAGATAGACAAAAAAAATCAGATATAAAACATAAGATTTAATAGTAATCATAAATAAGGATGGTTTTTGTATTTTTGCCTATTTCTCTGTTAGTCATTTCATTTATTCATCAACTAACTAGAAATAGAAATCTGATATTTTAGGAGATTGACATGAAAATTGCTCAGGTTGCTCCCTAATGGGAGAGAGTACCCCCACCAGCTTATGGTGGTATAGAATTGGTAGTAGGTTTATTAACTGATGAATTAGTCCGTCGAGGACATGAAGTAACATTATTTGCATCAGGAGATTCTTTAACTTTAGCCGAATTAGTATCAGTTCATCCCCGTGCTTTAAGATTAGATCCTAGTATCCAAGAGCCAACTATTTATGAAATGTTGTTGTTAGGTTTAGTTTATGAACAAGCAGAAAATTTTGATATCATTCACTCTCATGTAGGACTAGCATCACTGGTATATGCTAATTTAGTCAAAACTCCCACGGTTCACACTTTACATGGAATTTTTACTCCAGATAATGAAAAAATTTTTAAATATGGCAAAAAACAGCCTTATATTAGTATTTCTAATTCTCAACAAGAACCCAAACTAGGATTAAACTATGTAGACACTGTTTATAATGGCATTGATGTTAGTAGTTATGAATTTTATCCCCAACCAACAGAACCATTTTACTTAGCTTTTTTGGGAAGAATGTCTCCAGAAAAAGGACCCCATTTAGCAATTGAAATTGCTCAAAAAACTGGTTGGAAGTTAAAAATAGCAGGTAAGATAGATCTGGTAGATTTAGAATACTTTGAACAGAAAATTAAGCCACATATTGACAGTAAGCAAATTGAATATTTAGGTGAAGCTAATCATAGTCAAAAAAATGCCCTCATGGGTGGCGCTTATGCAACTTTATTCCCCATCACTTGGCGAGAACCTTTTGGATTAGTTATGATAGAATCAATGGCATCAGGTACACCTGTAATTGCCATGCGAATAGGTTCAACAGAGGAAATAATTGTTAATGGCGAAACAGGTTTCCTTTGTGATAACATCGAGCAATGTATTAATTCTCTTGACAAAATAAGTAACTTAAATCGTTACGCTTGTCGTCAATATGTGGAAGAAAATTTTAGTGTTCAGCAGATGACTAATGGTTATGAAGCAGTTTATCACAGGTTAATTGCAGAAAAATTAGTGCAACAAAATGGTTTTTTCCGCAATGCTTTAGTTAGTTAACCCTAGGGGTGGGAATCCCCCCAGATTCCCCACTAACTTCCCTGTAGATATTTAACCTCAACCACTGTATGCACATTTCCACGGGGGGTAAAATCTGTTTTTACAATCAATTCCAAAGGATTACAAGCAGCGACAAAATCATCTAAAATTTGATTGGCTGTTTCTTCATGGGAAATATAGCGATCACGGTAACTGTTAATATAAAGCTTGAGCGCTTTCAACTCTACCACCCGTTGATCTGGAATGTAACTAATATAAATAGTCGCAAAGTCAGGATAACCGGAAAATGGACATTTACAAGTAAATTCCGGTAAGGTAATATTAATATCATAGCGTCTTCCAATACGGGGATTAGGAAAAGTAATTAAATTACCTTCCATAATTTCCCGTTCACCATATTTCATTTCTTGACTTGCTGGGGAATCAGTTTCAGGTGCAAAGCTACTCATGATGTTAGTAAAAAGAAATGCAGAGACTCACAATTATTAACTTAACATTCTTTCACATTTTCCCCAGATTGACAAGTTATTTACAGACAGAAATATTCGGTAAGTTTAAAGCACAAGATCCAAGAGTATCAATCAATTTCTTTTTCCCAGTCTGGGCAATTTCCATCATCTGAACCATGAGGGTGCATACCACAGACTAATAAATTCCCACCATAAACTTGTCCATGATAGTTGCTACAACCAATGCAAGCAATATTCTTTTCTAGTGTAGCTTCTACTTTATACGGAAAACCCGGATCTAAATCTTCTGAGATATCTTCCCAATAAATTCCTAAAATTGGTTCAGTTAAGTCTTGTAAAAATTGTTCGTGCAAGGTAGTGAAAGCATCAATATCAGCCGCAAGTGTGCTTTGTACTTCTTCGGTAACTTCTTCCGTAATCTCAAAAAAAGCGTCTACCATGTCATTTATTCCCAGGAAGAACTGCTCTACTTCATCAGCAACAGCTTCGATCATGCTGATTAAGTCTTTTTGCCACTTTTCCATAAATTATACTCTCAAAGGCTAAAAACATGACGGTTAAAACCGTCTGACAGGAAGTTCTAGGGTTAAGGGTTGGTAATCGCAAATCAGACTATTTTGGGTATAGCGTCATTTTTCCAGAACTAAATGTCCCCAATACCCAAAGTAAAAAATTGCTTTTATGGTTCGCGTTGCAGCCGTTTTAACTCTTCCTGTAGTTCTAGCACTTGATTACGTAGCTGATCTACATTATCGCCATTTTGTTTATTCTTCTGATTTTCTTTTTGCTCCTCCTTAACAGTTGGTTCTTCATCAACTTCGAGAATTTCGATCCGACGGGGTTCAGAAGAAGCTGTTTTTTCAGGTGCTTGTCCAGATGTTGATTGCTGTTGTGCTTGTCTCATCATATCTTCGACAAAGCGGCGAGCTTCTTCTGTGTTCATCTCGCCTTTAGCTACCATTTCATCTGCTAATTTTTGGACTTGCGATCGCAGTTCGGTTAACTTCCCCCCAGCTTTTTCACTGGCGTAAGAGGCTAACCCCACACCGAGATAAAAAGCTTTTTGTACAATATCTCCAAAACCAGGCATTGCTGCTGAAAGCTCCTAAAAATAAGGCGACCCGGAGACTACGCCTACTGCAAGCATCCCTTATTGCTGCTACCTTCCGGTCCTGACAAGATTTGGGCGTTGCAGTTGCATAGATCCAGGTCTTCCATCATCATAACACTAAAATTTAAAATTGGTGTACTATTCCACAACAATTTGCCATTCAAATAGTTGATAACTGACACAATCGTTGTGTACCAAGGGATCAGCCCCTACTATTGCTTGTGCCTCATCCATTGACTCCGCCTCAAATAACATCATTCCACCACCCTTTTGTGACCAATAACCTGTTTTAGCTTTGTGACCCTTAGTAATTAACTCTTTTACGTAGGACTTGTGGGCAGGTACATATTGATCAAAGGTGGGTTTATCAACTTTACCAGTTTCAATTTTGACAAACCAAGGCATATTTTAGACAAGTATTCTGAGATTAGTAATGTTTCATTTAGTTTAAAATATCATGCTTTGTTATGGTATCCCGGTTAATTCATATATTTTTGTCAATTTTTGTCATTTGTATAATATTGAAGATACACCTGCATACTATATACTTAGTGAATAATTAAACTGAATGCAATCCAACCTACCAGAATAAAATTATGCTCAATAAATTAAACTTGGACGAAACTCTCAGACAAGGTGCAAAAAGACCAAAAGTTCAACAACTACAAGAAATCTTAACGGTACTGAATCTCAATCCAGGGAGAATAGATGGTGATTTTGGTAATAATACTCTCAAAGCCGTCAAACAATTTCAAAGTCAAAAAGGGCTTGAAGTAGATGGTATAGTTGGAAAAAATACTCAAAATGCCTTAAATGATGCTCTTGGACAAGTAACAACAAGCGCGGTATCATCTATATCATCTCCAACTTCTAGCGTTCTTACTTCATCATATTTTGGTGGTACAACTGGAAAACTACCACTTCCAGCAATTCCTCTAATTAAACAATTTGAAGGTTGTTATTTAAAAGCTTATCCAGATCCTTTAAGTGGTAATTTACCTATTACCATTGGTTGGGGTTGTACTAAAAAAAGAGATGGTAGTAACTGGAAATTAGGTGAAAGTATTAGTCAACAAGAAGCAGATGATTTATTGATGATTCAGATAGAAAATAGCTATCTCCCACCACTGCAAAAAATTCCGGTTTGGGATGAATTAAATGCTAATCAACAGGGTGCTTTATTAAGCTTTGCTTATAACTTGGGAGCTAATTTCTATGGTGGTTCTGGCTTCTCAAGTATGACTAGAGTTTTGAGAGATAAAAAGTGGGATGAAATTGAAGAAACTTTTCTAAAATACAGAAATCCTGGTAGCAATGTAGAAGCGGGATTGAAACGGAGAAGACAGGCAGAAGCTAAACTATTTTTAACTCCTGTCAGCTAAATATTAAATTCAATCGGAGACGTTTTATAGAACGTCTCTACATTCAAAAAATACTAATTACTTACCATGGGGACGTTGAATAATTGTTTCTACTATTCTTCTTTTTGCTTGTGGGTCAATTCCTACTAAACGCACATATTCACCGCTATATGCAGATAAACAAAATTCTAAATTAGAAATAGCATCGGAATGGGCATCAATATTAAAAAAAGAACCGCAACTTTGCCAAGAACCTGTACGGAAACGTCTTTCATCAATGTGTTCAATCCCAATTTTATAACCTTGAGCTAAAATTTGTCGAACTTGTTCTTGAGTTTCTAAACTTAAATGGGTGGGTTGATTAATCACAGGTTTATTAACTGGAAGTTCCGCAATGGGAGCAGTTGATTGATAACCTTTTGGGCGATTTAAACGATTATATTCATCAACTAAATGAGAAGTTTCTACCCGTTTTTGTTCGTCTACCATAAATTTACCAGACTCAATTAAATGAGATAAAGTAAAATCTGGCTTGGTAAAAGCTGGGGGTCTTTCTAAACTATTGACAACTCGTAAAGAGACATTTTCAAAACCGATTTGATGGATAAAATTACGAATTTGTTCATCATAAATCCGAGAACGCAAAGCACTAAAAAAGTCAATAGATTGATGGGGAAAAGTATCAACTAATTGGCTAATTTCTCCTTGTGAAAGTCCATCTGGTGCAAAAATTCCGCTGACAATTCCTATCTTATCATCGCGGTTGGGTTCCCAGTAAAATTTATCCATTCTCCCATCACGAATTAATGGAGCATAGAGGGTAGAAAAATCATTACCGGTGACAATAATCGGGACACGACATAAAGGATTTGAATCATAACTTCCGGGTAATTGGACATCTGTGGGATTATCAGCAATATTCATCAATGTAGCATTTACTAATTGAGTATTTACTGTATATTGAGTTCCTTCGTCAAAACGTCCCGCACCTGCATCTAAATCATTAATCATCAGTACGCACATTTTCCCCCGGACTTTGATTAATTCTGCTGTTTCTCGATATCGTAACCGAATTAACCGCGCAGGATCTCCTGCGTCTGGACTTTCTAATTCTCCTCCAGATATTAAAGTTACCCCGATACCCATTTTTTCAAAAACTAACTCGCATTGAAAAGTTTTACCCTCACCTTTGCGCCCATGAATACCTAAAATTAGGGGAACTCG
This sequence comes from Aphanizomenon flos-aquae FACHB-1287, assembly GCF_014698755.1. Taxonomy (GTDB): domain Bacteria; phylum Cyanobacteriota; class Cyanobacteriia; order Cyanobacteriales; family Nostocaceae; genus Dolichospermum; species Dolichospermum flosaquae. The sequence goes on along the minus strand of NZ_JACJTO010000005.1, from coordinate 22,202 downwards.
AATACCGGGAATATTCAAAAAGTTTTTGGTGATATGTACTGCAAGTTTATCAAGAAAACTGGGAGCAATGTAGTAACTCATAGAATGTATCCCTGGTCAGTTGTTAGTGTTCAGTGGTCAGTTGTCAATTGTTAGTTGTTAGTTGTTAATTATCTAAGTCACTTTCGAGAACAGAAGCTAAAACTTGTTTTGTATTAGTTTTAAATTCTGTCACATTCACACGATTTAAAAACCAAATTGATATCAACATTCCTACAGCTTCTAATCCAAATACCATGCCATAAGCTAAGACTAAATTATCTGGTAATAACTTACGACCTATATCTAAAATAGCACCACCAGTTACAGTTGCTATGCCTCTAGACATAGACTGAGCAAGTCCCCAAGCGCCAATAAATGTACCTGCGGCTTCGGCAATTGTTAAGTCTAACATTAAAGTAACCGCTGCGGTAGTGACAAAACCAGTCGCTAAACCAAATAAAACTAAAGTTGATTTCAGTATAGACGGATTTGCGGAGAAACCAGAACAAGCTATTAATAATGCCGCAAATGCGACTAAAATACAACCTAATTTTATAGTTCTGCGTTTACCTAACCGAGGGACAATGAAAAAACCTGTAATTCCGTAGGAAATTAATATCCCTGTACCGTAAAAAACGTTGAGTTTGGTACTTTCTGCTAAGGACATTTTAAATACTTGTCCCGCATAAGGTTCTAAAATAGGATCTTGCATAAACAAGCTAATAGTCATCACTAATAAAAATGTGAAAAATAAGCCTGTTTGTGGACTAGCTGTTAAAATTTTCCAAGCATCTTTTAAGGTAATACTATCTTCTCTATTTCCTGGGTTGACACGATTAAAAAATCGGGAATATTTTTTTTCTACCCCTACAGTGGCAATAATTGCTAAACTAAAAACTATGCTCGGAACAATCACAAATAAACGATTAATTGCCGCTTGTAAAGTTTCTATCGGTGCATTTGCAGTTAATTCTTTTAATATCGTAGAACTGATAATTGCTCCAATTATAATTCCTACCATTAACATTGACCAAACAATTCCGACAACTTGAGAACGGTTATCTTCTTCGGAGATATCAACTAATAAAGCTGCAAAAGCTGTACCACTAGCACAAATTGCTAAACCGTAAATTGCGAAAACTAAACCCAGAACTCCTGTCCAACCGATTGTTTGGTTAGTCCATACCCACGTATCACCAATATTAGCGCCATTTAACTGCCACATTATTTGTACTGCTAAAAATGCAGCAATGGCAAATATTCCTGCTCCTACCCAGACATAAGCTGTACGATGATAACCTAATAAGGGTTTATTGTCGGATATTTGTCCAAATAAAATTCTTGTTGGGGCTATAAAATAGGGTATTGCTAATACTAAACTACCTATAGTTGCTGGAATTGCGATTTCCTGAATCATGACTCGGTTCAGTACACCTAAAGTTAAGATAGACATCATACTTAACCCCATTTGAAATAATCCTAGCCGAAACATGGTCAAAATGTTGACTTTTGGGATAGATAAGGATTGATTTGCGGTTGCAAAAATATCATCTGTTGCCATAACTGCTTTTTTGTATTATTTTTTAGATAGTAGCATATTATGGATATTTAAAAAAGCGAACTGTGTTATAATTTAATTAAAATAGACGTCTCCGAAAAAAATCAAAGCGTGATAAAAGAATATACAATAGTATTTGTTAGCAGCCTATTATGAGCAACATATTTGAATATATCCAGAACCTAAATTATCACCCTCGGAGCAAATAATTTTGGCTCTTGCGTCCCTTTTATGGTAAAAACTAAAATCACTAAAATTTAATGCTGATAAATTTAAACAATAAAAGCTGAAAACTTTATCCCTGTAAAAGGTTGCAAACTTTTAGATATAAGTGAATCAGCATAAGAGTATAATCATAATTATCAAATACAAAAGTTTTAAGGATAGTTATGAAATTTAGCGTAGATCAAATTCTCAATCTCCTAGAGATGAAAGTGTTAGATTTTCAAGAAAGGGGCAGAAATAATTATAACAATAGAGAAGGCTGTCAACTATTCTACTTGTCCAGACTGTGGAAAAACTACCTATAGTATACATCAAAATCATTGGCGGATGATTCATGATTTATAGTGAAAAATTATTAAAAATAAATCACCGTCAATTCAAGTGTAAGAAGGTCTTTAGTGAAAAGCTAAATTTTGTAGATAAAAGTAAAGGATATACTAAAAGATTAGCCATAGATACTCGTAAACCAATTGAATTGGTGAAGTCAAGAAGAATAGAAGAAATACGTGAAGTTATTGTAAAATGGGGATCTCAGATACTTGAACAAATAGTTGAAGTGAGCATCGATCTCTGGTCACTTTATAAAAGTTTAGTAGAAGAATTAATGCCAAATGCAAATATAACTGCTGATAGATTTCATGTAATGAAACAAGTAAATGATGAATTTAGATGCTATGCGTAAATCTGAAAAGAAAGCCACCATGGATTTAGATAATAAATTACAGCGGGAGCGAATATTAGCAGGATTAAATAAAAGCAAATATAGCTTAATAAAAAATGAAGATTCTTTAAATGAACAACAGAAAAGAAGATTAAATAATGTTCAAGAAGTTTCCCCTATTCTGGCGAAAATGTACGCACTAAAAGAAGAATTTCGAGACATATTTGAATCTACTAAGTCTTGGGGGGTGAAAATATCATGAATTTATTAGATTGGATGTATGATGGAATGAAGTATTTTCCCAGAAGTATAGGAACAATGGTTAGATGGTTTGGTGAAGTCGTAGGTTATTTTGACGGCAGAACTACTACTGGTACCGTGGAAGGAATTAATAATAAACTCAAATTAATCAAAAAACTTGGATATGGATTTCGTAATTTTAGTAATTTTAGATTACGTAGTTTATTAAACTGGCACTTTAGTATTAATTCTCCATAAAAGGGACGCAAGATCCCATTATATGAAATTGCTTAATCATCAAATTTAACGCCTAATTCCCGCAATTTCGCTGCTAATTTATCAGCCCGTTGTTTTTCCTGTTCAGCCCGTTGTCTTTCCTGTTCAGCTTGTTCTTCTCCTGTTAATAAGAAATTACCTTCTAAATCCCACCACCTTAACCAAGGTAACTCGACATTTTTATATATTCCTTGCCAAATTCCTAATTCAACACCCATTTTTTCAATTACATAATGACCTCTTACATTAGGTGGCATTAGGTGATATTGTCCTTCGATTAAATGATATAATTCCAGAGATGATTTTTTCTCTTCATAAATACCATAAAAAGGCACTCTAATCGCTTTTTCATAAACCCAAAATTTCCCCTGATATGGAGTTTCGTCTCGTTCTTCTTTACCATTACCTGATACAAATTCAATCACAATTAAAGGAGCTACTAATTCTTGCCACATTACATAAGAACGGCGCATTTGACCATTTAAAGTAGGTGGTACGTCAGGAACATAAAACCAATCAGGTGCTTCTGCTCCTCTTTCTGGAGGGTCTGTAATTCGCCAATAAATACCGCTATCTTGTCCGATACAAAATTGTCTATCTGGATGAATTTCTTGTAATTTTGACCAGATAGATTCTGTTAATAGAATACTTTGAGGATGTTCTTGAAAGTTTTTCACAAATGTTCCATCTTCACAGGGTAACTGATTATGATCTGGTAATTGTATTCCCAGATTCAATTTGAGGGTGTCCATAATTTCCCTTTTAATTTATTTTGATACCATTTTCTTTTTTACATCCGTCAAAACAGTCTGATAATCCTGTCTATCTGGATATAATTTTACCAGCTTTTCCATTAATGCGATCGCTCCCTGATTATCCCCCGACTTTAACCGAATAATAGACAACTTCTCCAGTGCTAATTGATTATTAGGTTCACGCTGTAAAACTAATTCATAACCCTTAATCTGTTTCTGTAACTCGGTTTCCGCTGATTTTACCACTGTTTGCTGAGGTTTTTCCCAAGCCTCTTTAATAAAACTAACTCCCCCGAACAAAATTGAACCACCAAAAGACAGAGCAGAAATATAAGAAAAAATTCTTTTCTTTTGTTCAATTTGCTTGCTCCGCTTATTTAAGTAATCATCCCCCGATTTAGCCATATACCAAACATTGCTGTTGTCAAACTTATCAGCATTACTCCTAATAGTATTAGATTACCCAGAACAGGCAAAAAAATATCATCTATCATTTCTAAATTAGTATCTTAACATTTATGCCAAAATTAAACCACTCCGGGGAGGAATAGTTAAACAAACATTTTCACCTTTCTGGATCATTTCCCCATTCCCAAATAAAACTTGATGAGGCTGATTTTGTAAATTACGACAATCTACATTCACCATTATAGATTCAGTTCCCACATTTACAGCAATAATTAATTCTTCCCTTTCTAAACTTCGCACAAATATATAAACTGTTGCTACTGCATAAAGAACTTGATAATTACCAATTCGCAAAGCTGGATAATTTTGACGCAGAGAAATTAATTGTTTATGAGTATTTAAAATCTCTTGATTCCATACAGATTCAGGCGGAAAAACCCGCCGACAATCAGGATCTTTTCCTCCGGGTAAACCAACTTCATCACCATAATAGATACTGGGCGCACCAGGAAAGGTAAATAATAACAAATTACATAATTCTACACTAGTTTGATCCCCATCAGCAATGGTAATTAATCTAGATGTATCATGACTACCAAGCACGTTTAATTGAGTTAGTTGAATTTCCCAGGGATAAAGTTTTAAAATGGCTTGAATCTTATTAGCATATTCAGCCGCATCTAGAGCAGGATAGGGGTAATAACTATTATATTTCACCTGCTCTAAAACAACCCTATCCCCCACTGCAAAGGCAATAGTAGCCTCATTAAATAAATAATTCAATACCCCATCAAATTGCGTCCCATCAAGCCATTCACAGGCATCTGACCAGACCTCACCCACAATATAAGCATCACTATTAATACCTTTAACTCGTCGGCGAAATTCCTGCCAAAAACCAGGAGTTTTAATTTCATAAGGTACATCTAAACGCCAACCATCAATCCCAAATTCTAGCCAATATTCAGCAATTTTCATGATATACTCTTTAACATCTGGATGATCATGGTTAAAAGTCGGTAAAGAGCGAATTCCTGCCCAAGCATGATAATTAGCCGGTAAATTACCATCATAAGGTGCCAGCGGCCAGTCTATAATTTTAAACCAATTTACCCAAGGAGAATTAGAACCATTTTCCAAAACATCATGAAAAAAGAAAAACCCTCTGCTAGAATGATTAAAAACGCCATCAAGAACTATTTTCATATTGCGGTCATGGGCTGCATCTATTAATGCTCGCAAAGCCTGATTTCCCCCTAACATCGGATCAACTTGGTAATAATCATGGGTATGATAACGATGATTACTAGCAGATTGGAAAATGGGTGTAAAGTAAATCGCATTAATCCCTAGACTTTGAATATAGTCTAATTGCTCTAAAACCCCCCACAAATCACCACCTTTATAACCCTGATATGTAGGTGGTGCGTCCCAGGCTTCTAAATTGGTATTATTTAAGAAGCCCTGACGAGAACGCTGGCTTCTAGCAAATCTGTCGGGAAATATTTGATAGAAAACCGCGTGTTTAACCCAGTCTGGCGTTTTAATTTCCATAAATTTATTGGTACACTTATCTATTAATCTAGATTATACTTAACCAGTTCCTCATGGTATATGTCAAGCGCGTTGAACTTACCAATTTTAAATCCTTCGGTGGGACTACTGCTGTCCCTTTACTACCGGGGTGTACTGTCATATCTGGTCCTAATGGTTCTGGAAAATCAAATATTCTTGATGCTTTGCTGTTTTGTTTGGGCCTGGCTAGTTCTAAGGGTATGCGGGCGGAACGTTTACCAGATTTGGTTAATAATGCTCAAAAACATCAGGGACGTTCGGCTCTGGAAGCTAGTGTAACTGTAACTTTTGATATTTCTGATGTCTCTCGCAGAGACGCAAAGACGCGGAAGGAGGAAGAGGAGGAAGAAAAGCCTAAATCCTCTGACTGGAGTGTTACCCGGCGGTTACGTGTGTCTCAGCAAGGGGGGTATACGTCTAATTATTATATTAATGGTGTGGCTTGTACTCTGACTGAGTTACATGAGGATTTGGAAGAGTTGCGGATTTATCCTGAAGGCTATAATGTGGTTCTACAGGGTGATGTGACAAGTATTATCTCTATGAATGCGCGGGAACGTCGGGAAATTATTGATGAGTTGGCCGGGGTGGCGACTTATGATCGGAAAATTGTTCAAGCTAAGTCTACCTTGGATGAGGTCAAGGATAAGGAGGATAGTTGTCGGATTATTCAGACTGAGTTAAGTATACAATGCGATCGCCTTTCTCAAGATAAGGTTAGGGCAGAAAAGTATCAATTATTACGGGTTGAGTTTATTGAAAAACAATCTTGGTCAGCGGTTTTATCTTGGCGTTCTCTCCAATTACAGCAGGAAAAGCTGGTTGCACAAGTTCAAGAGGGCGATCGCAGTTTAAGTAATTTTACTACTGAGTTAACGGATACTAATGCTCAAATTAATCGGAAAACTACTGAATTAGATCAGCTAAATCTCCGTGTGAAAGCTTTGGGAGAGGAGGAACTTCTTGCTGTTCAGTCTAATCTCGCTACCCAAGAAGCGGAACGCAAGCAACTCCAACGTCAACAACGGGAGTTAGAAACATCTGTTCAAGAGTCTACAAGAAGATTAAATCAAACTTATCAGGAAATTCAACAATATCAACTTGATTTAGAAGAAGCTAAGAAAAAACAAAATGTAGAAACGGTAAATGTAACGTCTCTACAATCAGAACGTGATACCGCTCAACAAAATTTAGAAAGTTCTCGTCAAGCTGCTGCGGAAATTGCTACTGCTTCGGAAGCTTGGGTACAACAACAAACGGCTTTGAATCGTTCTATTGAATCTTTACTGCATATTGTCGAACCCAAACGCACAGAACAAGCGCAATTACAGGAGCGTAATACTCAATTACAATTGTTGATTTCTGAGCAGTCTCAATTAATTGGGACTTTAGAACCGGAATTAGCTGGAAAAAAGGGGGAATTTGGGCGGTTAGACCTGGAATTTCATGCTTCTAGTCAACCTATTCAGAATTTAGCCGAAAATCTGGCCGCGACGGAACAAGAGTTACAAATTCAACAAGATACCCAAAAGCGGCTTTTACAAGAACAACGAGACAAACAACGTCAGTTAGATAAATTAGAAGCACAAACACAAGCACAACAGGAGATCCAAGGAACACAGGCTAGTAAGGTAATTTTACAGTCGGAAATGCCCGGCTTGTGTGGTTTGGTGGTGCAGTTGGCTAAGGTGGATTCTCAGTATCAATTGGCGTTAGAAATGGCTGCGGGTGGACGTTTAGGGCATATTGTCGTTGAAGATGATAGTGTAGCATCAGCGGGAATTGAACTATTAAAACAAAAACGGGCTGGGAGGGCAACTTTTTTACCTTTAAATAAAATTAAAGTCCCTAAATTTACTCAGGATGCAACTTTGCCTTTAGCTGATGGTTTTGTTAATTATGCGGTAAATTTGGTAGAATGCGATCGCCGTTATCGTGATGTTTTTGCCTATGTTTTCGGCGCAACGGTGGTCTTTGCTACTCTTGCTCAAGCACGAAAAAATATGGGACTATATCGTATAGTCACTTTACAAGGGGAATTATTGGAAACTAGCGGAGCAATGACTGGAGGTAGTGGTAGTCAACGCTCATCTTTACGTTTTGATAAAGGAGAAACGGGGGAATCTCAAGAGGTCGCTAATTTGAAATCTCGCTTAATAGATATTGATCGTATTTTAGAGCGTTGTGGAGAAGCAATTTCTACTTTAGCAATTCGTACTAAAACCCTCTCCCTGGAGTTAACGGAAGCGCGTCAAGGACGCTGGGAACAACAATTATATTTAGAACAGTTACAAAAAGAGATTAAGAGTTTAACAACGCAGTTTGAACATAATCGCACTCAACTTTCTCAAAATACGGCAAAATTTACATCGGCACAATCCCGTTTAGAAATTTTAAATCGGGAATTGCCAGAACAGGAAACTCAATTACAACAATTGAGACATACTTTAGCTGAGTTAGAATCTTCTCAAACCCCCAGCGAATGGCAACAAATCCAAGCTATTATTAAAAACCAGGAACAGGAATTACAACAACGGGAAACTGCGTTAACAGATGTTAAACAACAATTACAAAATCTTGAAAATCAACAACAGCGGTTACAAGAAAAAATAGAAGAATCCCAAATCAGAGTTATTCAATATCAGCAAGAAGAGACGACAGGAAAACAGCAACAAACAACAGTTAATGGTCAACTTGAAGAATTAAATGCTTTAATTACCGAAATTCAGACTAATTTGCGGAAATTAGAGGAAAATTTAGGGGAAGAGAAAAAGAACCGAGATACAGTAGAAATAGAATTGCGATCGCTTTTATTGCGTCAACAACAGTTACAATGGGAAATTGAGAAACTACGAGAAACCCAGGAAAAACGCCGGGAAGATTTAATAGCGCTACAAAACCAACTGCGAGATTTAGGTGCAGAATTACCCAGTCCGCTGCCAGAAGTTCCTGGTAAAGTTAATTTAGAAGATTTGCAAAAAGAATTGCGGAGTTTAGGCAAACGTTTACAGGCAATGGAACCTGTAAATATGTTAGCTTTAGAAGAATATGATAAAGTCCAAGGTCGTCTTCAAGAACTTACGGAAAAATTAGAGACTTTGGAAGGGGAAAGAACAGAATTATTATTAAGAATTGAAAACTTTACCACCCTCCGACAAAAAGCATTTAAAGAAGCTTTCGACGCAGTAAATGAGAATTTCCAATCAATTTTTGCTATTCTTTCCGATGGTGACGGTTATTTACAACTAGATAATCCCGAAGATCCTTTTAACAGTGGTTTAAACCTAGTCGCACACCCCAAAGGTAAACCTGTACAACGGCTTGCTTCTATGTCAGGGGGAGAGAAATCCTTAACTGCATTAAGTTTTATATTTTCCCTACAACGTTATCGTCCATCTCCATTTTACGCCTTTGACGAAGTGGATATGTTTTTGGACGGGTCAAATGTGGAACGACTAGCGAGAATGATTAAACAACAGGCAGAACAAGCGCAGTTTATAGTTGTGAGTCTCCGCCGTCCGATGATAGAATCAGCACAGCGGACAATTGGTGTAACTCAAGCTAGAGGTGCTTATACTCAGGTTTTGGGTATTAAACTTCAGTCATCTGACCATTGAAGTAGTACACAGAATTGCGTAAGATGAATAATTGTGAAGCTATCTCTGTATAAAAAATCATTAAGGAAAGCTAAATGAATACACCTATTCTGTCGATCATGCAGCTAAATCCAGAAGATAAACCTGAATTTCCAATATTACGGAATAGTGATCTGCTGATCATTTTCAATAGTTTAATCTTTTATCACGCGGATTTATGTACATTTTACCAAATGTATTATTCTCAGCATGTTCAACAAGATAAGCATGTTGAAAGCCTTACAAAAGAGTTAAAGGAAATGAAAAAAAAATATGACGAATCTTCAGATGAGGATGAACTAGCGCAACTTGAAATTTCGTTTTCCAGGGTAAGGGAATTCATCTATAACAATGATTTGATGTTAGCCCGAACTAAATACTTTGCAAACAGTTCGTTTGTTATTTCACTTTGGGCAACAGTTGAACAATTCACTAGTCGAATCCTACTCTCTTTAGAAAAACAGCTTGGTATGGCTTATTCCGAGTCTTCGCACGTTTGGGATAAAAAAATAGCACGATACAAGAAATTGAATATTGACATAACTACTTATCTTAATTATCAAAATATTGATGAATGCAGAGTTCTGAATAATAAAATCAAGCATGTAGGAAAAGTTGATGACGCTTTGGCAAAGTTTTCATTCTTTTCAGACCTCAAGAATAAATCTTTGGAAGAGATAGAATATGATTTGCAACGGTATTCAAAGTCGGTCTTTGAGTACATTGGATTTGTTTCGGAGAGAGCGGACAGTGCGATCTCTATATAACAAAGTATTGGATCGGACAATATTGTGATATTTTGGTTTTGATTTGGGGGCGATCGCTCACAGGTTAGATTGATAAAGTGCGATCGCTTGTAGGTTAGATTGATAAAGTGCGATAGCGAAGCGCTCCGCAGGAATCGCTCGTAGGTTGGATTGATAAAGTTAAAATTAGAAGTGACTGCGTGAGGACAACTTGATGCAAATTACCCTGAACCTACCTGATAGCCTCAGTAAAACTGAAACTTTTAACCAGAGTGAATGGCTTCAGGAAATAGCCATTGCCCTATTCCAGCAGCAGCGGATTTCCCTCAGCCGCGCCAGCAAAATTGCTGGAATAGACATAATGAACTTTCAAAAGCTGCTCGCAGACCGCAATGTTTGTGTCCATTACGATGTGGAAGACTTTGAGCAGGATGTTGAACACTTGCGGAGTCGGGGCTGGCTATGATTGTCGTCAGTGATACTTCTGCTCTGTCGAATCTTGCCCTTGTTGATCATCTTGGGTTGCTAAAAGCTATTTACCATCAGGTTATCATTCCCGACGTGGTTGCCAGCGAACTGGTAGCCGCCAGCAATCCTACTATTTCAGCTATTCTCCAACTGGACTGGATTCAAAGCCAATTCCTCAACAACTTCCAACTTGCTAACCAGCTTCAACAGGAACGCGGACTTGATGTTGGAGAAGCAAATGCTATAGCCTTGGCACTTGAGCTACAAGCCGATGATTTGCTCATTGATGAACGCTTGGGACGGCAAGAAGCTCTCCGGCTTGGGATACCTATTATTGGTATTCTGGGTATTCTACTTGTTGCTAAACAAAGAAGTCTTATCCCTCAAGTTCAACCTGTTATGGATGCTTTGATCAACCGGGCTGGTTTTCGCATCAGTCCCCAGCTATATCAGCGTATCTTATCTCTTTCTCAAGAACCTTGACTTGTTAGTTTACCCGTAGGTTAGATAGCTCGTAGTTTGGATTGATAAAGTGCGATAGCGAAGCGCTCCGTAGGAATCGCTTGTAGGTTGGATTGATAAAGTGCGATAGGAAACAGTGATGTTATAATTTTCAGAGCAAGCTTTAGAGGATAAGAAACGATGAAAAATCGCATCTTTACAGTTATTTTGTACAAAGAAGATGATGTTTACATTGCTGAATGTCCAGAAATTGGCACAGTAGATCAAGGGGAAACTATCGGGCATGCGATCGCTACTATCCCTAAAACTTTTGTATTTGATAATTATGATTATACTCTTATGCTGATTCACTTATATCTAAAAGTTTGCAAACTTTTACAGGGATAAAGTTTTCAGCTTTTATTGTTTAAATTTATCAGCATTAAATTTTAGTGATTTTAGTTTTTACCACAAAAGGGACGCAAGAGCCGAAATTTTTAACTTTAATGAGTTGCTCTAATTGCTCTTTGGTTAACTTATCTTTATTCTTAAGTAAAAGATATTTACTATTTTTTTGTCCGGCTAATTTTGCCCGTCTCTGTGTTGTATTTGATGAAGCTAAACTTCATATTTTTAGCTGGAAATTAGCAATTATTAAACAAGAGCAATAGTCTGAATAAATTCAGTTATTAGTTAATATCCCCCGATAATAAACCGGGGGGTAAACGTTTAACCCACAGAAATTATCTGTGGTTGAGTTGTTACCTTTTCCATAGCTGTAAAAACTTCTGCTCTAGCCCATTTATCTGCTGCTAAAATGTCATCTAAAGAGGGATTTTGTTTGTTATCATTTTGATGACTATCGCACACAAATTCGATACATTTGGGAATATCTAAATAGTGAATTTTTTCTTCTAAAAATAACGCCACAACTTGTTCATTAGCCGCATTTAAAACCGCCGGCATAGAACCACCAGCCCTACCAGCAGCATAAGCTAAACGCATACAAGGATACTTTAGATGATCCGGTTCACGGAAAGTTAAATCACCAGATTTAACTAAATTCAATCTTTCCCAATTAGTGTAAATTCGCTCTGGCCAAGATAAAGCATAAAGCAAAGGTAGACGCATATCTGGCCAACCCAATTGGGCTAAAACTGAAGTATCTTGTAATTCTATTAAAGAGTGAATAATACTTTGCGGATGAATGACAATTTCGATGTTATCATAATCTACACCAAACAAATAATGAGCCTCAATTACTTCCAAACCCTTATTCATCAAAGTTGCGGAATCTACCGTGATTTTTCTCCCCATTGACCAGTTAGGATGTTTCAAAGCATCAGCAACTTTTACCGCTGCTAATTTTTCCACAGGCCAATCTCGGAAAGCACCACCAGAAGCAGTAAGTAATATTTTCCGTAAACCATCTTTAGGAACACCTTGCAAACATTGAAAAATAGCCGAATGTTCGGAATCTGCGGGTAATAGTTTTACCCCATGTTTTTTCACCAAAGGTAACACCACAGGAGCACCCGCAATCAGAGTTTCTTTATTGGCTAAAGCAATATCTTTACCAGCTTCAATGGCTGCGATAGTAGGTAATAAACCCGCACAACCAACAATACCAGTAACAACCGTTTGAGAATCGCCATAATGGGCAACTTCTATCACTCCCGCTTCCCCAGTCAGTAAAATAGGTTGAGGGTCGAGGTCTTTGATAGCTTCTTGGAGTTCTGGTAATTTCTCCGCAGCGGAAATGGCAGCGATTTGGGGACGAAACTGGCGAATTTGCGCCGCGAATAGCTCCACATTCCTTCCAGCAGCTAATCCGACAATGCGGAACTTATCCGGGTGTTCAGAGACTATATCTAAGGTTTGAGTACCAATTGAGCCAGTAGAACCAAGTAAAGTAATAGGTTTCACAATTTTTTAAGAATTAACAGTTAATTCCCACTATAAATGGACTGGGACTCATTGATCAGCGGAATTCCGACAATCAATTAACTGCGATCAAAACCTTTGCTATTTTGGCCATAAATGCGTAACATTACTTAAAACTACCATTATCATTACCTCCGAGTCAGAAAAAACAGAAACCTATGGTTAAAGCGCGAATGGCCATATCTACCCTCGCCGCAGCTATCGCCAAATTTATTTGGACAGATGATTTCTTGTTTCCCGTGTCTATGTGGCTTGTAAGTCGTCTATTGATGGGGATAGCGATGTTTTTGATTGCCCCCAATTTACCAGCATTACCAGATGGTATTACGCCCCATTTTGGCTGGGGGATTTTTGATGCTTGGGATAGTGTACATTATCGAGCGATCGCTACTGAAGGTTATGAATTTATTAATGATGGCAAACAACATAATTTAGCATTTTTCCCCCTATTTCCTGTTAGCATTTTTATGTTCATGAAATTGGGTTTTTCCTTTGAAATAGCCGGATTAATCATCAATAATTTGGCATTTTTAGGTACAGTTTATTGTTTATATTCTTGGGTAAAAAAACAATGTGGCATCAGTGCTGCTCATTGGACAATTGCTGTCATAACTTGTTGTCCCATGTCTCTATTTACAGGAGTAATTTACACAGAAGGTTTATATTTGTTATTGAGTACAATCGCTTTACGTGCCTTTGATCAAAAACAATATCATTGGACAGCAATTTGTGGAGCAATGGCAACTGCAACACGTCCCACAGGAATGGCATTAATTCCTGCATTTTTAATTACAGCTTGGCGACAAAATAAACCACCAATTGCTTATATTGTAGGTTTATTATCTGCCACAGGTTTATTAATATTTAGCCTATATTGTCAACTAAATTTTCATGACTTTTTAGCCTTTATTGCTGCCCAGAAAGGATGGCGGCCTTCTTTTGGTTTTGATTGGGAAGGTTGGTTAAATATGTTCATGCAAATTCTTTTTGGTCAAAATTGGTATTTTGGTTGGGTTGAAAATGATCAAGGTGGAATTAAAGACCTTTGGTATCCGCTGTTTTTTAGTTTAATTGTGATTAGTTCTTGCTGTTTATTATATTGGCGTAAATATTTCAATCCCTTGATATTCTATACTTTTTATGCCATAGTCATATTATGCTTAATAATTGCAGATCAAGGATTAATAAACAATTTGCTTAACGTATCTATGATCTTAGGTAGCAGCTACCTTTTATGGTGTTTTCGTAAGCAATTAACTCCCATTATGGTAATTTATGGTTTTTGTGGTATTGGTTTACTTTTAGCTTCTGGGGGGACAATTTCTTTAAGTCGTCTTGCTTATGGAATTGTGCCTTTGAGTGCAGCTATAGGTATCTGTTTATCTCGCTATCCCCGTCAAGCTTATTTAATTATGGGTTTGTTTATTACCTTACTTGGTAAATTAGCAATAGGTTTTGCTCAAGAAATTTGGATAGGATAGGGAAGAATTTTGGATCGGTACTCCTATTCCATAAAACTAAAAAACTTTGTACCTCAAAAATAGGAGAACTGCTATAATAGACATGAGAAATCCCAAATATGCCATAACAAATGGGATTAATTACCTATTATGCAAACTGATACAAATAGCTATTCATGGTTCAATGTAGCAGATGATGTCAAAGAATTGATGATGTCAAAGAATTATTGATATTAGCTGTAAAAACTTGGGAAAATACGGAAGAATCTACAAAATATATGCAACAAGCCTTAGCTAAAACAGCAGATAATACAGATATTTTAGTTGCAGCTTATAGATATTTTTACTACAAAAATAATTATGTTTTTGCACTGACAACAGCAGAGAAAATCATTGCTAAAATTAGAGAAGAGGAAAATCTACCTGATAATTGGCAAGAACTTCAACCTATCCTAATTAACCGTCATGAAGAATCTCAAATTAGATTATTCTTAACTGCTTATGCTGCTTCTGGTTTGGTATTAACTAAACTAGGAAGAATAGAACAAGCAAAAGAAATTAGTACCAGAATAAAAAGTATTGATGAAAAAAACGATTTTGGTGCTGGTATTCTTCTTGATATTTTAACTCGTCCACCAGAAGAAAATGATTAAATCTGGGAATAGGCAAAAACTCCTACAACTAACAACTAATCACTAAATTACAAATCATGAATAATTGGCTATCTATCAACTCAAATTCCCAGCTAATATCGTCATTTTCTAACCAGAATACGGTGATTTTACCTGGACTACCTACATCTCCAATTACTCCTATAACTAAAATACCTCAAACCTCTCCTCCTCTGATTTTTTTACCTAATTCTCCACAGTCAATATTTTAAAAATTATGCAAGGCCGGGATTTATTTATTGCTGAAAATGGACAGTATCAAATTTGTAAATCAGCGAGAACATGGGATTTATTGCGTGATAATTATCGTCTATATCGTTTTTTAACCGAACTCGAAGACGTGCTTAACAATGTTGAAGATCAATCAACTCGACTTCCAGAAATTAGAATGTTGGTAAGACGATTAATTATCAATTCCTATTGGGTACAAAGTCAATTCTTACAACCTGATTTAAAAACAGGAATCTCGGTTTTACTGTTATATAATGAATTAGGATTTCCCTTAACTGTGCAAACAGTAACATTTGCACCAGGGACAAATTCTAATATTCATAATCATGGAACATGGGGAGTAGTCGCAATCTTAAAAGGTCAGGAAAAAAACACATTTTGGCGACGTAGTTCAAACTCAGATTTTCCTAATAAAATTGAAAAAGTAGGAGAAATAAATTTATCCCCCGGTGATATTGTTAGTTTTACACCTCAAACAATACATCAAGTTCAAGCTATTGGTGAAGAACCAACAGTAACATTTAATATTTATGGGGAAACAAATCCAAAACAGAGATTTGAATTTGACATAACTAATCACAGTGCTAAAAAATTTTAAAGATAGTGGCAAAAAAAGAAATAACAGATTATGCTGATAAATATCATAGAAAATAAGATTCCCGACTGCTTTTTACATATTGTCAATAAATGATAATCTTAGAAATCAGGGATCTAAATGTTAGCTATCAATCAAAATAATCATCTTCCATCTGCGTTTATCTGCGTTCATCTGCGGTTAATTACTTCCTCTCCAAACATCCAATAACCTTATAGGAGAAACAGCAATGACTAGAGTAATTTTCTATGAAAAACCAGGTTGTAAGAACAATACTAGACAAAAAGTATTACTCACAGCCGCAGGTCATGAAGTGGTAGCATATAGCTTATTAACAGAACCTTGGACAGCGGAAAAATTGCGGTCATTTTTTGGTAATCGCCCGGTCATTGAATGGTTTAATAAAGCCGCACCTAGAATAAAATCAGGAGAGGTAAATCCTGAAAACATCAGTGCTGAAAATGCGTTGGTAATGATGCTTAGAGATCCTCTATTAATTCGTCGTCCATTGATACAAGTAGGAGATAAAAGAGAAGTAGGCTTTGATGTCGAGAAAATTGACGCATGGATAGGCTTAAAAGCCGTAGACGAGTCTTTTAAAGAAATGAGTGAAAAACTCATGCAGCAAGACCTTCAAGGCTGCGCTAATGGGCATAATCACGAACACCATCATGGTCAGGGTGGTTGTAAAAATCATGGACAAGAACATCAAAATTAGACATTAATAAGCCTATACCCGCCTCTTTCTTAATCATTAAATCTATTAAGAGAAAGAGCGGGTAGTGAAAGTAATTTATCTATAATTCTGTCTTTGAATATCTCTCAATCTCGCTGCATCACGCATATTATAATCACTGCGAGTAAAGCGATTTAGCTGCATTTCAAAAAATTCTCGGTTTGCTTGTAAATGCTGGGGATTTTCATCATCTAAAGGATACAATAAGGCAGTTCTTAAAGCTTGAATTACGGCCGATGTTACATTGTACATGGAACGTTGAAAAGTAATCCCCAATTGAATTAAAATATCCTCTTCTCCTCGACAATGTTCTTGGTAATAATCAACAAGATATTGGGGCAAAAAATGCAGCATATCTTGCATTAATAAAGTGGGAGGAATACCCGCTGTACCGACGGGAAATACATCAGCATAAAGAATACCATAATGGAAGTCTTTTTGATCTTCTGGAACTTCTCCGGCTTGGGCATTATATGACTTTGTACCTCTAAATGGTGCGGTGCGATAAAAAACAGCTTCAACGTAGGGTAAAGCGGCTTCATATAACCAGGTAAACCCTTTTGATTTGGGGATTATTTCATAACATTTACCGTCAATATAAACATGATGATAAATAGGACGACCAGCAATAGCAAATATACCATTTATGAGAAAATTCATGGCATCAGGTACACTTTTAAAACCACCTTCATCATAAATATCTGACATTTCAAAAAATACCGGTGCCATAACTTCCCAAAAAAGTCCTAAGTTAGAATAATAGGACATCATGCGGCACTGTTCCAAAAACATCTCAGGAAACAGTTTATAAAGTCCTGACATGAGGGGATTTTTCCGAAAATAAGCTTTAATTGCTTTATCAGCATTAGCTTTATATTCTGCTGAATCTAAATAACTATCAAATTGGTTAACTGGTGCGTACATTTTACGATGCCAAAACATAGCTTGCATACAAGCTTCTGCAAATTCCATATTGATTCTATCATGGAATAAATGATGGAAAATTTTCGGCATTTTCCTAGTTTCACCCTTTTCCATAAATGCCAAAAGTTCTGGGTGTGCAGTAGCTACACCTCGCCAAATTCTTAAATCAGCATCATCACCTGCATAGTGATTATGGAGGTCTAAATATTCTTGTGGTAGGAAGTATTTAAAAGCTGGTAAAGGGTCTAAAAATACCCTTTCGGCAATATATAATAAATCTCGCCAATAAAAATCCATCGGTACGGCATAGGCTTTATAAATACCGATAATTTGCATTAAGTTTTCTGGGGTATCTGGTAACATTGAACCGCCAGATTCTAAACGATGAATGATTTCGGCAAATTCGTGTTTTGAAGGTGGTATTTTAGTTGGTTTTTCTGGAGTTTGTACCATAACATTTTTGGATTGGGTTATTTATAAAAGGCGAATAATTCGCGGTTACACAAATGAAGTCTACCTAGGAGGACTAATAAAAATCCGGTGTTTGAAACCCACAGAGGTGGGTTTTGCCCATATAAATGCGGCTTATAACCGCCGTTTTTATGTTAATTGGACTTCAACACAATTTCCGCAATTAGGTTTTTTTCGATAGTGGGAATTGCTGTCACCATAGCGGTAGTTGTAGTTTCACTCCAACGCACTAACCAAGTCGGTTGTACTCCCAAAAAGATAATTAAGAATGCCAAAATCAACGCGGGAAATTTTTCATTCCAGAGAACTTTGGGATAATAGGCTAAGTTATTTTGCAACTTACCAAAACAGGTACGGTTAAGAAGAATAACAAAATAAACTGCGGTTAAACCAGAGGCAACTACACATAAAATTGTCGAAATTGGAAAGCTGGAAAAACTGCCTTGAAAGGAAATAAATTCCGCAATAAAACCTGTCAAACCAGGAATACCTGAACTAGCCATTCCACCTAAAACGAGTAAGGCACTAACTAGGGGTAAACCACGAATAGGACTCATTAAACCATTAAGTTTGTCTAATTCTCTTGTGCCAACTTTGGTTTCAATAACTCCCACTAAATGGAAGAGAATAGCGAGAATAATTCCATGACTAAACATCTGGGCTACTGCGCCAACTAAGGCTAAGGGTGTGGCCGCTGCTGCTGCTAGTAAAATATAGCCCATGTGGCCGATAGAACTATATGCTACCATCCTTTTAATGTCTTTTTGGGTAATGGCTACAACTGCTCCATAAATCGCGCTAATTGCCCCCCAAATTGCTAATGTTGGGGCGATAATATGCCAAGTTTGGGGAAACATTCCCAAACCAAATCTTAATAGTCCATAAGTTCCCAATTTGGCTAATATTCCACCTAATAAAATAGCAATAGGTGCAGAAGCTTCTACATAAGCATCTGGTAGCCAAGTATGAAAGGGAATTAACGGAATTTTGATGCCAAAACCTAAAACTATTCCTGCTAATAATATTAATTGCATTCCCGCAGAAATGTTTGCAGTGGCAACAGTATCAAAAGCAAAACTGTGAGAACCACCTAACCATACCATTCCTAAAAATGTGGCTAAAATTAACGCCCCAGAAATTGCTGTATAAATCAGAAATTTCATGCCCGCATAAGCCCGATTTTTTCCTCCCCAAATGGAAATTAGTAAATAAAAAGGAATTAATTCCAATTCATAAAATAGGAAGAACAAAAGCAAATTTTGTGATAAGAAAGCACCAGCAACTCCACCAGTAATGAACAGAATCAAGGAATAAAATAACCGGGGACGTTCTGTATCTTTACTGCTGCTGTAAATAGCAATCCAAGTTAGAAAGCTATTTAATACTAACATTAATATTGATAATCCATCAACTCCTAGATGATAACTCAAACCTAATGTTTCATTCCAAGGTAGATATTCTGTAAATTGCATCCCTGGATTGTTGATATCAAATTTTAACAAAATGAAAATATTCCACAGCAAAACTAAACCTGTAACGGTTAAAGATGCTAACCGAATTCTATTTGCCGGAATATCTTTTGCTGGATAAAAACCGATGATTATAGCGGCTATAATTGGTAGCCAAATTAAAACACTCAACATATTTATAAATCGGTAATTGGTAATTGGTAATGCTATAAGTCAGGTGCAAATTAAAAAATGAATTTCATGAGATGTACACCCCAAAAAGGCCATGTCAACCAAGTGCCTAAAACACCCACTCCTAAAAGCACTGTCAAGGCATAAAATTGAGTTTGTCCATTATTGCTATATTTTAAGCCTTCACCACCCAATAGAGAGAATAAACCCACAGAATTGACAATACCATCTATTACAAATTTGTCCAACATATCGGCAAATTTAGAAAGTTGGGCAACACCAAAAATAATTGTAATTTTGTACAATTTAGGGGTGTAAAAATCGTAAGCAAATAAATTTTGTAAACCTTGCCAGGGTAGACGAATTGGTTTAGGAATATTGCCTAAATAGATGATACTACTAATACTGCAACCGAAAATACTTGACCAAATCAATAGCAGTGCAACATCTTTATTTAATGTTGCCCAATCAGGCAGTAATGATAAACTTTGTAATACTAAAGGCAGATGTAAAACAAAGCCTGATAAAATCACCATTGGCAAAACCATTAACCAAATAGCTTCAGGAGAACGTTCACTCATTTGTTTAGGTTTACCACCAAAAATTAAACTAAATTCCCTAGTTAAACTGAAGGTAGTTAAGCCGTTGACAATAATAATTATTCCTACTAAAGTTGGATGTGTTGCCCATAAACCATCAGCTAGTTTAAATAGTGCCCAAAAACTACCTAAAGGCGGAAAACCTATTAAACCTAAGGTCCCGACAATAAAGGCTAAACCGGATATGGGACGACGTGACCACAATCCACCTAATTGGGTAACATCTTGGGTGACACTATTCCAAACAATTCCCCCGGTACTCATAACTAACAATGCAGCGGATACAGCATGGGTAAGAACTAATAATAATGCAGCTTCGTTCTGTTGTGTACCTACCGCAATAAATACCAATCCCATGTAAACACTAACAGAATAGGATAAACAGCGTTTAATGTCAATTTGGGCGATCGCAATTAACGCCCCACCAATAGCTGTTACTGTACCAATAGCCACCATTACAGAAGCTGCAACAGGAGATAAACTGAATACAGGTTGTAATTTAATTAACACCCACGCCCCACTGGCCACTACCACCGAACTCCGCAAAATCGTACTGGGAACTGGTCCCTCCATAGCCTCATCTAACCACAAATGTAGGGGAAATTGGGCGCATTTACCCATAGGACCAGCAATTAAACCCAAACATACTAAGGTAATAATTGTGGGGTCAACATTAGCCGTGGCCGCCCATGTAGCTAATTCCGAATAATTCCAAGTCCCGGAAAGTGTCCAAAGTCCTAAGACACCCATTAATAAAAACAAGTCTCCCACTCGTTTGGTTAAAAAAGCATCTCGCGCCCCAGTCACTACCAAGGGTTGACTAAACCACAAACCTACTAATAGGTAAGTTCCCAAGGTGAGGACTTCCAGAATTACATAAGTGGAAAATAAATCGTTACACAAAACTAAGCCACAAAGACCAGCTTCAAATAATCCCAATAAGGAAAAGAAGCGTCCCCAACCCCAGTCCATTTCCATGTAACCAATAGCGTATATCTGCGCCAGCAAGTTCAAGCCAGTAATAACAATTAATGCCCCCACACTGACAGCAGAAATTTCTAAATTAATGGTTAGGTTTAAACCTGCGGTAGATAGCCAAGGAATAAATACTTCTTTAGCTGGATGATTCCAAATAGCAAAGAAAGCAAGGACTGCATGGAAAAAGGAGAAAAAGGTCATCACTACGTTGACATATCCCGCAGGTCGGGGACCTGTTTTGCGAATGATTCCCGGCGACCAAGGTATGGCCAAAAGCCCACCTATTAAAGCATAAACTGGAATTAGCCAAATAGTGTCTAGCAAATACTGATCCATTCAATTACTCCTATAGTTTCCAGCAAAAATTAAAGAAAACAGACTGACTAGCGTTGATCCCTCTCAATCTAGTCATGACAGATAATGAAAATTTATCTTGATTTAATATTGTTAAAAATAGCTTACCGTTATCTGTGCCAAAAAAGAATTACCTGATTAAACAAATTCACAATAGTTCTTGTAAAGAATTCTTATATTTCAATCCATTGAATTATTAAATAGTAACCATTATGTCACAAGTGTTGAATCCTGCAATAAAACTTTACAATCTTTGTGTTTTACCCAGGTAAAATCCATTGTCTATTGAGAATAGAGTCATTAATTGATCAAATTTGGTATCACCAATACCAATGCACAACTTGGACACAATCCTCAAAATCTTAACATTCAACACTTCTGCCATTATGTTTATTCTATGGATTGTATTTTCAATTAAACAGTATCTATAATCTGGGGGCGGCATTTTCCACCCCATCAGATTCACATTGTAGCAATTACAGCAGTTTGAGATCAAAAGCGGTACAAAGATGGTAAACTTTAAAGATGGAAAAAAAAGAAAATAATTGAGATATATATGGCAGCAGCATATTCGACTGATATAAGACAAA
>NZ_JACJTO010000049.1 GCF_014698755.1 Aphanizomenon flos-aquae FACHB-1287 | reverse complement strand
AATCAGTTATGTTCATTGGATGGAAGATATTATGAAATGTTGACATTTTTACCCTTGATAATACTAGTATACTTAAATATGTAAAGTTTTGTAACGACATTCAACATTTCTGGATAATCCTCTTTTAATTAATTATTCTGATTACACTATGATATCAACCCCAATTCATAAATTTTGATGTTTGGTATAACATTCATGATCGTAATATTTCTGAGTTCATAAAAAACTTTTTGATCAATGTTTTGATAATTTTTTATCAAATATATTTTTTTGATATATTTTGTTTATGGAAATGAAATTATTTCTATAATTAAACTGGTTTTGATTCTCAAAGTCGTATTAAAAGATTATGCTGAAAATAAATTATCTTGGAATTGGCAAAATAAATAAAAGCATAAATTAAAACAATTAATCTCAATTTATCTATAAAAAGGAAGATAATTACATGAAAGATAAAAATATAAAATTAAGTTCAGAATCGGCATCTATCTTAACTTTAGGTACTGGTTGGTTTCCTAATAATCCCGGAGGATTAGAACGCTATGTTTATGAATTAACTCATAAATTAGCAGCTTCTCAAGATCAAATAGAATTATGTGGAGTTGGTTTACCAGTAGATACCAAAAATACGCAGATTAAGTTGACTAATTTAGCTTACCCAGATAGTAAAATTAGTTCTAGATTATGGTCAATTCGTGATAAATTTAAGAAAACGAGAATAAATAAACCTGATGCAATTAATCTCCATTTTGCATTATATAGTTTTCCAATTTTAGATATCTTACCTAAAGGAGTACCTGTTACTTTTAACTTTCATGGTCCTTGGGCTTCGGAAAGTCAAGAAGAAGTAATTAATCAAAAATTTAGTGTTTGGATTAAAAAACAATTAATAGAACAAAGCACTTATAATCGATGCGATCGCTTTATTGTTCTTAGTAAAGCCTTTGGTCATATTTTACATCAAAAATATCAAATTCCCTGGCAAAAAATCTACGTTATTCCCGGTGGTGTGGATATTAATCATTTTCAGAATAATTTATCACGTCAACAAGCAAGAATAAAGCTAGGTTGGCCTACTAATCAGCCGATATTATTTACTTCCCGTCGGTTAGTTCATCGCATGGGAATTGATAAATTATTACAAGCTATTAATATGATTAAATCAGAAATTCCTGATGTTTGGTTAGCTATTGCTGGTCGTGGACATATTCAATCTTTACTACAGCAACAAACTAAAGAATTAGGTTTAGAAAATAATGTAACATTTTTAGGTTTTTTGCCGGAAAATGATTTACCTGTGGCTTATCAAGCGGCTGATTTAACGGTAATGCCTAGTCAATCTTTTGAAGGTTTTGGATTAGCTATTCTTGAATCTTTAGCCTGTGGTACTCCTGTTTTATGTACTCCTGTTGGGGGAATGCCGGAAATTTTACAGGGATTTTCTCCAGATTTAATTACTGAGACAATTACAGTTGAAAGTATTGCTAATAAATTGTCACAAGTTATGTTAGAAAAACTTCCTTTACCTTCTAGAGAAGAATGCCGTAATTATACAATTCAAAACTACAATTGGACTAATATTTCTCAACAAGTTCGCCAAGTTCTCTTAGCTTAAATTGATTATCAAAATTGTATGAAAATTTTATTTTTAGACCAAAGTGGTAAACCTGGTGGTGCTGAGTTGTGTTTAGTTGATATTGCTAAACCTTATGGTAAAAATGCTCTTGTTGGTTTATTTGCAGATGGTGATTTTAGAAGTTTACTACAAGAAAATCAAATTCCTGTGGAGGTTTTAACAACTCAAAAAATTAATATTAATAAAGAAAGTGGTTTGTTTTCAGTATTAACAAATTTAGGAAAAATTATTCCTTTAATTAATCAAGTCGTACAAAAAGCAAAAAAATATGATTTGATTTATGCTAATACTCAAAAAGCTTTAGTTGTCGGAGCAATCGCTAGTTTATTAGCCCGTCGTCCTCTGGTTTATCATTTACATGATATCCTTTCTTTAGAACATTTTAGTAAAACTAATTTATCGGTGGCTGTTAATTTAATTAATCGTTGTGCTAATTTAGTTATTGCTAATTCTCAAGCCAGTAAAATAGCATTTTTACAAGCTGGAGGAAAATCAAATTTGGTTGACGTTGTTTACAATGGTTTTACCGTCGAAAATTATGTAGTTGATGAATTAGATATTATTAATTTAAGGGCAATTTTAGAATTAAAAGATAAATTTGTGATTGGACATTTTAGCCGTCTTTCTCCTTGGAAAGGACAGCATATTTTAATTGAGGCTCTTTCTCAATGTCCAGAAAATGTTATGGTAATTTTAGTTGGTGATGCTTTATTTGGTGAACAGGAATATGTCAAAACTCTCCACCAACAAGTATCTGCTTTAGGACTGGAAAATCGAGTCCAGTTTTTAGGTTTTCGCTCGGATATTCCCTCATTAATGGCAATGTGTGATTTAATTACTCATACTTCTATTGCACCTGAACCTTTTGGAAGGGTAATTGTTGAAGCTATGTTGTGCGGTAAACCTGTGATTGCATCTCAAGCTGGTGGTGCAATAGAATTAGTTGAAGATGGTATTAATGGTTTTTTAGTAACACCTGGAAAACCTCAAGAGTTAGCTAAGGTAATTCATAATTGTTTACAAAATTCTGCAAAAACTGCTGCTATTGCTAATCATGCTAGAATTACTGCTAGTGAACGTTTTGATATCAAGATCATTAATCAACAAATTCAAGAATTACTAAAATTAATTTAAAATAAATAACAATAAAATCCCCCACTTCTTAAATAAGTTCGGGATCTTGTTGATCTGGATTTTCAAAAAAAATGTATACTATAATATATAAGTGGAGATTTTCCGCTTCTATAAATTAATAAATTTTACAGTGAATCCCTATGGCACAAGTTGTCTTAGAAAATGTTTATAAAAGCTTTACTTCCCGCCCCGGAGAAGGTAAAAATCAACAAGACGGCTCAGATAGTGTAGTTGTATTACGACGAATTAATTTAACTGTTGCTGACGGTGAATTTATGGTCTTGGTAGGACCCTCTGGTTGCGGTAAAAGTACCCTACTGCGCTTAATCGCTGGACTGGAGATGATGACTGGTGGTAATATTTCCGTGGGTGACCACTTAATTAATGATTTACCACCGAAAGCTAGAGACATCGCTATGGTGTTTCAAAGTTACGCACTCTATCCCCACATGACCGTATATGATAACATCGCTTTCGGTTTACGTCGTCAGTTTCCTGATGCGGAATTTGGTAAAAAAAGGCTGATGCAATGGGGCGAAAATCTACTGGTAGGACTGACAAGAAAGTTACCTAGAGGATTGCGTCATATTTCCCTAAAAGAAAGAATTGTTGATGAACGAGTCCAAAAGGTTGCAGGTTTGTTACAAATTGAAACCTTGTTAAATCGTTTACCCAAGGAACTTTCTGGAGGACAAAGACAGCGTGTAGCATTAGGAAGAGCGATCGCTCGCAATCCTCAAGTATTCTTAATGGATGAACCATTATCTAATTTGGATGCTAAACTTCGCGCAGAAACTCGCAGTCAAATTGTTAAATTACAACATCAATTGGGAACAACGACTATCTATGTCACCCATGATCAAACTGAAGCGATGACTATGGGCGATCGCATTGCTATTATGTCAGAAGGTAAAATCCAGCAGGTCGCTCCTCCATTAGAATTATACAATCGTCCCGCTAATCGTTTTGTTGCTGAATTTATCGGCTCTCCACCAATGAATTTTATCTCTGTGGAGTTTCACGCACCTTTATTAATTACTCATCCTCATTTTCGCTTCACTCTTCCAGATATTTGGGGAAAGGCTTTACAATCTTATGACGGACAAACTTTAGTGTTGGGTATTCGTCCAGAACATTTAATCTTGAGTGTACCTGCTACTAAAAATCTCCCAGTTAAAGTAAATCTGGTGGAAAATTTGGGTAATGATTCTTTTCTATCTGTGAAAATTGCTGACCCTGATTCACAAGATCCGGAAGGACAATCTTTACAGGTTAGAGTTCCCCCTGATAGGTTTATCCATTTAGATGAGCAACTTTGGCTATCGTTTGTCCCTGATAAGCTACATTTCTTTGATGCAGAAACACAGTTAGCGATATTTCCATGATTTGCATCCAAGTAAATTCAATAATCTTTTAATCTATTACATCCAGAAAGTTTTCAATAAGTTCAGGATATCAATACATTCCTTTTGTTTGGCAATACAATACTATTGTTTTGATATTCATTAATGAATTAAAGATTCAATTTTAATTACGTAAAATCCCAGAGGCACGCAAAGAAAATCAAGAAAATAAAGATAGTTCTTCCTTATCAACTTTATGATAACATATATTTAATTATCTGTCAATACTTTTTTGGTATATGAAATACCGAATTTTGATCACTTTCAAGATTTTTGGATAATATTAAATTGTTTTTGTATGAAGATGCTTTAAAATTAGATACTAATACAATCTTAATATTAGGGAAACTTTTGTTAACGTTGGAATAGATGTTAGTAAAAGATAATAATACATTTAATTAATAATTAAAAACTATAAAGTGTCAAGATTAACATTACTAATGGATAATTTAACAAACATATAAAAGAAGAATATGTGTGAGTTCTTGTTCTCAAAGTTGTAATTTGTTATGAAGAATTAGATTCTCAACTTTTTAAAAAAGAGCAGGATTTTAATTTTTCTCCAGTATTCTCTCTCTTTGATAGTAACCATAGATTTGAATATATAGATTAGAGAGTTATCACAGATTTGAGGAAAATAGATAAGCTTTTATCTATGTATCCAATATAATATTTTTTTAATAATTTGAGTTGACAGGTGATCAATTTGATCAAAAAGACTGTAAACTAGTTTTCAGTAGATGAGTAACACCCATTAATCGCACTAAGTGAAGAAATCAAACCGAGTTTTTCACCAAGTATATGAACTAGTCTTTTCCATAAGAAGGCTAAATTTTAGTAGCTAGATATAAATGGGAATTTCAATCATAAAGCGAAGAAATTATTTATTTCTTTGTCCAAGTTTTCATGTTTAAAAAAATAAGTTTTCCAATAAAGGAGATGTATTAATGTCCGATTTTTTTAATCAAGTTTCTCGACGTAAATTTATCTTAACTGCTGGAGTTTCAGCTAGTGCAGTCTTACTCAAAGGCTGTTTAGGAAATCCACCGGAAACGGGGAAAACTGGTACAAAATCCTCCATTGAACCAGTAGCCAATATTAGTCCAGAACAAAAACCAGAAACAACAACAGCCAAACTGGGATATATTCCCATTATTGAATCTGCACCCCTAATTATTGCTCAAGAAAAAGGCTTTTTTGCTAAATATGGCATGAGCAAAGTAGAACTTTCAAAACAAGCTTCTTGGGGTTCTGCGCGGGATAACGTAGAAATTGGTTCTCAGGGGGGTGGAATTGATGGTGGTCAATGGCAAATGCCCATGCCACACTTAATTACAGAAGGTTTAATTACCAAAGGGAATAAACCTATACCCATGTATGTTTTAGCTCAATTAGTGACACATGGTAATGCAATTGCGATCGCTAATAAACATCTAGGGAAAGGAATTAGCTTAAAACTGGATACTGCTAAACCCCTATTTAGTCAACTCAAATCAGCCAACACACCCTTTACTGCGGCTTTCACATTCCCTCATGTTAACCAAGACCTATGGATTCGTTATTGGTTAGCAGCAAGTGGAATTGACCCGGATACAGACGTGAAATTATTAACAGTACCGGCCGCGCAAACGGTCGCCAATATGAAGACTGGGACAATGGACGCTTTCAGCACCGGCGACCCTTGGCCTTATCGCCTCGTTAACGATAAAATTGGCTTTATGGCGGCATTAACGGCGGAAATTTGGAAAAATCACCCTGAAGAATATTTTGCCATGAGAGGTGATTGGGTTGACCAAAATCCCAAAGCTACAAAAGCCTTATTAAAAGGTATTATGGAAGCCCAACAATGGTTAGATAACTTTGATAACCGCAAAGAAGCGGCAGAAATTCTAGCTACTAAAAAGTATTTTGGCTTATCTTCACCTACAGTTTTAGAACTACCATATCAAGGTAAATATGATATGGGAGATGGTCGGACAATTAATGATAAATCAATGGCTGCTTATTATTGGAAAGATGAAAAAGGTAGTGTTTCTTATCCTTATCAAAGTCATGATTTATGGTTCATTACTGAAAATGTTCGCTGGGGATTTTTGTCCAAAGATTACATTACTAATGGTGCAACCAAAGCTAAAGAATTAATCAAAAAAGTTAACCGCGAAGATATTTGGAAAGAAGCTGCTAAAGAATTAGGAGTAAATGCTGCTGATATTCCCACCAGTACCTCTCGTGGAGTCGAAGAATTTTTTGATGGTGTTAAATTCGAGCCTGAGAAACCAGAAGAATATCTCAAGAGTTTGAAAATCAAAAAAGCCAGCATTTAGTCAATAGATATTAACCCAACCATTCATAAATTTGAGGAAACATTCATGACAGTCGCCCAAAAACGTTCTACTACTTCTAAATTTGAGAATAACTTTTTATCAAGTTTGCAAAAGCAATTTCCTGACCTGATACCTCCGGCTATTGCCTTAGCTATCTTTTTAGCTATTTGGCAACTATTTTCCTTTACTCCTGGGGCAACATTACCAGGACCAATTCAAGTTATTCAAGACACTTGGATCTTGATTTTGTATCCATTTTATGATAAAGGTGGCACAGATAAAGGGCTTTTTTGGCAAATCTTGGCTAGTCTCAAACGGGTTGCTATTAGCTATACACTAGCGGCAATTGTCGGTATTGCCTTGGGTGTTTTGATTGGTGTTAGTAAAACCATGTCTAAAGCTTTAGATCCTTTGTTTCAATTATTAAGAACAGTTCCTCCTTTAGCTTGGGTTCCTATTTCTTTAGCAGCATTACGCCAAAATGAACCAGCGGCATTATTCGTAATTTTCATTACTGCAATTTGGCCGATTTTAATTAATACTGCGGTAGGTGTTACGCAAATTCCTCAAGATTACAACAACGTTGCTAAAGTTCTGCAATTAAACCGCAGAGACTATTTTCTCAATATTCTTATTCCTTCAGCACTACCCTATATTTTCACAGGTTTAAGAATTGCTATTGGTTTGGCTTGGTTAGCAATTATTGCCGCAGAAATCGTAATGTCTGGTATTGTGGGAATTGGCTTTTTCATCTGGGACGCTTATCAAAATAATAACGTTAGCGAAGTTATTTTAGCTCTAGTTTATATCGGTGTCGTCGGTTTAATACTGGATAAAATGATGGTTTGGTTACAAAATAAGATTTTACCAGCAGAACAAAAATAGTCAGTAGTTAGTAGTCAGTGGTCAATAGCAAAGAAAAAACAACTGACAAATAACCAATTACCAATTACCAATTACCAATTACCAAAAAATATGTCTATATTCGTGGCTGTTGATCAAATTGATAAAGTTTTTGAATTAACTGGTGGCGGTCAATATATTGCCCTGAAAAACATTAATTTAGAAATCAAGAAAGGTGAATTTATCTCTCTTATTGGTCACTCTGGTTGTGGTAAATCAACCCTTTTAAATATGATTGCTGGTTTAGATTTACCCACAGAAGGTTTAGTAACTTTAGAAGGACAAAGAATTAAAAAACCAGGACCAGATAGAATGGTAGTATTTCAAAACTATTCGCTTTTACCTTGGCGAACTGTAAGAGAAAATATTGCCTTAGCGGTAGATTCAGTATTAAATGGAATGCCAGAAGCCGAACGTAAAGCCATAATCGAAAAACATATAGATATGGTCGGTTTGCGTCCTCATGCTGATAAACAACCAGGAATGTTATCCGGTGGACAAAAACAACGGGTAGCCATTGCTCGGGCTTTAGCAACTCGTCCGAAACTATTACTATTAGATGAACCCTTTGGGGCATTAGACGCACTGACTCGCGGTAATTTGCAAGAACAATTAATGCAAATTTGCGAAGAAAATCAAGTTACCGCAGTTATGGTGACCCATGATGTAGATGAAGCCGTTTTGTTATCTGATAGAATCGTCATGTTAACCAACGGACCAGAATCGAAAATTGGCGATATTTTAGAAGTTGATATTCCCCGACCTCGCAAACGCATGGAAGTAGTTAAACATCCCAGTTACTACACCTTGCGAAGTGAAATGATTTACTTTCTTAACCAACAAAAACGTATCAAGAAAATTCGGGCAAGAAAAACTCCAGATATTGCCCGTCATGGGTTAGAAAAAGTTAATTTAGAAATTGGTTTTCTGCCCCTCACAGCTTGCGCGCCCCTAGCAATAGCCAAAGAAAAAGGCTTTTTCATCAAACATGGTTTAGATGAAGTTTCCTTAGTCAGAGAAAGCAACTGGCGTGGTATTGTAGACGGTATTGCTGGTGGTTATTTAGATGCGGCGCAAATGCCCTCTGGTATGCCCATGTGGTTAAGTTTGGGGGGGCATAAAAATGAACCCTTACCCGTTGTTACAGCCCTCACCATGACCCGCAATGGTAATGCCATTACCTTAGCAAAAAGATTTTATGATGCGGGTGTTCGCAGTTTATCCGACTTTAAGAATTACCTGCTTCAAACCCGCGAACAACAACATAGAATGGGGGTAGTACATCCCGCGTCTATGCACAATTTACTTCTCCGTTATTGGTTAGCAGCGGGTGGAATTGACCCGGACAAAGATGTGAATATGAAAAATATTCCTCCTGCCCAGATGGTGGTAGATTTAAAAGGTGCAACCATTGATGGTTATTGTGTGGGTGAACCTTGGAATTATCGGGCTGCGGTAGAAGGTTCAGGCTTTACCATTGCCACAGATTTAGAAGTTTGGTTAGGACACCCTGGTAAAGTTTTAGGAGTCCGAGAAGATTGGGCAGAAACTTATCCTAATACCCATATTGCATTAACTAAAGCTTTACTAGAAGCTTGCCAATATTGTGCAAATCCTGCCAATATCGAAGAAGTTCGCCAAATTTTAGCAAGTCGGGAATATGTCAGCACAGATATTGATTATATCCAAATTGAAGACCCGGACGGTGCTACCTGTGACTTAGACCATCCTATGCGGGAATATGCCCATCATCAATTTTATTCTAAGTCTGCTATTAACCGCCCCAGTCGCACCGAACAAATTTGGATTATGACTCAATTAGCGCGTTGGGGTGATACTCCTTTCCCTAGGAATTGGGTAGAAATCGTTGAACGAGTGTGTCGAGTCCGTGTTTTCAGTACAGCAGCCAGAGAACTGGGTTTAGATATTAGTTATACCCGTCAACCTATTCGATTATTTGATGGTAAACCCTTTAACGCTGATGACCCTATTAGCTATCTTAATGACCTAGAAATTAAATGTGACTTCTCTATAGCGGAAGTAATTCTAGATGCCCCTAGAAGAACCGCAGCTTAAATAGGGATGAATCTTGTGGGGTGGACATCCTGTCTGCCCAAAAATGCAAGGGACGGGCAAGATGCCCATCCCACAAAAGTAATAAAATCATCTTTTTTCCTTGGCGCGAAACTTTCTACAAATTACCAAACAATGCAAAACAATAATTTGAGAACCACCAACACAGCTACAAGCACAATCAACCGTCAGCCTTTTTTAGAAATTAAAGATGTTTGCAAAATTTATCCTACTAAAAAAGGACCATTTACTGTTCTTGATGGTGTTAATCTTAATGTTGAAAAAGGTGAATTTATTTGCGTTATCGGCCACTCTGGTTGCGGTAAATCAACTCTATTAAATATGGTTTCTGGTTTTAATTTTCCGACTACTGGACAAGTTTTATTAGAAGGAGAAGCAATTACTAAACCAGGACCAGATAGAATGGTAGTTTTTCAAAACTATGCGTTATTACCTTGGAGAACAGCTTTTGAAAATATTTATTTAGCTGTAAATGCAGTTTATCCAACTAAGCCACAAGCAGAAAAACGGGCTATTGTGAGAGAACATTTAACAATGGTGGGTTTAGGTGACGCAATGGATAAGAAACCTATGCAAATGTCTGGGGGAATGAGACAGCGGGTATCTATTGCTCGTGCTTTGGCTATTCGTCCCAAGGTATTGATTTTAGATGAACCTTTTGGGGCATTAGATGCGATTACGAAGGAAGAATTGCAGGAGGAATTGTTGAAAATTTGGGGTGATAATCGTTGTACAGTTTTGATGATTACCCATGATATTGATGAGGCTTTATTTTTGGCTGATAAGTTGGTAATGATGACCAATGGACCGCACGCAAAAATCGGGGAAGTGATGGAAATTCCTTTTTCTCGACCAAGAGATAGAGCCAGAATTATGGAAGATCCTCAATATTATCAATTGCGGAATTATGCGTTAGATTTCTTGTTTAACCGTTTCGCTCATGATGATGTAGGTTAATATGTTTTAACGAGATTCCCGACTTCTTAGAGAAGTCAGGGATCTGAATTTTAGAAATTAACGACGAAATTATAAATAAGATTAAAGATACAATGATCATTTGATAGACTGTTAGATATTGATAATTCTTCCATGTTTTATGTTGATTATTGATCTTCAGGGTATAAGACATAATCTACATCTTCTTTTTGAAATTTATTCGTAAGCAGTAAGCTTATTAATTTTTTTCTGTTAGGTCCTGGATGAATTTTAATAGAGATACGTTGTTCACTCCACATCTTTTGAATTATATATTTGAGCAGGTGAGTACCAAGACCGTTTTCTCTGTCCTCTTCATAGATAAGAAACCAGTCTATCTTCCAATTTGAACCTGTTAATCTATAGCTGGCGTAACCGGCTTCTTTATAATTCCATAAAATTTTGTAAAAAGTGTCAAGATTGCCAGGGTTAAATAATTTCTCCTTCTCTTCTCTTTCAAAGTCTCTTTTTATTTCAATTCCTGCTGGTAATTCGTAAGGATTCATAATTTCATTATACAGTAACTAAAGATTGATCTTCTTCCCAAGAAAACCAAGGTTCAAGTTCACCTGATTCAGCAAAAGTGATTGCAGCTATTAAACATTGACGTAAATTAACACAAATTTTTTTAGAATAATTCCCTGCTTGTCCACCAACAATTAATTTTTGCTCATTAGGAGAACTAACATTATTGTTTTTTGCATTTATTAATGCTTCATAAAAACTAGATAATAAAATCTTTTTTTTACGAGATGAACTCATGTTCTTATGATAAACATCTGATTTAGCTATTTCATCGTCAACCGGATACAAGAGAGAATAAAAAACCTCATTATCTAAAGTTGCAGTAACAACATATTTACCAGAATTACCACCACCAATCATCATATAACTCTCGTCGTCTACTTCTAAACTAACTAAAGTTTTAGTATTGCCATCTAACTCACAAATAGCTGTTTCTATTTGTTGCCAATTTGGGTTATCAATGAAGTTTTCTTCATTTCTGTTTCCTGTCCAGTTGTCTGTATATAACTTTGATACAAACATTATTTCCTCCTTGTTTTTGGGGGTGTAACTTCAATTATTTTAGTGCCACTGGGAGTAATAATTTCCAATTCTTCTATACCTAATTGATAAGCCATAGAATTTACACCCCCTCTTAAACCACAAGCATCACAAAGGTCTCTATCTACAACTAAACGAGCTTTTTTACCCGTAATACCTGCATCTTTTACTTGCTGAAAAACATCAGCTTCTGCATGAGTTTTAGAATAATAATTCACCTTCAAAGTTATTTGCCGACGGTAAGGATTACTACCAGAGTTTATGCCAAAAAAACTTTGACCATCTATTTCTAGTTTAGCAATTGTTGAACCATCTGTTGCACTACCAGCAGGAGGTAAACTAAGACGCTGCCTATATTCAGCCAAGTCATCAAAAATACTGTCCGTTTTTATTGTCCTTTAACTTGAATATTACTGTTTTATTTTAGCATGGCTAAATTTAGCTAGTGTAATTATATACGATACTGACAAATAAGTAAACTACCCTATCTTCCCTCTCACCCAAGCGCGGAAAGATTTCAACAAAGCGATTTCACCCATAGTTTTACTTTGCTGGATAAATCTATTCATATCCCCAACAGAAACTAGAGGAAAATTTATACTAAACTTAATTTCAATATATTGATTTTCTACCAATTGATAAAACTTCAAAACTTCACCGTCATATTTCCACAATTCAGCCACACCTAAAGCCGCATAGATATTAAACTTATTCACAGAACTGCTAGTAATATCAATTTCAACTGCTAAATCTGGAGGAGGATCTATTTCTAAATTTAAAGTTTCCCTACCTCTCATGGCCGCTTCATTTTGGATATAATAACAACTATCTGGTTCTATTCCTTTGGTCAAAGATTTACGTTTTAATGTTGTAGAACCAGCACTTCTGATTTCTATATCTAATTCTTCAGCTAAAGAAAATATCAATCTATCAAATTGAATTTTTGGATTTTCGTGTTCAAAAAGTGGAGTCATAATTTCTAAAGTACCGCAGTCATAAGCAAACCGAGAACCCCTACCCTCACCTGTATCCCTCAACAAGGCTTCAAAGGTATCCCAGCTAACGTTATATAAAACCGTTCTTTGTTCAGAAGTAATTGACTCCAGAAGCATATACAATACATTCCATCACGATATTAGATAAAATAACTAAAATCTTACCTATGTCTATCATATTCTCTTTGCGCCTCTGTGTGAAAAACTCTTTTATTAAAAAGGAGGGAAAATACCAACTCTAAATTTATTGTTCATCATTATCAGGTAATTTTTCCATTTCTTCCGCAATTAATTCCTGAAAATCATCTCCACAATGAACATTCAAATGAATTGTAGCACTTAGCAACTCTGCCAAAATTTCAGCTTGTTGTCTAGTACTTAGGTGAGGTGACTGAAGCTGATAAATTAAAGCAGTAATATTTTGACATTCTGAGCCTAATTCGATAATTAATGTCCTCAAAGTAGAACTAGCAATAGGAAGAGAGCGAGAGCTAATTTGCATAGTTATTTTCCCAATCGTTTGACTGCTTGCTGAATTCCCTTTTCAAAAGCTTTAATTTCATTTTCCCAATGTCTAATTAAACCTTGATTGGGATAATATTTTTCATACTCTATTTTAATCTTTTCCTGATGTTCATTAATGCGTTGATTCAATGAGGGAATTGATTTCCTTTGGTTTTTATTCTCCATAAAGTTAGTAGATTTTCCTACAGTCTACTATAGGCCTTTTAATATTGCTGATTTTCCTATTTTTACATTCACAAAATAATTATAAATTAAAAAAGGTGGGAAATGCCCACCCTACATTTACTCAGCAAACACACCAGCAAAAAAGTCCAAAGTCTCCTTCAAAGCCTTGATGAAAATATCAATTTCTTGACGAGTATTGTAAAAAGATAAGCTTGCTCGTGCAGTTCCCGCTACACCTAAATAACGGTGTAATGGTTGTGTACAATGGTGGCCAGAACGTATGGCCACACCTTCTTGATCTAATAATGTAGATAGATCATTAGCGTGGACACCCTCTACCGTAAAAGCTGCTAGAGCGGCTCTACCTTCGCCTTGAGCATTGGGTTTTGGTCCGTAGATTCTAATTTGGGGTATTTGTGCTAATTGGGCGAATAAATAGGCAGTTAATTCCGCTTCATAGGCATGGATTTTATCCATACCGATATTAGTAAGATAATCTATAGCTGCACCAAGTGCGATCGCTTCCCCAATAGCAGGAGTACCGGCTTCAAATTTATGGGGTAATTCTGCGTAGGTCGAATGGTCTAAAAATACCTCTGCAATCATCTCACCACCACCGAAAAATGGCGGCATTAATTCTAGTAATTCCAGCTTACCATATAAAAAGCCGATCCCAGTGGGAGCGCACATTTTATGTCCAGAAGCTACTAACCAATCACAATCAAGTTCTTGGACATCAATAGGAGTATGGGGAACACTTTGACAAGCATCAAGTAAGAATTTTGCACCGAATTTGTGGGCAATTTCAGCGATTTCTTTAACTGGATTTATACAACCCAAAGTATTAGAAATATGAACGATAGACACCAGCTTTGTTTTGTCAGAAATCAGGTTTTTAAACTGTTCTAAATCAAAAGTTTCTGCTGGTGTTAATTCCACAAACTTTAAAATTGCACCAGTTTTTTGAGCGACAAATTGCCAAGGAACAATATTACTATGGTGTTCCATTACCGAGAGAATAATTTCATCTCCTGGCTGTAAATTGTGCATTCCCCAACTGTAAGCGACTAGGTTAATGGCTTCTGTTGCGTTGCGAGTGTAAACAATTTCTTGGCGTGATTTAGCATTAATGAATTTAGCAATTTTATCACGGGCACCCTCATAAGCATCAGTAGCCTTTCCGCTGAGAAAATGTGCGCCACGATGAACGTTTGAGTTATATTGTTCGTAATAATCACGCCAAGCATTTAAAACAAACAAAGGCTTTTGAGAAGTAGCCGCATTATCGAGATAAACCAGGGGTTTACCGTGAACTTCCTGATGTAAAATAGGGAAGTCAGAACGGACTTTATCAGCTAGAGTTTTGGTAGAAGTGATGGTCATATTTAATGATTTCAGAATAATAGCTAGAATTTAGGAGTATTGCAGAATTTAAGAAGAACGAACCGCAGAGGCACGGAGAACGCGGAGAAAGAAAGTTTTAGAGGGTTTTTTGGTGGGGTTTTCCCCACTTTTTGCAAGTGGGGTTTTTGGTTATTTATTTGTGAGGGTGACGACTGTTTTTAACAAACTCTCACGCAAAGAAGCAACAGGGATAAAGTTAATAATTTCCGTTGCGAAAGCATTAACTAATAATTTCCGTGCATTATTTTCATCAATACCACGACTTTGCAAATAAAAGATTTCATCATCTTCTAATTGACTGACAGTAGCACCGTGAGCGCATTTAACATTATCAGCAGTGATTTCTAATTGCGGTTTGGTGTCAATTCTCGACTTAGATGATAATAGCAAATTGCGATTTAATTGAGATGCGTCTGTTAATTGAGCCGATTTAGGAACAAATATTTTACCATTAAACACACCATGAGCGCGATCGCTTATAATGCACTTATGTAATTGTTTACTAATACCATGAGGATGATTTAAAGATAAAACACTGTGAGTATCAGCCAATTGGTTATTAGCAATTACAGTTAAACCATTAAGGGTCGTTTCCGTTTGTTCACCAGATTGTAATATCTCCAAATTATGACGAGAGATTTTACCACCAACAGTGACAGCATTACAATTATAACGACTATATCTTGCTTGAGTAACAGCAGTTTTACCAATATGAAAAGCCGCAGCACCTTCACGCACGACCCTATTGTGAGTAACCTGAGCATTTTCCTGTACCCAGATTTCCGTCACACCATTAGTAAAATAAACCTCCTCCTCCGTGTCCTCTGTGTCTCTGTGGTTCGTATATTCCTCAATCAAAACCACCTGAGAACTACTTTCAGCAACTACTAAAACACGAGGTTGGGAAATAGTCGCAGACTCACCAGAAACAGAAACAAATAATAGATGAATTGGTGTTTCCACCACCACATTTTTAGCAACCCATACCACCGCGACATCATTTAAAGCCGCAGTATTCAAGGCTGTAAAAACCTCTTTACTACCTTCAGCTTGCGCTAAATATTTTTGGATAACTTCACCAGGTAAAACATCCAAATTACCAACAATTAAGCCAGTAGGTAAATTTTCAGTATTAGATAAATCAGGTGAATAAACACCATTAACAAACACTAACCGCCCAGAAACTTCAGGTAAAGCAAAATCATCCTGTAGAGACAATTTATGAATTGTTTTTACATTATTAAAATCTACCTGTTTGAGAGGTGATAAATCAGTAAATCGCCATTCTTCCTCGCGGGTATTGGGGATAACAGAATGACGCACCCAATTAACAGCACCGTCGCGCAAATCCTGTAACCAACCGTCTGATTTTTTAGTAGTTACCCGACTTAATAAACCACTTAAAAAAGCATCTCTATCTAATAGAGAATCAGGAATAGAAGTAAGAGAAACTGGAATAGACATTACACACCCACTCCCAAAGCTTCTTCTAGAACCCAATCGTAACCGCGAGATTCCAACTCTAAGGCTAACTCCTTACCACCACTTTTAATAATTTGTCCTTGTGCCATCACATGAACAAAATCAGGGATAATATAATCAAGAAGACGCTGATAGTGAGTAATCATAATCGTCGCATTTTCAGAATTTGTTAATTGATTAACCCCATTAGCGACAATTTTCAAAGCGTCAATATCCAAACCAGAATCAGTTTCATCTAGAATAGCTAACTTTGGTTCTAAAATCGCCATTTGCAGAATTTCATTCCGCTTCTTTTCTCCACCAGAAAAACCCTCATTGACACTGCGACTAAGGAAAGAAGAATTCATCTTCACAATATCCAATTTTTCCTCAACCAAATCATCAAAATCAAAAGCGTCAACCTCCTCTAAACCTTGTGCTTTGCGACGAGAATTATAAGCAACCCGTAAAAAATCCAAATTACTCACACCAGGAATTTCCAGAGGATATTGAAAAGCTAAAAACACACCATTTCTAGATCTTTCTGCTGCTTCCATTTCCAAAAGATTTTGGTTTTGAAAAACCACCTCACCACCAGTAACAGTATAAGCTGGGTGTCCCGCCAAAACCTTAGAAAAAGTGCTTTTTCCCGAACCATTTGGACCCATAATTGCGTGAACTTCCCCCGCGCGAACCTGCAAATTCAACCCCTTTAAAATCGGAGTTCCATCAACATCAGCCGTCAAATCCTTAACCGACAAAATCAAATCACTATTCTCAACAATCATCTTCTCTTCCTCTCTTTCTCTGCGTACTCTGCGTCTCTGTGGTTCGTTTTCTTAACCCACACTACCCTCTAGTTTCAGACTCAACAACTTATCAGCCTCAACAGCAAACTCCATTGGTAACTGATTAAAAACATCCTTACAGAAACCGCTAATCATCATTGAAATAGCATCTTCCGAAGAAATACCACGTTGAGCGAAAAAGAATAATTGATCTTCACCAATTTTAGAAGTAGAAGCCTCATGTTCAACCTTTCCCGAATTATTCTGAACTTGAATATAAGGAAAAGTATTAGCTTGAGCATTATCACCAATTAACATCGAATCACATTGAGAATAATTTCTCGCACCTTTCGCAGTGGGATTAATCTTCACCAAACCCCGGTAACTATTACTAGATTTACCAGCAGAAATTCCTTTAGAAATAATAGTGCTACGGGTGTTTTTTCCCACGTGAATCATCTTACTTCCAGTATCCGCTTGCTGCATATTATTTGTTAATGCAACTGAGTAAAATTCACCCACAGAATTATCACCAACTAACACACAACTAGGGTACTTCCAAGTAATAGCTGAACCTGTTTCTACTTGAGTCCAAGAGATCTTAGAATTGACACCTTGACATAAACCACGTTTAGTTACAAAGTTGTAAATTCCGCCTTTACCATTGACATCACCAGCGTACCAGTTTTGCACAGTAGAATATTTAATTTCCGCATTATCTAAAGCTACCAATTCTACAACCGCTGCGTGTAATTGGTTGCTGTCGTACATGGGGGCTGTACAACCTTCTAAATAGGAAACATAACTACCTTCTTCGGCGACAATTAAAGTCCTTTCAAATTGTCCTGTATCACCATTATTAATGCGGAAATATGTAGACAATTCCATTGGACATTTTAAGCCTTTGGGAATATAAACGAAAGAACCATCACTAAATACAGCCGCATTTAAAGCTGCGAAATAATTATCAGCAATAGGAACAACGCTACCCAAATATTTTTTAATTAACTCTGGGTGTTCTTGTAGAGCTTCTGAAAAAGAACAGAAAATTACACCGTCTTTAGCGAGTTTCTCTTTATATGTAGTCGCAACAGAAACACTATCAAAAATCGCATCAACAGCAACGTTACTTAATCGCTTTTGTTCATTTAAAGGAATACCTAATTTCGCAAAAGTTTCCAGCAAGGTGGGATCGACTTCATCTAAACTGTTGAGTTTTGCTTTCTTTTGTTTCGGTGCGGAATAATAAATAATATCCTGATAATTAATAGGCGGATATTGGACATGAGACCAAGTTGGTTCTGTCATTTTCAGCCATTGGTGGTAAGCGCGGAGGCGATACTCCAGCATAAATTCCGGCTCATTCTTTTTAGCGGAAATCAGACGGACAACATCTTCGCTTAACCCACGGGGGATAGTATCGGCTTCAATATCGGTAACAAAGCCGTACTTATAAGGTTGGTTGACTAAGGTTGTAACAGACGCGCTCATCGGTTCTCTTGTTTTCTCTTTAAAGGATAGACGACGGGCTGCATGACGCTAATTCCCGTTCCGTGTTACTAATTTCTAACAAGACTGCTAGAATGGTTTTGACGACTAAAACAATTCGGCTGTTGTTTAATCTACATTTCATTGTACGATAGATTAACAACAACAATGTTGTTTAAGTCAAATTTTCAAAAAAAAAGTTTTTTATTTTGGGACGTATGCGTTGCGTCTAGCAGAAAAGATGGCGACTACCCAGCAAACCTCAACTAAGCACGATATCCTAGAGTATCTATTAAAACACTCACCAGCAACGGCTGTTGAGTTGGCTAATTTTTTGGATGTGAGTCCCCAAGCGATTCGCCGTCATTTAAAGGATTTAGAGACGGAAGAGCTAGTTCTATATTCGGTATCAGAACAACCGAGTATGGGCAGACCTCAGCACCTTTATCATTTGAGTCAGCAGGGAAGATCACGCCTACAAAAAAGTGGTAACCGCTTAAATGATGGTTATGGGGAGTTTGCAATTTCGCTTCTGGACACTTTAGCGGAAACGGTGGGACGTGACCAAGTAAAATCTATTTTACGGAAACAGTGGGAACGCAAAGCCCAAGAATATCATGAACGGGTGGGTAATGGTTCTTTACGGGAACGGGTCGCAAATTTGATAGAATTGCGAAAGGCTGAAGGTTTTATGGCGGAGTTTCACGCTGTAGAATCAGATGCTAGTGGTGCGGAAAGGTTCATTTTTGTGGAACATACTTGCGCTATTTCTGATGTTGCGGAATCTTTTCCCAGCGTTTGTGGTCATGAGTTGGAGATGTTTGCGGCTATTCTCCCAGATTGTACTGTGGAACGGACTCACTGGTTGATTCATGGTGAACATCGTTGTGGTTATTTGGTGGAAAAAAGTTAGGTGGTTGGATAGAAGTAATTGAACGCAGATAAACGCGGATAGACGCAGATAAGGAAGTCGGTTATTTTTGTTGTGGATGTGGGATGAAAATAGGTAATTTGACATCTATCAATTTAGGTAAATATTCCACTTTTGTTGTTTATTCTTATCATGAGAGTTGAAAGAATTAGCTGGTGTGTTCATAGGTAATCTATATAAATATTATGGCTTTGGTTTAGAAATTGTGGGTGTGAAGAGATTACTAATTTGTTCTGGAGTTAAACCAGTTAATGTTGTGTCATAACCCCTACCAGAAGTTCTAATTACATCACCAACCGCTTTTAAAGCACTAGCTGCTAACAGTAGTGTTATCTTCAGTATGAGAAATTTGTTGTTCTTTAGTAGCACTAGGATTAGTTTCTTCTAATTGTTTAAGAAGTTTTTGAATCTCTTCTTCTGCTTTTTTAAGCTTTTGTTTTTGTTCTTCTGGTGTATAATTATCTTGATCAAATATAACTTTACTACCTGATTCTGCTGTATCTACAAATTGGATGTTTGAATAGCTTTGGTCATATTTTGATCCCTTTTGATAGTTTACAACTATTTTTTCTATCAATGTTATTATTGGTAGAAATAGATGATCGCTTTGTTTGTCTGAATTTT
Organism: Aphanizomenon flos-aquae FACHB-1287; assembly: GCF_014698755.1. Lineage (GTDB taxonomy): Bacteria > Cyanobacteriota > Cyanobacteriia > Cyanobacteriales > Nostocaceae > Dolichospermum > Dolichospermum flosaquae. Next base: position 8,545 of record NZ_JACJTO010000049.1, on the reverse strand, counting down.
TCAATTTATTAACTTCTTTATTAAGCACATCTAAAACTTTTCTGTTTATTCTTGTGGGAATAAGCTTCTTCAAAAAAAGCAGCATACAGAAAGTAAGCAATATACTTACAGCGAAAATTTCTATTAAAAATCTCGAATCATAATAATTAATTTCATAAAGCTTCTCTAAAAAATTATCTTGAGTATCATCTAGATGATTATTTTTTCTTAATTCTTCAGCTTCTTTTCCTGTCAAAAACGAATTTATGTCGTTTAAAAGATTTTGATTTTTAGACTTGTTATAAATAACTATTCCGTATGGCTCGTGGCTTAATGGTTTAGAATAAGGAACAATAGAATATTGTTGACTATTTTTTAGATTTTTATTTTCGCGCTCCTTCAACATCTCTTTTAAAATAAGTTCATCAGCGGCATATGCAATAATCTTATTATCATCTAATTCATTAAAGACATCTCCTCTCGTAACTGGTTTAATTTTTGCTGATGTATAAATTGAACCTATTAGAGAATTTGTATTTGTCTTTATCCCAGGAATTCCGATTGTTTTTTCTTTAAAAGGCTCTCGGTTATAAAAAGATGCTTTGTTTATGTTTTTAAGTAACAGCTTTGCTCCTGTCCACGCAAAAGAATTTGAAAAACCAGCATCGATATTTTTTAGGTCAGCTTCGCGTTTATTAGTTATGGTGTTAGCTCCACACTCTCCATCTAAAGGCGTACCATCATCTCCATTACCAGTAAATCTGTTATTAAGAGATACTTGTTTGTAAACTATACTTATTTCCTTCTCTGTATTATTTTCATTCATCCGTTCTTTTAAATGTTCTAGTAATTGGGGACAGTAACCACTCCATTGTGAAGATATACCTCGATAACTTAGAGGAGGAGTATCATTTCTAAGTCCAAAAAACAGGGTTTCTGTTACTACTTGATTAGTATTATTGTTGGGAGTCTGGGCAAAACTAGCATGACTGAAGAACAAAATACTGACTATTACGATATTACTAGGCAAATAATTTAGTTTCATTTTGCGTTTTCAAATATTAATAAAAGTGCTGTTGATTGAAAAAGCTGTTTGTTAAAGATTATGAAATTAAGATTTTGTAAATCTTTTTAAGATAACAAGTTTTCGGGTCTTTGGCTTTTGCTGGTTGTTTTTTGAGCATGATAAATAATATTTAGAATTTGTATTCTTAATATTCTGCGATATTGACTTCTAATTAGCTGCGATTCCTAAAGAGTGCTTCACAATGGTTAATAGTGGTATAATATTACATCCATACGATCACTAACTGTTCTTAAGTAAGTTCAGTCAACAGGGGAAATTCCCGAATTTCGGTATTTTTGACCAGGAATGGTCTTTTTAACATCTGGTTCATTGCTTGATGTAATAAATATTATATCTTTTGACATAATAATCACATTTAAAAATAAAAGCAATATCAAAAACCGCTAATTTTAAGAAAATTTACTGATTTTTAGTTTTTATTTATTTTTGAACTGTATAAAGTTGAAGCATTCACTAAGTAAATCCGCTGTCATCTGCCAAAAGTTAGATATTGGAACAGAGATGTTAACAAGCAAGTAATTAGGGAAACTTAGCTACGTAAACATAAAGTAATTATTTTTATTATCAGTGCTGAAGCCCTAGCTACCCCATCCTCTAGTCCGTTAAAATACACAGACAAATTGTTAACAGTTCCGGTTAACTAGTGCTGTCAGTGAGGTGTCTAGTAAGTATAAACTTTATTACAGTCCAGAAGCAGCGAAAAAACGGGCAGAGAATGGATTTTTCAGGATAGTTGATTCTGAAGGGATTGAATGCAATAAGCGATACCTTTGATCAGCGCGTAGCTATCGCTCCCTAGAAATCGCTGTAGGTATTTATTTAATATCTAACTTTTAGTAGATGATAATGAGTTTATTTAGTGCATATTTCAACTTTATACAAATCAAAAAGCATTAAAAACGAAAAATCAGTAAATTTTCGTAAAATTAGCAGGTTTTGCTATTGCTTTTATTTTTGAATGTGATTATTCTTTCAGAAGATATAATACTTGTTACATCGAAGCAATCAACCAGATATTAAAAAGACCATTGCTGGTCAAAAAAACCGAAATTGGGGAGCTAATTTGGGGGTTTTGCCTGTTGACTGAACTTACTTAAGAACAGTTCGCAGCTTATCTAAGTGTAACATAAAGCCACCATTAACCGTTGGGAGAAGGACGTTCTCAGCCCTCACCAATGCTATGAGCTTATTCAGCAGAAGCTTGAGGGAGTGGGGAAGGTGAGGAATATTACAGAAGTATTTAGGGAATTAAAAAATGGCAGAGCGTTTATTGCAGTTAGATGATGTATTAAATATTTCTAGTTCTGAGAAAATTGCTAACCTGTTCCAAAAACTAGGTTATAACTCTTCCATTCAAGCTTTAAGTATAGATGATTTACATTTAAGTACCCGTAGCACTGAAGCTATTGATGATCTCAAGAAAATATCGGGATATAAACAATGAAAATAGAACAGTTACAACCAGGAATGATTATTTGTGGAGACAAATTTCCTGAACCCATAAAAATTTCATCATTTAAAATGATAGGGACTTCCAGAGTAAAAATAGAAGCTGTTGGTATTAATAGTAATAAATGTTATCAGCCTGTTATTCCTATTCAAGAATTAATTGATCTCCAAGAACAAAAAGACCTACAATTTCAATTTACAGGAAATCCTGAATCAGTATTTTTATACTTAGAAGGAACACGCATTCGCAATGCTTTTCAATTTGACCCCCTTTATGGTATCAGTTCATCTCAAGTTGACCCATTACCTCATCAAATTGAAGCTATTTATCATTACATTCTCAAAAGTCCTAATATTCGTTTCTTATTAGCAGATGACCCCGGTGCTGGTAAAACTATTATGGGGGGATTATTAATTAAAGAATTAAAATACCGAGGTTTAGTAAATAGAGTATTAATTGTTGTTCCTGGACATCTCAAAAACCAATGGTTACGAGAGATGAAGGAGCGTTTTTCTGAGAAGTTTTTGATGGTAGATAGGGGAGTAGTTAATGCTAGTTGGAGTCAAAATGTTTGGACAGAATTTCCCCAAATTATTACCTCCCTTGATTTTATTAAACAAAATGATGTGCAATTGGCTTTTAATGATGCTAGATGGGATTTGGTTATTGTTGATGAAGCTCATAAAATGTCTGCTTATAAATATGGAGAGAAAGTTAGTAAAACTGCTCGTTATACTGTAGGAGAAACCCTATCTAGTAATTCTAAATATTTAATTTTACTAACTGCTACTCCCCATCGAGGAGATGCTGAAAACTTCAAATTATTTCTGGATTTACTACAACCTAACTTCTTTGCTAATACAGAAATGTTAGCAACTTCTATTGAGGATCAGGATAATCCTTTATTTTTACGTCGTTTAAAGGAAGATTTAAAAAACTTTGATGGACAACCTTTATTTCCACCCCGTTTAGTGGAAACGATTAAATATTATTTGAATGAAGAAGAGAAAAAACTTTATAATGCTGTTACCGATTATGTAGAAGAGAATTTTAACAAAGCTCTCCAAAAGGAAAAACGTAATGTTGCTTTTGCTTTAACTGTTCTCCAAAGACGTTTAGCTTCTAGTGTCAGAGCCGTTTTAAAATCTTTAGAACGTCGTAAACAACGCTTAGAAGATTTATATAAAAAAGGTAAATTAATTCAGGATGGTATTTATAATGAAGATTATCTAGAAGACTTGGAAGATGAGGAACGCTACAGTAAAGAAGAAGAATTACTTGCTAAATTATCTTCAGCAGAATCTTTAGATGAATTAAAGTTAGAAATTACTAATTTAGAGTTTTTAGTTAAGTTAGCTAAAGCAGTAGAAAAGCAAGAGATTGAAACAAAACTCAATCGCTTACGAGAAGTTTTAGAAGAAAGAAAAATTCGAGAAAGTAAGGAAAAGTTACTAATTTTCACTGAGTCAAAAGATACAATGGAATATTTAGCAGAAAAGCTGAAAAAGTGGGAGTATAGTGTGACTTTAATTCATGGTGGCTTAAATATGGATGCTCGGATTAAAGCTGAATATGAGTTTAAAAATAAAACTCAAATTATGGTAGCTACGGAAGCCGCAGGGGAAGGTATTAACTTACAATTTTGTTGGTTAATGGTTAATTATGATATTCCTTGGAATCCTAATCGCTTAGAACAAAGAATGGGACGGATTCATCGCTATGGACAAGAACATGAAGTTCATATTTACAATTTAGTGGCTTTAGATACTAGAGAAGGTCAGGTTTTACAAAAGCTATTTGATAAGTTAGAAGCAATGAAAGAAGCTCTAGGAGATAGAGTTTTTGATGTTATTGGTGATGTTTTACAAGGTGCTAGTTTAAAGGATTTAATTCTGGATGCTATTGCTAATAAAAGAACCATAGATGATATCTTAGCAGACATGGATAAAGTTCCAGATATGGAAGCAATTAATAAAGTTAAACAGGCTAGTTTAGAGGCTTTGGCTACTCGTCATATTGATTTATCTCGAATTAATCAAGAACAGCGTACAGCTAAGGAAAATCGTCTTGTACCAGAATATATTGAAAGGTTCTTTTTAAGAGCAGCTAAATATTTAAAAATCAAAGTCGAAAAACGTCAAAATGGCTTTTGGCGTATTACTAATGTGCCTTTTGAGTTAAGAAATCAACCCCATGAATTTAAACTCAAATATGGAGAAGTACAACGAGAATATTTAAACTTTGGTTTTGAGAAAAAAGCTACTTCCAAAGCACAAGCAGAATTTGTTAGCAGTGGTCATCCTTTAATGGAAGCAATTTTAGAATATTTATTTAAACAATATCAAAAAGAAATAGATAAAGGCTCAGTTTTTTTAGACCCTGATGGTAAATGGGATGGTTTATTATGGTTTATGTCTGGTGAAATTAAAGATGGTAATGGAGAAATAGCCGGACGCAAATTAGTATGTTTATATCAAGACAAGTTAGATAATTTTCAAATTGTTAATCCTTCGCTGTTATGGGATTTAAAACCCAATGATGAATCTACAGAAGTTATAGACAAATTAGTAGAAGAATTAAAAGTTAGTAATCTGAAATCTAAACTGGAAGATGCTATAGCTTATATTTTAGATAACTATTTAGACCCCTATCAACAAGAATTATTACAAAAACGTTTATCAGATGCTCAAATTAAGCGAAAATACGGTTTAAAATCCATTGATTCTTTAATTTTAGAGTCAGAAGCTAAATTAACTGACTATGAGATTAGAAAAATTCAAGGTGATAATATTCCTGATGTCATTATTGCTAATGAACAGCGCAACCGAGATGATTTAGAACAGAAAAAACTCAAGTTAGAAAAAGATATTAGAGTAGAAACTAATCTTTATCTTTCCGAACCTGAGATTTTAAGCGTTATTCAAGTCATACCAACAGCTACTAATCCTGAGCAACACAATAACAAAGAAATTGAATTAATTGGTATGAAAACTGCTATGGAATATGAGCAAAAAGAACAAAGAAATCCTGAAGATGTTTCTTTAAAAGATGTAGGTTATGACATTCGTTCTTGGGATAATTTAGGGAACTATCGTTATATTGAAGTTAAGGCTAGATCCAGTTCTGGATCAATTTCTTTGACTCCCAATGAATGGGTAATGGCTAATCGTTTAGGAGATGAATATTGGCTTTATATTGTGGAAAATGCAGCAACTAATCCTACATTATACATAATTCAAAATCCAGCACTTCATTTAAACCCTGCTGAGGAGGTGAGTGTAATTCGATATGTAGTTAATGATTGGCGTTATCATGCTAATTGTGAACATTATCAGAGTTAGCTTCTTAAATACCCAACTTCTTAAAGAAGTCGGGTATCTGATATAATAATAGAATCATTAACCATCATTAACCAGGGAAAAAATAGTAATCATAACGGAAATTACAGCAAATTATAATGAAACATGGAAAGAAGCAATAGGAGAATATTTTGAATTATTCTTACAGTTCTTTTATCCAGAAATTCATCAACAAATTGACTGGACTAAACAACCAATATCCTTAGATAAAGAATTGGAACAAATTACAGCCTCAAGTCAGACAGAAAAACGTTATGCAGATAAATTATTTCAAGTTAGTTTATTAAATAATGAAATAATTTGGATTTTGATTCATATAGAAGTGCAAAGTCAATATGATAAACAATTTTCCCAAAGAATGTTTATCTATAATTATCGCTCTTATGATTTATTTCATAAACCAGAGGAGATGAAAACAAAAATTGGCGACCAAATAGTTATGAATACGGTTTAGGTAATAGTCGAGTCAAAATGGAATTTAGTATAGTCAAACTATTAGATTATGAATGGGAATATTTGAACACAAATGATAATCTCTTTGCTACAATAGTCATGGCACATCTGAAAACCAAAGCTACCACTAGTAATTTAACTGCAAGAGAACAATGGAAATGGAGTTTGGTTAGAGCATTATATCAAAGAGGCTTAACTAGGTTTGATATTATTAATCTAGTCAAGATCATTGATAAAATGATGACTTTACCACTACCATTACAAACAGCATTTGAAACCAAATTAGATGATTACGAACAGGAGTTAAATATGCCATTCCTCAGCACTATCGAAGAAAACGCCCAAGCCAAAGGTAAGGAAATTGGTGCTAGAAAAAATTGCCAAGAAAACATTATCAAAATCCTCTCTAGCAGATTTGCTAATCTTCCAGAAAAAATAATCTATACTATCAAGCAAATTGATGATATGTCTATCCTGGAAAATTTACTTTTACCCAGTATTCAGGTTAACTCTGTGGAGGAATTTCAGCAGTTAATTGATTCTTATGTAACGCAAAATTAACCAGAAACATTAGAGGGTGTTTGAAAAATCATTATTGATGTATCAAATATTTTTGACCCCTCCCTAACCCTCCCCTTGTTAAAGGGAGGGAACTGGATTTTCTTGTTTTCCCCCTTTATAAGGGGGGACTAAGGGGGGTGAAAATACGGGATACCACTTTTAAAACATCCTCTTAACCAGATCCCCCCCACTTGTGAGATAATTTGGGGATCTGAAAACTTCACAACTAACAAAATCACTACCAAAATCACTACCAAAATCACTACCAAAATCACCACCAAAACCATGAACCAAGCAGCTATTGAACAATCATTCCCTATCCAAGAAGTTAGCGAATATTCCGCTAAAGAAAAAAACATTAGACATGGACATATTTCTACCTTACATATTTGGTGGTCAAGAAAACCTTTAGCTGCTTCCCGTGCTACTATTTATGCTGCTTTAGTTCCCGCTTTTACAGCATCAGAAATGAACCAGAAAAATCAATTTATTGCAGAACTTTCTAAATGGGAAAATGCTAATAATCAAGAATTATTAAATCAAGCTAGGGCAGATATTTTACAAGCTCATGGTGGTATTCCTCCCAAGGTTTTAGACCCCTTTTCTGGTGGTGGTTCTATTCCTTTGGAAGCGTTAAGATTGGGTTGTGAAACCTTCGCTAATGATTTAAACCCTGTAGCGGTTTTAATTGAAAAGGCTACTTTAGAATTTCCCCAAAAATATGGACAATTAAAAACTAGAATATTTAAGGAAACTACAGGAGGAGAAACTCCACAAACCTATAATCCTCTATTGGAAGATGTGAAAAAATGGGGTAATTGGGTATTAGAAACAGCCAAGAAGGAAATCGGTAAATTTTACCCCCATGAAACTGATGGACGCATCCCTGTAGGTTATTATTGGATGAGAACGGTCACTTGTCAAAATCCTGATTGTAGGGTAGAAATTCCCTTAACTTCTAATCTGTGGTTAGCTAAAAAAGATAACAAAAAAGTTGCTTTAAAAATTATTCCGATTATTCATGAATCAGGAAATAATCAAATTGATTTTGCAATTGTGGAAAATGATAATATTGATTTTGATCCTGCAACGGGTACAGTAGCAAGAGCTAAGGTTATTTGTCCCTGTTGTGGTAGTAGTTTAACTGACAAGGATACCAGAAAACAATTTATAGATGGTATTGCTAGTCAAAGAATGGTAGCGGTAGTTTTACATAATCCTAAATCATCTGGTAAAACCTATCGGTTAGCAACCGCTGAAGATATGGAAATATTTAATCATGCTCAATCTTATTTAGAATCTAAGCGCAATGAGTTATGGGATAAGTGGGGTATTGATCCTGTTCCTGATGAAGAATTACCCCCTAGAGGTACATTAGGTTTTCGTGTTCAACCTTATGGAATGAATACATGGGGATCTTTATTTAATTCCCGTCAACAATTGGCTTTGATTACTTTTGCTGATGCTGTAAAACAAGCTCATCAATTAATTTTAAAAGAAGGTTATGATGAAGATTATGCTAAAGCGATCGCTACTTATTTGGCAGAAGTGTTGAATGTTAAGAAAAGCCTGATAAAAATAGCCAAAAATATGTTAAATTTTGGGCGAAGGATTAAAATATTTTGATTAACCATGATCATAAACTCATTTCCCAAG
>NZ_JACJTO010000048.1 GCF_014698755.1 Aphanizomenon flos-aquae FACHB-1287 | reverse complement strand
GGTTAATGCTATTACTGATGAAAATGCTCTCAATTGGTTTAATCATTGTGGATTGTTTTTTGACCCTATTTAGATAGCTATTCTTGTACTGGACTTGATATCAAACTGCTGTAAGTAAATATCTAACCCTAATTTCAGTAAATTGGCTACTAATGATCGTCCTTCTTGCAAATCCACTATAAATGGACGATTTACCAAGCCATACACCATCAATAATGGTACAGGATGAGGATTTTCGACCTGAGATTTAAACCGATAAAGAATCACTTTATCTTCTTGATATAGGATTTCTTTTGGTGATACACCACTTTCGATATCTTTTTCCCGTAATCGGCTTAAATTGTCTATTCCTTTGATAATTTTCTGGGTAATATCTGTATTTTGAAAATGCAATTGAGTTAAAAACGGTAGCATAATTTTAGGTTTACTCCCTCAATATTTTCTCGGAATTTGCAATATGTACTACGGATAAATTACGCCAATGTCGGCTCATCTTTTCCGACATTTTTTTGATTAGTTTCGTATTGAGCAACTATTTTTTTCAGCCGTTTAACTTCCTTACGTAGCTCATACATACTTTTGTGAATTTCATCCACTTCGCTACGCAGTGGTAAATTCATCATTTTCATGGAAACTTCCATTAAATCTTGTTGTTGAATACGATAAGAATTTAACGCATTTAAGAAGTTACCCCGAATCTTCATATTTTCTTCCTCAAGAAAAGCCTTTTCAAAAACATCATCAGCGACTTCACTCCAAATCTTTTGAAATTCACGCCAGTCTTTTATAGATTTGCCTTGTTCTGTTAATAAAACTAACTTTTTCATCAAAGCTTCAAAGGATTTAACTTGAATATCTCCTAAAATTATTTGATAATTAATACTGGCTTTGTAGAGATTTCTCCAGGATTCAAACCCGGCAAGAATTTTACCATTAAGTTCTCTATATATTCCCAGTAAAGGTGTCTGCATTAAAGAGCCAAAACTCTTTTCATAGAAAAGATTTGAATACAGATCATTTAACTCAATTAAAGCAGAACTTTTACCCATTACTGTTTTAATTAAGGTTTCTTGAAACACTCCTGAAGGATCTATCCAAAACTGGTTAAATTTCTGTACTTGTTGTAGATAAACTTGCCACAATTCAGTATTATACTGACTGATTTTTATGGCTGATATGGAGAAATTTGTAAATTGCTCCTGCATTTGGGCAATGAATTTTGTTAAAATCTGTTGCCAGTTGTCTCCTGGTTCAATTTTAGGAAAAATATCTTTCCAGGTATCTACAGATAATTTGAGAAACCGAATTACTAATTCCTGATTATCTAATACTTTTTGATTTAATTCTGACATCTCTGGCACACTATAACTGCTGGTTGTAACTGTAGGTACTACACTGATTAAATTAAACCAGTTTTTCCACATTAATAAGCCTGTTTCTGTCCAAATATTGACGGTATTCGTTGCCATTTCAGTCCAATCTTTATTAAGATTTGAGTCGGTCATTTTGACCTCCATTTAAGGATTTATATTCTTTTTATCCTGCGATTATAGCAGTTTTTAAGGAAGTTAATATGGCTGAAATTTCATATTAACGGTGGTATACCTAATCATGAGGATAACCAAAAATGCTACTTAATGTAACTGAAAAAGTCCTTATTATCAGTGTTGCTATCAAAAATCTATCTTTTGGACTATAGCCAAACAACTGCACTAAGCAGGTTTAATCCTCGGTTTTACGGCTGTTTTTCTTGCTGGTGAGTTAGCCAGTAGCATTACCAGACTAGTTATTTATATTAATGCAGGTTATTCAATTATGGGGATGTGGTTAGATAAATAGCTATGCAAAATTAATTGTATATCGCAATGCTTATTCTATTAAAAAAATTTATTAAGGAGATATGAACTATGAAAAAATTTGAAAATAAAGTGGTTTTAGTTACAGGTGCTAGTTCTGGTATTGGTCGAGCCACAGCAGTTGCTTTTGCTAAAGAAGGGGCAAAAGTTATCGTTGCAGCCCGTAGGGTTAAAGAAGGGGGAGAAACTGTTGAATTAATCAAACAAGTAGGTAGTGAAGGTCTTTTTATTCAAACTGATGTTACTCAAGAAGAACAGGTAAAAAACTTAATAGAAAAAATCGTTGAAATCTATGGTCGTGTTGATTGTGCTTTTAATAATGCTGGTTGTTTGACTGTAAATTCAATTACAGAGGAAACTGTTGAAAATTATGAGCAAGTCTTTAATGTTAATGTTAAAGGTGTATTTCTTTGTCTGAAATATGAAATATCTCAAATGTTAAAGCAGGGAGGGGGAACAATTGTTAATTGTGCTTCAATTTTGGGGTTAACTGGTTTATCTCCTACACATCTTTATTCAGCTAGTAAACACGCGGTATTAGGGTTAACTAAAACAGTAGCTTTAGAAGTTGCTCAATCAAATATTCGTGTTAATGCAGTATGTCCGGGGGTGATTGATACAGATTTGGCTCGTCCTTTCTTTTCTATTCCTTTTTATCGAGAATTTATTAATAAACATCCTATGGGTAGAGTCGGAAAAGAAGAAGAAGTTGCTAATGTAGTAGTTTTTCTTTGTTCAGATCAGGCTTCTTTTATTACGGGAGAACACCTTGTTATAGACGGAGGTTTTATGGCTCAATAAATATTAACACTTACGCAAATAAAACTCATTATCACTATATATATAGTGGTGAATAAATAGCTAATTAATATATTCAATATATAGAGTATTTGCGTAAGTTATTAATAAGTTTCTCAAGAAATTTGAGAACCAGGAAAATGACCTATAGTTTTCTGCTCTCATGGGGTACAAAATTGAATATAAACTCTTGTGGTGCGGGCATCTTTCCTACTAGATATGTACCTCATAACATCGGGAAGTGCTGTAAAATGAAAAGGATTAAAAATCATGGTACAAATACCAAACACAGAAAAAGAAAAAACTAATTTCACTAAACCAACTTGTGCTAGTTTTCGTAACCTACTTAAAGAATTAAAACAACCCGTCATTATTGGTATTGCTGGTGATAGTGGTAGTGGCAAAACTACTTATACCAATAGAATCGAAAAATTAATTGGTAGCGATTTAGTTAAAACTATTGCTATGGATGGCTATCATAAAGAAGATCGGGATGAACGTTCTATTAGTGGTATACTTCCTCTAGATCCCAATGCTAATCATCTAGACTTATTAGCTCATCATCTCAATCAACTTAAAGAAGGAAAAGTCGCTTATATTCCTATTTACAATCATAACACAGGTCAATTTGATGCGCCAGTAGCCTTAGAACCTACTCCAATTGTGATTATAGAAGGATTACACGCGCTCTATCCAGAATTATTGTCCTTTCTCGATTTCAGAATCTATGTTGATCCAGAATATGCGATTAAATGGGATTGGAAATATGAGCGAGATGTCAATCAAAGGGGACATTCCACAGAAGCCTTAGAAAAGGAAATGCTGAAAAGGGCTGCTGCTTATAAACATTGGCTTGAGTTTCAAGAAATAAATGCCGACATAGTAATCAAGCTTTATTATAGTCAAATTGCAGATTTAGCTCATCCTCAATACACAAGAAAATCACCTGCTGGATGTCTGAAAGTGGAACTAATTGTTGAACCCTCAGAATCTCCTTTACCTAGTCTTCCTCTACCTTTTAATTTGGGAGCAATATTAAGTAATAATCATTGTCCTTTTCTATTGTCTGCTGTTCCCAGTATTTTTTGGGGAAGAAAAGTTATGTGTATTCAAATGGATGGTATGTTTCCCCAAGAAACCATAGCTAATCTTGAAGAGCAAATTATTAATTTTACAGGTATTGCTTTAGATGAAGGTATATCTCGTGTAGAACAAAAATGTATTGGTTCAAGTGAATTATCTCAACTATTAGTAATTTGGCGGTTTCTAGAACAAGTAAATTATAAAAATCAACTATAAATTATGTTAACTACATTGGTGATTGGTTATGGTAATGATTTACGTGGTGATGATGCCATTGGACAACAAGTAGCAAAGGCTATAAAATATTGTTATTTATCATCTGTACAATCCATTGCAGTTCATCAATTAACACCAGACTTAGCTGCATTTTTAGCAAATGTCAAATTAGGAATTTTTGTTGATGCTTGTGTCAATTCCCAATCTAATCAGGTGCAGGTACAATTATTATTACCGTCTGATTTGAATATTATCAATACTCATATTAGTCATCCATCATCCCTACTTGCTTTTTCTCAAATTCTCTATGGTTATTCTCCTCCAGCATGGTTAATTTCAGTTCCAGGAGTGAATTTTGAAATCAGCGATCGCATTTCACCAACAGCAGAAAAAGGTATAGTAATTGCTATATTTAAAATTATGCAAATTCTCAATACAAGCAAATAAAAAGGTAATCATGGAAGCACCTATTAAACCAATCACTAACAAGCCTTATAATATTTTTTATCCAGAGAAATTAAACCCATTAGATGCGATTTTTTCACCTAACACTGTTGCCGTTATTGGTGCGAGTCAAAAACCCGGAAGTGTGGGACGAAATCTACTTTGGAACTTAATAACTAATCCCTTTGGAGGAACAGTTTTTCCCGTGAATCCTCACCATTCTAATATATTAGGAATTAAAGCTTATCCTAGTATATTTGATGTTCCTGAAAAAATAGATTTAGCTGTTATTGCTACCCCTGCATCTACAGTCCCAAAAATTATTTCTGATTGCGTTGACGCTGGAATTAAAGGAGCAATTATTATTTCTGCTGGATTTAAAGAAATAGGTGAAAAAGGTCGAGATTTAGAACAGGAAATTTTGCAAAAAGCCCACCAAGAGAAAATTAGAATTATTGGACCAAATTGTTTAGGAGTAATGAATCCAATTTCCGGTTTAAATGCTACATTTGCTAGTAGAAGGGCACTACCAGGAACAGTTGGTTTTATTAGTCAAAGTGGAGCATTATGTACATCAGTTCTCGATTGGAGTTTACAGGAAAATGTTGGTTTTAGTGCCTTCATTTCCATTGGTTCAATGTTAGATATTGGCTGGGGAGATTTAATTTATTATCTTGGAGATGATCCCCATACTAAAAGTATTATAATTTATATGGAATCTATTGGCAATGCCCGTTCTTTTCTGTCAGCAGCGCGAGAAGTGGCCTTAATAAAACCCATAATTGTCATTAAAGCTGGTCATACTGAAGCCGCAGCTAAAGCCGCAGCTTCTCACACAGGTACATTAACAGGAAATGATGCTGTTCTAGATGCAGCTTTTCGCCGTTGTGGAGTATTACGAGTTAATAGTATTTCTGATTTATTTGATATGTCAGAAGTATTAGCAAAACAACCCCGTCCCCAAGGTTCACGATTAACGATTTTAACTAATGCTGGTGGTCCAGGAGTGTTAGCAACAGATGCTTTAATTGAAAATGGTGGACAATTAGCAATAATTTCTCCCGAAATTATGAAGTCTCTCAATCAAATTTTACCCCCGCAATGGAGTCATAATAATCCTATTGATATTTTAGGAGATGCTGATTCCCAACGTTATCAAAAAGCCTTAGAAATTGTTGCAAAAGACCCCAATAGTGATGGATTATTAGTGATTTTAACACCTCAAGCAATGACAGATCCTGCCCAAATAGCCGAACAATTAAAACCCTACTCACAAATGTCGAATAAACCGATTTTAGCTAGTTGGATGGGTGGTACTGATGTAGCTGTGGGACAACAAATTCTTAACCGTCAAGGTATTCCCACTTATGCTTATCCCGATACAGCAGCGCGGGTATTTAGTTATATGTGGAAGTCAAGTTATAACCTTCGTGGTATTTATGAAACTCCAGTTTTACCGACATTAAATTCTGATGTTAATACTCGTAATTGTGCCATAGTTGATAATATTATTCAAGCCGCTAGAACAGCAAAAAGAACAATTCTCACGGAATTTGAATCTAAGGAAATTTTAGCCGCTTATGGTATTCCTGTGGTTGCTAGTTACATTGCCCAAAGTGCAGATAAAGCAGTTGAATGTGCAGAAAATCTGGGTTATCCTGTTGTTTTAAAACTTTATTCTCAAACAATTACCCATAAAAGTGATGTGGGTGGTGTTCATTTAAATCTCCAAAATGCAGAATCGGTAAAACGGGCTTATCAAAATATTGAAACATCAATAAAACAGAAAGCAGAAATCGCCGATTTTCTCGGCGTTACCGTACAAAAAATGGTAAAAAATAATGGTTATGAATTGATTATTGGTAGTAGTTTAGATCCACAATTTGGACCAGTATTATTATTTGGGACTGGGGGACAATTAGTAGAAGTTTTTCAAGACAGTTCCATTGCAATTCCACCTTTGAATACTACCTTAGCACAACGGATGATGGAACAAACTAAAATTTATACAGCATTGCAAGGAGTTAGAGGACAAAAAAGTATTAATATCCCCGATCTGGCACAATTAATGGTAGAATTTAGTCAATTAGTTGTGGAACAACCAGAGATTAAAGAAATTGATATTAATCCATTGTTGGCTTTTCCACCAACTCCAGAAAATTCTAGAGGATTAATTGCTTTAGATGCGCGAATAGTTTTACATTCTGCTGATATTAAAAAATATCAATTACCAAAATTAGCCATTTGTCCCTATCCTAGTCAATATATTAGTAATTGGAACTTGAAAAATGGTACATCAATTACCATTCGTCCTATTCGTCCCGAAGATGAACCATTAATGGTAGAATTTCATAAAACCCTATCAGAAGAAAGTGTTTATTTCCGTTATTTTCATCTCATTAAATTGAGTCAACGCATTACCCATGAACGACTAACACGAATATGTTTTATTGACTATGATCGAGAAATGGCTTTAGTTGCAGAATACCAAAATCCTGAAATAGAAAATAGGCAAATATTAGCCGTAGGAAGATTAAGTAAATTACATGGCAGTAATGCAGCAGAATTTGCTATGTTAGTAAGTGATAAATACCAACATCAAGGTTTAGGGACAGAATTACTCCGCAAATTGTTAGAAGTTGGTAAAAATGAGAAAAATTGCTGTATCTATGCTGATATTTTAGTTGATAATTTAGGTATGCAGCGAATATGTGAAAAACTTGGTTTCCAAATCACAAATACAAGTGATACAACAGTATTGAGGGCAGAAATTAAACTTTAAATGGGGTTGGCTGAAAAATTTTTCAGTCAGTTATAATTAGGGGGACAGAAATCTGTTACAGTATTATTCTGTAAATAAAAGCTACATAGCATAGATGTTTTTGAATGATGTAACCTATGCCGGCGAATTTCTGTCCTGAAAATGATGCTGATAACGGAAATTCTGATCCCCTGGATTCTATCTTTGCTGACCTGTCAGTAGATGAAGAATCAGAAATAAGGACAGATTCCGTGTCTCTACCACCAGCCCGATTTCAAGGCCGTAGAGGCAAAGCTGCTCTAGTTTTAACTATAGTCTGGAGTGGCACTATTACCCTGCACTTAGTCTCTTGGGGTTCAATATTTGTCCTGGGACTGACAACAATGCTAGGGGTTCACGCTTTGGGGATTATGTTCGCAAAATCCCGCTACCATTCCCACAAAATGGAGGGAGATTTGCCCTTTGTTTCTGTTTTGGTGGCAGCTAAAAATGAAGAAGCAGTAATTACCAGATTAGTCAAAAATTTGTGTAATTTAGAATACGGTAATGGTCAATATGAAGTCTGGATTATTGATGATAATAGTACAGACAACACACCTCAATTATTAGCCCAACTCAAGCAGGAATATCAACAACTAAATGTATTTAGACGTGATCCTGATGCTAGTGGTGGCAAATCAGGAGCATTAAATCAAGTATTACCGCTGACAAGGGGAGAGATTATTGCTGTATTTGATGCTGATGCTCAAGTTACACCAGATTTACTATTACAAATAGTTCCGTTGTTTCAAAAAGAACGGGTAGGGGCGGTACAAATGCGTAAAGCGATCGCCAATGCTAAGGAAAATTTTTGGACTAAGGGACAAATGGCGGAAATGTTGTTGGATATTTGGTTTCAAGAACAGCGCACTGCTATTGGTGGGATTGGTGAACTTCGAGGTAATGGTCAATTTGTCCGTCGTCAAGCGTTAGCAAGTTGCGGTGGTTGGAATGAGGAAACTATCACCGATGATCTGGATTTAACTATCCGTTTACATCTGGATAAATGGGATATTGAATGCGTTTTTTATCCGCCGGTGCAAGAAGAAGGTGTTACTAATGCTACAGCCCTTTGGCATCAACGTAACCGATGGGCAGAAGGTGGTTATCAACGTTATTTAGACTACTGGGATCTGATCCTCCAAAACCGTATGGGGACAAGGAAAACCTGGGATTTGTTGATCTTTATGGTGACAATGTATATTTTGCCAACAGCAGCAATACCAGATATTTTAATGGCGATCGCTCGTCATCGTCCACCTATGTTAAGTTCTGTAACTGGCTTTTCTCTGGGAATGTCAGTAGTCGGAATGTTTGCTGGTTTAAAGAACGTCCGTTCCGATCAACAATTCAAACCATCTACCTATTTAATGGTACTTTTACAAACCCTTCGCGGCAGTTTATATATGTTGCATTGGTTAGTAGTTATGAGTAGCACAACGGCGCGAATGTCTTTCCGACCAAAACGCCTCAAATGGGTAAAAACTGTCCATACAGGTGTTGAGAAATAAGGAAATAAAAACCATAAATTTTGCAGGGTGAAGGATGAATTTTTTATCCTTCATTTTTTTGTGAATAATCTTAATATTTATCTTCTTCATCCCTACATCTTGTATACTACTTGCGGTTAAATTAGTAGTGCATTAGTATGAGATATGCCTAAGAAAATCCGAGAATTAAAAAGCTTATTACTTCAAGCTGGGTTTACCTGTCGGACTGGGAAAGGCAGTCATACTAACTGGTATCATCCCTTACTTAGTGGGAGAGTTACTATATCAGGTAAAGATGGAAAAGACGCTAAAGAATATCAGGAAAAAGATGTTAGTAATGCTATCAAAAGAATAGAAGAAATTAAAAAGGTTCAAGAGGAAGAAGAATGAGCTATTATTACACGATAATTATTCAGTGGTCTCAAGAAGATAAATGTTTTGTTGTCAGTCTGCCTGAATGGGGGGAGTTTTGTCATACACATGGAGACACATATCAAGAAGCTTTAGACAATGCTCAGGAAGTCTTAGAAATGTTAATCGAATCTTGTTTACAAGATGGTGAAACCCTTCCAGAACCAAAAACTTTAGGTAAGTCTTTATCAGCAGCTTAATTTTTACGAGACTTACACAAATGGTACAAAATTTCATCCTTCATTTTTTTGTATTGGCAACCAAATGTTCAAAGTTTATCTGACACCGGAAACGTACCTTAGTTGTTCCTGGATGTACTGAATGCAGCCCTCTAGCCAACATAATAAACTATCTTTATCAATATCAAATCTATGTTTTCCTCCTTTTTCATGCCATTGAGATGCCATAGCAAAGTGAAATTTAGTTGAATCATCCCAGTCTTTTTGTTCTTTTAAATCAGAATTTTCATCTGCGAAATTATTTGGTTCTGTTGATGCTCCAAAATCTTGTACTTCATTAGATTTAAGTAAAGACTCAAAGCTTAATTTTTCTGAAGTATCAAAATCTCTCATTAGAAATGATTTATAAATATGCCAATGAGGTTGTGCATGGTTATTATCATCCTTTAATACATCCCATTCTGCACGAAATAATGGCTCTTTATCCTCAGTAGCTAATCCTTTAAAAACTCTTATACTGACACCTGAAAACTGGAAACTTTCGGGTTTAACATTTGACTTAGACTTATTAAGTATAGGCAAAAATGTTAAAGATATATTTATCCAGTAGGTATAAGACAGAATTTCTGGTAATAACCGAATTACACGATGTTTATTGCCTCTATCATCAGTAGCAAATACAATACCTGATTTATTATTAGTAAGTTCATAAATATAACGCTTTGAGTCTTTTTGCAATTCTATAAATTCTAATTCTTTAACATTCAATACGGGTTTAATACGATTTGTACACAACTGTAGGACTGTCTTAGCATCAGGAACGCAAAATGGTACTGCCTGTTGTCGAGATTTTTTTCCCATCCTTAAAATTCTGAGAGTGAAATTGTATTATCCGGTAGTTGATATAAAGATAGAACTATTTTATTTAGCACTTGGCTATCAAAATCTTCTCCAGAACTAATCAATTTACCAATTTTGTATAAAGATTCGAGGGCATTCAAATCCAAATTTTTAGCCATCAAATCAGGAATTGGCATATTGCTAATATATTTTTTTGACAAATCCCATTGACCGCCACCAATATGATTAGAAATAGAAGCCAGTAAGTTATTTATCAGTGAACAGGAAAGTATTGCAAGGTAGGCTAATCCGATCTTTTCAGGTAGTATATTTCCTTCTTTGGGAAACCAAGCAAATCCCTTTATCACGACATAACTACCAGAATCATCCCATGCAAAAGAACCTGCTTCACCAAAATGTGTGGAAACTAATTTTGGTTGCCTTTCCACCTGCCAAGTTCCATGTCTGCGAAGCATCCACCAGTTACTATCAGTTTTTCCTGGCTTAGATAAAATTTTTGGTTTACTTTCACGTAAATATTTATCGTAATAAGTTCCTACATATTTTTTGAGTTCATCCTCTGATTGAATTTTTGGTATATCTTCCCCATAAGGATAAAAAACATAAAATGTATCAAAAAGTCTTCCTATATTGATAGAGTCATTGATAATTACAGGTTTAAAAAAATTTTTTTCTTTTTTAGGCAAGGCTTCAAAATCATTTTTTTTCAAAATAAAAACTGAGTTTAAACCTGTTGATCCGCCTTCTCTAATTTCAAAAATATCTTTTACTTTTGAGAAATTTTCCAGTTTCTTTAATAAATTAAAAGCCTTATAAGAACGAGGCGACCAACTAATGAGATTTGTACTTAAAGAGGGATTTTCATAAATACTAAATCCATCCTGATCTATAATGTCAAAGGAATTTCTGCCACAGTAGTTATATTTACGCAAAGCACGTAAAAGACCAGAAGATGACTGTAAGCGATGATCAGCCCATAGAGAAAGTGTTGATTCACTTGTTTTAGGAGATTTACCCACTAAAACAGCACTATCTATCTGGGCATTTGAGAAAAGATGATGACTTCCTAATTTTCCAACTAAATAAATATCTACATGAGATATAACTGCCTGTCTGATTTTGAAGTGCGATTCTGCATCCAAAATAGAAGCAGGTAATATGCAACCAATTACACCTTTTGAAGGTAGGCTTTGCACTCCTTTCCACAAGAAAACACTTGAAAGATCAGGAGTTTTCTGCATTAATTTATTTAAAGATTGTTTTACCAACTCTTTTTGTTGTTTATCCATATTATTCCAGGATAAAAATGGAGGGTTCATCAAAACAATATCTGCATCAGCACTCCACTGATTCTGATCATTTAAAGAATCTCGATGTTGTATTTCTATCTCTACTGAAAACTTACTGTTTAACTTGTCTTTTTCATATAGAAGAATAAAGGTTGCCATGTCAATAGCTGCTGGTGAAATATCCCAACCCTCAAGCTTTACTCTTCCTTGATAGTTTTTCAAAGATAATTGTCTTAATACTTCTTTTAGAAAAACTCCAGATCCACAAGCGGGATCGAAAACTTTCAAGTAGGGTGGTAAATCACCTATTGCATTTAATACTTCTTCAACTAAAGTTCTAGCTATTGAAGGTGGTGTGTAATGTATTCCAATAAAATTAGTTTCTTTTTTAACATTGACAGGCTCAGGCAAAAACCCTGGTAGCAAGAGTTGCTCTTGGCTCAATGTATAAGCTTCATAATGTGCTTCTTGAAAGAGCGTACCTGAAGCATGACGGAGTAGTAGAGAAATATCAGGTTTTAAACCATAAAAGCTAGTTCCATCTTTTAGGGTGTTTACCAAAGATTCCCAATTTAAGTTATTAATTGAATGAATAATTGTTTGAATATCAGGAGATAATCCCCACTTTTTTATGTTTAATTGATTGCGATCATCATTATCCGCTACACAAGCAAGTAGATAAAGAAAAGCTCTTAAGGATTGTTGTCTATCAATATGATACCCTAGTATACCCCTGAGAATTCTAAATGTTCGTATCGCAAAGGAAATAATGGATAAATCTCTTGATGGTTGGTCTTTTTGTAGGTATTCGTAGAATTTTTCTAAATTATTTTCAACGCTTTTTTTCGTATAGCGTTCTAGAGCGGAAGGTTTGTTATCCCATCTATGAACTTCAACAAAATCATTAGAGACCCTAACGTAGTGACCAACATCTGAAGACCATGCTAAAGTTCGAGGATCTTCAACATCTGATTCAAGCCCTAAATCTAGACAAAAGTTACCAACTTTACCATTTAGAAGGATAAATTTCTCGCTTTCATTCTGAAGACCAAACAAAGGTACTGGAAGCAACCCAAGTTCAAGCTTCCAGGATTCAAGTGATTTAATCTCCAAACTACGATCCATGCCAATACTTGTCCTATCATAATACTTTTATTCAGTGTATGCTAAATTGAACTATTAGTATGTAAATCTTTACAAAGTTTTTTTGCATCTTGAGTAAAACTGATCAGTCTTAGGTAGTGATGCGATCGCTTATCCTAGAAAATAGATGTATGCCTTATCTTCCTATTGAGGTCAGTTAACATGGATATCAGTGTAACTTTAAATCAAATCAAAGCCCTGAGTATTGCAGATAGAATTCGGATTGTACAAGATATTTTAGAAAGTATAGCAGCAGAACAGGTTTATCCCGATTTAACAACAGCACAAAAACGAGAACTTGATCGTCGGATTAGTTATTATGAGACAAATCCAGATAATGTAATGACATGGCAAGAAATTAAAGCTTCAATTAGAGATTAAATAAGAAGTATTAATAACAATTTCACTGGTGTTAGGCATTTTCTATATCTGATAATAATTCCTCTGCACTTAAATCAATTAATGGCACTCCATAATCATTTAATTTGAGAATAAAAGTTACTCTCTCTACTCCCAGTAACGCCGCAGCCATACCAGAAGAAAGGCGTTTCATTTCATATAGTTTAACTGCTATAGCCCATTTTGCTTCTTGTTCAAACTGTTCTCTAGTTTTACCAACAGCATCAGGTAAAGTTTCGGGGTAGTTAATTTTGAGTTGCAAAGACATGATTTATTTTATAGCAAAAGTTGATCAAATAATAACAAAGATCATGATTAACTCAAAGTATACGGCGATATCTGGGTTGTGGTGCGATTCCTAGGTCGCGCTTCGCTATCGCTCCCTGAAATTAACTCAAAGTGTCAAGCGCTCCGTAGGAATCGCCTTCCGTGGGGTTAAAGTCGGTAATGCGATCGCCAAGTCTATCAATTGGCATGATTCACTCAAATTCTTTTAATAGTTTCATAAGATAAACCAGTTGATTCTGCAATAATTTCTATAGCTATATTTTGCTCTTTCAATGCTTTGGCAACCTTCTCAATGCCTTTCTCAATACCCTTCTCAATGCCCTTCTCAATACCGGACTTTTCACCTTCTTCAAAGGCTGTATCAAATACATTTTTCACCTCTAAATACTGGACTAAACTCTTCTTATATTGTTCATACTGCTCCACATTTAAGTGAGATATTTCCGCTATTTCAAACCCTTTCTGAAATATTGGTTCATTTAGTATTGCAGGTATATGATTAAAACTTTCTAAATTCTTCAAAAAATACAGCCATTTATCAAAATGCGTTATTAATTCATTTTCTTGTTTATTAAATAATGGCATTTGTAAAAATTTAAAGTTTAACTTATCAAAGAAAATATCACCATCTTGATCTTTTAGACATACATCGCGCCTAAATTTAGATGTTGTCTTTTCATCATACTCGAAATCTAAAATGGCGATAAAATAGACGGGTAGTAAAAAGAAATTCCAATCGCCTTTTTCTGATTGTTCACGAATGGGGAATGTAGAATAGAATAAAGCTCTATCTTTGAAATTCTTGATTTTTGCTTTTTGCATTTCCACAATAAACTTATCACCAGTTTTACTTTCACAGTAAATATCAAATATGGCTTTACGTTCTGCTATGGTATCAGCTAGATTTTCTGGATTTTTAAAGGTTAATTGTTGAATTTGATGATGTATTGGTAGAAGTTGATTAAGAAAATCAATGAGTAGATCTTTACTGCCTTCTTCTCCGAATAGTTTCTTAAAACCGAAATCTGTATAAGGATTAAAATATTTTGTGGACATAACTACTCCTCCAAGATTATTTTAATGAAATACTCGCTGAATAACTATGTATTTAGAAAACTCCGTCTAATATTTTCTGAATCAGAACATTAGTATCTAGAACTAGCTTCATGAAATTATCTCAAAAATTTCCTCATCTATATAATCTGTTTGACTCTTTTCCATCAAATAAGAACGCAGTGCGCGGAATTTGTGGGTAAAAATATAATCCTCAACAGCTTTACCAATCAAACTATCAGGAGATATATCTTCAGCTTCAGTAATTTCTAAAAGTGCTGCTTTTAGTTCTAGATTAATGGTAATAGTCAGGTTATCTTACATATTTTATTAGCCAGCTACATAATTTATTGTACAGTATCTATCAGGCCTCGGACTACTGATTACGAAGCAAATTTAGATCATGTAATGACATCAGAAGAAATCAAAGCTTCAATATAATCGCTTTTATATGCTAATAAACGTAAATTATTTATTTAAACAGATATTTTTATCTTGATTAAAATCGCTACAATAGCTACCACAGCTAGATTTATTCCCATTTAATTTTCAAAATTGAGACAATTAGCATTGTTAAAACCATTCACCTTCCGCCTATTGCACTAAAATTAGTAAACACCTAGCTGAGTTGTACAAACTTTTGAAATTAGGAGTGCATACGTGCCAACACCTGCCAAATATTTGCTAGTTGGATCAGTTGAAGCTTACAGTGGCAAATCTGCAACAGTTTTAGGTTTGTCTCATCAGCTAAAACAAAAAGGTTTGGATATTGCCTATGGCAAACCTTTGGGTAATTTTATCAAGATACCTGCAGGAACAGTCATCGAGGAAGATGTCCAGTTCATTACTCACAACCTTAACCTACCAGACAGCCGCATTGCTCCCACCTTATTATCTTTGGATGAAACTACCGTCCAGAAACGCTTACAGGGAGAAGATACAACCAACTATCAACAATTACTAGTACAAAAGTATTCACAAATACCAAAGAATAACTTGGTACTGTTAGAAGGTCCTGCTAACCTGTCAGAAGGAAATTTATTTGGATTATCTTTACCAGAATTAGGATCACAATTAGATGCTTCTGTACTTTTAGTTAGTCGTTATCAATCACTAACCTCCATTGAATCCCTATTATTTGCTAAACAGCAATTGGGGACGCGATTAATAGGTGTGATAATTAACGAAGTACCCCAGGAAAAATTAGAGTTAGTTAACACACTCTTACGCCCCTTCTTGGAAAAACAGGATATTCCTATACTGGCAACATTACCTAAAAGCAATATCCTCCGCAGTGTTAGTGTCGGAGAATTAGTCAAGCAATTAAACGCGGAAGTTCTCTGTCGAAGCGATCGCCTAGATTTATTAGTAGAAAGTCTAGCCATTGGGGCAATGAACGTCAACTCCGCCGTCAAATACTTCCGCAAACGTCAGAACATGGCAGTAGTTACAGGAGGAGACCGGGTTGAAATTCAACAAGCAGCCTTAGAAACATCTACTCAATGTCTGATTCTAACCGGACAACTGCCACCTCCTGCATTTATTCTCAACCGCGCTGAAGAGTTAGAAATCCCGATTTTGTCTGTGGATTTAGACACTCTCACCACAGTAGAAATCATTGACCGCACTTTTGGACAAGTCCGCGTCCATGAACCAATTAAAATAGAGTGCGTCCGTCAATTAATGTCTGAGCATTTTGATATTGACCGTTTATTATCCCAAATGGGATTTAATCCAGGGGTTTTAGTATCATAAACTCAGACTCCCCTGGTCTACCAGCGTCAATCCTTTTAATTAATCTTCTATTGGTTTATTTGATGGGATTTGTTCTGGTAATGCTTCTTCACCAGTTTCCTTAATGGCAACAATAACCTGGGTTTGAGTGATCTCTACTACAATTTCCGGTTCTTGTGGCGAAATTATCTGTTGTTTGTCGATGACAGGGGGTAGAGTTGGTGCTGCTTCCACGACATCCAAAGATTGAGAAAAAGTCTCCCCAGACGAAATTTCACTGGTAATTGTTGGGGTAGCAGTTACCGACTCATCTGGTAATTTTGACGGTGGCGTTGCTTCAGTTCTAGTTGTTTGTAAAATCTCTTCAGCAGTTTTGACCGCTGGTTTTTTATTTACGACCTGCTGTATCTTCGCTTTAGCACTAGCAAACACACTAGTAACGAAGCCTGATAATTGTGCAAATTTCTCTTTCACAGAAAACTTTGACATTTGTTCTTGAAAACTAATTTTAATTAGCTCAGGACTGGGAAAAGGAGTTTGTTGTGCTGCGGGAGTAAGTTGTCGCCGCAATAAAAGAGTTTGTGCTATAAACCATACCAACAGGGATACACTAGCTACATGACCAAGTAACAGCCCTCCAGTAATTCGAGGTGCAAAAATCCATAGTATCAAAGCGTAGAATAACCCAATGCCACTCCAGATAAAATCATACCGACGATGGATTTCTGGAAAAAAGAAGGCTGATAAATAAATGGCGAGACTACCAAAACCGACTACCAAGGCTAGAAAATAATCCAACATTTTTTTAATCCTCCTGACTATTTTAATAAAGAAAGGGAACAGGAAGCAGGGAACAGGGGATAATAAAGAATAGGGGATAGGATATTTAATTTTTATTGTCTCTTGCCTCTCCTTCTGCTATGTATTTTAATTTTGCAAGTTTTGTCGCTAAATTGTGGACTTCGATACAAATTAAAATTAATTGTTAATATTGGCTGTAAATTTTGAAAATCCTAGAAAAACTCTTAATATCTTCTTTAGGAGTGAAGCTAAAATCTCGGACTACCCTTAAAGAGAAAGGATCTGCAAGAAAAAAGCCAAACCCAAACAAAATATTTGAACTGAACTATGACACTACAAAGCTTTGGTGTGATTGGATTAGCAGTTATGGGCGAAAATATCGCACTTAACGTAGAAAGAAATGGCTTCCCAATTGCAGTTTACAACCGCTCTCGTGAAAAAACCGATGCCTTCATGGCCCACCGCGCGCCAGGACGGAACGTTAGGGCTGCTTTTAGCCTAGAACAATTTGTCGCCTCATTGGAACGTCCCCGCAAAATTTTGGTGATGGTACAAGCTGGTAAGCCTGTTGATGCAGTAATTCAACAGCTTAAGCCTTTGTTGCAAGAGGGTGATATCATTATTGACGGTGGTAACTCTTGGTTTGAAGATACTGATAGACGCACTCAAGAATTAGAACCCATCGGTTTACGATATATCGGTATGGGTGTGAGTGGTGGTGAAGAAGGAGCTTTAAACGGACCTTCTCTCATGCCAGGTGGAACAAGAAGCTCCTATGAGTACCTATCCCCCATTTTCAACAAAATCGCTGCTCAAGTTGATGATGGTCCTTGTGTAACCTACATTGGTCCTGGTGGTTCTGGACATTATGTAAAAATGGTTCACAACGGTATTGAGTACGGTGATATGCAGTTAATTGCAGAAGCGTACGATTTGCTAAAAAATGTGGCTGGTTTAAATGCGGCACAACTCCATGAAGTGTTTGCTCAATGGAATACAACTGATGAACTCAATTCATTTTTGATTGAGATTACCGCCAATATTTTCCCCTACGTAGATCCAGATACCAATATTCCTCTGGTTGATTTGATTGTTGACGCAGCCGGTCAAAAGGGTACTGGTCGTTGGACTGTACAAACTGCTTTAGAATTGGGTGTAGCGATTCCGACAATTACGGCGGCTGTAAATGCCCGGATTCTCTCTTCTATTAGAGATGAACGCATTGCTGCTTCTAAGATTATCACCGGACCTAATGCTAAGTATGGTGGCGATATTGCGGCTTTTGTGAACATGGTGCGGGATGCTCTCTATTGTTCTAAAATCTGTTCCTATGCTCAAGGTATGGCGCTGTTGTCTACAGCTTCTAAAACTTACAATTGGGAATTGAATCTGGGCGAAATGGCGCGGATTTGGAAGGGTGGTTGTATTATTCGGGCTGGCTTCTTGAATAAGATTAAGAAGGCTTTTGACGAAAATCCAGCTTTACCTAACTTGTTGTTGGCGCCTGAGTTTAAGCAAACAATTCTGGATAGACAAGCTGCTTGGCGGGAAGTAATTGTGACTGCGGCTAAGTTGGGTATTCCTGTTCCAGCTTTTAGTGCTTCTCTAGATTACTTCGATAGTTACCGCCGCGATCGCTTGCCACAAAACTTAACTCAAGCACAACGGGACTATTTCGGCGCACATACTTACAAACGGACTGACAAAGAAGGATCTTTCCACACTGAGTGGGTTCCCATTGCTGAAGCTCAGAAGTAAGATACTTTTGGTTAGGCTTTCAAGTTAATTCTTTTTGTTTATTTCGGTAAGATTGCCTGTAGGGGCGGGTTTTCCCCGCCCTTAATTGTAAGATTTAGATGCTATTGAATTTAGCTCAAAAGTTATGCTAAAATTACTGAACAAATATCATGCGGGGATAGCAGGTATTTATAATATTACTAAAACCAGCCTTTTTATTGAAAATTGATACAGTCTCTAGAATAATACCTCCTGCCCTTAAGTCAATTCAATTTGCGAATCATCACCAATTAAAAACCGTAACGCTTTAGGACGACGAGGGGCTATACTTAATTGGGCGCGTTGTCCAATTAAACTATCAATAATTCGTTGTTGAATACCCGTAATTCTAGCGCCTTCTAAAACTACACTATGTTCTAAATCCGTTTCTATCAGGGTTGAATTATCCGCAATACTACTATAAGGACCGATAAAACAGTTTTCTAAATAACAATTATTCCCAATTATCACAGGACCGCGAATTGTACAGTTAATAATTTGAGATTCAGTCCCAATTTGCACTCTTCCAGTAATCTGGGTTTTACTGTCAATATCACTTAAAATTGACTTTTTTAAATATGTATCGAGAATCAGACGGTTAGCTTCTAATAAATCATCTTTTTTGCCCGTATCTAACCACCAACCATCAAGATTATAAGCTAAAACTTCTTTTTTTTGATCTATTAAACATTGAATAGCATCAGTAATTTCTAATTCTCCTCTTGCTGAAGGTTTAATCAGAGAAATTGCATCATAGATAATTGGTAAAAAGAAATAAACCCCTACTAATGCTAAATTTGAAGGAGGAATTTTCGGCTTTTCAATTAACTGTAATACTCTACCATTTTCATCCACCTTTGCCACACCAAAAGCACTAGGATTTGTGACTTCCCGCAACAGAATTAAAGCATCTGGTTGTTGTTGGGTAAATTTATCTAAAAATGAACTTAAATCCCCTTGTTGAATCAGGTTATCACCTAAATACATCACAAATGCAGAATCCTTTAAAAAAGGCCGCGCAACTTGCACAGCATGGGCTAATCCTGCTGGTTGTTCTTGTAAAATATAGGTGATATTCACACCAAACTTTTCACCATTTCCCGTTTTATTTTTGACTTCTTCCCCGGTTTCTGGGCTGATAATAATTCCAATATCAGTAATCCCTGCTGTAGCCATTTCTTCAATGCCATACCATAAAATTGGTTTGTTGGCAACGGGGACAAGTTGTTTTGCACCTGTATAAGTTAAGGGACGTAATCTTGTACCTTTTCCACCGGATAAAATTAGTGCTTTCATAGGGATTTCTCTTTTAATTCTTGTAACATTAATCTTAGTCTTTGTCGCCAATGTGGAGGGTAAGTTCCCAAAAGTTGGGATATTTTTCTACAAGCGAGAACGGAATAAGCAGGACGTTTTGCTGGTGTTGGATATTCGGGAGTAGTAATGGGGATAACTTGGTTAATTGCTAGGGGAAAACCGAGTTTTTCTGCTTCTTCAAAGATTGCTATAGCAAAATCATACCAACTGGCAACACCACTATTTGTATAATGATAAATTCCCGCAATTTCTGCTGTTAATTGGGGGATAATTTTAGTAATTGTCAAAGCTATATCTTGCGCCCAAGTAGGACTACCAATTTGGTCTGCAACTACTCTCACTTCTAGTCTATCTTTACCAACTCGTAACATAGTTTTGACAAAGTTGCTTTTTCCATAAGTTCCATAAACCCAAGCTGTACGCAAAATTATATGCTGGGAACAATTTTTTTGAATTGCTATTTCTCCCGCTAATTTTGTTTTTCCATAGACACTCAAGGGATTGGTAATATCTGTTTCTTGATAAGGATAATTACCATTACCATCAAATACGTAATCTGTGGAAATGTGAATTAAGAAACTTCCTAATTTTTGGGTTTCTTCAGCAACAATTTGGGGAGCTATAGCATTGATTATATGAGCATTTTCTGGTTCACTTTCAGCTTTATCTACTGCGGTGTAAGCAGCAGCGTTGATAATTATTTCTGGTTGAATTTCTCTGATAATTTGGCGTAAGTTGTCAGGCTGAGTTAAGTCTATTTGAGGACGTGCAACTCCAATAACTTTATAGTTGGATGAAAGGGTATATTTTAGTTCTGTGCCAACTTGTCCGTTACTACCTATTAGTAATATTGATTTATTCATAAACTTGGGCATTTTTGAAAGTGGCAGCATTACTATCTTTAGCTGATAAAATTGGGGGTGTTTCCAGAGGCCAATCTATAGCTAAATCTAGGTCATTCCAAAGTATAGCGCGATCGCCTGTTGGTGTATAATAATCTGTAGCTTTATACATAACTTCGGCTGTTTCTGAAAGCACAAGAAAGCCATGGGCAAAACCTGCTGGTATCCACAATTGGCGTTTATTTTCAGCGCTGAGTTCGTAGCCGACCCATTGTCCAAAGGTAGGGGAGTTTTTTCTGATATCTACAGCGACATCAAAGATTTTACCAACAATAGCGCGAACTAATTTACCTTGAGGTTGGATGATTTGGTAATGTAAGCCTCGCAGCACATTGTATTCTGATTTAGAGTGATTATCTTGGACAAAATTCGCTGTGATTCCCAGTTTTTCTGTGAACGTTTTTTGATTATAGGATTCCAAGAAAAAGCCCCGGGAGTCCTGAAATACTTGGGGTTCTAGAAGGAAGACATCAGAAATAGAGGTGGGGATAATGTTCATGGAATGGTTGGATATTTTCAAAGCCACTTATAAAATATCACTTTTGAGCAAGAGTATATCCTAGAACCCAATTTAACTATATAATTCGTGGCGGTAAAAAGCCTCTATACGTCTGCTTTTTAATTATTAATTATTTATTAATTTCGCCCTGTATGACTAGCTTCTAGAACTGTTCCCAGAAAACACACCCGGTCTAAATTTGCACCATTTAACTTCACTCCATCTAATTCAGCACATAGTAAACTAGCTCCAGTTAAATTCGCTCCTGCTAAATTAGCCGCTCTTAAATCAGCTTCTTCTAGATTCGCTTCAATCAACAAAGCTCCTTGTAAATCTGCTCCGCTTAAATCTGCACCTTTGAGATTTGCCTCCGTTAAATTTGCACCTCGTAAATCTGCACCTCGCAAGTCAACACCCTGCAAATTTACACTCATCAAATTAGCACCACTTAAAAAAGCCCCTGCTAAGGAGGCATCATTAAGAGTTGCTCCCATCAAGTTACTACCTCGCAAGTTGCATCCACGTAAATCCGCACTTGTTAAGTTAGCTTGTATCAAATTTGCACCCATGAGGTTAGCTCGCAAGTCAGTTTCTTGCAGGTTTGCCCCCATTAAATTTGCACCTTCAAAATGGCCACCCTCTAGTCTAGAACCAGTAAAGTCCGTTCCCACCAAAGTAGCCCCTTGTAGTCGCTTCTCGCTTAAATCTAAGTGAGATAGGTCTTCATCTTCTAAATTTGCGCCGGGAAGTAGTTCGTTTTGTCCAATCATCTTTAACCTTTCATTCATTTGCTGTAAATTGAAATCTGTTCACTACGGTTACTTTGGCTATCCCAACGGGAATCGAGTAACCATAAACCACTGCTGGACTTGGGTGTCATTATGGGTAAATCCAGCCCCTGTTGTAGACCCATCACTAATAAAGCTAAGGTATCTACAAGTTTAGGATCAAAACGGGTGGATTGTTGTTTTTGGCACTGCTCTAAGGACTGGGTAAATATCTCTACTCCCTCTTTGCCAGAGTATTTATACTGATTGACTTGTAGCTGAAATTCTGCTATCAATGACAAAATTCGTGATTCTAAAGGAATATCATCACCAGCTAAACCTGCGGGTTCACCTGTCCCATTCCACCATTCGCTTTGGTGAGTGATAATCTGGGCAATTGCTCGTAGTCGTGGCATAATTCGTAATGCTTGCGCTGCTGGCACGAGGGGACAAGCTAGGGGACAACGAGGAGCACCCTCTTCATAAGTGTTTCCTAAGTGACTGGGAGTAATCAGGCTTTCAGCTTTTTGCAGTGGATCTAAGCGATGTAATAAAGCCGCAAGGCGCAGTCTTTTGATTTGCCATGCAGGTAAATCCAATAATTGCCCCATGGTTTCGGCGATAGATGCTACTTCTGATGTGGCTAGAGGATTGCGGGTATCTGCTAGATCAATCAATTGCGCCATCCGCAAAAATGCTTGAATTTCGTTAGATACCAAGTTACGATCTAGAAATTTTTGGTGGGATGCGGTGATAATGGGCAAGTTACCTTGTCCGGTTTTGAGGTAATCAACAACACGATAGACGACAGTAGCTACTTCTTCCCCCGGACAGATAGCTGGATGAATTGCCTGTTTATATTGACTGAGTTTGAGACCTAGTTCAGGATGATAGTCTTTAATATGAGCAATCACTAATTCTGCGGTTTCTTCCACTAATTCCGGTTCAAATGTCCATAAACCATAGAATTTACGCTCTAAATCGCAAGTTGGTAAACCATCTTTTCCATAATCAGATGCAGATAACTCTTGACAAATTACCATTGCTGTGTAATCAGGAGCTAAAATAATCAAGTGCCATTCCTGCGCTACAGGATCATCTGAGGCCAATCCTACCAAATTAATGTTTGGTAATTTACCAGTAGGGTGTTCGGCAAAACCAGCATCAGCCGCCGCCATAATTACAATTTCCCGACTGTGTCGCGCTATATCTGCATATCTTTGGGCCTCTTGCAGATACCATTTACCCTGTTGAAAAGCCGTAATCACCAAAGGTCCATTATCTTTGGTTAAAATATGATCTTCCAAAGCATGGCAGAGGGATACTAAGGTATTTTTATAGTACACGCCAAAATGAATAGGTCTAGCACTATGGCGGTGAGAGGCTTCTAATTGTTGAAGAATTGAACCTTGTAACATGGAATTACGTATTTATAAGTAGGGGGTGTGGTTTCAAGATTGTTCTATGATATACCTGCTAACTGTTTTTCTGGTTTTTCTATCGGTGCAGAAAGTGCATCTTCTAAATCAGCGCGACCCAATTTGGCCTCTAAAATATTCATTACTTCCCGTCCGAAATCATTGGGATTTTGTCGCCAAGCTTGTAAACAAACTTCACCAAAGAAAGAACCCAAGGGTTCAGGATTCCAGAGGAGTTTTTTTGCTGTCCAAGGCATTAAACTCATAGGGTCATAACCCGGTTTCAGAATACCTTCTTTGAAAGCATATTCTTCTAAGTGAGTATGGGGTTGAAGTCCAATAAAGAAAATAGCAGGTTCAACTTTATCAGCCCCAAAAATCTGTTCTAGTGCGCGGTGATAAGCAATAGTTTGACGAATAGTTTCAGGACGTTCATCAATCACATTAAAGGAGTAGTTAACAGAAACTACATCATGGAAACCGGCGGTTTTTAAATCACGACAGTTTTGTAAAACAGTGCGTAAGTTATAACCCATTCGCATTTTGCGAACCAGTTCTTGAGAACCGCTAGTGATCCCAATTTCAAAATAATTCATGCCCGTTTTTACCATCAACTCACACAATTGGGGTGTTAAGTTGTCGGCTCTAATGTATGCTGCCCAATGAATATCTGACATTCCCGAATCCACGATTTTCTGGAGAAGTTCTACAGCATCATCAATGAATTTACGAGCGGGAATAAATTGGGCATCTGTAAACCAAAAGTTGCGAATTCCTCGATTATATAATTCTCGAATTTCCGCAACCACTTCATCACTAGGATTAATTCGGACTTGTTTACCTTCAACTACAGTATAAACACAATAACAGCAATTATGGGGACAACCACGTTTAGTTTGCACACCAATATAAAAGTCCTGTTCTTGCAAATAATAATTAAATTCTGGCCAAATGGTTTCGATGTAATCGTAATTACAAACTGTTTTTTCTAAGGGTGTGGGTTGTTCATGTATTAGGCGTTTCCGTGGTTGATTTTCTCCAACTACATAACAGCGTTCATTGTGAATATCTTCTCCTAAAAGCAATTTTGTTAGTAGGGTTTCTCCTTCACCTACGGAAATAATTGTTCCAGAAGGTAGGCTTTTACCCAACTGTTCATAAAAAACGCTAACAGCACCACCACCTAAGACTACACGGGCTTGAGATTGATATTTTTGGGCGCGTTTTAAACCCCGTTTAACTAATCCCAAATTACGCCATAATTCTACATAATAAGCAATAAAAATTCGTAATCCACCTAAAGCACCACGCAATTTTATTAACGGGTTTTTGGCGTAATAAAATTCAAAGGCATTTTGGAGAGGGTTGCCACCCCGTCCACCCACCGGCGCGTAAATTTGAATATCCCGCCAAGAAAAGACGAGCAATGTCGGTTTAAACTCATCAATAGACCTGT
The DNA here is from genome assembly GCF_014698755.1 of Aphanizomenon flos-aquae FACHB-1287. GTDB lineage: Bacteria > Cyanobacteriota > Cyanobacteriia > Cyanobacteriales > Nostocaceae > Dolichospermum > Dolichospermum flosaquae. The sequence continues at coordinate 5,023 of NZ_JACJTO010000048.1, read as the reverse complement.
CCAGGGCGGAAGCATAATCTAGTGGTGGAACTGTCCCTAAGTCAAAAATCCGCTGTTCTACATTGGGAAATAGTTTGTGGACGTGATCTGAGAGATAAACAACCCCAATGGGAAAAATAGGGTTACAAGGAAGGCGAACGTAGAGGATTTTAGTTTCGTTCATCTGGTTTAATTGTAATACTTGGTGTAGTTGAGGAACGGACTGGATGAATTATAAATTTGCCTCTGATTTGACCTGCATTATCCTTGACATTTTGGTTGTTTTGTAGTAGGCAAAAATATTTTGCTGTTAACAACTGTAGTCAAGCTGAAAACTACGGTGTATAAAATTTGCTTGTTATCTGTGGGGTTTTATGAACAAAATTTTCATATACATTTACCATAACATTGAGTTTATGAATTCAGCGATGATTTTCTGTTGTGATTATGGGGATGGATGTGGGATAATTCAAGTTACCAGGGAGAATTTAAGATTAGGGATCAAAGACTGAAATTCTTAGTCCCCAAACATTTACAGCAATTTTACCGGAAATAAAAAGCCAGTGTCTCATTTGTGAAACATTTTGTTAAGTAAATACAAATTTATTTACAAAAATTTTAGAAACTCGATATATCTTTAGATAGAAATAATGCAGATGGTAGTCGCAGTTACAGTAACCGGGGATCATCCGGTGTTAGCTTTACCTATGTAATGTAAAATTGTGGCGCAAATAAGCTCCTCAGCAGTTATGGCTCAGATATTAGATCCTCTACCACCAGACCATTCAGGGAAGGTTCTCTGCTGCTACGTCAATGCTACGAGTAAGATCCAGGTAGCTCGTATCACCAATATTCCTAACTGGTATTTTGAAAGGGTGGTATTTCCCGGACAAAGGCTAGTATTTGAAGTTCTTCCAGAAGCACAAATGGAAATTCATACTGGGATGATGGCAAGTGCTATTATATCAGATACGATTCCCTGCGATCGCTTGATCATCCATGAATCCAGCAATGATCACAAACAAGATAACTCATCTCTAGAGATAAATTCTAGTAATAGTAATCCGATAAAGTCGGAAATTAATAAAAAAATTGTAGACACGACAAAATCTTTACAATCCGTTGAATTAGCATCTATTGATTAAAAACACAATGTTGCTAAACATTAGGGTTGCTGAATTCAGCAGCCTTTTTTATGTGGGGAGGGTAGGGGTTTATTCTCTCAATTCTAAAAATGTCTCTAATCCCTGTTTTTTACTTAATTCATATCCTTTTGTGCCACACTGTTAGACAAAGTGCTGTATTTTCAAAGTATTTAAAGGTAAATAAAATTTACCATAGGTTGAGATACCTTTTTTATCAGTTATTTAAACAATTTCCCGTTTAATTTTTGAACTGGTAGATCAATAAATTGCAAGGGAAATAAAACAATATCAATGTTCAAATAAATCCTTGAATTGTAATAAATCCAAACTAACAATTGTCGGTAAAACTTGAAAACATTCCTGAGCAACTTGCCAACGTTCCTCCCTTTCCAACATAGCCGTCAGCTTTTCTCTAACACTTAATAAATAACGGACATCATTGGCCGCATAACTTAATTGTATATCAGATAAACTACTAGCATTACCCCAATCAGAACATTGAGAACTTTTATCCAACTCCACCTTTTCCAACTCTAAAACCACATCTTTCAGACCATGACGATTCGTATAAGTACGAGCCAACTTACTAGCTATTTTAGTACAAAAAATCGGACTCACAACAATATCTAAATTATGTTTTAAAGTAGCAACATCAAATCTAGCAAAGTGAAAGACCTTAACAACATCAGTTGCTTCCATAAGCACTTTTAAATTGGGTGCCACCCTTTGCCCCCTAGAAATCCGAATAGCAGTAACCTGTCCTTCTGGGTTGCAAACTTGAACTAGACACAAGCGGTCACGCTGCGGCAAAAGTCCCATAGTTTCTGTATCAACAGCAATTGCTGGAGACTGCAAATACTCAGAGAGAATTGCTTCACTTAAATCGCCCTCACCAACCTGAAAATCTTGTAATGTCATAAACTTATTAAATATCAATTATCCTTATTTTGCCAGAAAAAATCGCTTTTCCTCACCTCTCAATTAAAAATGCCAAATTAAAAATTAAAAAGTTCATTTATAGCAGTTCCATACTCATGAGGTACAAAGTTTTTTAGTTTTAGGGAATAGGGAACAGTGAATAAATTGGTGTGTACTTTATTAGACTGGAAGATGATATATGCCCTCTGTGAGGGGCATAACTCCTAATTTTGCCCTTATTTGCTAACATTCAAAAATATTTGCGTTAGATAGACATCCCCATTCTCATTAGCAGCCACCCCAACACCAGTTAAATTATACTTACCCTGGAGATTTCTCAGATGACCAGGACTTTTTAACCAGCCAACAACCGCCTCATTAGCAGGATTGCTATATCCCGTATTATAAGCCACATTTTCCGCCGCACTACTGTATTTAAGAGGAATAGCCATCACACGCTGTTCAAAGCCTTGGTGACTAAAAGGAACTTTACCAGCAGCCATATTTTGACTATGAATTCTCGCTTGCTGACTAATTTTTTCACTTAAATTTAATTGTTTTAGCCCCCGTTTTGCGCGATATTGATTAATTTGAGTAAAAACTGACTTCTCTAAATTAGTAGTTTCAAAACCAACATTAGATATTGTCCCTTGACTTGTCACAAGTGATGAACGCTGATATCGGCCTGTTTGTTTAGCAGCAGTCATATAGCCACTAGCGATGACAAGCGTACTTAAAGCTATGCCAAAAGCAGTTTGTCGTAACATGGAGTTTTCAGTTAAGTAATGTATGGATTTATCAGATATATACCCTATCTTCCAATTATCAAAATACTTACCAGGATACTATTTACCAAATATGAACTCAAGGATCATCAAATTTTCACAATTTAAGTCATTTATACATAGCAATCCAATTTGATTCATGATAGGTTGTGTAGCGTTAGCGCTATTATTCTACAAGTATCACGGAAAGCAGGTAGGTATACAAGAAATATTCTTCAAAAATCAAATAGTATTCCCATCGTATCCATGACCATAAAATTCTTAGAAGTTCTTTACACTACATTATTAATTAAAATCATTAGTAATAAATAGTATCTAATGATAGATGTCATAGATACTAGAATTGTTCACCAACTATTATTCATGAAAATTTATCTTCAATCCAAGAAAATTCCCGTGAGACAATCTATCAGTTATTCTTAACACACTAACTCCACTCAGATGATCAAGTTTTTCAGCATAATTACTTAGGGGGCGAGTCAAATTACTCATAAGTTTCTTTGAGATTGTATTTCTAGCACCCCCCAATTATAACTTAGTGAATTAAAAACTTAGCAGCAGTTTGTACATCCTTGTCACCCCGTCCAGAACAATTGATGATAATTTTGGGACTATCAGCAAGTTGAGGACAAAGAATTTCCAGATAAGCGATCGCATGAGAAGTTTCCAAAGCTGGTATAATTCCCTCTAGCTTCGATAACCGTTGGAAAGCCTCCAAAGCCTCAGCATCAGTAACACTATAATATTCAGCGCGACCACTATCCTTCATATAACTGTGTTCTGGACCCACACCAGGATAATCTAATCCAGCACTAATCGAATAAGGTTCGATAACTTGTCCGTCATCATCTTGCAAAAGATAACTCATCGAACCATGTAATACGCCAACCTGTCCTTTAGTTAAAGTAGCCGCGTGCTTGTCAGTATTCACACCTTCACCAGCAGCCTCCACACCAATTAATCGCACAGATGGTTCTTTAACAAACTCGTGAAATAACCCCATAGCATTAGAACCACCACCCACACAAGCCAAGAGAATATCAGGTAAACCACCCCATTTTTCCATAGCTTGAGCGCGGGTTTCCTCACCAATCACAGCGTGAAAATCTCTGACCATCATCGGGTAAGGATGGGGACCAGCCACAGAACCCAGAATATAATGGGTAGTTTCCACATTCGTTACCCAGTCCCGAATCGCCTCAGAAGTGGCATCTTTGAGAGTTCCCGTACCTGCAGCCACCGGACGAACTTCCGCCCCCATTAGCCGCATTCTGAACACATTTAAAGATTGGCGTTCCATATCGTGAACACCCATGTATATTATACATTCTAATCCAAACCGAGCGCAAACGGTCGCTGTCGCTACACCATGTTGTCCTGCACCAGTTTCCGCAATAATGCGCTTTTTACCCATGCGCTTGGCTAATAATACCTGACCGAGAGCATTATTAATTTTATGTGCACCAGTGTGATTTAGATCTTCACGTTTTAAGTAAATTTGCGCCCCTGTACCATCAGGACGGGCATAATTGGCGGTAAGGCGTTCGGCAAAATATAAAGGTGTAGCTCGTCCTACATAATCACGGAGTAACCCTTGTAATTCAGATTGAAAACCAAGTTCATGACGATATTGCTGATATGCAGTTTCCAGTTCAGCTAACGCAGGCATTAGAGTTTCTGGAACATACTTACCACCAAAACGGCCAAAACGGCCTAGAGTATCAGGAACTGAAGCCGTTGAAGAGAAATTAGGGGAAAGGGGAGTAGTGGTCACAGGTTAGGTAAAATGAAAGAACAAGGTTAATTTTAATTATTTTTATTCTAGAACTATTAATGATACCGATAAAGAGAGTTATTTTTTAGATCACCCTACAGTTTTCTAAACTATTTTTAAAGGTAAGACTAGAAATTAGCTAATTTGCCCTAAATCTAAAGCTGGATTATACACGCTATTTCTCTTGTATTTCTCCTAACGTGGCTTTTTCTTTAGCGTCATGTTCACCCTTTATTAAATTTAGCTCTATTTGCACTAAAAAAACAAAACCCCCGCTAAATAAATAGAGGGGGTCTTGTTATATGAAAAAATAAACCTGGCATCGAGCTATTTTCACGCAGGGCTACCCCCAAACTATCGTCGCCGCAGCAGCGTTTCACCTCTGAGTTCGGGAAGGGATCAGTGTGGTTCCACCGCGCCAT
>NZ_JACJTO010000047.1 GCF_014698755.1 Aphanizomenon flos-aquae FACHB-1287 | reverse complement strand
AAATCAGTTATGTTCATTGGATGGAAGATATTATGAAATGTTGACATTTTTACCCTTGATAATACTAGTATACTTAAATATGTAAAGTTTTGTAACGACATTCAACATTTCTGACTCATAACATAACATATTTTCACAAGTTTGTTATACCTATACATTAGCACTAAATATGGTATTTTAGCTTTAGTGACTGTGAAAGCTATATTGAGGTTAAAAAATAGATAAATTTTTCTTACTATTGGCAATGGAGCAGAATAATAGGTAATAAATAATAGATAAGATCTGTTTAATGACTAATGACCACTGATTAATAACTAATGAATAATGAGTATTTCCACTTCCGTACTTAGTGATTTACTGGAATCACTTCCCCATTTGCGACCCCAGTTATATTTTAAGGCTTCACTGACCGCGCTCTCCCATGCAATGGAAGATCAAGTCTTAGCAGCTAATTTAGATCGTCCCCTCATTATTGCTAGTTTCCAGAAAGAGCGCTTCTACCGACAAGAAGCCCATCGTTATCAACGGCTTGCGGAAAAAAGTAATCAAATATATGTATTAGCTGCGTCAGAAACGGAGTTTGCTAATAGATCGGAATATTATGAAAAGATCGCTTTTGAGTCTGATGATGCTTTAACTCAAGAATGGCATTTGTTAGTAGTCGCTGATAACTATACCACCTGTTTAATATGTCGAGAAAGCCTGGGTTCTCTGGACAAGAATCAACATTTCCCTGAGATGATACCTAACTTGGATATAGATACAGCGCGAAGATTTGAGGGAATTTGGACATCGGAAAAGGGGGTATGCTTAAAAGCTGCTCAATTGTTATTAGATAGAATTCAGGCTTATAGACCGGATTTGGCGGATAAAATTGATGAAGTATTAAACAGGTTAGGGATTAGGGAATTAACAAACAAGTTAAAAGTTAATGTTATTGATGAACATATTTATGGTATTGATATAGACCCATTTGTACAGAGATTGGTGGCTTATTTACAAGCTAGTCAGTATAAACTACATAAAGCATACCGATCCATTGCTGTTCAAGCTCGGAAAGATCGGTTGGTAAATTCGATTAGTACAGCAATTAGGCGATCGCTTGATCCCTGGGAAATTCTCCAAGTAGCAGCCCAAGAATTAGGAAAACATTTAGAAGCCTGTCGTTGTCTAATTTATCGCGCCCAATCCACAGATACTAAAGCGATCATTGAACATGAATTTCTCAATTCTGATGTCGCATCTATTCTGGGACAAAATTGGGAGTTAGAACACAATCCCCTATTTCAGCAAGCACTACGACAGCTTGAGGGCATAAGTGTGGCTGACACCCTAGCAGATGATCAAATCAACAAATCACCCGTCTTATCGTCAATTGTGAGGCAGTTTGGCGTGCGTTCTTGGTTAATAGAACCTGTGTTATATCAAGGGCGACTTTTGGGAATTGTGGAGTTACATGATTGCCATTTCCCCCCCCATGAATGGCAACCTGGGGAGTTAGACTTAGTTAGGGCGATCGCTACCCAAATTGGTGCAGCCCTGATTCAAGCTGAATCTTTTGCCAATTTAGAAGAACTCAACCAACAACTAGAAGCCTTAGACCGCACCCGCAGTAATTTAATTGCCATTACTGGACACGAACTCCGCACCCCATTATCTACCATTCAAGTTTGTTTAGAAAGCTTGGCCACCGAACCGGATATGCCTTGGGAATTGCAACAGATCATGTTGAATACAGCCCTTTCTGACTCGGAAAGAATGCGAAAACTAGTACAAGACTTTTTAACCCTTTCTAATTTAGAAAGTGGCCAGGTAGAATGGCATCCTGAATCATTAACCATCCAAGAATGTGTAGATTTATCCCTTGGTCGCTTACGGATACACTCTAACCAAGGCAAGATACCACAAATTAAAACCCAAATTTCCAAAAACTTACCTTTAGTTAGGGCTGACGGTGATTGGTTAGTGGAAGTATTAGCCAAACTTATAGATAATGCTTGTAAATTTACTCCCTCTTCAGGGCAGATTACTGTTAAAGCTATTAGCGATGGTCAGGAGATGCTAGAAGTAATTATATCCGATACAGGGCGAGGAATTGAACCCAATTCCCTAGAAATAATTTTTGACCGCTTTTATCAAGAGGAAGGGGCATTACGACGAACTACTGGGGGAACTGGACTGGGTTTAGCAATTTGTCGGCAAATTGTCAATGGCTGGAAGGGCAAAATTTGGGCGGAATCCCCAGGCAAAAACCAAGGCACCCACCTCCATTTTACAATTCCCATTGTACAAGATAGCTAGGGGAATAATTGACAATTGACGAAATAATGGTTAATGGTTAAGAGTGATTACCACTGACCACCAACCACCAACCACTGACAACGAACCACTGACCAATGACAACTGACAACTAACCACTGACAACGAACCAATCACTAAAAACTGTTACAGTCTATAACGCGATCGCAACATAAGTCGAGATCCGATGTTAGTATGCCGTAAAAACCTACAAGAGATAGTTTATTATGGCAACTCTCACGGGAAAAACCCCAATCTTTGGTGGCAGCACTGGTGGTCTACTCACAAAAGCCCAAGTAGAAGAAAAGTACGCTATTACCTGGACAAGCCCTAAAGAGCAAGTCTTTGAAATGCCCACCGGTGGCGCGGCTAAAATGGTGAAGGGCGAAAACCTGCTTTACATTGCTCGCAAAGAGTACGGTATTGCTTTAGGAGCGCAACTTCGCAAATTCAAAATCACCGACTACAAGGTTTACCGCATTTTACCAAGTGGCGAAACCACTATGATTCACCCTGCTGATGGTGTCTTCCCTGAAAAGGTAAATGCTGGACGTTCTATGGTTCGTCACGTACCCCGCAGAATCGGTCAAAACCCCAACCCTGCACAAATCAAGTTCAGCGGTAAAGCTACTCACGACGCTTAATCCTTAGCTAGTAGGTAATGGGTAATGGGTAAGGGGAAAAAACTTTGTCTCCTTACCCATGACAAAAAGCTTGTTGCAAATTTTTAATTTCTAATTTCTAATTGCTAATTATTTATGATTTTCCCCGATTTCGACCAGTTTCAAAAGCTGACTATTCAAGGTAATTTTGTCCCATTGTATCAGGAATGGATAGCCGATTTAGATACACCCGTATCTGCTTGGTATAAAGTCTGTGCAGATCAACCTTATAGCTTTTTGCTGGAATCGGTGGAAGGTGGAGAAACCGTAGGCCGTTATAGTTTATTGGGTTGTGATCCTTTATGGATTTTGGAAGCAAGGGGTAATCAAACCACCCAAACCCATCGAGATGGTTCTCAGCAAGTTTTTACAGGTGATCCTTTTACAGTTTTATCTGAATGTTTAGCACCTTATCACCCAGTAAAATTACCAGAATTACCTTCGGGAATTGGCGGTTTATTTGGGTTTTGGGGTTATGAATTAATAAATTGGATTGAGCCGCGTGTACCAATTCATGCTCAAGATCAGCGCAATATCCCTGATGGATTATGGATGCAGGTAGATCAGTTATTGATTTTTGACCAGGTAAAACGGAAAATTTGGGCGATCGCCTACGCAGATTTACGTAATTCAACTGATTTAAAGGTAGCATATCAAAAGGCAAGCGATCGCCTTGAGGAAATGGTCAGAAAGCTATCTTTGCCTCTAGCACCAGAAAACACCAAAATATCTTGGACAGCCCCCGGAAACCAGCCTAAAGCGGGCATAGAGGACTATACTAGCAACTTTACCCGTGCAGAATTTTGTACCAGTGTGGAAAAAGCTAAAGCACATATCAAAGCTGGTGATATCTTCCAGGTTGTCGTTTCTCAACGCTTATCCACAGAGTATACAGGCAATCCATTCGCTTTGTATCGCTCTCTGCGGCAAATCAATCCTTCACCTTACATGGCTTATTTTAACTTCCAAGACTGGCAAATTATCGGTTCTAGTCCCGAAGTCATGGTGAAAGCAGAATGCAATGATGAAGGGGAAATAATCGCTACAGTCCGTCCCATTGCGGGAACTAGACCAAGAGGGAAAACAACAAAGGAAGATACTGCTTTAGCTGCTGATTTACTCCAAGACCCCAAGGAAATCGCCGAACACGTCATGTTAGTTGATTTAGGACGCAATGATTTAGGGCGAGTGTGCAGCAGCGGTAGTGTAAAGGTTGATGAATTAATGATTGTGGAACGCTACTCTCATGTTATGCACATTGTCAGTAATGTAGTGGGTAAATTAGCACCTGGTAAAACTGCATGGGATTTACTCAAAGCTTGTTTTCCCGCAGGGACCGTCAGCGGCGCGCCTAAAATCAGGGCTATGGAAATAATTAATCAGTTAGAATCAAGTCGCCGAGGTGTGTATTCCGGTGTCTATGGATATTATGATTTTGAAGGACAATTGAATTGTGCGATCGCCATCAGAACTATGGTATTATATAATCAGACGGTGACTGTCCAAGCTGGTGCGGGTTTGGTGGCTGATTCTGACCCGGAAAAAGAATATGAGGAAACTTTGAATAAAGCTAGAGGGTTATTAGAAGCAATTCGTTGTTTAAGGTGAGTTTCGCGCAATCTCTCTTAGAAATACCGCAGGGGGTGGCTTTGCGCTGCTTGTTATGTGGAGTCGCCTTGTCACCCTTTAAGGTCTATTTTAGTTTGGAGTTCGTCGAGGTAGGCGAAGATAAGGATAAACTTCATTCATATTATTTGTATATTTGTAGGGGTAATTCATGAATTGCCCCTACGGATGTTTTCACGGAACTTTGAGATTAAATCTTTTGGTTTTTCACCAGACAAAAGCAAACTTGTCAACAGAGTTAAATCTAAATCGGGCAAAAATTCACTTTTAGATATTTTCTCATACTTATTACCCCGCAGAAAATATAAGGAAAATTGATGATTTTGCCAAAACCAAACTTCCGGTACACCCAAACCTTGATAAATTAATAAATCATCAATTCCCCCACTCGTTACAACCACCTCAACAGCCAAATCAGGAACAGATTTTTCTGAATCAAAACAATAACATTCATCTGGTTCAATACCTCTAGCGGCTGCTTCCTTTCTAAAAGTAGTTGAACCTAAAGGATAAAAATCAATATCCTTTTCCATAAAATAAGTTTCTAATAATAAAGCAATAATCTTTTTATCAAACTCATGACGACGACTAGGAGACATTATTTCTAAAGTACCTTCTAAATATTTAAACCGATAATGAGAGGTATTTTCAAATCGCTGTAACATTGTCTCATATATATTCCAGTTAATCCCATTCATCAGTAAAATTTGGTCAGAATCAACATTATCTAATGCTGATTGACTTGTTAATTCTTCCCAGCAACTCAACTTTTCTAGTAAACCTAACATTGTCACTGCTCCAAAATTGCTTTAATCTCAGACATAATTTCAGCAACTCGCCCATCTTCCTCTAATATATCAGTTTTATTCCCAGCATCCCAACGGGGACTTAAGTTAACTTTAATGTTAGCCTTTTTTACTGCATCTTTTAATAATCCTTCAACTTGTGGCATTAGTGTAGATATACTTAAATAATATTTTCTTTCTAAATGGGCTGTAATTGCTTCCTTTGATATACCAATTCTTTTTTTAAGACTACTATTTTCTTTCTCTATCCAAGATTCTCAAGTTTCTTGAATTCTGGATGATACCATTAATTTATGCAAGAAAATTTCATCCTTGTCATGGGAAAAAAGGCCAGCAGTTGGATTTGAACCTACGACCTTCCGATTACAAGTCGGATGCACTACCACTGTGCTATGCTGGCGATTTCGGTAAGAAAGTTTTTAATTGCCTCACCGATTTCATATTATAGCATAGGGATATGATTTGTCTAGGGGGTAAGCAAAAATATTTTTAAGATATTTTCTGGTTGTCAAATATCGGTAAAACTAGCCGTTATCTTGTAGATTGAGGCCAAAATATTTGGTACAGTGCAACTAGAGTATTTCTTGTGACCCTGCCAGACAAAGGTGCGAAAACATTTGTTCTTTATAGATAATCCAGCATGGCAGCATTGATAGGTAGAGATTTATTAAGTCTAGCGGATCTGAGTTCTGCGGAACTGCAAGAGCTTCTGGAATTAGCTACTCAACTAAAGTTGGGAAAACTCAAGTTGCATTGTCATCAAGTTTTGGGTTTGTTGTTCTCCAAAGCTTCAACACGCACTAGAGTTAGTTTTACGGTAGCAATGTATCAACTGGGGGGACAGGTAATTGATCTTCACCCCAATGTCACCCAGGTAAGTCGAGGAGAACCTATCCAGGATACTGCTAGGGTGTTAGATCGTTATTTGGATGTTTTAGCAATTCGCACCTTTGCTCAACAGGAGTTGGAAACTTTTGCAAAATATGCGAAGATTCCCGTAATTAATGCCCTCACTGATTTAGAACATCCTTGTCAAATATTGGCTGATTTACTCACCATTCAAGAAAAATTTGGAACTTTGGCAGGTTTAACATTAACCTATGTCGGTGATGGTAATAATGTCGCTAATTCCCTCATGTTGGGTTGTGCTTTGGTGGGAATGAATGTGAGAATTGCTTTTCCGTCAGGATATGCCCCAGATGCGGAAATTGTGGAAAAAACTAGGCAAATAGCTAATAATCAAACTGAAGTTGTCCTCACCCATGATCCCGAAGCAGCGGCTAAAGGTGCATCTGTACTTTATACTGATGTTTGGGCAAGTATGGGACAGGAAACACAGGCAAATAACCGTTTCCCCGTTTTTCAACCCTATCAAATTTCTCAACAATTATTAAGTCTTGCAGATCCAGAAGCAATTGTTTTACACTGTTTACCGGCACATCGTGGTGAAGAAATTACTGAAGATGTAATTGAGGGTTCACAATCACGGGTTTGGGATCAAGCAGAAAATCGCCTACACGCTCAAAAGGCTTTACTTGCAAGTATTCTTGGGGCAAAATAACAGTATTGGTAATTGGTAATTGGTAATTGGTGAAATTCTTATGTACTCCCTCTTACCTCTTGCCTATTATTTACCAATTACCATGAATTTTTAATAAAAGCTTGTGAAGGGAAGAATTTTGTAGTACCAATGTTCTAGGGACATTTATTATTTACTTCCCAAAAAAATTATGGAACGTCTCACAGATCCGCAAAGAGAACTATATGAATGGTTGGTAGAATATATCAGATTAAATCAATATTCTCCCTCAATTCGCCAAATGATGGAAGGGATGAATTTGAAATCTCCTGCACCCATTCAAAGTCGTTTGGAACATTTACGTAATAAGGGCTACATTGGCTGGAATGAAGGGAGGGCGAGAACTCTGCGGATACTTCATTCTGTTAAACAAGGTGTACCAATTTTAGGGACTATTGCCGCAGGTGGCTTGATAGAACCGTTCACAGACGCGGTAGAACTTATGGATTTAGCCAATTTAGCATTACCTCCCCAAAGCTATGCTTTACGGGTTGCTGGGGATAGTATGATTGAGGATTTAATAGCAGATGGTGATGTGGTATTTTTACGCCCTGTAGCTGAACCTAATCAGTTAAAAAACGGAACTATCGTGGCTGCAAGAGTGGAAGGACATGGAACAACCTTAAAACGTTTTTATCGCCATGATGATCTTGTCACCCTCAAACCGGCAAATCGAAATTATCATCCCATAGAAGTATCAGCAACGCAAGTAGAGGTGCAAGGTTCTTTAGTAGGTATTTGGCGCAATTATAACTAAAATATGTCAGTAGTCAGTAGTCGGCTTGCCATTGTTTATAAGAACCTCTATCACCTTTGGGTCTTCCAAACACCACCATAACATCAGGTGCTTGTTGGGTTTTTACACTTCCTTCTACAGGATACCAAAGTAAATCACCAGCTATAAATACATCATCGTTTGGTGCGAATAATATTTCTAAATTTTCTTTAATTTTAACAATCCATTCATATTGTTTGGTATTATCAGACATAAGGTTGCCATCACTATCAGGGTAGATGATTTCTGGTTTGATTTCCGGTGGTGTAAGTTGCTGTACCATATCTGAATCTCCATTTTACCAAAGGTAAATAAAGTTTTGAACACAAGCAGTGGCACTGGTGAATATATTCACAATTATAGCCATTTGCGATCGCTTTACGTTTTTGAGAACCTACGCAAAAACCGTAGTGATTGCACTTGTCAGATCCCAGACTTCTTGAAAAAATCCGGGATTTTGTGCTTAAATTTTAAAGAGTGCCAAAACCTTTTTTCTTTTTCTCCTTCTTTTTCTTCGCTGGTGGTGCACCACCAGGATAACCGCGCCAGCCTGCTGAAGGACTATTTCCTGCGGCTAAAGGATTTCCACCGCCAAACATTCCTGGCATACCGGGAATGCCACCCTGTCCCATTTGCTGCATGAGCGATCGCATTTTTTGAAAGTCCGCCACTAGTTTGCTTACATCCGCTTCTCTATATCCAGAACCAGCCGCTATTCTCTTTCTCCGACTGGGAGAACTAGATAATAAATCTGGATCACGTCTCTCTTTTCCAGTCATGGAATTGATCATCGCTTCACAGCGTTTTAACTGGGTTTCTCCCTGCTTTAACTGGTCATCAGAAAGCTTGTTCATACCCGGAATCATCTTCATGATTCCACCTAATGACCCCATATTTTTCAACAACCGCATTTGCTTGAGAAAGTCAGTAAAATCAAATTTCGCTGATAAGATTTTCTCCTGCATTTTCTCCGCGTCTGCCAAATCTATCTCTTCTTGGGCTTTTTCTACTAAAGTGAGAACATCCCCCATGCCCAAAATCCGCGAAGCCATCCGTTCCGGGTAGAATGGTTGCAGGGCCTCGACTTTTTCCCCCACACCCACAAATTTAATGGGCGCGCCGGAAATTTGCCGCACAGATAACGCTGCACCACCTCGGCTATCCCCGTCCATTTTGGTCAGGATTGCCCCTGTAATTCCAATTTGATCATGGAAGGTGCGTGTTAGATTTGCCGCCTCTTGCCCCGTCATTGCGTCCACTACCAACAAGGTTTCGTCGGGTTCAGCTACCGCTTTAATGCGGGCTAATTCCGCCATCATCCCTTCGTCAATTTGCAAACGTCCAGCAGTATCAATAATTACTGTATTTATACCTTCTGCTCTAGCGCGTTCGACACCCTGACGGGCGATTTCTACGGGGTCTGCTGCAATTCCCAGTTCAAAAACTGGTACGTCAATTTGCTTACCCAGAGTGATTAATTGATCAATTGCTGCGGGACGATATATATCTGTAGCCACTAGCAGACAACTACGGTCTTGTTTCCGTAAATGCAAAGCTAATTTAGCTGTAGCCGTGGTTTTCCCTGTCCCTTGTAAACCAGCCATTAACACAACGGTGGTTTTACCCGTAACTTCTGCTAGAGGAACATTTTCCTCTCCCATGACCCGCACCAGTTCATCATAAACAATTTTGATGAATTGTTGGTCAGGACGTACACCGCTAATAACTTCAGCCCCTTGTGCTTTGGCCTCGACTTCGCTAATAAAATCTTTAACGACTTGAAGATTAACATCTGCTTCCAACAAAGCCCGACGCACTTCCCGTAAAGCGTCTTGAATGTTGGATTTTGATATTTTATCCTGTCCTCGTAGTTTTTTCCAGGCGGATTCTAAACGGTCAGATAGTGCATCAAACATAGTTCAGTTACAATGTAGTTAGTCTGTTGAAATATTTGGTAAGTTTTTAATGATCTTCTTTACTAGCTTATCCGACTCTAGCAGTCCATTGATCTGGTAAACTGTAATTTTCAAAGTCTGGTAGTCAGTAATAAATATCCTCTTACGCAAGAGGAATTTAAAAATAACTACTCCAGAATACATAGAACACAGACAAATAAGGGTGAAAAATTATTTCTCTCTTATTGCTCTGTTATTGCTGTTCATGAAAAAGAAAAAATTTCCCCTTTTATGAGTTATAGCTCCGTCTTTTTGATCCAATTAGGTTTTTCCTTTCCTTGGGGTAGTTCTTGATTGTTGCTTACAAAAAATAACCAGAGAATCTATGTAACAAAAACATCAGCGAAAAAATAGATCATGACCGCTTATTTAAAGAACTGATATCCAAATTTTTTATATAATTTATGAACTATTCTTTCCCGAAATTCTCAAATATCTAGATACCAACTCAGTATCTACTAGACAAAGAATTATTTACAGATGTTACCACAGCAGACAAATATGAAAACGACTTAATAGCCAAAGTCCAATTTCTAGGTAAAACTTCTTACTTTCTTATTCACATTGAACCCCAATCAAAAACCGAAATTTAATTAAAGAATGTGCTATTATTTTTCTAGGTTACAGGAAAAATTTGACTGACTAATTTATACGATAGTCATTTTTTCATACTATCCTACCAAAACCTTAGCCATAAATAACTATCAAATCAACATTTTCTTAAATAAGCCACTAACTTATTCTATTGTCTTCAATAGACCGAAATAATGAGGTCAAATTATCACTTTTTTCTTAATAAAACAAATCTCCATAATCTTAAAAGATTACAGAGATTAATTTTTTATTTGGTGGCGGGAAGTGGATTTGAACCACTGACCTTCGGGTTATGAGCCCGACGAGCTACCAGGCTGCTCTATCCCGCGTCGCTTTTGTCGCTTTCCTCTCGACTTCTTTAATATAACGCAAAGTCAAAAGTTTGTCAACTATAAAAGCGATAATTCTCCAATTACTTCCAAACGCTTGTATTTCCCCAGGTTCATGAATTTCTCGGAAAGACTTTGGGCAATACTGGGACTAATCCAACCCATTTGTTGGAGGAGGTGAATAGCTACAGCACCCTTGGCACGTTTTGATCCATCCATAATTTTAATAGCTAATCCCATGCCTTCTCCGAGTCTGCTAATACACTGTACACCTTCTGCACCAGATTTGCTAACTAATTCACCCGGAGTTAAGCGCATTAACTCTGTATCAAATTTTCCTTCACCTGCCACCATTGTAGGGTGATGGTTCATGGCGCGAACGATACGTTCCATATCCAGACTATTACTAGAAGCAAGCATAGCATATAAAGAAGCCATTTGACTGAGTTGCATTAGATACGTGGGTGCACCACAGTCATCATGAGCCGTGAGAAATTCTTCTGCTGGCATTCGCAGCAATTCTGCTACTTTCGAGATAATTAACTGCTGAACTGGGTGTTTCCGATCTAAATAGTTATTTAAAGGCCAATGTCGTTGCTGACAAACAGCTAACATTCCCGCGTGTTTACCAGAACAGTTATATTCTAGAGGACTATATTTACCTTGGGGGATTGGACAATGCAGAGCATTAACATCAATATCTGCCCGCCACAAAATGTTAAATACCTGTCTCACCTGTTCCATGGTACCTTGATGGGAACTGGTGATAATGGCCAAGTCTCTATCGCTTAAACCATAGCGTTCTAATGTGCCTGTGCTAGTAATAGCCAGTGCCTGAAATGGTTTGAGGGCAGAACGGACAAATGCGGTAGTTTCAGCGTTGCCTGCAACGGAAAGTATCCGTCCTCGGTCGTCGCTAACTACAGCCTGGGCTATATGCCGAGATTCAATAATACCTTCTCGCAGTAACCGGACTTCCAGGGCTGCGGCTTGAGTTCTTTTTCCCATTGTCATGGGTTTATATCTACTTTGTGAATTGTCAGTGGTCAGTTGTCAGTGGTCAGTTGTCAGTTGTCAGTTGTTAGTGGTCAGTTGTCAGTTGTCAGTGGTCAGTGGTCAGTTGTCAGTTGTCAGTTGTCAGTTGTCAGTTGTTAGTGGTCAGTGGTCAGTGGTCAGTTGTTAGTGGTCAGCGGTCAGTTGTTTTAATATAACTAATGACTAACGATTACTAACCAATGACTATTTACAGAAAATGCCAAACTATAGTACCAATAAGATACATAAGAACCAAAGCACCAAAGGTTATTTGTAAGCGTTGGAAAATGGGGTTAATTTCGTAGGTAACAATTAAGCGATCGCGGGTAATGACCGATTGAGGTTTAGTCCAGATTTGTCCGTCATACCAACCTGATTCTTCATAGAAAACAGTGGTACTGTAAAGGCGATCGCGCACATAATACCAACCTAAATATAACCTAATCAAGACTAGCACTACCGTGACACTGGCAGCAGCAGATCCACAAAGCAGAAAATTAAAAATCTGCTTTTGGGGGGGGAAGCTAGAAGCTGCCACGGGTCCTGCCACTAACCAAGACCAAGCCCAAAACCAAAAAATTGTCTTGGTGTACTTACCCCAGCTTAAAATACTATCTCGAAATAGCCAGTCATTTTTTAGCTCTTCGTACTCATTCAGGGGTTGTTGTTCTGTAGGAACTGGGCAATTCTCTAGGGAGGATCCCATCATATCGCTTAACCCCCAGTGCCATGGGAGTTTGGTATAAAAATACGTTCCGCGTGTCCCCAGAACGCCTCTAAATTATAAAACTCCCGTTCCCTTGGCATCATGATATGGACAATAACATCACCATAATCTTGAAGTACCCAAGTTCCTTCCGCTTTTCCTTCCGTTCTTAGCGGTCGTCGTTGCCAGTCAATTTCCACCTGTCCTTCAATTGCCTCAGCAATGGCTCTTACTTGCACCTTAGAGTAACCTGTCATCATCACAAAGTAATCAGACAGGTAAGAAACCTCAGCCACGTCAAGCAAGATAATCTCCACAGCTTTGCGGTCTAAAGCCGCCTCAGCAATGGTTAAAGCTAAATTTTTGCTTGTAGCTTCTGTGTCAGTTTTAGATATGCTCACAGCGTTCTTTGTCAATGGGAAATTTCCTCTTAAAGATTCAGTCATTCAACCTCATGTATTTTTTCACGAAAGCAAATACTTATTCAACTTGCTCACAAATATTCGGAACTGCAATTGATGAATAAGTTTTCTCTCAATAGTAACATATTCTACAGTTGATTAGTTGATGCAGAAAGGGAACGAAAAAAGATTTTTCTATTCCCTCCATAAAAATAAACCCAAGTCACCAATCGACTTGAGTAAATTTAATAAATAAATTTGGTAAATTTAGTAACCTAAACAGCCCCACTGTTTTTATTAAACAAAATGGTGATGGTTTTGAAAATCAACTTTAAATCGTAAACTAAAGTCCAATTTTGCTGATATCGTAGATCTAAGCGAATCACATCTTCAAAACTCCGAACTTTAGAGCGTCCATTAACTTGCCATTCACCAGTCATACCAGGTTTAACATCCAAACGTTGCCATTCTGGTACTTCGTAGCGTTCTACTTCATCAGGTGTCGGTGGTCGAGTTCCGACTAAACTCATTTCTCCTTTGAGAACATTCCAAAATTGAGGTAGTTCATCAAGACTGGTACGGCGTAAAAATTTACCTACTTTAGTAATTCTCGGATCATGATCATTTTTAAAAAAAGCGCCTTCTACTTGGTTTTTGATTTGAGATTTTTTAGCTTCAGCATCTACACACATAGACCGAAATTTCCAAATTGTAAATCTTTTACCCATCCAACCACAACGGATTTGTTTAAATAAAATCGGACCGGGATCATCAATTTGAATAGCGATTGCTATAGGAATAAACAAAACAAATGTAATTACTAACCCAACTAATGCTCCCATAATATCAATAACTCGTTTCATCCAAGATGCTACAGAATTATGAGTTTGAGGAAGTGGATCTACTTGACGAGAATTATTTTTTCCTGAGTTTGTAATGTTATCTGTTATTATTAGTGGGGGGTTATGAGAAGACTCAATGAAAAACACCTGATCTAGTCCCGTTAGATTTAAAACTGCCATTACTTGGGGAGTAACATGACGCAGTGTGACTTTAATTCCCTTTTCTTGAGAACTTTTAAAGTTACTAACTAAAGAACCTAAACCACTACTATCCATGAAAATAGTATTTTGGAAATCAATAAAAATTTCTCCAGGTGGTGAATCTGTTTCAATTAAGTTTTGACAAATTTGCTTAAAACTAACGGCTTCAAGTATAGTTAACCTCGCTGTAACTTGCAAGTTTACTGTGTTTTCCGAGTAAGTAACCGGAAAGTCTACGGAGGGTTGACTACTCATAAAACTCTGAACTTTAGTGGCCATATATTATCTAATTTGCTAAATGTTACTTTCTCTTAGAAAAACAACTAACCTTATCTTTAATCTTGATGATGAATCTTCTAACCTATAAAGGTAAGAGGATTCTAGATATTAAGGTGCACCGAGTTTTGTATAGATTTTAAATTTCCTAGCCTCCACCAGAAAATCTATGAATAAAAAGTCAGATACAATACCATTAAGGGTAGAGAAACCCCGACTTTACTTACAAAAGCTACACACCACCATACAATTAGTCTCTAACACTAAGTTAGAGGTATTTGTAAAAATAATTGTCTTCCAAAGTACAGTTATTAAGAAGTTACAATGGGCAGTTTTATGAGTTGCAAAAGTAAGTGATGATCTTCAAGTATTTTTGTCATCTGCAACTTTTCAAATTATAAAATATTCAACGGAATAGAGAATTTAAAAATTTTCCATGAGCGTCATAACAAAGTTTGATGAAGTTTAAATATTGGGTTAAATAGATGAATTTTTAGTAAAAATTTTCTGAATATAAAAATATAGGTTCTTGGGTACTTGGTGTGCTAAACCGAGAAGTTGAGAGAAGGGAACAGGGCAATAGTGAATATTTTACCATTAACGACAATTTTTAACACTAACCTACTTATTTTCAGGTGCATGAGGATAAAATCCGTTGCAATATATTATCGTGGTGCATTACGTTATCGCCAACACACCACTGTTTCCTAAAACTAAAAAACTTTGTACCTTATACAGACAATTGAAAAACCCTAAAATCGAATTTTAGCGGAATATTTGCCAAGATTTTCTAGGAATACCGGGCCAGCGTAAAGCTCAGAGACTTTGAGAGTGTCAAAGTCCAGATTCCTCATTTCTAGATTTAGATTTAGCTTTATTGGCGCTACGTTTGAGAGCAGAAAGTCTAGCCTCATATCGAGAACGCTGACGTTTGCTAGGAGTATTTTCTACTAAGGTTTTTAAAGCACTACCAAGACTTTTATAAGCATTAGGTAAACTATAACCAAAGCGGGTTGCTAGAGCGATCGCTTTTTCGTCAGCATCCAGCAATTCTTTAATTTGTTTATCCCCATTATTTTTTTGATATAGCCGCCAACCGGAAACACCACAGAGGGCCATAGCTAATACTAGTAATAATCCATCCTGTACCCATAATTCACCCACAGCACCACCCAAACCAATGGCCAGCGCCGCCATTTCCCAACCGTCCTTAGGAATCGTGTCATTTTGAACGCGAGCAACTTCGTGCCAAAACAGCAAATTCCGTTGATCCATTGCTAGAGCGTCCCATTTCACCAAGTCAATTTGAATTTCTACTTGGTCTTTACCAATTTCTTCACAACGAATCAAAGATGGATTTACCTCTGTTGTGCCTTCAACTGTTACCCAGCTTTGTAATTCTGGGGGTAATAAGCTTTTTAACCGCCGGAGTTCACTCATTTCTGCTTTAGCAGAGGAGGTTGCATAGGATGTCATAAAAATCCAGCCTTACAAAATTTCAGTATTATGATCAGGTTATCACTTTGCAGTATAGCGATTTCAGTGGTGATCCGCTTTATTCATCGGCAAAACTACCCCGCTTTTTCCGCGCTTCCATGGCTTTTTCTAGGAGTTCTAATAATCCAGGAGCTTGTTCTTGAATACTCAATAATAATCTTTCTCCTAAATCTAGATTTCCCGGGTCTTCCCCTGTCTCCATTACCTCTTGCAAACGCGGGAAGGCAATGGTATCAACAATTTGGATTAATCCGCTCAAACAACGGTTAAATTGTCTCTCGGTGAGTATGGAGTCCTCCAGGGGAAACTCAATAATAGCGCGGATTTCACCATCGGATGGATCATATTCCCATTGCAGCATTTTGGTTTCCCAAGAAATAGCCAGCATGGTTTGCAGGATAGCATCTTTGTGGGGATGGTCTTTCACTTCCGCCAAAACCTGGGGTGCAAATAGCCGGAAAAATTTCCCTTCCTCGTCTAGTTGGACAACTATCAGGAAATCATCAATATTTTCAGCTTCAACACCCGTAATAATCCGGTCTTCTTTTTCATCAAAACGATAGTCCCAACCAAGATTATCTAGATACTTGGCTATTTGTGTAATATTTGCTGCCATAAAAGCCTCGTAAAGAACAGTGAAGAGGCTATCACCAAAACTATTTTAACTTGCTAGGCGCATTTGCTCAATTATTGCCAGAATTTCTGCCTCATGTTAAATTATACAAATATACCCAGAATTTTTCTCTATAAGCAAGAGGGAAGGGGTAAAATAAGGAAACTAAGTCTGAACAAAAATCAAATAGCAGCCCTTGAGATCACAAAATAATGCTTAAATAAGCGCAAGATAAGCTTGTGGCGAGGTTCACCAGATGAAATTACGGGAATTATTAGCGACTGTAGAGGGGATTGAGTCTATAAATATACCGGATATTGATATTCAAGGACTTAAAACTAATTCCCATGCTTGTACTGTGGGCGATTTATTTATAGGAATGCCAGGAAGTAGAGTAGATGGTGGAGAGTTTTGGCCGGGTGCTTTGGCTGCTGGTGCAGTTGCGGCCATTGTTTCTTCGGAAGCAATGCAGAAAAATCCGCCTTCACCAGGATCTGTGGTGATTAGTGCCGATAATATGATTAAAGCTTGCGCCCAAATAGCTGCAACTTTTTATGGTTATCCGGGACAAAAACTGACAATGGTGGGTGTTACCGGGACAAATGGTAAAACTACCACTACTCACTTAATCGAATATTTCCTAATTCAAGCTAATTTACCGACGGCGTTGATAGGCACACTTTACACCCGCTGGCCTGGTTTTGCAGAAACCGCTGTTAATACCACCCCTTTTGCTGTGGATTTGCAACAACAATTAGCTAAAGCCATTAATGCTGGTTGTCAACTTGGGGTCATGGAGGTCAGTTCTCACGCTTTACACCAGGGTAGGGTTTTAAGTTGTGCTTTTGATGTAGGGGTATTTACTAATCTCACCCAAGACCATTTGGACTATCACAAGGATATGGAGGACTATTTTGCCGCGAAAGCGTTGTTATTTGGTCCTGATTATCTCTCAGGACGGGCAATTATCAACTCTGAGGACGCTTATGGTAAACGGATAATTGCCTCTTTAAATCCAGAACAGGTTTGGAGTTATAGTGTTAATGATTATACCGCTGATTTTTGGATGAGTGATTTAAGTTATCAACCAAATGGTGTTAGTGGAATTTTACATACTCCCAAAGGAAATGTAGATTTTAGTTCTCCTTTGGTTGGTCAATATAACTTAGAAAATCTTTTAGCTGCGGTCGGAGCGGTTATTCACCTGGGGTTAGATTTGCAATTGGTAGCAAATGCCATTCCTGAGTTTCCCGGTGTTCCTGGACGCATGGAACGGGTGCAAATTCATCCACAACAAGATATTAGCGTAATTGTAGATTATGCCCATACTCCCGATAGTTTGGAGAATTTACTCAAGGCTGCCCGGCCGTTTATTCCTGGTAAAATGATCTGTGTATTTGGTTGTGGAGGTGATCGTGATCGCACTAAACGCCCAAAAATGGGTAAAATAGCTGCTGAAATGGCTGATTTAGCGGTGTTGACATCAGATAATCCGCGCACAGAAGACCCGGAAAAGATCTTAGAAGATGTATTGGCAGGTATTCCTGATATATTACAACCAATCGTTATCAGCGATCGCGCGACTGCAATCCGTACCGCTATTTTACAAGCTCAACCTGGAGACGGTATATTATTAGCTGGTAAAGGTCA
The DNA here is from genome assembly GCF_014698755.1 of Aphanizomenon flos-aquae FACHB-1287. Taxonomy (GTDB): domain Bacteria; phylum Cyanobacteriota; class Cyanobacteriia; order Cyanobacteriales; family Nostocaceae; genus Dolichospermum; species Dolichospermum flosaquae. The sequence continues at coordinate 12,332 of NZ_JACJTO010000047.1, read as the reverse complement.
CGAAGATTATCAAATTATTGGTACTGAAAAAATCCATTTTGACGACAGAGAACAAGCACGAGCAGCTTTACAGCAAAGAATAAACAGTCAACATTAATTAATTTCCCATATTGTAGGGGTGGGGTTTCCCCAAAAGGACTCCGCGCCTCTGCGTGAAATAAAGCACATTTCCATTGATTGAATTACAGTATTGGCGGGTAAGATATCCGCACTATAAGAGTTTCATTTGATTGAATTACAGTGTTGGCGGGCAAGATCTCCGCACTATAAGAGTTTAATTTGATTGAATTACAGTATTGGCGGGCAAGATGCCAGCACCACAAGCGTTTCATTATTCAAGTTTGTACCTCATTTGCAAGAAATCTGCTGTATTTACAATTGGTGACTAACTTCCAAAGGTAAGAAAATTGTCAATACTTCCCCATTTTGAGGACGTTGACGAACAATCAATTTCCCACCAATGGCTTGAAATAAATGCTTAGTTGCAGTCATATTTAAACTAATTGCTCCGGTTTCCGGCTGAAACATTAATAATTGACCTAAAGATTTACGAATTGGTGGCGTTGTCGTGTAACTTTTATCTTGACAATCAAATTGAGGAGATAATTGTAATTTTAGTTGATCACCAGCGGTCATTACTTGCACTTGAATACAACTACCAGGAGGTAAACTACGGGTAAAATTCTCTATTAAACCAGTGAGTACCCGATCTAGCATAGCAGGATTACTAATAACTGTGGGTAATTGCTTCGGTAAAACTATATTTAAAGTTAAATTACGACGAGTTGCTGCCTGTTGCCAACGAGGAATACTTTGGGTTAAAATATCATCTAAACACATTGGTGTAAGTTGAGAATTAGCAAATCTTACAGGTTGTGATAAATTTTCTAATTCTGCAGCTTTAAATAATAACTCCATTCTATCAATTTGCTCTGTACATTCATGATCAATAATTTCTAAACGACTAATTACATTTACTGGTAAATCCTGCCGTTTTAATAATAATTTTGTTAGCATCCGAATTGTTGTTAAGGGAGTGCGGACTTCATGGGCAAAGGCTTGAAGTAATTCAACATCAGAACGAGATGGAATTTTTGGCGGTGGATTGGGTAAATGAAAATGTGATGAATTATGTGTAACTGGATTATTTTCTGTAACAGTTAATTCCTGAAGTAATAACTGACTAAATTGAATTATGGTATGATAATCTGGTGGAACTAAAGGATAATTTTGCACCTTAAAATCTAAATCAGCAAATAATTCTGGATTAGTTAAAACTACTCTAGCACCTAAAGATTGCCAAGCTTTTTGTACTACTTCTGGTTCAAAAGAAAACAAAAATTCTTTTTTACCATTATAATCTTCTGCCAAAACTAGAACTAATCTAAATTTATCTGTGAATATTAAACAAAACTGCTCCGCACCCAAAGGGTCAGCCGGTAATAAAGGTAAAATAGATTCTTGAAAAGTAGTATTATGAGAAGTATTTGTTTCTATATTATTAATATTCTCCCCCATTTCTGATGATATCATAAATGGCATTAAGGCCAAAGGATTAAAGGGTCTAGTTGTAAAAGTTACTGTTTGTAACTGTTGTGTTAGTTGGGGGTGACTAAATAAGGGTGTAGGTGCAGCTAATACCAAACCTGTGTTATGATGGGCAGTGGTGGCTAAGGTCGTCCGCAGCAGATTCTCTGTGGCTGCTAGACTAACACGCCATTGCTGTTCTGCTTTGGCCGTGGAACAACCAGGGCTATGAAATTGATTTTCAGATAAGACTTCTTTGAGACTTGGTAAAATCCATTCGTACACAGGTTTTCACCTCCTGATTGCTTTAATAGCTAATGGTGGTTATATTTAGACATTTGCACTCTATATCTATGAGATTATCGTGATTAGAGTGAAGACCGAAAGTGGTATAACCGAACAATTAAGGTGCAATATCCTACTATATAAAACCTACACAAAACTACATAGGAGTTACCTATTGACAAAAAACATCATCCAGTTAGTATAGCCTGTCACATTTTCCCAATCAAAATAGGGAACAAGTCCCCGTAACTGTGAATAAATTGGTGTGTACTTCATTAGAGAGAGAAGTAATACAAGTTGTTGTGTAAAAATTCTCACCCTGTTTCCGTAATAGTTCATAAGCGCAATTCCAGACTTTACATAGTGACTTTAATTACTTTCAGGTGTTTATATTCACATTTATTTAATCTAATCTCTCTTTAAAAATATAAATTTGTAGCAGGGGGGAAAATCTCCAAAGTCTGATATCATAAACGTTTTACCCCTGTCTAATCTCCAAAATATAGCTACTGATGATAGTTAACAAAAATAAATCTATGACAAGTTGTCATATTTGGCATTAATTGTATTTAAAATAGGGGGAGAACAATAAAAATTATTTCCTAGGAGGGAAGTATGAAGTCTATAGCAGCAACTTTGAGACGTTTGAGCCTAGCTTTATTGACAGTTATTGTAATTTTTGGTAGCTTTGCTGTGTTTACCCCCACTGCATCTGCGGAAACATATACAATTAAACTGGGTACTGATAGAGGCTTATTACAATTTGAGCCTAAAAAGCTAACTGTTAAAGCTGGTGATACAATTGAATGGAAGAACAATAAAGTTCCTCCCCACAATGTTGTCTTTGACGCTAAGAAGAACCCCACCAAGAATGCTGCTTTAGCGAAATCTTTGTCCCACAAGAAGTTATTAATGAGTCCTGGACAAAAAGTAACAACCGTTATCCCTGCTGACGCTGCTCCTGGTTCTTATACCTTCTATTGCGAACCTCACCGTGGTGCTGGTATGGTTGGTAAAATCATCGTTGAAGGCTAATTTATAGCTATAAACCATCCCTGTATATTAATGGGGATGGTAAAAGCAATCCTGATAATAGACAATCAAGACACAAAAATACTTTTATGATTATTGTAGATAAAAATTAGTTGACTTTTTGATCAAAGTTTTTATTTAATATGAATTTAATTACACAGCCAATTTCTGAAAAAATCGGACAGAAAATTATTAGTCTATTTAAAGAATATGGAGTTTTACTATTTAGAGGATTTACTACTGATACTGAAATATTTAGAGAATTTAGTAATTTATTCAGCAATAATTTTTTAGATTATACAGGTGGTGCTTTTGATAGAAGGGTAATTAATGATGATAAGACCATTTTAAGTGTCAATGATTTCCAAACAGATATTAAATTACATGGAGAAATGTACTATCAAAAGAATATTCCCTTGATGTTGTGGTTTTTTTGTGCTAATCCCGCTGCAAAAAATGGTGAAACAACGGTTTGTGATGGTAGACAATTTTTTGCAGAACTCAGTAATTCAACTCGAGAATTATTCAGTCAAAAGCGGCTAAAGTTTACCGCAAAAATGAATAAAGAACAGTGGCAAAAAAAATATAAAATTGATGATATTAATGAATTAGAACAGATGTGTAAAATGAATGATACACACACTACTATATATGAAGATCAATCAATTCTCCTTCAATATATTTGTCCAGTAGTTATTCCTAGCAGATGTGGAAAATATCAGGTTTTTATTAATAGCCTTTTACCAGCAATGCAGTTAAATCCTGATGTTCTGAAGTTTGATGATGATTCGGAAATTTCTGATGAACTTATGGATGAATTAAATGGAATTGCTGAGAGAATTACTACCAATATTGACTGGAAAAAAGGAGATATTTTAATGATTGATAATACAAGAGTAATGCATGGTAGAAGGGCTTTTAAGGATGAAACAAGAGAGATTTATATCCGGTTATGTTCTCCAAATTTTCAATTTTAAAAAAAATACCCCCCTTCTGACGAAGAAGGGAAAGTTTAGGTATTACTTCATATCATAACCAAACAAATTCGGATCAACTTCTCCTAATTGTAAATCGGCTAAACCATATTCTTGCCACCGTGTGTCTACCATTTTAGCAACATCGAAATCTGATTTTAACGGTTTACCCCATTCATGCTCGGTTTCTGGAGGAATTTTTGTGGTAGCGTCAATTCCCATTCTCCCACCTAAACCTAATTTTTCACTGGCAAAATCTAAGGTATCAAAGGGAGTATTTGGTAAAATAAATACATCTCTGGTAGGATCTACTTTAGAACTAATTGCCCAAACCACTTGACGAGGATCACGAACATTGATATCCTTGTCGACGACAATTACAAACTTAGTGTATGTAAATTGTGGTAACGCACTCCAAAACGCTAAAGCTGCCCGTCGTGCTTGTCCAGGATAAGCCTTGTCTATGGAAATAATTGCAGCTTTATAACTCAAGGCTTCCATGGGTAGGAAGAAATCAACTATTTCTGATACCTGTTGGCGTAAAATGGGGGTGTAAATCCGATTGAGAGCGATAGCCATCATTGCTTCTTCTTTGGGTGGCAGTCCGCTAAATGTGGTAAGATAAACTGGGTCTTTGCGGTGTGTCATACACTGAAACCGCACCAAAGGGGAATCCTCCACACCGCCATAATATCCCATGTGGTCGCCAAAGGGTCCATCTGGTAAAACTTCCCCAGGTGTAATTGTCCCTTCTAACACGAACTCGGAATCTGCGGGAACTTCTAAATCTACAGTTTTACACCGGGCTAAATTGACCCCAGAACCGCCATACAATCCAGCAAATAACCACTCTGATAAATCCACAGGAATGGGTGTGGCTGCGGCCATGATGATTAAAGGATCTACACCCAGAGCGATCGCTACTTCTAACTTTTTACCACGTTCTGCGGCTTTTCGCAAGTGTCTCGCTCCTCCCCGTACCGATAACCAATGTACGGTCATTGTATTTGGAGATTGTAGCTGTAAACGATACACTCCTACATTGGGGATTCCCGTCTCACAATCCTTAGTAATTACTAATCCTAGCGTAATTATCTTTCCGGCATCTCCCGGGTAAGGACGTATTAAAGGTAACTTATTTAAATCTAAATCCTGGCCTTCAATTACGACCTGTTGACAAGGGGGGAAAAAGTCCCGTCCCGGTTTGGCTTTCACCACGTCAAATAACACTTTACCAAAATCTATGGCTTGGGAAATCTTTTTTGGTGGTTTGGGTTGTTGAAGCATACTCAACTTCTTTCCCAGGGTTTCTAATTCTTCTGGTTTTTCCATGTTCATGGCCCAGCATATCCTTTCTACTGTCCCCATTAAGTTGACCGCAACGGGAAAAGATGCACCTTTGACGTTTTCAAATAGTAAGCCTGGACCACCTTTTTGCAGCATTCGGTTGGAAATCTCCGCAATTTCCATGTCCGGGTCAACTAAAGCCGAAATTCGCTTTAATTGTCCTCTTTTTTCTAGAATTTTGATGAATCCCCGTAAATCTCGCGCCATGGTTTTGTTTTTATGAAGAAGTGTAAAGCTATTTTTATCTTAGTCTTGATTTGGATAAGTTGACTTTTTAGTACAAATATACTATAATGGAAAAAAGATGGATTTTGCTCACGCAGAGACGCGGAGACACGGAGAGAGGAATCTGGTTTTTAATTGATAAAAGTTAGGGGGTTTTATGTTGAAGTTAAATGACAAGATTTCCCTGTTGGAAGTTATCCAAATTTTATCGGTATATCGTCAAAATATCATTTTGAATTTACATGATTTAAAGGAAGATTATCAGAGAATTGGTATTGAACGGGTGAGGGGTGTAAGAGATATTAATGGTGATTTGATTACTCCTTGTTTGGAAACTGAAGATATCTATGGTGGTGATTTTGTACAAATGGGTGTATTTTCTATAAATCGCAATACTGCTACTATTAATATGTTGGTAAGGCGGAAAGTTAAGCTGGTAAAAGCTGAAGATAATACGGATATTATTGAAGTTTCAGGTTTATTGATTAATGATTTATATAATTTTAATAATTATACCATTGTTAAAGATGGTAAGGTTCATGTTTCGGCTTTAAATATCAAAATCAGTAATAAGAAAGTGTTTGATTTGTTGAAAGCTAAGGGTGTAATTGTTGCTGGTAAGTTTGATTTTAATTGTGAGTATACAATCAGGTTAGATAATTTACCATTAGTTCCTGTTGATATAAATTTTGGTAATATTGATGGGTTGTTTAATCAATTAGCAGAAATTAAGGTTGTTACTAGTATTTTATTTGCTTATTTACGTCATCAATCTGATGTGTTTGTGAGTAATCAAATAGAGGAATTAAAACAACATTATTTGTCAAAAAATTTGTATTTGAATTTCCCGACAACTCAAGAATATACAAATACAATTGAGACTCATATCAGTTATAAAATTGATTTTGGTAATCAGGATATTCTCAATTTGAGTAAATTATATAGTGCTAACCAATTTTTAGGAAGGAGATATGAAGTTTATGACCAAGAAACTGGAGAGATATTTTCTAAACCAACTTTAGAAATGGGTTTAAATCAAAATATCGCTTTCCGACAAAAAGCCATTACTGGGAGAATGAAACTAACTAAAGTTGATGATTTGATGAAACCGATTTTTGATGACTTTTTGGGAATTAATATTAATGGTAAAGTCGGGGAAATTCTCAATCAAGTTGGTGATGATAGTTTGGCCTTTTTATTATATGCTAAATATGATGGCAAATTTGTCAATAGAGAAGACTTAATTGCAGCTATGACGACAGCTTATAAAAAATTGGTAGCATTTGTTGAGCAAACTTATCAACAAAATATTTCTCCTCTAATATTTTATATTGGTGTGACAGGACATTTACCCAAAAAAATCACAGCTAAAGTCATGAATGCTGAGGAATTAGCTGCTAAATATCCCCATTTGCAATTTTCTAAACATGAACAAACAGGGACATTTTTTGAATTTGGAAATAATATTATTAGTGTTTATCCGCAAACAGAATATTACAGTAAAAAGTCATTAGCTAGTTACAGCACTTCCCGGTATTATGGGGTACATATCTAGGGTTTGCTGTATTTCAGAGCCCAGACTTCTTAAAGAAATCCGGGTTCTGATGGGCTGGGAATATAGGAAAATCTAAGAATGAGAATCTTGAGGTAAAATCATTTCTCGAATGGCTGTAGCTGTGGCTGGGGCGAGTAGAACACCATTGCGATAGTGTCCCGTAGCCAGAAGAACATTAGTAAAACCCGGTAATTTATCAATAATTGGCGCTGGTCTACCTTCGGGACGGGGACGCAATCCCGACCAAGTGCGGAGAACCTTAGCGGTGGCTAAATCTGGGGTAAAAGCGATCGCCTGTTGTCTGACAGCAGCTAATAATTCTTGATTTGGCGGTATTTGATCTTGCTCGTTAGGAAATTCTACCGTTGCACCGACCCAATAATCACCATTTCCCATGGGGACAATATGCACATCATTACCAGTAATCACCGGTTGAAAATCGGGATTTCCTAAACTATGTCCTAAACTCAGATATAAAGCTTGTCCCAGGACTGGACGAATATTTACTATCTGATCTAATTGTGCGGTTAAAGCCGTTGAACCTAAACCCGCAGACATGATAAACCAATCGGCGGTAACTTTACCCTCTGTAGTTTCAATAAAATTACATTTACGCGCTTCTCCCAATCCTTTTTTTATATGTAAAGGAGTTGGAGGGGGAGGAGGAGGAGTTTCTGTACCCGTAACAGAGACACCAAATTTAAAATTTACACCATTGCGTTGGGCAGCATCTACTAAAGCTAAAGTTAAAGCTGTAGCATTTAATTGTAGATCTTGGGGAGAATAGACAGCGCCAATAATCTGCGGATCATTAACTTGGGGACAATATTTTTGGAGTTGTTCTTGATCCCAAATTTGTAATTCCCAACTTTGAGATTGACGAATTTCTCGCAGTTGTTCCCATTCTGAGAGGACTTCAACGCCACTTTCTAAGGGACGCTCTAGATTTTCTGATAATAGCATAACGATTCCTTGCCGATTACAAGGGATTTTCCGCCCTGTAATTGCTTCTAATTCAGGAATCAAGGTTGTATAGCGTTGAATACTACTTTCTCGCATTCGCCAAGCAATACCCTTGGTTTTACTGCTAATTATACCCATTAATACACCGAGGGCGGCACTGGTAGAACCTTGTGCTGGTTGTTTTTGCTCAAAAACAGTGATATTTAAACCTTTAACTTGGCTGAGTTCATAGGCGATCGCCGCCCCAACCACACCACAACCGATAATTACTACATTCATGGTTTTCGCGCTTGAGTCAGGGGTGAAGAATAAATAGTCTTCCTCTCCACCCTATCATTTTATTGCCCTAGCATTTTGTGACCCAAGACTCGAAAGTAGCCTGGAGTTGCACAGTCTTCTCCTAAGTTATGGAGGTAGGGACTATGCCCCTACGCTCCTGGTTTTAGGTGGTCTTTTCGGGAACTAGTTCTAAGAATTTGTCAATATCGGCAAAAACTTCTTGGTATTTATTCAAAGCTAGGCTAGTATTGCCCGTAGCAGCAGCTTGATCTATTTTTACTAGATCATTTAACAAATCTTTGCTAATTTGTCGGGCTTGAGCTTGGTTTTGTTTTGCTAGGTTGGGAATGATATAAGTCATATTTAACCTAGCTTCTGTCATCGGTCCGTGAATAAAATTACCCACTTTCACCCATTCACCTGTTGTAATTAGGTTTTGGAGTTCGGGAGAGCGATCGCGTACCATCTGAATTCCTGGAACATATTCCTGAATTTTCGCAACTTCCGCTGCTGTATAAGATGGTGGTACAGTAGCAATAGTAGGACTATTACAACTAATCAAAAATGTTGCTAATAATACAAAAATCAGTGACAAAATAGAACGTTGACGCACCATAAATGGAAATTAATTTTTTGTTTGTTTACACATTAACCGAAAAGATGGGGCACAAGCCCCATCCTAGAAGAACGGCTTTTCTTGATTCTTAATATACTCTTTTAATATTTCTAGTGGCACACCACCGACTAAAATGACAAAATAACTGGGACTCCATAAAGATTCTTCGTGGGGTTTTTATATCCAGCTTGTCCATATCTGCGACTAGATACGCATTTTAGAGCATTTACCATTTGAGAAACATATAACTTAGCTGGATATTCAATCAGTGCATGGACGTGATTTACTTCACCATTAAACTAAAGCACTTTAAAATTCATTTTAGCAGCAATGGTTATCTGAAGTTTCTAATATTCCTTTGCAACAATCGGTTGCAGATTTAGTTGCCTATAAAAACTTTTTTGATTCTCTAAAAGGGAAACGCAAAGGTAAAAAATCAGATCGCCCTAATTTTAAAAAGAAAACTAATTAACAATCAGCACAATAATGAGTAATGAAGAAAAAGCCCAAAGCCCCGATTATTCAAAATCAAATAGGAATTCGCAAACTTCAGAAAAAACTAGCAAGACAACCCAAAGATTCAAAACGATTCAGGTCGGTGAGTATGTCAAAGGATATTCATTTGTGTTATCATTGCACTATCACAAAACTTGCTGTTAATGGTTGCGAGTTTCAAAAAAATTAAAAAAAAATTAAAAAATTAAAAAAATTTTGTTTTTTTCGGTTCTAACCGGTTGACTTGCGGCGCGAGGGGTGATATTATCATAATGGGAATTCGTGCCTAAATAAAAATTTTGCAAACACTCCATTATAATACTATAACCATAGTACCACACCGAAAGCGGCCTAAACCCTGAAAATAAAAAATTTTTTTCAAAAAAACTTATTTAAAAATTAAAATTAATAACTTTAACTTATGAATTAGGCGAGAGCGTGACATATAGTGTCGTAACGGGTTAATAATTCTACCAAAGAAAATTTTGATTAATGATGGTATTTGCTAGATGAAAAGATTAATGCTAGTAATTTAACGTAATCTGTAGTTTGAGAGAGCATAAAGCCTAAAAACTGAATTATACAACCAATAATGACATTTTTTGTACCTACGAAAAAGTAGGAATTTTGGAATATTCATTAACGATAAATGGCTATATAGTTCTAGGAAGGTAGTAAAACTACTGGCGAAATAGTTGTTTATGACATAGATATTTCGCGGTTTTTGACCCTTTTTTGCAAATTTTGTCAAAAATACGGGTTAAGCAAACCATCAAATCACGTTAAAAACTACACAGAGGGATTAACCTTATGGCCAGCAACAACGGTACAAACAAACCATCACGCGATATTCTGCCTATTCCTGATATTACTCCTCCAGGCTTAACAACCTTTGATGCCAAAGATCCCGATACCAAATACCCTCCCATTGTTCCTTTACGTCCGCCCGAAGGTGCACCTAATGTTCTTATTGTTCTGCTAGACGATGTAGGTTTTGGAGCATCTTCTGCCTTTGGTGGACCGATTAATACCCTTACAGCGGAAAGATTAGCCGCCAATGGACTATTATACAATCGTTTTCACACCACTGCCCTTTGTGCTCCTACCCGTGCCGCCTTACTAGCAGGAAGAAATCATCATTCCATAGGCTTTGGAGCGATTACGGAAATGGCTACCTCAGCACCTGGTAACAATTGCTTACGTCCGAATACAGCGGCTCCCTTGGCGGAAATTTTGAAACTTAATGGCTATTCTACCGCTCAGTTTGGTAAATGCCACGAAGTTCCTGTTTGGGAAACAAGTCCTATGGGTCCATTTACTAGCTGGCCTAGTGGTGGTGCTGGTTTTGAATACTTTTATGGGTTTATTGGCGGTGAGACTAACCAATATTATCCTGGTATTTATGAAGGGACTATTCCTGTTGAACCGGAAAAAACCCCGGAAGAAGGATACCATTTTACTACCGATATGACTGAAAAAGCCATTAAGTGGGTAAAACAGCAAAAATCCTTAATGCCTGATAAGCCTTTCTTCATGTACTTTGCTCCTGGTGCTTGTCATGCTCCTCACCATGTCCCAAAGGACTGGGCTGATAACTATAAGGGGAAATTTGATCAAGGTTGGGAAGAGATACGGGAAGCAACTTTCAAGAAGCAAAAAGAGTTAGGCATAATTCCAAATGATGCTTTATTAAGCGCCCCTCCCGGAGGTGAATATGGAGACAAGGACAATCAGATTCCAGCTTGGGATTCGTTTTCAGATGATATGAAGGCAGTCCTTGCTCGACAAATGGAAGTTTATGCAGGTTATTTAGAACACACAGACTATCATGTGGGTTTGTTGGTAGACGCTTTAGCGGAATTAAAGGTTCTCGATAATACTCTCATCTACTATATCATCGGCGACAATGGTGCTTCCGCGGAAGGTTCCAAGCAAGGTACTTTTAACGAAATGATCACATTGACAGGTTATGATCTAGAAAATGAAAAATACTTAATAGACAAGAAAGACAATTTAGGTACTGAGGATGCTTATAACCACTATGCAGTAGGTTGGGCTCATGCCATGAATACACCCTATCAATGGACAAAACAGGTAGCTTCTCACTTTGGAGGAACTCGCAATGCTTGTATTGTTCATTGGCCTGACAAGATTGCGAATAACGCAAATTATCATCAATCTGATGCAGATCCATATGATGCAAATGCAATCGAAGGCCGTATCCGTTCTCAGTTCCATCATGTGATTGATGTTGCTCCCACGGTTTTAGAAGTCGCCAACTTGCCTGAACCGACCTTTGTGCATGGGGTTATGCAAAAACCCATGGAAGGGGTGAGTATGGCTGATTCTTTTAAAAATGTCACCGAGGTACAAGACCAAAAAACATGGTTAAAAGGTACTCACCAAACCCAATATTTTGAGATGGTAGGTAATCGGGGGATTTATCACAAGGGTTGGACTGCTGTAACCCAACACCGCCTCCCCTGGCAAACAGGTGAAGCTAACATACCTGCATTTGATAAAGATGTTTGGGAACTTTATAAAATAAGTGACGAGTATGATGACGACATCAATCTAGAGACAAATCCAGAACTTGAATACGAATTGAAAACGGACGTAGATTGGACTCAATCTAACAATCTACTACTTGTTGATAATGACTATTCTCCCAAGTATAAAGAGAAATTGGAAAAGTTGCAAAGACAATGGTTGATTGAGGCTGTTAAGTACAATGTTATCCCCCTTGATGATCGAATGGCAACACGCAGTAATGCTGAAATAGCAGGTCGTCCACAATTGGTAACAGGTAACTCTCAAATCTTATATGGTGGGATGGGACGCTTAACGGAAAGCTCGATTATTGAATACAAAAATAAGTCCTTTACCGTTACGGCAGAGTTAGACCTGTCAAAATTGAATGATACAGCAGTTTGATATCAAGTCCAGTACAAGAATAGCTATCTAAATAGGGTCAAAAAACAATCCACAATGATTAAACCAATTGAGAGCATTTTCATCAGTAATAGCATTAACC